>NZ_BAAJOA010000006.1:0-173702 GCF_057541095.1 Companilactobacillus sp. y65-5
TACCAGTCGAAATGTATCAATCACAATATCGAAACTACGGATGGTTTGATAAAGCTACCAAAGCTTGGTTGTATGAAGTTCAAAACAGGTAAAACTGTTCCTAAGATCATTAAATCAGTCACTGTCAAAAAGTCTTTTACTGGTAAGTATTATGCAATCTTACTCGTTGAATGTGAAAACCAAACGTTCGATAAGACTAATAAGACTATTGGTCTGGATATGGGAGTAGCCGACTTAATTATAGGTTCTAATAGCGAGAAATATCCTACCATTCGTTTCGATAAGCAACTAGCTAAAAAGAAGCACCAGTGGGAGAAGAAACTTGCTAGACGTCGTATTAGAGCATTAAAAGATATTCAATATCAAAACAAGCTCGGTTTAACTGGTGCCAAAGACATTTCTCAATACAAAAACTACATGAAGGCTAAAATTATGGTAGCTAAGTATAACGAGAAGATAGCTAATCAAAGAAACGATTACTTGCATAAGATAACTACTCAACTAGTCAAAGACAACGACATTATCATTATCGAAGATTTAAAGACTAAGAACATGATCAAGAACCATAAACTTGCAAGAGCTATCGCTAATCAATCATGGCGAAAACTAAGATTGATGCTTGAATACAAGTGTAAATGGTACGGAAAGCAACTTATTGTTGTTGATCCATTCAAGACCAGTCAAATCTGCTCTAATTGTGGTTACGATGACGGAAAACACACATTGGATATCCGACAATGGCGATGTTCTAAATGCAATGCCAAGCATGATAGAGATATAAACGCTGCCAAAAATATTGAATTAAAGGGCTTGGGACAAGCCTTAGTAAATTAGCTTTAACCTCTACTGATTAGTTGAAATACTGATCGGCAAGTTTGAAGTGTTCCTAGAAGCTCGTTACTTTAGTGACGAGTAGTTCACTTGGCATAATTTTTTAACATTCATTATAATGAACAAATATATTTATATTTCCGATCACACATAATATCAAAATATTTATCTAATGATATAGATATTATGTTATTTGAGCTATATAATTAAGATGTTTATACGGGCGGGATGTATAAACAAAATAACGAAAGTTATTGTTCAAAAGTGGTACTCCTTCTCAACTGCTTAAAGACTGGGGTTTGTGGTAGGCTCTAGTCTTATTCTCGCCAAGGGGGGCAGAGACTAGTGGTAGGTCTCTGCTCTTTCTTTATAATTAAATTTATAAAAGCAAAAAAAAAGGCTTAGATGCAAATGCGCATCTAAGTCTTTTTTACAAAGTTTGAATCGAGTAAGCTCTATCTTTGAGAACTAATAGCATTGCCTTGACGGTATCGATTGCCGTGAACAATGGTACTCCGTGGGCGATAGCCTCAGCTCTGACTTCGGCACCAGGATCGTCAAGTAAGTTATTGATGACTAGCTGGATATTTTTGTCGAGCATCATCTCGTCCAACTCTTCGGTCAGGATCGGCTGAACGTCGATCCCTTGTGCTTGCAGATAGTCGCTCTCCGTCACAGAAGATAGCTTGTAACCTAACTCGGAGAAGCCTTTGGCGAGTTCGATCAATTCATCGCTATCTTGTAATTCAGCGTCGATGACGATATTGCCAGCACTGGGGATGTGAGTTTTAGTAGCTTCAAAAGCCTTATATAGCGCCTTCTCCACCGTGGTATCAGTCCCCATGACTTCACCAGTGGATTTCATCTCCGGTCCCAAGAGACCGTCCACGCCTGCTAGCTTGAAGAATGAAAAGACTGGCGCTTTGACGTGAACTAAGTCATCTATCGGTGCTAAGCCAGTTTGATAACCTTGCTCTGCCAAGCTCTGACCTAAGATGACCTTCGTCGCAACTTGTGCCATCGGAATGTCCGTTACCTTACTCAAGAATGGTACCGTTCTGCTGGCTCTAGGATTGACTTCGATCACGTAGACTTCATCGTCATGGACGACGAATTGAATATTCATCATCCCGACACACTTCAAGTCGTAAGCTAATTGCTCAGTGATCTCCACGATCTGATCTTGAACAGCTTGTGAGAAACTCTGGCAAGGATAGACGGCCATCGAATCACCAGAATGAACTCCCGCACGCTCGATATGTTCCATGATGCCTGGGATCAAGACGGTTTCCCCGTCACAGATGGCGTCAACTTCACATTCCGTTCCGACCAAGTAATGGTCGATCAAAACTGGATGGTCGTGTGAGACTTTGACCGCCGTATGCATGTAGTGGTCTAGCTCGCTAGCTTGATGAATGATCCGCATGGCTCTACCACCAAGGACGTAGCTCGGACGAACGAGTACTGGATAGCAAACTTTTTCGGCGATGTCGATGGCGGCGCTGACCTCGGTCGCTGTATCACCAGTTGGGTGTTTGATGTTTGCGGCGTCGATGACTTTTTCGAACTCATCACGATCTTCAGCTCGGTTGATATCTTCAACTGTCGTTCCTAAGACTTTGATCCCATGGGCAGCCAGTGGTTCAGCCAAGTTGATCGCCGTCTGACCACCAAATTGTAAGACGACGCCTTCTGGTTGTTCGAGGTCGATCACATTCAAGACATCTTCTAAGGTCAGTGGTTCAAAGTACAGTTTGTCAGAGACGGAGAAGTCGGTCGAGACGGTCTCAGGATTACTGTTCATGATGATGGCTTCGTAACCGTGCTTTTGGATGGCCTTGACTGAATGCACTGTCGCATAGTCGAATTCCACGCCTTGTCCGATTCTGATAGGACCGGAGCCGATCACGAGGATCGATGGTTTATTGGTCACGAT
Source organism: Companilactobacillus sp. y65-5 (assembly GCF_057541095.1). Lineage (NCBI taxonomy): Bacteria > Bacillati > Bacillota > Bacilli > Lactobacillales > Lactobacillaceae > Companilactobacillus > Companilactobacillus sp. y65-5. The sequence continues at coordinate 2,768 of NZ_BAAJOA010000006.1, forward strand.
ACTTTCGTTTTCGTATTCATAGGTCCCGTAATAATACGGTGTGCTGGATTCGAACTCACCCGCACAAGTATCGACCATCTTGTAGACCGGTTGGATCTGATGTGTTGCTCTGAACTGTCTGATCTCATCCTCAGTCTGATGCCAAAACTTCGCGATAGTCTCATCGGAGAAGCCGTTCTTCTTCGCTTCTAGCAAGACTTCATCGTCCTTTTGATGTTGTTTCAGTTTTGCTTCGATCTCAATGATGTGGAGCAACTTGTCTAAGAAGAACAAGTTGATTTGAGTTTTCTGGGCGAGTTTTTCGAGTGGCTCATTGCGGCGGAGTGCTTCAACTAGATAGAACAGGCGGTCATCTTTGGCATGAATTAGACCTTCGTCCAGTTCTTGAGTGGATAAGTCGTGTAAGTTAGCGTCGTCCAAGTAGTTCAAGCCGATCTCTAGTGAACGAACTGCCTTTTGCGTAGCTTCTTCAATGTTACGACCGATCGCCATCACCTCACCGGTGGCTTTCATCTGGGTGCCTAACAACCGATCGGCATTTGTGAACTTATCAAACGGCCAACGAGGTATCTTGCAGACGACATAATCCAAGGCCGGTTCGAATTCGGCATAAGTCGTCCCCGTGATCGGGTTGATGATTTCATCCAAGGTCAAGCCAACTGCGATCTTAGCGGCAACTTTGGCGATCGGATAACCAGTCGCCTTGGAAGCCAGAGCACTGGAACGACTGACTCTAGGATTGACTTCGATGACGTAATACTGATAGCTGTTCGGATCTAAGGCCAGTTGAACATTACACCCACCCTCGATCTTCAAGGCTCTGATCAGCTTCAGTGCGACATCACGCAACATCTGAACTTCCTTGTCGGACAAGGTCTGGACTGGTGCATAGACGATCGAGTCCCCCGTGTGGATTCCGACGGGGTCGAAATTTTCCATGTTGCAGACGACCATGGCATTGTCCGACGCGTCACGCATGACTTCAAACTCGATCTCCTTGTAGCCGGCAATGCTCTGTTCCAACATGACTTGAGTTACTGGTGAGAGGCTCAAGCCATTGTCGGCAATCTCGGTCAATTCATCGTCGTTATTGGCGATACCACCACCAGTTCCACCCATCGTGAAGGCGGGACGAACGATGATCGGATAGCCGATATTATTGGCTGCGATGACTGCTTCAGCGACTGTATGGACGATCGTTGATTCAGGGACTGGTTCGTGCAAGTCATTCATCAACTGACGAAACTTCTCCCGGTCTTCTGCTTGATCGATGGCGTCTAACTTGGTGCCTAATAATGTAATCCCTAATTCATCCAAGATGCCAGAGTCGGCTAATTCCATCGCCATATTGAGACCTTGCTGACCACCAAGAGTTGGCAAGATAGCGTCTGGTTGTTCTTTACGTAAGATTTGAGCGACGAATTGAAATGTGATCGGTTCGATATAAACTTTGTCGGCGATCTCTGTATCTGTCATGATCGTCGCTGGATTGGAATTGACTAGGATCACTTCATAGTCGAGTTCCTTGAGTGCCATGCAGGCCTGTGTGCCTGAGTAATCGAATTCGGCCGCCTGTCCAATAATGATGGGGCCAGAGCCAATTACCATAATTTTTTTAATATCAGTTCTCTTCATGCGCAACCTTCTCCTTTATGTTTTGTTCCATGAGACTCATGAACTTGTCAAAAATATAATCAGCATCGTGAGGACCGGGCGCTGCGTCGGGATGGAATTGCACAGAAAAAGCCGGATAGATATCATGTTGCACTCCCTCAACGGTATGATCATTGATCTCTTCATGAGTCACTGTAAGATCGGTACCTACGAGTGATTCGCTATCAACAGCATATCCGTGATTTTGTGACGTGAAATCTATCCGGCCAGAGTTAAGTTCACGAACAGGGTGGTTGAAACCACGATGTCCAAACTTCATTTTGAAAGTATCGGCCCCGTTAGCCAGTGAAAACAATTGATGACCTAAGCAGATGCCAAACATCGGTACGTGTTTTTCTACTTCTTGGATCATCGCTAATACATCAACGTCCTTAGGGTCTCCGGGTCCATTTGTCAGCATTACGCCGTCTGGATCCATCGCCAAGATCGTCTTTGCATCAGTCATCGCTGGTACAACTACGAGGTTACACTCTCGCTTCTTTAATTCTCTTAAAATCGAATGTTTCAATCCAAAATCGACCACTACGATTTTTTTGCCAGTCGCAGGGATGGAATATGTGTCGTCAGTAGAGCTAACTTCAACTTGGTCATGTCGCAAGCTGATTTTTCGCAAGTCTGATACAGTCGTGTCAGTTATCTCATCAACTAAAGTAGCTTTCATAGCACCTTTTGTTCGGATGTGTCTAGTAACTGCACGTGTATCGATACCACTGATTCCTGGGATTTTGTTCTTGCGTAAGAATTCATCTAATGACGCATTCATACGCCAGTTGTTTGATCGTCGGGCTAATTCGTGTACTACAACACCCTTTACGGTAGGGGCGTTTGATTCGAAATCATCGGGGTTGATTCCGTAATTACCAATCAATGGATATGTAAACATCAGTATTTCCCCATTGTATGATTGGTCGGTGATTGATTCTTGATATCCTGACATACCGGTACTGAAGACCAGCTCGCCGGCTGATGAAGCCTTTGCGCCAAATGCTTGTCCCGGATAGATATTTCCGTCTTCTAAAACTAAATAACGTTTCATTTAGACACCCTTTCTATGTGAATTAGCCTGTATTGATCACTGGAATTGAGACATTCAATTTTTGTGATTGTTAAAGATTTTACAACTGATTATTAAAAAATCAAATATTTTTTTAATCTATTTTTAATGATAGCAACAATAAAAGCCCCCAACCGCAAGGCTGAGAGCTCTATTCATAAAATCAAATTTATTTTTTAAGAATTAGTCGAATCGTCTAAGTCACGTTCGATATCCATACCATACAAGTCATTCACCGGTGCATCCTTTGGTGCTGGATGCACTACGAGAATCGTCGTGGCTCCTTTACTGCTGACATAGCCGACGAAGCTAGTCACTTCTTCAACGTAATATGGCAAGCCGTCAGAATGGATGATGTATTGTCCAGCAACGGGCATGTTCTCGACAAATACTTTGTTCATCCGAATGTAGTCGTCTCCATCATGGAGGACGATCAATACTTTATACATTTTTTGTTACCCTCCTTATAGTACCCTTTACTAAAAGTTGTAACATATTGGCGCCTGACTTGATAGTAATTTACTTGTGTCTGATCAGACGAACACGGTAGACTTCTGGGATACTTTGAATCATAGCCAGTGTTTCTTCGCTATTGTCACTGTTCAATCCGTCTACATCGATGATCGAATAAGCCGTATCTTTCTTAGCAGCATTTGACATGCTGGCGATATTGATCTCAAGCTTGGCGAGGATGGTTGTGATCTGTCCGACCATGTTGGGGACATTTTTGTGGATCACGGTGAAGCGATACGGTGCTTGGAATGGTACTTTCATCGCTGGCAAGTTGACTGACTGCTCCGTGTCACCAGTTTCAAGATAGTGCATGATCGTCAGTGCCGCTTGGGTCGCTCCGTTTGACTCTGCCTCTAGTGTCGAACCACCAATATGTGGTGTGATGATGACGTTAGGTTGGTCGGCGATGATCGGTTCACCGAAGTCAGTCACATAATATCTGATCTTCTTGTCGAGCACGCCCTCAAGCGCTACTTCGTTGTCAACGATACCGATTCTTGAGTAGTTGAATAAGATAACTTGGTCTTTCATGGCATTGACGACGTCACGGTCGATCAAGCCATCGGTCTCATCATTCTTGGGTACGTGGACCGTCACATAGTCAGCGTTTTTAACTGCTCGTTTGATCGTGTCCGCACGGTCAACTCGATTGTTGATATTCCATGCAGCGTCAGTTGACAGGTAAGGATCATAGCCGATAACATTCATCCCCAAGTCAAGTGCGGCTTCAGCGACTAACGAACCCACGTGACCTAGACCGATGACCGCCAACTTCTTGCCCTGTAATTCAGTACCATTGAACTTCGTCTTGTCAGCTTCCGTTCGCTTCGAGATGTCAGCTCCGACGTGGTCATTTGAATATTCATTAGCGGCGAAGATATTTCTTGAAGCCGAGATCATCAGTGAGATGACTAATTCCTTGACCGCATTGGCGTTACTACCGGGAGTATTGAAGACGGCGATACCTGATTCAGTTGCACGATGGATCGGTACGTTGTTCGTTCCTGCACCGGCACGGACGATGACCTTGAGGTGTTCAGGTAGTTGCTCTTCTCGTAAGTTGACCGAACGGATCAGATAGGCATCAGGGTCATCGGTCTGGTTGATTTGGTAGCGGCCATTAAAAGTATCGAGACCGCTCTTAGCAATGGCGTTGAATGTTTTGACTTGATAGTTGTTCATGTGGATTCTCCTCGTATGATTGATTGTATGATTGATTTTTTTATTTATGGGCGTTTTCGAATTCTTCCAAGAAGTCTGTTAGGGCTGTAACTCCTTCAAGTGGCATCGCATTGTACAAACTAGCACGCATGCCTCCGACTAGTCGGTGTCCTTTGAGATTGACTAGTCCACGTTTGGCCGCTTGGGCGATGAATTGTTGGTCTAGTTGTTCGTCCCCTGTCACAAAGGGAATATTTGTCAGTGATCTGTCTGCAGGTTTTATCAAGTTTTGGAACATTTCTGATTGATCCAAGAATTGATACAATTGCTGTGACTTTTGACGATTGATCTTCTCCATCTCAGCGATGCCCCCGATCTCCTTGAGCCACTTCAAGGTCAAGCCCGCTGCGTAGATGGCAAAGACTGGCGGTGTGTTCAACATGGAATTTTTCTTAGCTAGTAATTGATAGTCGAGCATACTTGGTAGTGGCTGTTGACCGATCAAGTCATCTCTGACGATAACGATGGTCAAGCCAGCGATACCGAGATTTTTTTGTGCCCCGGCGTAGATGGCTCCGAAATCTTCCACTCGATATTGTTGTGCCAAGAAGTTAGATGACATGTCACCGACTAAGGTGTGGTCAGTTTGAGGTAGTTTATCAAAGGCCGTCCCTTCGATGGTGTTGTTGGTGGTCAAGTGAATGTAGTCATAGTCTTGACCGTCATCTTGATATGTTGGCAAGCTGTGATAGTCGTCATCTTTTGATGTGGCAACAACTGTAACATCAGTTCCAATTCTTTGGGCTTCTTCACCAGCTCGCACTGACCAGTGTCCCGTGTCGATCAGACCAATATGATTGTGCACTGTCGCTAGGTTCATTGGCAAAGCTGTAAATTGTAAAGTTGCACCGCCTTGTAAGAAGAGTATCTTGTAGTTATCAGGGATATTCATCAATTCTTTCAAGTCGTTTTCAGCATCAGCGATGACTTGGTCGAACAAACTAGAACGATGAGAGATCTCCATGACGCTCATTCCTGAATCTTGGAATGAAGGGATATCTTCCTTGATCTGAGTTAGGACTGGCTTAGGCAACACTGCTGGACCAGCTGAAAAATTGTAAACTGTCATAATTGTTTCCACCTTTATATTTTTTTAGCACTTGATTTAGCACTGATTACGAAAAAAAGAGCCCTCACATTGTGAGGACTCAGGTACAAGAGTCTGAATTATTGCCCTCACAGCTTCAAAAAGAATCTTGAATCCATGAGGGCTTAACCGAAAGTTTAATAGGCCTACATGGATAACCGTGTAGACAAGGAGGAGCTTATTAAGCTAAAATGTAATTGCTTCATCATAATTAAAATACCTCCAATAAACTTAAGGACACTTTAACAATTAAACTGGGGAAAGTCAATCAGAAGGAGAAAAAAATGACAGAATTTTATTTCATCAGACACGGACAAACAGACGCCAATGCCGCAGGTATCAAGCAAGGGACGATCAATACCGAGATAACTCATCTCAATGACACCGGCAAGAGTCAAATCAAGAAACTACATCAGGTCTTCAACATTAGCTTCGCGGATGAATTGATTCACAGTCCGTTATTCAGGACTTCAGAATCCGCTGAGATCCTCAACGATGGTTATAATTTGCCCATGTCTACTGACAGTCGTTTACTCGAGATTTCATATGGGGAATGGGATGGACAAAAAAATTCTGAATTGCGCGAAAAATATCCTCGCTACTTCGATGAGCATCTGAATGATGTGATTCCAGAATACATCGAAGTGGCTACTAAAGGCGAATCATTCCCACAAGTAGTCGCACGCGTTAAGTCATTTATGTTAGAAAAAACACTCAACACGCCCGACAAAAAATACATCATCGTCACACACGGTTTCACTATCAAAGCCGCTGCCCTAGGTGTAGTTGAACCACAAAATCCAATGACACTGCCAGAACCGAGCAATGCCAGTGTGACTAAGATCGTCACGTTAGCCAGAAAACAAGAAATGTACTTGGAATACTACAACCGCGAGTTCAAATTTTAATTGGAAATGAAAAAGGATTAGTTGCCAAAATGACAACTGATCCTTTTGTTTTACTAATATCCTTCTGTATAATCGACAACATTTTCGACAACTTCACCGTTCTCTACATAGGACTTCAGATTACGCTTGAAGATACCAAAAGCACGGTCAGCATAGTGTACGCTCATGCCGGCATTGTGTGGCGTGATGATAACATTCTTCATCTCCCACAATGGACTATCTTCGTTCAGTGGTTCTGGAGTTGTGACATCCAGTGCTGCACCAGAAATCTTCTTATCTTGCAATGCAGCAACTAGATCATCCATGTTAGTCGTCTTCCCACGACCGATGTTGATATAAAATGCTTTTTTAGACATTTCATTGAATAATTCAGCATTAAAGATGCCTTTTGTTTCTTCAGTATCAGGCAATGCATTGATCACAAAATTAGCGTGCTTGACGCCTTCTTTGAATTCAGACATGGGGATCATCTCGTCAATATTAACATCAGTCTGATTAGAGCGACGAACGCCGACCGTTCTCATTCCCAATGCCTTAGCATATTGAGCGATCTTACTGCCGACATGACCGACACCTACGATCATTACCGTCTTACCATAGACTTCATTGTAAGGCTCGTCCCACTTCCACTCTTTCTTTGCTTGATGCAAGACTGACAAATTCATATTTCTCATTAGCATCAACATGTAACTCAATGTTTGTTCTGCCATATTGATAGCATTAGCGCCTGAACCATTTGTCAAAGTAATGCCCTTGTCTGATAGCTCACGCAGTGGCAATGATTCCACTCCGGCACGAACCACTTGAATCCAGTTCAGGTTAGAACTTTTCAAAATATCGTCCTTTAACGAATTAGACCAATTGAACAAAACTTCAGCGTCATCTAAATCGGCCGCTGTAACATCCTCTGGTGCAGCAACTTTTAGTTCGACACTAGGAATTCTCTCGATTCTTTCTCTCTGGTGATCTGTCAAATTTACCAAGCTTAGAACTTTCATATCCACTACCCTCTTATTTAAATTTTATCTTCAATTATAAGCATAACTTACAAAACTATCCAGTTTTCCATTTAATCTCTTAGAATATAGACAATATGTGGTACACTTATAATTGTTGCTCGTAAAATTTGATTTTTTTCTGTAAATGTGATAAGTGCTTTTCAGATTGCGGAATGAATCAATTTTGCGGAGATAAAATTTTTTAATAGGGGTAAAAAACAATGCACTATACGTTATTAACGCGATGTATTGCGGAATTCATTGGTACTGCAATCATGGTCGCTCTAGGTAATGGTTCTGTTGCCAATGTTGAATTAAAAGGGACTAAGGGATTCCACGGTGGGTGGATCTTGATCGGGTTCGGTTATGGTATCGGTGTTATGATACCAGCGATGATGTTCGGACCAGTTTCTGGTGGTCAGATCAACCCAGCTATGACTCTGGCGCTAGCCGTCAATAGCGAATTCCCTTGGGCAGAAGTTGGACCATATTTGATTGCTCAATTCTTGGGAGCTATTTTTGGGCAATTGTGTGTGGTAGCGGCTTACAAGCCATATTATGACAAGACTGAGAATCCGACAGCTATCTTGGGAACTTTCTCAACTATCGATAACGCTAATAGCCGTTTAAACGGATTCATTAACGAATTTATCGGTACTTTCTTATTGGTTTTCGGTGCAGTCATGTTAACTTCTGACCGTCTCGAACCACGTACCGATTTCATCGGTTTAGGATTCTTGGTTATGTGTTTAGTTATTTCATTCGGTGGTCCAACTGGTCCAGCTCTTAATCCAGCTCGTGACCTTGGCCCTCGTTTACTACACGCTCTATTACCATTCTCAAACAAGGGCTCATCACAATGGAATTATTCTTGGGTTCCAATCGTAGCGCCTATTTTGGGTGCTATCGTAGCCGTGCAGGCCTACAGCTTGATATTCTAAAGTGTTTTAGAATCACAAAAATAGGACGAACAAAATCTTTTGATTTTGTCCGTCCTGTTTTTTCACTTATTATAGGCAATTCCACGTTTGAGTCGTTTCCAAAAACTAGAATCATCAGTTTGTAACATCAGACCTTGATAGATCTTACCGATATACCAAGCCATCAAGATGATCGTCACGACCAAGATGGCTAAGGAAATCGTCATTTCAAGTGGTGTCACATCATTGTTGATGACACGCATCGGCATGAAGTATGACGAGAAGAATGGTACGTAGGAGAAGATCTTGACGACGATCGAATCAAGATTGTTTTGGAACGGAAAACTGAGAAAGAAAGCTAACATGCTCAGCATCGTAACTGGCTGTGCTGCCTTGGAAGCATCCTCTGACTTAGCGACGAGCGCTCCACAGAGTGCGGCGAGAATAGTATAGATAACTACCCCTAATAGTAAGTAAACCAAATTGATACTCAAGAGATTGTGTAAGACGGAACTGACCAAGTCGTGATTGTCAGCGATGAAGTCCTTGGTCAGTGACGCATGCTGGGCGAAGGCGAACATCCCCCAGCCGCCAACGACATAGATCAGTATCTGCAACAAGATAACTAATAACACGCCGAGGATCTTACCGATGAAGTACTTGCTGGCAGTCGTACTGGAGAAGATGACTTCCATGATCTTAGTTCCCTTCTCAGAAGCGATCTCCTGAGCCGTGATGGCAGTATAGGTCACGAGGATCATGTAGACGAAGAAGACGATGATCCAAAACGAAAGCATCTTGGCGAGATTGGCATCCCCCGTCTGCTTACTAACGACTTCCTTGAAGACCGGTTGGCGCTCTAGAGCTGTAGTTTGTGTCTCCATCAGCCGTGCACTGGCGTAATTCAGCTGTTGCTGGACCCCAGCCGTGAAGATGGAGAGCTTGCCTTTTAGTTCACTGTCGATCGAGCTAGAGCCGTGATAGGTGGCGATCACTTGATCATTAGCCACCTTGAAGACGATGTAACCGGACAAGTCGTCCTTTTTTATCTTCTTATCAGCGGCCTTGATCGACTTAACACTAGTATTCACGTCATCTTTGTTTTGTTTGATGAAGGCTTGTTTCAATTCTGGCTGACCGAAGACGGCGACATCGCTACTACCAGAAGAACTGCTCGCACTCATGAAGCCGGCGCCGATACTGATGCCGAAGACTAAAAATGGCGCCAGTATCAACATGAGAAATCCCCATGACTTGACTTGTCTCCAGAAGGTCTCAAGTGTTACGATCCAAAGTTTATTCATGATGGTCACCCGCTTTCATCCGGAAGATTTCATTCAAGGTCGGTGGCTGTTGGCTGAATTCTTGGATGTATTGACCGTGGGTCAGAGTATCGAAGATTTCTTTTCCAGCCTGTTCATCGTCCAAGTGCAACAAATAGCGGTCATCACCACGTTGCGTGACTGATTCGACATGCTCCAACTCAGACAGCTTCGCAGCACTCCAGTCAGTCGTGACGAATAGTCTCGTCTTACCAAACGTATCGCGAACTTCTTCGACCGTACCGTCCAAGATGACCTGTCCGTTCTTCAACATGACCAAGCTGTCGCAGACTTCTTCAACGTTAGCCATATCGTGACTGGAGAAGATAATAGCGGCGCCATTATCTCTGGCTGTCAAAATAGACTGCTTGAGTAGATCAGAATTGACCGGATCCAAGCCACTGAAAGGCTCATCTAAAATAATTAATTTGGGATCATGGATCAATGTACAGATCAATTGGACTTTTTGCTGGTTACCTTTTGAGAGCGACTTGATCTTGTCCTTGCGTCCCCCTTTGACTTCGAACTTGTGTAACCAACGTTCGATCTCAGGGCGAATTTCTTTGGCAGGTTTGTTCTTCAATCTAGCTAGATAAACGATCTGTTGTTCTACCGTCAACTTTGGCATCAAGCTTCGTTCTTCCGGTAAGTAACCGATCTGATCGAAGACGGATTCCGTTATTGGCTTATCTTCCCAAGTTATTTCCCCTTCGTAATTCAAGAAGTTCAGAATGCTGTGAAACGTCGTAGATTTACCCGCACCGTTTTGTCCGATCAGTCCTAAGATATGCCCGTTAGGTATCTCAAAACTGATGTCATCCAGTGCTTTTAATGAGCCAAAATTCTTGCTGACATGCTTGACCTGTAACATTTTGTCGCCCCCCTTATTATTATCTAATAAGTATACCTTATATTATTTTTTTTAGATAATAATACGGATGATAATGTGGTAGCATATGAATTGATATTAGGGGGCAACAGTTATGACAGATCAACAAAAGGGACTCTTTTATGCAATTGCTGGTCCAGTACTCTGGGGGTTTTCTGGAAGCATTGCGCAATACTTATTTAGCTTTGAAAAAATTCCAACGCAGTGGTTAGTAGGCTTGAGATTGATACTCGCTGGGATACTCTTAATTATTTGGTGTGGAATTTCGATGCCGCACGAGCTTTTTTCGATACTAAAAAAACCGAAGTATATTTTTCAATTACTATGCTTCGGCTTACTAGGGATGTTGCCAGCGCAGTACACGTACTTCATGGCGATAAAATACGGCAATGCTCCAACGGCAACGGTCTTACAATTTTTAGGACCATTATTTATTATTATTTATTTATCGATCAGAAACCTCAAGGCACCTCGAAGAATCGATATCTTGTCGATTGCCTTAGCCTTGTTGGGCACGTTCTTATTGGTCACACACGGTCATTGGAACACACTGGCACTCTCACCACTTGCCGTCATCTGGGGCGTGGGTTCAGGTCTCAGTCAAGCATCATATACTCTCTTACCACGTGAACTCCTGAAGAACTTTGATGCTCGCATCGTGACTGGCTGGTCCATGCTCTTAGGCGGAATCGTCTTCGCACCAGTGGCACATCTGACCCAAGTTCCTGCTTTGACTATGAAGGCTTGGTTGTTGATCGTCTTCATCATCATCGGTGGCACGATGTTCTCGTATTTATTTTACTTGCAGAGTTTGAACTACCTGACGGCAACGACTACTGGCATGCTGAGCGCCTTTGAGCCTCTGACAGCGACGATTTTGTCAGTCACCTTACTCAGCACACACATCGGCGGACCTGAGATCATCGGAGCTCTATTGATCCTAGCCATCACCTTCTTACAGTCACTACCACCACGCCTTTTCTTCAGTCGGCGCAGTCAGTCGTGATCATTAGTTTTGGTCTAGCTTAGCGTAGTCTTCGTCAGTCACTTTTTCTAACCATTCTGAGCTACCCTTAGTGATAGCTACATGGCTGAACCAGCTGTCCTTAGTAGCACCATGCCAGTGCTTGACACCTTCATGGATAGCGACGACGTCACCTTGCTTCAACAATTGAGCTGGCTTGCCGGCTTCTTGGTACCAACCTTCACCACCAGTTACTAGCAAGATCTGGAACCCATCATGATGGATGTGCCAGTCATTACGACATCCCGGTTCAAATGTTACATTGCCGACATTGACATCGATATTGTCATCAGCGGCTAATAAGTTCTTGAGGTAACTTTGACCGATAAAGTACTTGGCATAAGCTTCATTCTTATCGCCAACTGGAAATACACCTTCGTTTTTTAATTCTTCAAATTTTGCCATTTATTTTACTTCCTTTGATTTATTCTTGATTACAGAATCATTAAACTACTTCAAGTTAACTTTAAGTCAAGCAATTATTCAAAAAAAACTCCACTAAAAAAGGATTGAGTGCGCTCAATCCTTTTTTGCTTCTCATTGGTCATGATTCAAACGTTTCAAATAAGATGCGAAGTCTTCGCTGTCTTCAATGTGTCCGTTGACCTTGTTCTTATACCAGTCCAACTTGGCGTTTAAGATGGTCCAGCTCTGTTGTAGCTCGGCGAATTGTTGCTCAAAGTCGTCATGGACTTCCTGCAATAATTCTATTCGCTGATTGATCGTCGTATCACCCTCGGCACGTAATTGGACGTACTGCTTCAATTGTTCGATCGTCATCCCCGTGCTTTTGAGATGCAACAAGAACTTGATCCAGTCGACATCTTGATCAGTATAATAACGCAAACCATTCTCAGTGCGATGCGGTTTGATCAAGCCTTCTTTTTCGTAATAACGCAGCGTCGGACTGCTCAAGCCGCTCAGTTCTGCGAAGTCACCGATACGATATTGTTTATTTGTTGATGTTTGGTTCATTTCATCGTCCCCTTTTGGAGTTAACTTGAAGTTAGCTTAAAGTTAACTCCAAGTTAAGCACAAATCACCAATCAATTCCACTGTATCAAAAAAGAACTGAAAAAAAATTCAGTCCTTTGTTGATTATTCGTTAGATTTCAAGGCACCGATCATGTCGACACCCTTGAGTTTTTGATGCGTGATCAACATGACGATCAAGGTGAAGACGATCATCAGCACGGTCGCGACGATATATCCAAATAGACTTATCGTCAGTGGGAAGATGACTAACGCGGTGGATGCTTGATTCAAGATGTAGGCGGTCAGTAAATTACCTACCCCGTATCCGACCACGATGCCCAAGATAGTCAGGATGATATTCTCACGCACGATGTACATCGTTACTTCATTATTGTAGAATCCTAAGACTTTGATCGTCGATAATTCTCGGATTCTTTCGGAAACATTGATATTAGTTAAATTATAAAGAACGACAAATGATAATACACCTGACAGCAAGATGAAGATCAAAACAATTGGTTTTAATGACGATGTCATCTTAGAAATCGTCGATTCTTGATCATGTGTATAACTAGTACCCATCACTTGTCCATGCTTCAAGAGCTTGTTTGCCAAGGAATTTCGTTGACTGTTAGTCTGAGACTGCAACTTAACTAAGAGCGTGTTGACCTGTGGTTGCTTGCCGAATAATTCGTTATAAGTATTTTTATTAAGATACATAAAATGACTGACGAAGTTCTGGGTGATGGCAGACACTTTTATCTTGCCACCATTCCCATTGGCATTTTTCACGGTGATAGTATCGCCTGCCTTGACCTTGAGGATATTAGCCATCTTCCTCGTCAAGATCACTTGATCGTCTCGCAAGTGCAGTGTCTGATTCGACTGGTAGTCTTTCAAGTGAATGTATTGGTCGAACTTATCATTCTCCGGTGTGTAAAAGTTCACATCATCGACTTGTTCACCATTGGCACTGACTTTGCCAGTTGTGGAACTGATCTTACTACTGCCACGATACTGTCCATTGTCGTTGAGTATCTCAGTCGCTTTGTTGGACTGACCATTCTTAGCCAGCCTGACGACAGCTTGATAGTCGAAGATTTCATTGTATTGACGTTCGCCACTGGCACCGATGGAGTTTTGAATCCCAAACCCCGTCAGGATCAGTGCCGTTCCACCGGCGATACCGATGATCGTCATGAACATTCGTGACTTAAACCTAAATAAATTACGATAGCTGACTTTGCGATTGAAACTCAAATGATTCCAGAGTGGTTTGATACGTTCCAACAAGATTTTCTTCGCCGACTTAGGTGCTTTGGGACGCATCAAGGCTGACGGTCCTTCAGACAATTCACAGCGCACGACGATCATAGCCGCTCCAACTGTTGCTAACAAGGAGAAGACCAGTGCGATCAAGACGATCACCCATTGGAACTTCACATCCCACGTCAAGGGGATGTACTGCTTATACAGCGCTAAGACGATCCTCGGTAGACTCTCATTACCGATCACCGCACCTAAGATCGTTCCGATCAGGCCTGCGGCTAAGGCATAATAAAAGTAATTTTGGGCGATCTCCCACTTGGTATAACCGAGTGCCTTGAAAGTCCCAATCTGACCTCTCGCTTCTTCGATCATTCTGGTGATGGTAGTGAAGGTGATCAGCGCAGCAATCAGGAAGAAGAAGACGGGGAAGACATTGGCGATAGCGGCGATTCGATCAGAACTCTCACCGTAGGCAGAGAAGCCTGGTAAGTCCTCTCTAGTCTGCCACGTATAACTCGTCTTGGCTTGTTTATCGAGCTTGTCATACGCTGAGGTCAATTGGATCTGTTGTGAATTCAGCTGTGCTAACTGTGCGCTGACATCACTCGTAGCAGTTGCCAACATCAATTGTGACTTGGCCTCATTTAATTTGTTTTGTTGCTCATCTAGTGTTTGTAGATTATCACCGACTAGGGCTTTAGAACGTTGTTCAGCTCGTCCTTTGAACTCTGACTTGAGTTTTTTGACCTTAGCATCGACACTATCTTGGTAACTATCACTGAAGGTATTCTTCGTCTGTAAATTACTGAAGCGGACGTTCAATTGTGTCGCAAAGGGTAGATTCATCTGCTGGTCATAAATATACGCAAATATTCTGACCGTCCCATCGCCGACATTACTCGAACCACGAGATTCATTGTCGATATACTGGGGTGAATTGGCGAACCCTACGACTTGATACGTCCGTGATTTCAGGTCAGCCGACTGGTCGAAGGTGAACTTGTCACCCAGATGATAGCCGTACTTGGTCTTGGCTGCTTGATCCAAGATGATCTCATCTTTATTCTTAGGCAAGTGACCGCTTCTAATAATTAATTTATTTTGTTTATTAGATTTTTTGTAGCCATAGAGTGCTACTGCCACGTGACTTTTGCCGCCGACGACTTGCTTATACTTGACCGTCTCGGCACTAGCTCCAGCCACCTTCTCAGCCAAGCTGACATCTTTGGTTGTGAAGCCAGTATTTGATGTCAGCTGAACGTCAGACAGCTTGTGACTAGTCACTGTAGTATTCAGCGAGTCGTTCAAACTGGGACCAGCGGCTTTGACACCTACGAAGATCAAGACCCCTAGCATGATGATCAAGATGATGGCGATGAAGCGACCTTTTGACTTGGCGATATCTCTAAACATGTTTTTAGTCAGTGGTTTCAATATCTTCACCTACCATTCGATATATTGTACAGGCATAGGATTGAGGTTGTCTTCGATCGAGCGAACTCGTGCATCGTTGATCCGAATGATTCGATCAGCCATTGCTGCTAGAGCGGAATTGTGCGTGATGACGACGACAGTCTTATTGTTCATGTGACTAGCATTTTGTAACAAGGTCAAGACTTGCTTACCCGTCTCATAATCTAGGGCACCAGTAGGTTCATCACACAATAACAACTTAGGATTCTTTGCCAGAGCACGGGCGATAGCGACTCTTTGTTGCTCCCCACCAGATAGTTGCGATGGGAAATTATCGATACGGTCGCTCAATCCCACTTGATTCAGTATCTGTGTGGCATCTAAGGCGTCATCGACGATAGCCGAAGCTAATTCGACATTTTCCTTGGTCGTTAGATTAGGGATCAAATTATAAAATTGAAACACAAAACCAACGTCGTTACGGCGATACTCGGTCAATTGTCGTTCTGAAAAACGAGCGATATCGGTTCCGTCAATGATCACCTGACCGTCACTCGGAGTATCCATCCCCCCTAAAATATTCAAGACTGTTGATTTACCCGCCCCACTAGGACCAAGGATCACAGTCAACTTGCCTCGTTCAATATCAAATGACAGATCATTATTAGCGATGATCTGCGTCTCTCCCATCTGATAACGTTTGAACTCATGTCTAACTTCGATATATGCCATTAAGTCACCTTCATCTATAAAAAAAGGCCAGACAAAAGTCATAGCCTCTTAAATTTTTAAATTATCGTAATAATTATAGCATTTTTTAGAAAAATAATTTTGGAACAAAAAAATGCCGTAATATTTTACGACATTTTCTTTTGTAATTCTTGATCGTATTTTCGAGTTACTGGCATCAAAATTGTGAATAGTCCACACAACAAAGTTCCGACCCCAGCGATGATAAACAAGCTATGCACGCCGATCTTATCTGCCAATGGACCAGCAAAGACTAGTCCGACTGGACCGGAGATACTCATCAATGAGTTCAAGATACCTAAAACTCGACCGAGGTTTTCAGGTGGGTAACTCTGTTGGATCATCGCCATCAATAAGGTATTGAAAAATGGTGTTGCCAAACCGGAGATGGCATTCAAAACCGCAAACCACAAGAATCCGGTCTGATTACCCGGCAAGATCCCGCTGAGTACGTAAGCGATACCCATGATCCACATGGAATTGAGGATCGGCTTCATCCGATCCGACCAGTTTCCGAGGAAGCCAATAATAGCTCCACCCGCCAACATCCCGACAGAATACACGACTTCGATGATACCAGCTTGCGCTACTGTCCCGTGGAAGTACGACATCGTCATCAGTGGATACATACTAACTGCAGGCATGAATAATAGCGTGAAGACCGTCCCCATCAAGGTGATATACCAGAGACCACGATTGGAGCGTAATTGATTCAAGCCGAATTTTACATCAGTCAACACGTGTACTCTCTCATCATAAACAGGGTTCTCAGGAATTATTACAAAGACGATGATCGCTACACCGATGATGGCACCTAAGACATCTAATAGAATTAAGTAGGCGATCGGTACGATTGAGAACAAGAAGGCTCCCAAGGCAGGTGCAATGATCATATTAGCCGATTGGACCATCCCCAATTGCCCATTCATCTTGGTGATTTGATTCTTGGGCACCATCGTTGGCATGATCGACTGGATCGTCGGCATCTGAAATGTCTGTGCGATCGAGCGCATCAGTAGTGATACGAAGATCAACCACAATGGAAAATCCTTGTTGACGATTCCGACGACCGCTAAGATGATCGCCAAAATAGCGGCGATGATATCGGGTACGATCAACAAGAACTTCTTGTTAGTTCGATCGACGAATGGACCGACAAACGGACTCAACAAGACCATCGGTAACATCCCCAATAAGGTCGCAAAACTCAAAATAGTCGCCGAACCAGTCTCCTTGGTCAAGTACCAGATGATGGCGTACTGCACTACCATACTAGTGATTCCCGACATGAACTGCCCGAACAAGAATAAGTATATATTGCGACGCCAATTCGGAATCGCAAAAGTATTTTCTGACATAAAATCCCTCCCTTAAGTGAATTTCACAGAATTAGAATTATCACATGATAACGTTCACAAGTCAAGGAATTATATTTAAAATTGATAAAAAATATCAAATAATATTTATATTTAATAAGATTTTCATTTTATTTTTAATCAATCTATTAAAAAAATAAAAATATGCAAAAATAATGATTAGATTTTTGGATTATTTTATAATAATTTTATCAAGGAAACAACTGAGAAGGATAATTATTATGAAAGTTACCAATAAATCAAGCAATTTTCTACTAATATACGTTATAACATTATGTATTTTATTCATCATCTCGCCTACCACCGTCAAGGCCTTTCACAGCACTAACAATCCCACCCCTCGTGGCGAGACTATCAGTGACGTCTTCAAAAAGCCTATGCCCGAAGGTCTCACTACCACTAAGGAGCTCTTCTTATTAGGACGGATCAATAACTCCTCTAACGGGGCTTATTTCGCTAACGCAAGCAACGGTAGTGTCCCGATCGTTATTTCAACTGACAGTGCCACGACTAGCGCGACGACTTTTGGCTCAGTCTGGTCTAATATCGACAACAACAACTACATCGATCTCAATTACAAACAAACCATGTCGATGTGGCTTTATTTTGGGAATCGCAAAGAATACGCCGGTGACGGAATGGCCTTCGTCCTCCAAAACGACAGTCGCGGTATCGGCGCCTATGCCCAAAATGACAGTGGCCCGATCGGTGGTCAAACTCTCGGCGTCTGGGGAGCTGCCAATTCCAACTCAAATATTTCTGCCAAAAACGCCATCCAAAACAGTTGGGCCTTAGAGTTCGATACTTTCTTTAACAACGAATACGCTAATACGCCTGAAGCCCAAAACAGTAAGTTCGATTCGTCGCTGTCTTATTTGATTGGCAGTAAGAACCACATTGCTTACAACTACCCAGGATCAGCTTCAACTTATGGGACTGGTCGGGTGCTCAATCACTTGGGAGTGTTGGATATTTCAAAGAGCTTTGGGCAGGAGGCGTATTTGAGCGATGGAACTTGGCATCACGTCTCAGTCAGTTGGAATCCTGTTGACAGGCGTATCACCTACAAGTACAATGACCGCAATCTGGACGGTAGCCCGACCGAGGACTTCATCCAAGAAACGACCGCTCCGATCAATACCGACATCTTCCAGTTCAACAATAACTACCCCAAACTCCGCTGGGGCTTCACTGGTTCGACTGGTAAACAATCCGAAAACAACATCGTCATCTTCGAGTCCATCCCCTCACTGATCGAAGGCGAGGCTGAAGCCAAAATCATCGACATCACCCAAGACAAGGTCATCACTGCCGGCAGTACTGTCAATGGTCATGACGACTTAAAGGTCGTCTACAATCTGCACTATTCCAGTGGTAAGGAAGATTGGTCCCGCATCACCGCTAGCATGAATCTGCCCAGTCACATCGACTATACTAAAGGACTGATCACCTACGCTAATGGCTCTAGTGAGACTTTTGATCTCTCTGGACTATCTAACTATCAAGTCCAACAAAAACTATCAGAAGACCTGACTAAGGACAATCCGACCGCTACCATCGTCTTTGATGGAAGAGTACAGGAGAGCAGTTCTGAGATCCAAGTCGCCAAATCCACTTCACTATTTGAGAGTGAAGACTTGATCGTTCATGCCACGACAGACGCCTTCACCGTCAAAGTCCCTAAGGAACTGAGTATCAAATCCAATATCAACAGTGTCTTGGAACTCAAAAATAACGAAGATGCCGATCTGTCAGGAACTATTCAATACAAGAGCGGTTTAGCGATCGACAATCAGGCGCTAACTTTGCACACTGACTTCAACAATACCGGCTTCACAACTGAATCAGTCGCAAATAACAGCCAAGATGCTGGTATCTACAAGATTCACATCCCTAACAGCAACTCCACTACCGACCCGCATCTACATGAGGGAGTTAACACGATGACAGTCTTCGTCAGTGACGCTGATGGCAATCATTCCAATGCGATCATTTACACCATCAACGTCCATGGCATCTTGGAGATCAAGACGAACAATGACGTCTCCTTCAAGACTAGCTTCGGCATCTATCCTAGTCAGATCATCGAACGCAACCCCAATTGGGACGTGCAGGTGATCGACAATCGTCTATCAGGTGCCACTTGGCATCTGCAAGCCAGCGCAGACAAATTATCATCTGATGGCGTGGAGTTCAACGGTGACATCGTCTTTGTCTCGCCAGATGGGAAGGCCCATTCGATCACTGGACGTTCAGTTACGATCGCTTCCGGTCAAAAAAACAGCGATACTTCGCAGACGACTGATATTACCAACGCTTGGAATAACAGTACTGGTATCTTGTTGAAGACGACTAATACTAATGCTTCGGGCAAATACAGTGGCCAGATCACCTGGGATATCGTCGATAGTTTGTCGTGATCTTCACAACAAAAAAAGAGAAACTGAAAAATTCAGTTTCTCTTTTGGATATCTAATTACCAAATATTGACACGTTTGTCTTCATCGAGCCACATGCCGTCGTCCTTACTTACATCGAAGGCATCGTAGAACTCGTCCATATTTTGTGCTTGAACGTTGGCACGGAGTGGACCGGGTGCGTGAACGTCGGTCGATAGGAGCAACTCGTTGAATTCCTTAGTTGCCTTCAAGCGCCATACTCGTGACCAATTAATGAAGAACTTCTTCACGTCGTAGTCAGCTTCAGTCTTAGCAGCTTCTAAGGCACAGCGAAGACCTCCGACATCAGCGACATTCTCACTAACGACTAACTTACCGTTGACCTTGCCGCCAGCATATGGGATGCCGTCGAATTGATCGATCATCTTTTGCGTCAAGTCCGTAAACTTAGCGTAATCCTCATCGGTCCACCAATTGTTCATGTTACCGAACTCGTCGAATTGAGCACCATTGTTATCGAAGGCGTGTGAGATCTCATGAGCGATGACCGCACCGATACCACCGAAGTTCTCGCTACTCGTTTGCTCCAAACTATAAAATGGAGCTTGCAAGATAGCTGCTGGGAAAGTGATGTCGTTACGTGATGGATCGTAACAAGCATTGACCATATGTCCGGGCATCAACCACTTAGTCCGATCGACTGGTCTGTGGTACTTGTCGAGTGAATCTTGAATGAAGATCTGTCTGATACTACGGATATTATCGTACAACGAGTCATTTTCGTTGATACTGATCTTACTGTAAATATCATCGATCTTATCTGGATAACCGACTTTGACTTCGATCTTATCCAACTTAACGATCGCCTTTTTCTTAGTGTCTTCACTCAACCAAGTGTTGGCACTGATACGTTGCTCGTAGATTGCGATCATCTTCTTGATCATGCCACGGACATCATCCTTAGCATCTTCACCGAAGTACTTCTTACCATAATAGGTACCGACTACTTGACTGAAGAAGCCAGCCGCCTTGTGATAGGCAAACTTCGTCCGATTTTGTAATTCCTTAGCACCACTCAAGGCCAAGTTGTATTCGCCGATAACTTGACGGAATTCCTCATCCAAGTTTGAGGCATTGCCAGTTAAGAAGTTAACCATCATCCAAGCCTTGATGTTTTCAAAACTATCTTGATTGACGATCTGATCGAGATTATCCAAGTAACGAGGCTCGGTAATGATGACCTTGTCTGGAGTGTCATGGATCTGTTCTGTCACTTGCGACTTCAAGTCCAAGAACTCTGACTTGGTCACATATTCAGAGAATGGCATCGGATTGTAGATCTTAGTATAGTCAGCCCACTCTTCTGAACCTTTGACGATAGGCACCAATAACTTATCAAAGGCCAGAGCCTTGTCAACGATCGCCTTAGCATCGTCCAAGTTATAACCGATCATCGACAATAACTTCGTTGCGACTTCAGCGAATTTTTGTAACAAGAGCTTACCAGACTGGTTGTCCTCTTCATAGTAAGTCTTGTCAGGTAGGATCAAGCTGGCGCCGCCGATATAGACTACATTCTTAGATGTATCTTTCATATCAGCATCGATCGAAATATCGATCGGTAGTGGATAGCCAGCCTTGGATAATTCTGCCAATTTGTCACTGAACTCTTGTAGACTCGTAATGTCATTGATCTTTTGGATATCCTTCAAGATCGGTTGATGATGGAATTTATTCAGATGATCGACATTGTTAGCCAAGCGATATAGTTTTATGGCTTGGAGCATCAAGTCATCATCGACCTTATCCTCATCGTTGGCGAATTCGTGGAATTCCTTCATCAGAGTCTTCTCGACACCCTCATCCAAGTCCATGAACCCACCTGTACGAGGCTTATCAGCTGGAATCTCGGCTTTTTCTTGCCAAGCACCATTGACCGCTAGGTACAGGTTTTCTTGATAATCAGCAGGTTTGGCATCGATCATATCACCAGCGCCGCCTATAATTTTACTAGTAAACATACATACACCACCATCTGAGATTTTAATTACTACTATATCACTCTTTGTTTTTCATTAAAAAAATTATAAACCAGTACAATAATAAAAAAGCCTAGGATTTTTCCTAGACCTTCTAACGTGATTTATCTCTCTATCTGATAACACTTACTGATACTCTGGAGTTATTGACGATCTTTGAAGCTTGAGAACCGATCGTATTACGTGTCCGATTCTTCTCTTCAACTCCAACGATAACTAAGTCTGGCTTGAAGCTAGGGATCACTTCATCCACGATCGTTGTTCCGGGATTACCTTCAGTGACCATCAAGTGTACCTTTTCAACACCATAAGTCTTGGCCTTTTGACCATATGTTTCGAGTAATTGCTTGATCTCATTACGACGTTCCTTGAGAACTTCTGGGTCTAGTGATTGGAAGATGTTCAAGTCACCAGTCTCCAAGACTGAGGCGATGCCTAGTTCTGCGTCATAATGTTTTGCTAAAGAACAGGCATAGTTAAAGGCATTCTTCGATGATATGAAATCATCTGAATCAACACAAATCAAAATTCGAGAATACTCGATCTTCTTTACCTTATACTCTTTTAATTCATCCATCTAATCAAAACCTCCTATTATTTGAAGTCACGACCCTTATTAGCTTGGAAGTAATTGTCAAAGCGCTTAACGTAGTTATGGAACATGTAGTTCATTAACAACCAGCGTTTAAAGGACTTGTCTTTGTCATAGAAAACAGTAGTACCGATGCGGTCTTGCTTGATCAGTTCTTCAGCGTATTTGCTGGCATCATTGTCAGCAGCGTACTTTCTGAAGACCTTAACAGGAATACCCAACCACAACTTGTGTTGGGCTTTATTCTTATTAGCATAAACAGTAGGTTCATTTTCTAGACTACCTTCAATATAATCTTCAACTACGTATTTAGCAAGGTTATAGCCATTCAATGTTACAAAGAAGCTACTTCTACCTTGACGTAAGTTGATCTCGAAGAACTTGAAAGTATCATCGCGAGCATCATACTTCATATCAAAATTGGCATAGCCTGTAAATTCGATGTCTTCAAGGAATTTTTGGACTAAGTCATAGACGTCTTGATTGAATTCGGGCACGATTGCCACATAGTTACCGATTGATTGAGGAGTTGGGTCTTCCAAGATCGGATGGCCTAGACACATCATCTTAACGTGATGTTCTTGGTCAACATAGGCATTCAACACACGCATGTTGGAATCGTCACCGGGGATGAAGTCTTGCAAGATCAAGTCAGACTTATAGCCGTTGTCATAGATTTTACCGACGATATCCAGATATTCTTCATTTGAATGAATAGTGAAAGCTTTTTTTCTACCTTCAAAGTGAATGTCCAGCCACTCAACACTGTTAGCAGGCTTCAAAGCCACAGGAAAATCAAACGGAACTTCTAGCCCCGCCTTATCTTCGTCTTCATAAGCTGCTTTAGTGATGATCTTCGTCAATGGATGTGGAAGTTCATGTTCGTCAGCGACCTTATAGAAGCTCTCCTTGTTGTTTAACGTCTTCAATAGGTCATAATCAACGTATGGACAAATAAACGTCTTAGAGAGCTCTTCCTTGTGTTTACTGATAAGTTCAGCGTATCCATCTCCGCAACCGATCAAAATAACAGGTTCTTGATGATCAGCATACTTCTTAGAAATCTCACGCATCTTTTCGATAAAGACAGGATCTTCAGCAAATCCAGGATTAATAGTCAAATTTATAATTTTAGTATAGCGAGTTGGTGCCAGTTGTGCTTCGGCATAAGCATCAACTACACCACCATAAAGTTCATGGAATGCACGCGCCATACCATATACATTCATGTCACTACCTAATAATACAGGTGTGAATTTTTTTCCTGATTCAGTTTCGATAGGGATCAACCTCTTACTTTATTTAATTCATAATTTTATAAATACACACATTTCAAACAAAATTATACCATATTACAAAATATACAACGATACCATTATCAGAATTAGCTCAATAGACCTACAAAAATACCGTTTTAAGAGCTTTTTTAAGCGTTGTTAAAATCAAACAATTTCGCAAGCTAACAATTATTTATAACACATCGACGGCATTTTTTAAGCGTTATAGCGGTGAAAACAAAAAGCCAAGACAGAATTGTCTTGACTTATTTATTTTACTTGTGGTTCCACAGCAGGCTTCTTACCGCCTTCGATGAAGAAGACCTTATACCAGATCAAGAAAGTATAGATCGTCCAGATCTTACGACGATCGTCATTTTCACCCTTGTAAAAACCATCCAAGATGTCGATGATCTTGTTTTGGTCGAAGAATTCACTGACGTAATCTTCACTGAATAGTTCGTGGAATTGATGATAGACGTCCTCCGTGCGGATCCAGTCACGGATCGGTACAGGGAAGCCTAACTTCTCACGCTTAGCCCAAGCAGCTGGTAGAGCGCGTTCAGCAGCCACACGGAGTGCATACTTGCTGTCCTTGCTGTTGAGCAGATACTTCGTAGGAATACCTGCGGCTACTTCTGCTACTTCCTTATCGAGGAATGGCACACGTAGTTCCATCGAATTAGCCATACTCATGCGGTCGGCCTTCAGTAAGATGTCGTTTGACATGAATTGATGAAGATCGAGATATTGCATCTTCTTAACTTCATCATCGTAGTCAGCCACCTTACTGTAACTTCTCATGACGATGTCCTTGACAGTACGGGACTTCTCATAGTCAGGCTTGACGATATCAGCCGCTTCTTTTTCTGAGAAGATCTTAGCTTGCCCAATAA
This sequence comes from Companilactobacillus sp. y65-5, assembly GCF_057541095.1. Classification (NCBI taxonomy): domain Bacteria; kingdom Bacillati; phylum Bacillota; class Bacilli; order Lactobacillales; family Lactobacillaceae; genus Companilactobacillus; species Companilactobacillus sp. y65-5. The sequence continues at coordinate 27,364 of NZ_BAAJOA010000006.1, forward strand.
AAAACTCTTCAGCCTTAGCGGTTGATTCGTACAAGTGTAGACGACCGGGGAAGTTTGGCATCTTCTTCAAGCCATGAGCTAACTTGTAACGTGCAGACTTAGGTAGCTTCTTCAAGTCCTCGGCAAAAACACGTATCGCCTTAGAGTGAGAATGATAACCATAGTTAGCATAGCCGGCGAATAATTCATCAGCACCTTCACCTGAAAGGATAACAGTAACATCTTTGCTGGCTAATTTGGTCAAGAAGTATAATGGCACGCATGACGGATTGGAATCAGGTTCGTCCATGTAGTATTGGATCAACGGCATGGCCTTGATAGCCTCGTCCTTAGTCACGACACCACGTGTATTCTTCAAGCCTAATTGATCGGCTAGTTCCTTAGCGGCACTACCTTCTTCATACGTACTAGTATCAAAGTCGATCGAATAAGTATGTTCTGGCTTCAAAATAGCCGTAACATAACTAGAATCAACACCACTTGATAGCAATGAACCGACAGGAACATCACTGATCGCATGTTCTTTGACTGAATCACGTAGTGACTGGTCGATCTTATGGACAGTATCTTCAAAGCTCAATTGGTTCTCTTTGAACGACATGTCCCAGTACTTCTTGATGCTCAACTTGCCCTTCTTAAATGTGAAATAATGTCCTTCAGGAATCCGGAAGACATTCTTAAAGAAAGTCTCGTTAAGAGCTGAGTATTGGAAAGTTAAATAAGGCTTCAAAGCCGCCTTGTTTAGTTCTTTTTTGAAGTTAGGTTGTTCTAAAAATGACTTGATTTCTGAACCAAAAATAAACGTACCTTGGCGATTATAATAATACAGCGGTTTAATACCGAAAAAGTCTCTGGCTCCAGTAATATCACCGGTCTCTAAATCATAGATCACGAAGGCAAACATGCCACGAATTCTTTTGAGCAAGTCAACAATGCCCCATTCTTCGAATCCGTGTAACAAAACTTCGGTATCAGTATCGGTACTGAACACGTGTCCAGCCTCTAGTAAGTCTGTTCTAACATCTTGATAATTGTAGATTTCACCATTGAAGATGATAGCCTTGCTACGATCTTCATTGTATATAGGTTGCATACCACTTTTGATATCGATGATACTCAAACGGCGAAAACCTAATGCAGTATTACCGTCTACCAACTCTCCAGAACTGTTAGGTCCACGATGTTTGATGGTTTCCATCATTGATTCGATCACTGGCTTCTTGTCAGCAATATTCTTGTCTACAAATCCGACAATTCCACACATAATAATTCTCCCTTATATCTCAAAACTTACATATCTTGTTGCTGCGCCATAACCAAAAATCTGCAACCGTAATTTGTCGGGATCGATATTGATGAAATATCCAGCTAATTCAGAGATCTCATTGTATCGTCTATCCCACTTCTTGTTATAATCCGTAGTTAATCCGTGCTTTTTCCCCATCAAAGCCGAACAATTTAATATTATATGATTAATTTCCGAAACTTTATAGTACTTTTCGTAATGCATGTGCCCACAAATATAATTGGAGATCTTGGAAATACCCGTCGATGAAAAATCATACCGCACGTCTACTCCAAAGTCACCAGTAAGTTCATTTTTGATCTGCCCACGACCTTTATTATTGAAACTTACGAATATTTGTTGTACCAAATCTCCATTGAAATTCAATGCACTGCGACCACTAGGACTTATGATATTTGCATGTCCAAAAACTACGACATGCTTGTCGACAGTGTTCTCTAAAACAGTGACTAGATCTTCTAACTGCTGTTCTCTGATGCCTCTAACTTTTTTGAAGTCATACTTCTTCGAACCATTAGTTAATATATAAGGTATGTCACTAGTATCTATAAAAATAAGGCGCACATTGCCCTTGTCATACCAGCCGACTTTTGAAACTGCGTTCAATCGCAAAATATCATCTTGTTCAAAGTTGTATTTTGTGACCAAACTATCGTAGTCGTCACGATTGAAGGACGCCATGTTGACGAAACGATGCTCGTCGTACTTGTCGTTCTCATCGTGATTCCCTTCAGCTATATAAAAAGGACTGGCACTCTTTTGATAATTTTCAACAGCGAATTTTAATAACCCGCGACTAACTTCTGGCTTATCACTTCCGTCAATTAAGTCACCGAGATGAAGATTCAAATCGATCTTCAAATCATCACTAGCGCTGTTAGCCTCTATTATATGACGTATACCATTAATTCCATAGTAAGAAGCGCTAGCGATCGCCTTGGCGTGAGTATCAGTCAGAACAGAAAGAGTCACCGTTTTGTTAGACACATTCGGTCTAACGTTATTATCATAAACACCCGTAATATAATCTTTAACGAAGCGTCTCGGTTTGAGCCTATGTAAGAAACCATCAGTTCGTGTTGAAATCATTTCCGAAGGCTTTGGATTTAAAACTTTTTTAACAAAATTTTTAATATTCAATTTTTCTGTTCTCCCAATATCTCAATACTATCATTATTTTTATGAAAAAATAGTAAAAAAGTCATCTAAATACGATGGCTTTTCAAAATGTACGCAAACGATTGTTGGGAAATAATCGCCTACGAAACTCTATTTTCACACAGTATCATACTGTAATGCAATGTTTTCCTACACAAGTAAAATTTGATAGGCCTTACGTGTCCCGTCATCTACGTCCATAGTGATATTTCCTTTTTCTATGAATCCGCATTCAGTGATGACGTGTTGCATGACCAAGTTATCAGGATGGGTGTCGATCCTCACGTCACGGTAGCCGAGGTAATAAGAGATCGTCAACAACTGTTGTAACAAGGCGGTGTACAGCATCTTCGTCTGGTGACCAGATTCAACGGCGATCCGATGGATGATCGAGTAAGTCACACCTGAATCTTCACTCCAGTTACCTTTATCGATATTTTGATAGTCACGGTCATAGCCTTGTTGTAAGGCCGCCGTACCCACGACTTTTCCGTCTGTGACTAAGACATAGTTGATGCCTTCTTCAATGTCACGCTTCAAAATCTCATCATCAGGATAACCCGCCTGCCACTGATCGACCCCGCGGTCGAATAAGGCCTTCTTCGTGCCATTGATTATAGCAACGACTTGGTCGTAATCATCCAGATGTGCTTGCCGCAAATAAATGTTAGTCATTAAACTACCCCCTTGATCTAATTGGATAATTTTTTCTCATGAAAAGTTCCACTCAAAACAATCAAAACACAGGCGTATACAAACTGTTGTATGGCAACTGGGATCAGAGCCGTAATCGAAGACTGTTCTTGGAAAATCGTAATCATCTGAGAAACTGGTGGCAAAAACCAACTAATGTAGTGCAATAGATCGATGCTACTACCAGCTAGTGCCACGTATACAAGTATTATTATACCCATTTGTCCCACGTATGGGTGATTATTCCACTGTGATTTACACAAAAAGGCAATTCCCACACCTACAAAGCCAGTTGTAGCTAATGACATTATGGCAACTAGGTCGACTAGGATGTTGGGACTGATCATAAAGCTGAATAAAAAGACAACGATCGCGCTGAATATCGTGATCAAAAATAGCGTTAAAACTTGCATCAAAAAGTACAGCCAGTAATTGCTGATCTTCTGCACGAAGTACTGGTTGTATTGTGTATCGTTCTTCAAAAAATTCATACTCGTCAATAACAACATCAAAAAAATACCGACGATCAAAAAACCAAACTTCTCGTCCGTCTTCAATGATAATAACGAGTTCATCGTCAATTCAAATGCCAAGAATGACAATAAGAGCGTCGGGTACAAGAAATTTTGTAACACCGAGTTCATAAAATTATTCATCAAAATTTTAGCCTTCAAGGATTCTTGCCCCCTCAAATTGATAATTCAAATCTATCATTTCCTTGATGAAAGCATCTTTCATCCCTAAGGGAACCTTTAATTCAACTAAACTACTGACATTAGCTGCCAGATAATGACTGATGTCAGTCGTCAGAGCCATCGAATTGGACTTGACCGTGAATATCAGCATACACTTGATCTCCGTATCCTTGTCCTTGACTAATTCCATGGACTTATTCTTCATAATATAATTATTATCAAAATAACTCGTCATGCTGCCGTCCTGTGTCGAGCTAGCAATGATCACTCCTGAACCGTTGTCGGCTAAGTCTTGGATTATCTCTAGCATGTTGGACTTGTACTTGTTGTTTTGGAACGAAAATGGCTCATCGAGCAATAAGACGTTGGGGTGTCCTGAAACGGCAGCCAAAAAGTCTACCCGCTGTCTCAAGCCAAACGATAACTGACGAACTTGCCGATCCAAATACGGACTCATCCCCATGAAGGCGATCAATCCCTTGAGTTGCTCTCTAGAAACAGCTAATTTGCCACTCAATTGCCGGATCTCATCCAGATACAGCCCGACAGTTTGATTGATGATCTGTGGGTCGAATTGAGGTAGATAGCCGATCCGAACTCCCGGTGTGAAGGTTAGCTTACCACTGTCGGCTTTTTTGAGCTTAGCTAGTGCTGATAACAATTGTGTCTTGCCGCTGCCGCTGTCACCAACTACACTGATGATCTCATTTTGAGACAAAGAAAAGGTTACATGCTTGAATGCAAAGTAACCTTCGTTTTGTAAAGATAAATCTTTAACTGTTATTAATTCCACTATTGCCAGTCCTCGATTGCATGAGCTGCTAATCCGATCGATAAGATTGCATCCTTGGAGATTGAGTTCCTAACATCAGCGACAATTGTATTGTTATAAACAGCACCGATAACTACAAATGAGTAGGTTACTAAATTCAAGTCCGTCTTGGCCTTATATTCACCATCAGAATATGGATCTTCATGATTGTAAGTGAAGTTGATCTGGTGCTCTGACAGTGAGCCATCCACGTGGTTCACTTGCACACGGTCTTGTAATTCACTCAACTTATGAGTTGGATTTTGTAACGTCAGCCTATGATCAGATTCGTTTTGGTAATAATCATCCTCTGTCATATCGAAGTATTCTTTAATCGGTTTTCTCAACACTTCCAAAGAATCGATTATCTCGTATACCTTTGCGGCATCGAACTTTTCGTTTTTCTTTTCGATGTCCTTGTCGTTTTTATCTAGCCACTCGGCTAATTTACTAATAGTCTCAGAATCCATAATTTTCCTCCATTGATTCTATTATACTGAAAAACATTTCTATTTGAAGTCACAGCTATCTAAATGATCATTAATTACCCCAACGGCTTGCAAAAATGAATAAACAATCGTTGGACCAACAAAACGAAAACCACGTTTCTTCAAGTCCTTACTGATGGTTTCAGATAATTTTGTTTGAGCTGGCATTTGTTCCATGTCACTATAATGATTAATTATTGGCTTATTATCAACAAATTTCCAAATATAATCCGAAAAATTTTCATTTTGGTCGTGCATTTGCTTGATCAAGCGGGCATTATTGATCGTCGCACTGACCTTCAGCTTATTGCGGATAATCCCTGGATCTTGCAGTAACTCTGACTTCTTAGCGTCATCGAACTGAGCGACTTGATCCACATCGAAGTCCAAAAAGGCCTCCCGATAGCCTTGGCGTCGCTTGATAACGGTCGACCAAGACAGGCCCGCCTGTGATAATTCCAAGGTCAACATCTCGAAGAAATATCTCTCGTCGTGGCTGACCTTGCACCACTCATTGTCATGATAACTTTGCATTGCTTCTGAACTATCTGCCCATGGACATCTCATCGTTTTTCCTCCACATAAAAAAGAGCGTGGGAAAGCACAGAAATGAAGTTTAGATTCATTCCCAGCGCTCTTCCTCGCTCCTCATGATATTTTTTATAGTTTGTCATTCTCTGTATCTGTACGAACGATGATAACATCCGTTCTAGCATTACGAGTAACATATTCTGAAACTGAACCGACTAATAGACGAGTAACAGCATTCATACCAGTTGAACCGATCATGATCAAGTCATTCTTGTATTCTTCAACGAACTCATCTGAGATGACCGTCTTTGGTTCACCGAAACGAACGTGGATATCGATCTCGTCTGCTTCGAAGCCATCCTTTACAGCATCATCTTTTAGTTCATTAAGATATTTTTGAGCATCCTCTGATAGTTGGTAAATTACATCCCCATTCAACATGCCACCGTGCAATCCGATGAATTGCTTAGTATCTAGGACGGTCAGAACATCTAGGTGACCACCATTCATCTTGGCAACTATCACAGCCTTGCGGAATGCCATTTCGGCTTCCTTTGATCCATCTACGGGTACTAAAATCTTCTTGTAGTCTTGTTCCATAATGTAATCCTCCTAAACGAGCTGCAGCTTGGCATCTCGGTTATTTTCAATGTCTTTATTGAAAACTTCTTAATGTAAGATTAATGCATTAATATAGATTATTCAATCTTTTGTATTGCTTAACTACATTATATCAGTGAAAGGACATTAATGTGCGTGCTAATTGATTGGCGACCGCCTCATAATTGTCAAAAATCGTCTTTTCATCGAATTTATTGACACTATACTCTGACATTTGAGCTGAAAATATACCTGTAAACAACTGCTCGTAATCCTCAAAATTATCAATAAAATTATTACACAATACAAATGTGGGTATCCGATTGTTACCCGCGATCTTACTCAGGTGATACAGTAATTCATCATGCATCGATGCCGCCGAGATGTCATCCGTAGCCGTAACTAGGACATCAGCCGACTGGATCGTTTGGTCCATCCCCGTGACATTGGCGACCCACTCGAATGACGATCGAAAGATGTGGGCACCGATCATGGCGAAAGCACCCGCCAACGTCTTGATGGCGTCAGAATTAGGCATCGGATGTATGTCTAAATTATACTTCTCATTGACCTTTTCGGTAACATAAACCAAATTATCTTCTAAAAAACTTTTTTGGGCCTCGTTCAAATATTCGATATTGCTCTGCATCTCATAGCCACTAGAGTAATTCAACAAGACTGTGATCCTCGTTCTAAATGGTAGGATCTGCTCGATACCATCCAAGTCGATCGTATGACCACTGATAAGGGGGTTCTCCCCCTCAGGTATGATCTGACCTTGTTCGTCATAGATCTTCGCTCCTAGAGCTTGTAAGGCTCCTAGACCGCCGTCAGCTACCGCCGTCTTACCTAGACAGATCACGATATTCTTGTGACCACTGGAGATGGCATCGAGAATGAATTCCCCCAAGCCGTGACTAGTCGCATGGAACAACTCATCACGTGTCTTGCCGACTGCCAATTCCCAACCGACGATCTGTTCAGAATCCATAATAGCCGTATCTTGCCCATCGATCTTGGTGATCAAATACCGACCTAACTTATTGTGCCAGAAGGCATCGAAGAATGGTAACTCCGCCCACTGACCGCCTATCGTATGCTTGACTAACGCTGGCATGCCGTCACGACTATCCGTAACTGGCATAGTAATTATCTCTGCATTCGGCAAAGCACGCGAAATACCGCTATATATAGCCTGACCAATCTTTCGAGAGCTAATATGGTCAGAATATTTCCCCGGAGCGATGATAAATTTCATGGATATTCTTCCTTTTTGTTATAATAAACTAGAAACATTTATCTAGATATAGAGAGGTATGACTATGGACAAAGCTACAAAGCAATCACATCGTATTTTGGATCTTGAGAAAGGTCGTAATTTTCGTGAACTCGGTGGATATAAGACTATGGATGGTCAGATCATCAAGTATCACAAAGTCTTGCGCTCAGCTGGTTTAGGTGATCTCACTGATAAGGATGTGGATTACCTCGGTGATTACGGATTGAAGACTGATATCGACTTCCGTTCGAAAGACGAAGCTGACAAGAAACCCGATCGCATCCCCACAGGAACCAAGTATCTTTCACTTCCCGTCTTCAAGGAAGACGAAACGGAAGCATCTAGAATCCAAGAGACGTCGATCCCTGAGCTAGACTACGTACCGATCGACGGTTACAATCACATGCTCGAAGCCTACCTTGATATGATCAATGGCGAGCAGGCTAAGAAAGCATATCAAAACTTCTTCGGTGAGTTGTTGACCAACGAGACCGATAACGAAGTTCTCTTGTTTCATTGTAGTGCCGGTAAAGACCGTACAGGTATGGGCGCCTTCTTCTTGATGTCTGCCCTAGGCGTACCGATGACGACCATCAAAGATGATTATTTATTGACTAACAAGGCCAGCAAGCCATACACTGACCACTTGTTGAGTGAAGTCCTCGAACACGAGCCTTCACTGGTAGAAACGATCAGAGACCTCATGACCGTCAACATCAATTACTTAGAAACTGCTGAAAAAGCTATAAAAAAATCATCAGGAAGTATAAATAATTATATCAAAGATGAGTTAAAAGTTAGTGACAATGATATCAAGGATTTGAAAAAAATCTATTTGATTTAAGTTTCATCCCAAAGCTTCTTCTTTCTGTAACAATTGGGTCATACTTTCTTCACATTTACTAGTTATTATATAACCATAAGCTAAAGGAAAACGAATAACACCTTAACTTATAACCCTCCCTATATAATAATCTTCATATAAAATAGATATTAATTCTCACAATTACAACTTAGTGACCCTCCTTCCCCCCTGATATAGGGTCACCGTAAAAAAAAATCCGCTGGATGTACTCATCCAACGGATTTTTTTTGTTTTCTCATAAGTTTTAATTTTGGGTCTCTGTACACTGTAAATAGTCAATTTTCACAGTCGCTATGGATACTTTTATAACCCCATTCGTGGTATATTTAACATATATTAAATATATTTTAATGTATTTATATAATTGTTTTGATGGATTTGCATTTACTAGATTTAATAAACATGAAATTATTTCTCGGGGGTGGATATTTTGAAAAAGCAAGTGAAAAAAATTCCGGTACCAACGCACTATGATCAACCAACTAAGAGTTACAAAGATGGTAAGTGGCTAGTCTGTGCCAACATCGCTGCTCTGAGTATGGGGCTGACTTTCACACTCAACAACGTACAGGCAGCAGAGACGGATAACACAGTATCGTCTACTCAAAACACAGACACCAAGACTGCCGACAGTTCTAAAACTACGACTGAGACGAAGCCCGTCTCATCTGTAACGAACAGTGAACCGGAAACTGCTAGTAATAAGGATGCTACTGTAGGGGCAACTGATAATACTGGTAATACTGATGGTAATAAGGATGCTACTGTAGGAGTAACTGATAATACCGGTAACACTGATGGTAATAAGGCTGCTACTGTAGGAGCAACTGATAATACCGGTAACACTGATGGTAATAAGGCTGCTACTGTAGGAGCAACTGATAATACTAACGACATAGAGAACACTGACAAGAATCCAGTCACAACTGACGGTATAGAGGTAACTGAAAAAGCGACTCCAACCGCCTTATCAACGACTGCTTTAGATACACCAGCAACTACGACCGATACCGAGCCGGCAGGAGATTTGGACGAGACTTATAATACAGCTAAAGACCAGACCGACGCGGCCAATGCTGCAGCGAATACAGCCAATCAAGATTTGGCTGATTTGCAAAAACTGCTCAACGATCCTGACTTGAAGACTACTGAAGGCTGGCAAAAAACGTTACAAGCTGCTTTGACGAAATTTCAGACAAGTTCTGAGACGTTCAGTGGTTCTGTAGAAACCACGGATGCTACGGTAGCCGCTTATCAAAAAGCCATTGACGCTTTGATCACCAGCAAACCTAACGCGGTCGACCAAGTGACACAAGGCGGCGACAAAACGGGCAACACCATTGGCGACTATGATAAGTTAGCTAAAGATTACCAAGACGAAGTTGCAAAGCAAATAGCTAGTCTTCAAAACGACCTCACTAAGTATGACGATGCCACTGCGGTGAACACAGCCCAGACTGAGTTACAGACAGCCGCTGAGGCTTTGAATACCGCTATCGGTGCTGCTGACACAACCGTCGCTAACTTGACCGATTTGAAGTCCGCCTATGATACGGCTTTGACGGCTTACAATGCGGCAGTGACCGCTTATAACGATAAATTGACAACGGATACTGATGATATTCCGACCATCGAGACTAACGAGACAAACGGCACGGAGGACACTAAAAATCCTAGCGACCAAGCCTTTAAAGATTTGAAAAACTATTTGAACACTAAAGAAACTTATACCGCAGCTAACGATGCCTACGATGAGACGACCAGTAAAGCCGACCAGGTGACTGCGGATTTGACAGCTTGGCAAGCGGCGGTCAAAAATTACAATGCGGCTTTGAAGACGTTACAAGATATTGATTTGTCAGATATCACCGCCGCAGATGCGAAAGAAATCGAAGCGGCCAAACAAGCGGTACAAGATGCCTCTACTGCAACGATCACCGCTCAAAAAGCCTATGACGCTGCCATTGCTGCCGATACTGCCGATACTTCCGATCCAAAAGATACTAGCGATTTGGCCAGCACAGCCAAAGAGTTGAATGACAAACTGGCAGTTTTACAGACGACAGTCGATGCTTGGAATGAGACTTATACGGCGTATTTAGCCGCAGTGAAAAATAAGGCAACTGAAGGTATCACCATGCCGGATTTACCGGATTTGGGGACTTTAGGCCAAAGCGTTACCAACGCCCAAACGGCATTAAGTGGTTCTACAGCGGACTTACAAACGAGCCAAGATAAGTACCAAGCCGCCTTAGACGCTTATCAGGCTGCGTTAGACGCTAACAAAATTGATAAAAAAGCTACGGATGGCGTTTTGCCAGATTTGACAGCCTTCAATGCCAGTTTGCAAACGCAATTCACCGCTAACAACAAGACGATGGCTAGCGCTGAAGCTTTAGTCGCTGTGAAAAATGCCGAACGCGCTTTACAACAAAAGGTCAATGAAATCAATGGTTATGTGACGGGGATCAATAATACGCAAGCGGTTTGGCAGGCGACTTCGGATGCCGGTGCTGAAACCGGAGCTTGGAATTTATTAGCCAAGCAATTGGCGGCCGTCGGTGGTCAATTCTTGGCAACCGGTGCTGCTTATAAAGATGCGGGTGCGAATTATGAGACGTTGGTGAACAACTATTTGGCAACTATTACAGCTTATAATGATACTGTCACCGAAAAGGATCGCTTAGTAGCGTCAACTTACACAAAAGTCGCAGACGTTACTAAAAACATCAGTGACTTTCAAGATTCTATGAGCAACTTCAAAGAGGCTTATAAAACTCTGATGGAAACCATTACAGCTAATGCCCCTGATGCAGAAGCAAATGAAAAGGCCCAGACTAGCTTGAGCAATGGGACCCAACTGTCAACGGATGGTACGCCATCAAAGGTCGTTGCGTTAGGTGAGATATTTGCTCCGCAAGGAATTTATATGATCGGCGGGTCGAGCTTAGAGAGCATTGCCGGTCAGCCTTTTAATGAGGATGATCTGGCAGACGGTTTAGTTAACTTTAACAGTGGTATGGAGAATTTTGACACTGATGATCTAGGCACGATCAGAAAAGCGAAGTTAATAAAAGGTGAGGATGCACAGGGCAATCCAATTTACATGCTATCTGAGGCCGATAAAGAACGCTGGATGGGTGTTTTTAGGCAAAACTTACTGCCGACCTTTGTGGACAATGATAAGACTTATCATTTGGCGGGTTATTTTGTTCCGGGGACAGATACTGATGCCACTAACCCGAAACAACCTGATGGTTATTATACGTTTACGACCCTAGATCCAATCACCGAATTTTTCAATAATTTTTTGGGTAGTACGCTGAATCTCCGTACGAATCCTAGCTTTTATTTCTATTATGTGGCTGAACCGGATGGTATAACGAAGACAGAGACCGATGAAGAGGGCCAAACAAGTACGATTTCGGCCATTACGATGCCAACCGCCGAAAGTATTGCCGATTTAACGGCAGTGAATACGGCCTTGGCGTTAACTGCCGAGGGCACATTGACTGCAGAACCTAAAGTCAATAGTTTGGCTAACCCGGCGACGTTGACTTATCTTAGCGGCCAGAGGGCTAATACAGATCTTTCTAAGTTGGATATCAGTCAAGCGCCAATCCTTACTTTGAACCATGTGACGAAACCAACGAACCCCAGTGGTGGCGGTAGTACGACGACGGATCCAAAAGATCCGACTGACCCAGAGACACCGACCGATCCTGAAGATCCGACCGATCCAACGGACCCAACGAATCCAGAGACACCGACTGATCCCGATGGTGAAGATCCTGACGGTAATGGTGACCCAAATAACCCAAGTGACCCCAACGATCCGAACACACCTGACGATCCTGATGATAACGTAGTTCACGATAACGATACTGACACAGCACCGTCTGGAGATACTATGGAGACGATCTATACTAGCCAAAAACACGGTTATAGTATCGTGGTCAATTCACAGGTTAGCCAAGCAAAAACACTGAATACTCTACCACAGACGGGCGAAAGTCAAAATCGTGGTATCTTACAATCACTCGGTGCGGCACTGCTTGCATTGGCAGCCATCTTTGGAGCGGGTTATCGCAAACAAGAAACTAAATAAGTAAATCTGAAATGATTCTGATTATGACTGGTATTGGTGAAAACTGATACCAGTTTTTTTGCGTAAAAAAATAGAAGACTTGAAGTTCAAGTCTCCTACTAATCGTTCCACACGATCCTTTAAACTAGGAATTTTACATCATGTTTCTTTGTGAAAACATTCTCTAAGTATACTGCAAGGATCACAGCAGTAACTGCAACTGCGGGCATGGAATATCGATACTCCAACACGAATAGTAACATTAGTAATACTATTACCACAGCCATAATTGAGATTTTTGTTAATTGACGTACGATTTGCATTGTCATAATAATCCACCCCTTAGTTGATTTGAATTGGGAACTTTCAGTTTTCCGTTTACATTCTGATAGCTCTCTCCATCTGCTAAACTACCATGTCCTAGAGGGATTTACAAGCATCTGATTCGCCCATTTGGGGGGATTTTGCAAACGTTTACTTTTTTCTAATAATGAGTCTGCCTATCTTAGACAGAATTAAGAAATGAATGTAAGGGCGAGTAGGTTTTTCAAAATGCTTCAAATTATCATCAGCCTATTATTAACTTTTCTTAGATTAAAACTTATAGAATTATTTTTTCACTTATTTATAAAACACGCTATAACAGTCGTTATAGGCTATACAACTGTCTGCGAGCTTTGAACAATGGTATTTTTTTAATGTAAAAGAGCACCCAACCAAATTGGTTGAGTGCTCCTGAAGAAAGCTCTAGGGGTTGCTTTCCTTTATTGCTGATTTTATTGAAACAAATTGTAAGTAATATTATTGATTAACTAAATGTCCCATTTCCAAGCTTCAACTTCTGGTAAGTCTGTACCGTACTTACGGATGTACTTGTTGTGCTTGTCCACTTCGGCTTCCATCTTATCGGCGAAGTCATTAGCCTTGTCACCTTCAACGGCAACGGCAGCTTCTTCAGCCAAGTGGAAACGGTCCAATTCGTTTACGACACGCATGTCGAATGGTGTTGTGATATCACCATTTTCACGGTAACCATGAACGAATAGATTGTGGTTGTCACGGTCGAAGAAGATATCCTTGATGAGACCTTCGAAGCCGTGGAATGCAAACAAGACTGGCTTGTCAGTAGTAAAGATGTCGTTGAATTCTTCATCAGACAAACCACGAGGGTCAACTTCTGGTGATCTCAACTTCAATAGGTCAACGACGTTGACGAATCTGATCTTAAGTTCTGGCATTTCCTTACGCAAGATGCTGATGGCAGCTAATGCTTCTAGGTTAGGCTCTGTACCGGCAGCAGCGAAAACGATATCTGGATCGCCGTTATCGTTTGAAGCCCAGTCGATGACTTTGAGACCCTTATCAGCTAATTCTTGACCTTCTTCAATTGTATAGAATTGAGGACGTGGGTGTTTTGAAGTAACTAGTAAGTTGATCTTCTCTTGGTCATCCAAGATCTTAGGCATGACAGCAAGCAATGAGTTTGTGTCAGCTGGGAAGTATTCACGGATGTACTCTGGTTTCTTTTCAGCCAAGTGAGTGATGATACCTGGGTCTTGGTGAGTGTAGCCATTGTGATCTTGTTGGAAAGCTGTTGATGTAGCAATAACGTTGAGTGATGGGTACTTCTTTCTCCATGACAATTCGTTAGCTTTTCTCAACCACTTGAAGTGTTGTGTCAACATTGAGTCGACAACTCTCAAGAATGATTCGTAACTAGCGAAGATACCGTGACGACCTGTTAGTGCATAGCCTTCTAGGAAGCCTTCAGCTTGATGTTCTGAAAGTTGTGAATCGATCACACGACCAACTGGTGCTTCGAATTGATCGTTTGGTTCTTTGACATTTTCCATCCATTGACGTGGTGATGCTTCAAAGATGTGGTTCAAACGGTTTGACATTGTTTCGTCAGGTCCGAAGAGTCTGAAGTTAACAGGGTTTTCTTTGATGACTGCTTCGAGATACTTACCTAATTCGATCATATCTTGAGCTGTCTTCTCGCCCGGTTTGTCAAACTTCAAAGCGTAGTTCTTGTAGTCTGGCAATTTAAGTGCTTGAGGATCAACACCACCGTTAACGATTGGGTTCATAGCCATGCGCTTGTCAGCGGCAGGGATAACTTCTTTGATGTCATCTTTTAATGTAGCATCATCGTTGAATAGTTCCTCTGGCTTGTATGACTTCAACCAGTCAACTAGTGCTTCGGCATGTTGCATGTCGTTTTGGTCAACAGGAATTGGAATTTGGTGAGCTCTGAATGAGCCTTCGATAGGTTCGCCATCCCAAGTCTTAGGACCAGTCCAGCCTTTAGGAGCACGGAAGATGATCACTGGCCAATGTGGCATTTTAGCTTCTGAAGCTGGGTGTTTTCTAGCTTCTGTTTGGATGTTTTCGATCTTCTCGATTGCTTCATCCATGACCTTAGCCATTGCTGGGTGCATCTTCTCAGGATCGTCACCTTCAACGAACATTGGATCCCATCCAAGTCCTTGGAAGTATTGTGTTAATTCTTCATCAGTCTTACGTGAAAGGATAGTTGGATTAGAGATCTTGAAGCCGTTAAGGTTCAAGATAGGTAATACAGCACCGTCATTTACTGGGTTGATGAATACATTTGAGAACCATGATGTTGCTAGAGGACCTGTCTCAGCTTCACCATCACCTACAACAACTGCGGCGATTTGGTCTGGGTTATCTAAGATAGCACCAACACCGTGTGAGATCGAGTAGCCAAGTTCTCCACCTTCATGCATTGATCCGGGTGTTTCAGGAGCGGCATGAGATGCGACACCACCTGGGAATGAGAATTGTTTGAATAGTTTTTGCATACCCTTTTCGTCTTGTGTGATTTCTGGGTAGATCTCTGTGTAACTACCGTCAAGGTATGAGTTAGAAACCATAACTTGCCCACCATGTCCTGGTCCTTCGATGTAGAACATGTTTACGCCGTACTTATTGATGGCACGGTTCAAATGAGCATAAATAAAGTTTTGACCTGCAATAGTTCCCCAATGTCCGATTGGGTGAACCTTAACGTCTTCAGCTTTAAGTTCACGTTTTAATAATGGGTTGTCTTTTAAGTATAATTGACCAACAGAAACATAGTTTGCTGCACGCCAATATTTATCAACTAAATTTAAATATTCTTTTGATGAGTAATCTGTCATTACCAGCACACTCCTTATTTATTTACAAACATATCATAACCGCTTTATCACCCAAAGTCAACCATTTAATTAATTGGGTCGGTCCAATTTTTGAGAAAGTAATCCTAACGATCTAAATCGACGAATGAATCATACTTAAAGTACTTGTAATGTAGCTTCATCGTTGAAAATTCAAAGGGAGTACCGTCGTTCAAGAAGAAGATTCCTTCCATTAAGCCGACGGGTTCGTTCTCTTTTAGTTTCAGTAGTGCTTGGCCTTCTTCATCTGAAGGCTTAGCTGAGATGGTCAAGTAAGTCTTGTTAACTTCTTTACCCAATTCCGATTCAACGTAATTGAAGACTGATTCGGAAGCGATCTGCTCTGATAGCTCTGGGGCGAGTTTGATCGGGATATACCCCGTCTCGATCATGAACGGCACTTCATCTAATAAGCGCAGGCGCTTGAAGGAATAGACGAATTCACCCTTGTTCAAGAAGAGATTGTCACGCAGTTCTTCGTCTGGTCTGATCACGTCGAAGCTCAAGACTTTGATGCCGGGTTTTTGACCATTGGCCTTGAAACTATCAGTGATACCTAAGTTTTTGCCACTGTAATTGAAGTATGAATCCTGTTTGAGATAGAGCGGGTTGACGAAGGTACCTGAGCCACGCTTCTTGAAGATGATGCCTTGTTCGGACATGTTGCTCAAAGCTCGCTTGATAGAACTGCGACTAACTTGGTAATTCTCGGCGAGTGATCGTTCATCTGGTAAGCGCATGTCGGGGAACTTGCCGGTATCGATCTCTTGCTTCAAAGAATCGATTACTCTTTGATAAATTAAATCTGCCATGTTTTCTCCTTTTTGGGTCGTACCAATTTTTTATATGGTTGTTATCTTTCGTGATGATTATATCTCATTTCCGATCAAAAACCCACTCCAAAATATTTTTGGATATCAAAAAAGAGCAGCCACGCGGTTGCTCTCATAAAAAACATTAATTCAAACCCACTGTATTCTGAGCCATTGGCAAGTCGAATTCCTTAGGTTCAGTCTGATCTTGTAACAACTCATCTGTCATTGATATTTTGAAGACAGTACGATTTGAATATGGTACAAAATACATAGCCTTATTTGTCAAATCAAAGATAGCTTGATACTGTGTATAGCTCGGTCCATTGGGCTTGACGTTGACGCCCTTAGGTACTACGACACTGTCTAGGATGTGCAAGATAGTATTGATAGCTTCGATACCATCTTGGGGCTTCTCAGTATAAGTCCGATTGAAGGCAGTTCTGACGAATCTGTCGACAGCCGTATAGCCACCCGGCAATCTAAACGTACCATTCTGGCCTAAGGGTTTTATCTCCTCGTCACCAAACTTCATGGCACCGAAGTTATTAGTCTGGGCACCGAGGTAATTGGCTAGATTAGTCTTGTGCCAGTCGAAGTCAGGTGTATTCGTCATGACACCGATATCGTTCTTTTCTAGGATCAGTCCGTCACCTTCTGGCTCGATGATGTAGGTCTCGCCGGTAGTGTCACTGATGATCCAGTGGAGCGGTTGATTGGATCCCATGACCCCTCTGTCAGAATCAATGATATGAACTCGTTGAAGGTTATCCCGTAATTCTGCGATCGACTTGTTGTTTCCTAATATCCAGAGGATGAATTCCTCTGCAACTAGATTAATGGCTCCTGCAGTCGGTTCTTGATCGTAGACGGCCGCATGCGCAAAGTATAATTCCTCACACGACAGGCCGTATTCATTGAATCCATCCGCTACCATGTAGTTCTTACCATATTTGGCACCGGTGCCGATAATGGCATAATCATTGTGATATGTTTGGTCATCAAATGACGAGACCCAAGCATATTGTCGAGGTAAAAATGTAGGTTGTCCATTCAACTCAAAGGCGAAGTCCATTGTTCTTGCCAAAAATTTTGTTCCATCTAATGCTTCATAACTAATACCTGTACACATCTGTTCTGCTTCCCTTCGAATTCACTACTTAGCTATTTTCTATTCTCGCTAATTATTAGACAAATTGTTGACAAAATCAACAATTTTATTTTGTGTTTTTTAATTTTTTATAATTTTAAACAAAAAAATGAACTTGAGACTTTTTGTCCCAAGTTCATCTTTGATTGAAATTATAACTTAGCGGCTAAATCATTATGAACCACTGTACCTTGAGTTTGCAAGTGAACTTGCCAGCCCTTGTCCAATGAATTAGTCACTGCCAATATAATAGTGGTCTCTTTACCCGCAGCTTTCACTTCGGATAGATTCATTTCTGCGATTTTTTGACCGGCCGTGATCTTCTCACCACTGCTGATCATAACTTTGAAGGGTTCGCCTTTTAATTCAACTGTATCGATACCCATGTGCAACAATAATTCTTCACCATCAACTGTTGTGATGCCGATGCCGTGCTTAGTGTCAGCGATCATCGTCACGGTACCAGATACGGGACTGTAAATATCATTGGAGCTAGGGACTAATCCAAAGCCTTCACCCATAGCTTTCTGTGCGAAGACGGGGTCGTTGACTTCCTCGATCGGGATCAACTCACCATCAGCTGGTGCTAAGAAGGTCGTCTCATCCCAATCCGGTAGATTCTTGTGTTTCTTCAAAAAATTAAACATTATTTCTTACTTCCTTTATGAAAAATTTCATCAACTAAACTATGCGTCTCTTTGAGTTTTTGAACATTGCTATCATAATCTCGTTGTAAATAACAATAGTATATCAAATCTACGGCATATAACTGACTCATTAATGAGGTTGTGGCGGCAGACCGTATCTGATCACGTGGCATCGAGTCACTCGTTAGTAACAAAATATCAGATATCTTTGCTAGACTGCTCTCACCATCAGAGGTCACACCGATGATCGGGACTTTGTTGGCGACTGCCAAGCTACCGATCTTGACCGTCTCCTTGGACTCGCCTGAATCTGAAAATAAAATCAAAATCTGTGATGACGTCTGCGTCAGTAAATTTACAGCAAACTGATGCGTATCATCAGTATTGATCACGGTCTTGCCGATCCGTGAGAACTTCTGGGTGAAGTCTTGAGCAACTAAGCCTGACGCACCTAAGCCGTATGCTTGGATCACGGCATGAGCTTGTAGTTCGTCTACCGTCTCATCTACTAGCTCCGTCCTCAATTCTCGATTAGTCACATCGATGGCATGTTGCACTCGTAGTGACATCTTTTGCTTCAGTTCATCCAATGTATCAGTCGGTGAAATTTCACTGGACAAACTCGTACTGGTATTGCTCGTACCGCGTGCGAGTTCGACCTTTAATTCTTTGAAACCATTCAAGCCTAGGTTCTTCGCGAACCTGACTACGGTGGCTTGGCTAACACCGCTCTTACTTGCCAATTCAGCTACGGTCAGTTGCGGGACCATCTGAGCGTTATTCAAGATATAATCTCCCAGTACGTTCTCGGCCTTGCTATTGATATTTTGTTGTGCTCGAATCGACAAAAGAATAGTGTTATCCATTAGACTCACCTGCTTTACTTGATAGCTTTTCGGACGAAACCTCCAGCTTGGTTTAGGTCTGCCTCTGCTTGAGCTTTTGTGTCCGAATTCATAATTATAATTATAGCTAATTTAACCGAATAGTCAGCCTCTTTCAAGGCTTTTTCAGCTGTGGCGTCGTCAACCTTGGTAATATCCATGATGATATTCTTCGAACGTTGAACCAGTTTTTCGTTAGTCGGTTGCACGTCCACCATCAGATTACCGTACGTCTTGCCGATACCGACCATCGAAGCGGTCGATAGCATGTTCAAGATCATCTTTTGAGCTGTGCCAGACTTCAAGCGCGTTGAACCGGACAATATCTCTGGTCCGGGAACGACTTCGATGGCGATTTTAGCGTGCTTACTGATCTCGGCCTGGTCATTACAAGAGAGCGAAACGGTGCCAGCACCGATACTTTCAGCGTAGTCTAGAGCACCGACGACATATGGGGTTCTCCCACTTGCGGCGATGCCCACGACGACATCGTTAGATGTCAGTTGCTTGTCTACTAAGTCTTGCTTGCCTAGTTTGGCGTCGTCTTCAGCACCTTCGACGGCAACGATCATCGCATCCATACCACCGGCGATCAGTCCTTGGACCATCTCGGGATCAGTCCCAAAGGTTGGCACACATTCAGCTGCATCTAGGACGCCCAGACGACCACTAGTTCCAGCTCCCATATAGAAGAGACGACCGTTTTTTTTGAAAGATTTAGTGATCAATTCTACTGCCTGTGCTACTTGTGGTAGAACTTCCTCAACTGCTTCTGAAACCTTTTTATCCTCAGAATTCATAACTGTAACAATGTCTAATGGGCTCATCAAGTCCAGATTGGTTGTCATAGAGTTACGGCTCTCTGTGGATAATTTGTCTATATCCATATTAGTTCACTCCATCCTCTGTCTTGCATATTTCAATTGCTTGATTTGCTCCACAATTATTTAGTAACTCGATATCGGTTTTGGTTATCTGTCCGATGACATTGACCGTCTTATCCAGTGGCAAGGATGATCTCAGTAACTGCAACTCGCCTTGATAACGACCAGCGACTACATTATCCATGGTGATAGCTCCAACTGGTCGTACAGTTGTATTCCTAGGTGGTATCATGACCGTATTCCACAAGCGTCCTTCTCGCAACCTGACTACATCCCTAGCCACATCAGCTCGTTGGTGCATTACTTGTGTCAGATATGCTGGGGCATTGGCGAAGATTTGTGCATGTAATAGGATGACATCGTCTTGGAAATATTTTTTGAACTGTTCCAGAGTTTGGCTCTGAATCAGTGGGTCACCTAGGTAGATTCGATCGACTGATGACTTTAGACGAATCGCTGAAGCTAGTGGATGACGCTCGCGGTCTGATTCTAAGGTCGGCAAGCCAGCGTGTACAGGACCACGCAACTGAGTGTCACCGGGGATAAAGGCCATCACGGTGAAGCCATTTTCCTTGAGCCAGTGATTTTTTTGGTCGAACCACTCGTCGCTCAATCCGGTATTTTTGCGTGGGTAGTAGTTGTGCCATGCTTCTAGATTGTCGAAGTCAGCTCCTGCCGCTTGTAATTCACTGACATCTTGGTCAACGATCGTGCTGGCATTCAGGGCCAACTTGAGTTGGTGAGAAATCTCAGCAATCTGTTGATTAGTTATCCCGTCATCGATACGCAACATGTCGACGTGCAAGCTGGTCAAGCGTTCGAAGTCAGCGGCATCTAATTGTAAGTCCAGTCGTTTCATCGAAGCTGAAGAAATATCCACGGTCAATTGCAAGTCATACCGCTGACAGACTTCACCCAACTCAGCTAAGTTAGCGAGTAAGTTTTTCGGGTCATCTTCTGGCAGATTGATCGATGTGAAGACACCTTCAAAGCCTGCTTGAGCGTAGCGCTCGATCTGGTGGAGCTCGTCATTTGTTAATGGATCGTGTAAGTATACTGAGAATCCTAGCATCTTTACTACTTCCCCTTATTCTGGATAGATTTCGTTAATACGATCTTCATTGAAGCCGAAGAACCAAGTTACGACGAAGCCACCGATATAGGCGATGAACAAGGCGATCAAGAATTGCAATTGTTGACCTGGTTGCATGATCAATAGTCCGAATAAACCAGACACACCCTGTGATACAGCACCTAGATGGAACAATGATGCGGCGATACCACCGAATCCTGCTCCGATACAGGCAGTAATGAAGGCTCGACCTAGTGGTAAGGTAACGGCATACATCAATGGTTCACCAACTCCGAGGATAGCAACAGGAATTGAACTCATAACCATTTTCTTGAAGCGCTTGTTCTTAGACTTGAAGTATAGAGCAAATCCAGCACCAACTTGACCACCACCGGCCATCATTAGGATCGGTAACAAGTAGTTGATACCCTTAGTAGGACCTGTTGGGTCATTCAAGAGTACGTGGATAGGTGTTAGAGCTTGGTGCAAACCAACTGAAACTAAAGCTAAGAAGGTTGATGATAATATGAAGCCACCGAAGACACTCAACTTGGTATAAGTGAAGTCCATGACTACGTAGATAGCAGTTGTGAGCCATGCACCGACTGGTTGTAGGAAGACAACGGCTAAGAGTGAACCGATGATAACTGTCAATAATGGTGTGAAGAAAGTATCTAGTACACTAGGCATGAACTTGCGAATGCTACGCTCTAACCATGCGAAGAAGATACCCATGAATAAGGCTGTGATCAAACCACCGACACCAACGGTATATGGTGCATCAGTAAATGGCATCGAGATAGCTTGTGAGCTAAGTGGTGAGCCTGTGATAGTAACACCGAGGCACAGCGTACCACCGATACCACCTAAGATGGCACTACCTTTGAATTCACGTGCGGCATTCATACCAACGAAGATAGGTAAGAATGTGAATAGTCCCCAACCAATGGTCTTGATAGTCATGTACCACCAGTCAGTGACGAACGCCTGCCCAGTTTGATAGTCGATAACGTTAGCTAGTCCATTGATCAATCCAGCAGCAATGATACCTGGTAACAATGGAATGAAGACGTTAGCGATATGTTGTAGACCACGTTGTAGTGGTTTATCGTGCTTGGCCTTATTGGCCTTTTTGTTCTCACTAGCGATGTTCTTGACGTTGTGCAATTCAGCAGCCTTACTATCAGCCGCAACCGTGGCCTCATCATCTTCTTCACTGCCGAGTGGAACACCTGTCATTTCTGCGAATGGTTCCGCTACTTTATTGACCTTACCTGGTCCTAAGACGACTTGAAGCGTATCGGCTTCGACAACAGCTAAGACCCCGTCGATCCTCTTCAATCCATCTACATTAACTTTGTCATTATCCTCAATGCCTAATCTCAAACGTGTCATACAAGCGACGTTTGCCGTGACATTATCTTTGCCACCAACATTTTCAAGGATTTCACTTGCTATATCTTTATTACTCATTTCAAGTTTCCCCCCTTATTTAGAATTGGTTCATAACCCAGTTGTAACCTTTTGGTGTTGCTTTCGTCCAATAAGCCCAATTGTGGTTGTCGCCAGTATCCTTAACGTATTTAACTGAAACTTTGTCTTTCTTCATTTCTTTGACGAATTTATTAACGTCTTTTACTGGAACAGTCGTGTCGTCTGTGGTTGATTCAACGTAGAATTTAACTGATCTTGATTTGTCATTGACGTAATTAGTTGGGAACAGATCATCATAGACTTTGTCCGACCAGTTAGTCTTGCCATTAGTGAAGGCGTGCATGTTCATTCTGATAGGATTGTCCTTTGGTAGTTTGTACCAAACTGATGGTGAGATCAAAACTGCCTTTGAGAAGTAATCAGGATATTTGAGTGCTAAACGAGCGGCACCGTAGCCACCCATCGAGATACCGCCAACAGCGTGATCCTTCTTTGACTTAGATACTTTGTAAGTCTTGTCGATCGTGGGTACGAGGTCTTTCATGATGGCACTTTCCATCTTCAAACCACCCTTTTGGTTCACGAAGAAACTATTGAAACCATCAACGAAGACGACGATCGCCTTTTGATGTTCACGATTCATGGTTCCATCGAGCATTTGTTGAGAGTTGAATCTCTCTAATAAGTTACGATGATTTCCGTATAATCCATGCATCATATATAAAACTGGATATGTCTTATTGCCCTTAGGATTGTAACCTGCTGGTAGATAGACATCATAGTTCCAATCCAAGTGCATTTGTTTCGAATAAACTGTCGTAGTTACGACCTTACTGATAGGTGAAACTGCATCTGCAGCTTTTACCTCTGTTTCTGAATAGCCGATCAGTAGTGACCATAAGCCTACAAAGCTTGCAACAATTGCCAAAAACTTTGTAATACGTGACTTCATTTGAATCCCCTCCAAACATAATTTAACGTAGTGGTACCGTTTACACTGAAATAATACTTCATATGAAACTTTATTTCAATATTTACTTAAAAATACCTTAATAAATAAAATTAAATTTCATAGACAATAAATCTTTATCACTATATTTATTATCCCAATATGATAAGCTTATGGCGTACAAATAAACCTCGGAGGTAATGATATGACTGTTGATATTAAGCGTGCTCAAGATGTTTATAAGGACGCTGGAGAAAGTGTTATTTTTACTACTCTCATGCTCAAACGTGAGGATCAAACCGAAGCTAGAGAAGCGATCGCGGAATTCGCCGACATGTCGAATTCGATCATCAATAGTATGCGGGTCCGTGCACCCGAAGCTCAAGCACACATTGCTTGGGGATTTGGTTCTGACGCTTGGGATTACTTGTTCCCTGACGCACCTAAGCCAAAGCAACTGGCACCATTTGAGGAGATCGAAGGTCCCAAGTACACTGCGGTCTCTACCCCAGGTGACCTCTTCATCCACGTTCGTGCCAGCAAGATGGCAGTTTGTTACGAATTGATGGACCAATTCATGGGCATCCTACGTCCGATCACTACTGTTGAAGACGAGACACACGGTTTCCGTTACTTTGAAGGTCGTGCCATCATCGGCTTCATCGATGGGACTGAGAACCCTGCCGGTATCGAGTCGATGGATTACACTCTGATCGATGAAGAAGCAGACCCTGAATTCGTCAACGGATCCTACGCCTTCGCTCAGAAGTACACTCACAACATGGAAGCATGGGATGCCTTGAAGACTGAAGATCAAGAGAAGTCGATCGGTCGTCACAAGTTCAATGACCGTGAATTAGCTGACGACGTCAAATTACCTAACGCACACAATGTCGCTTCAAAAGACGAAGAAGGTGGCGTGGAGCACAAGATCGTTCGGATGAACGTACCTTATTCGGAGCCAGCAAAGGACATCAAAGGTACTTACTTCATCGGCTACTCGAAGGACTTCTCGATCACTAATCGTATGTTAAAAAACATGTTCACTAAGAGTGACCGCCTACTAGACTTTAGTACACCGATCACTGGTAACTTATTCTTCATCCCTTCCAAAGATACTTTGGACAAAATCGCTGAAGAAGAATATTAAGCCAAACAAAAAACTGAGACGATGATGTCTCAGTTTTTTTAATGCTTATACCACTCAACTATCGCATCGATCTGCGCTTGAGGTAAATACTTGACCTTCAGGACCCGCTCACCGATGCCTGAACGACAACTCAAACGCATGTGCGCGAATTTTTTGTGGCCCAACCAAATACTCTGCCGCCGATCCAGCATTTGAATGCTATTTTTGGGGACGTAATACGAGTTCTTCGAGGTCACTTGGTTGTTTTGGAGGAACATGTAATCTGCACTGAGCAGTGACAAACGTGCCCTTCTGGCGTTAAGATACGCCACTGGTAGCCAATAAATCGCTGAGATGCTCACCACTGCTAATAACCACCAGAGAGACAGACGGACTACGAACACACCGATCAAGACGTCAGTTATCAGACTGAAGATCGCCGCGTTGCGCAGGTCATAATAGTACGTTCTGCCACTAACATCGTGTAAGACTAGCTCATCAATGGGGATGTGTGGGAAAAACTGCTTCAAGAAATCATTCAGATTGGCCGTTTCGATCACCGGCATCACGATGATGTCTTTTTCAGTCTCGTTTTTTTTGGAGTTAGAGATGATCACTAGCTTGACCGAAGCGATATGGAGCATCCTTCTCAATAAGGTCTGCTTGACGACGACTGCTTGGATACGATTTTGTGAGATGCTGGTTTTTTTCGTCTTGAAATAACCGTATTGCATCCGGAATTGATTGTCTTCTTTGACCAGCTGAAAATGATAATATTGTGCGATCAAAACTAAGACGGAAACTAAATAAAAGACTAGTAAGACGATGAACAGACCTACTAGCACGAGCATCCAACCTAAGTGGACGAATTCCTTAGCCGCTGCGGTATAAAATCGTTCACTGATACCCTGCTGAATCTTACCGTAAAAAGCTAGCACGACCAATAATCCGGATAAAAACGCTGGTGAGGTCAGAGAAAACTTCAGTAACTCTTGCCAAGTTATCGAATACGTCTGTATGTTAGGCGCTTCATTCGTTGGTGTTACCGGCTTTTCAGGCGAAAAAGTTTCCTGTGAAACATTTTGAGTAGCTTCTTCCGAATTGAATCTTTTACGATAAAGATTTAGTTCGTCCTTGAGTTTCACATCGACTGCTGACAAAGTCACTTCGAGACCATCTGAATGCCCCGCCGTCTCGATCTCTAGTTCCTCCAGATGAAATGGCTTTAGGAAGAACCACTGATTAGCCGTGATATTTTGGATTCGATCATACGGGATGTGATTAACTTTTTTGATGAAGACACCACTCTTGACTAGGATTTCATCTTTGAAAAATTGATAGCTGAAAGTCACATAACGTAAGACGTCCTCTGCGATGACTAAGACTACTACGGCAATCATGATAGCTACCGCCAATAATTTATTGTAGTTGTACAACACGATCATCGAGATGGCGGCAGGAAAAATCGCATTCTTGATATCCTTATATAAGAAGAACAACATGGCGGCGGGATGCAAACGTCTAGGTTTAGATGTCATTTTTTGCCTCCTGCGCCAGCTGCATGATCATTTCCTTCAAGTCATCAGCTCGCTTAGATTCGATACCGTCGATCTCACTCTGTCCTGCCGCCGTTACGATGACTACTTTTTGAAGATTCTTCCATCGTAAGATAGGACCTTGCTTGAGCGTGACGTTTTGGACTCTAGCGATCGGGATGATGACTTGCTTCCTGAAAAAAAAGCCACTGTGTAACTGGACTTGGCGTTCATCGATAAAGTACGTCCAAAAATTCCACAAGTAAACGACCCAAAACAGACTTAAAACAAAGAAAGCAGCCCCCACTGCCACAACAATCCCAACACCGAGGTCGTAATAGCCGACGATATTGTCAGGTAATACTAATCTGAGCAGGCTGACTAATTGAACTATTATCAAAAAAATCACAAATTCGATAACTGCATGTATCCTCCAGATAGTCTTGATACTCTTAGGTAATTTCTCTACTTCATTCATATGCGCTCCCCTCACGACATTTTTATTAAGTATATCAAGGGCTGAGGTAACGACACAAATGTTACCCATCAGTGGCAGTGATTTTATTTAGTTTTTTCCATTTACGAATCTTAGGACGAAAATTCGTAAATGGTGCCACGCTATTGATATGGATCCATTTCCACAGCGGCCACTGCGCGTCGTTGTTCGCCCACTGTCGTTGGTGCAACCCAAATAATTCGGTAGATGATAGCGATAGCACCCATGTACAGAGATCTGCGACTAATTGGTCTAGTTGTTTACATTGTTGGCTGATCGGGGCATCATAGTCCAAGTAAAACTTCTGATAAAGTCCTCCGAGATTATTCCACTTGTACTCAGCTGTCGGTGTGATGACCGTCTGTCCTCGCTTTTCTTGTTGTTCCCAAGCCAATAGCAAACTCAACCAGCCGATTTGATAAGCTAATATTTGTGACGGCGTCTTATCGACTGGTTCGAGCAATACATTTCGTTTGTCCTCAGGAACATCATCGAATTCAATAATAAACTTGGCGTATGTAGATCGTACTTGAGCCACCAGTTCTTCCTTGTCAACATATGTTCTCATAGAGTCAGCCCTCCGTTAGGTTTTATAAGATCCATTTTATCCTATACACAAACAAATAGCCTCTAATATCTGATGACAGATGTTAGAGGCTGATTTTTTATGTAATAATTATAATCCGAAGTCGATCAAGAAGTAGCCGATAGTTCCGATGATCAGTAACATCGTAAAGTTGATGGCACCAAAAATTGCCAAATATCTACCGGGATGTTCCTTGAAGAAGAAACGATATTGCTTAAAGGCTAATAAATTAGCCAGTGAGGCCACTACTGAACCCAAGCCACCGATATTAGTTCCTAAGAAGATGGCATGAACGTACTTAGAGAACTTCGAAACTAAGATAGTCGTTGGCACGTTACTGATGAATTGACTAGTGATGATCGAAGTTAGATACGTGCTACCGCGGGTCTGAATGAAGTCATGTAGGTGATTGACGATCGCCGGTTCACGATTGATATTGCCCACGGCGATGAAGAAGCACATGAATATCAAGACGATCGAATAATCCACTGATTCCAAAATATGCGGATTGATGAAGATGACTAACAAGATGGCGGCGATCAATGCTCCCCACATCGGGATGACGGAGAAGATTCCTAAGAAAATAACGATCGTCACGAAAACTGTCAAACTCAAACTAGGAATATTCAATTCCACAGTTGGTAGTGCACTCAACTCGACCTTGTCCTTGGGGAAGAACCTAGTTAATAGGAAGATCGCCAAGAAGTTGATGATCGTGATCGGTGTCGACATGATAAAGAATTGTTTGATCCCTAAATCAAAGTGCGTCAGCAAGAACAAGTTGTGCGTATTACCGAATGGGGTGAATATACTACCGAGGTTGGCCGCCATTGCAATAATAATGACGGGAAAGATCGGATTGATTTTTAAATGTTTCGAAAGCTGGTAATATAAAGGAACCAACGTCAGGATCGCAACATCATTCGTCAAGAACATTGCTCCGAAAAATGCTATACTAGCAAGCATCAGCATCATCTGTCGTGTGGTCTTTGCCTTATGTGTCAAATACGCAGCGTAATATTTCAAAAAGTCTAGATAGTCGTAGATTTGAATTATGATCATCATAGACGTCAGTGAAGCAATTGTTTTCCAATTGATGTCCATCAATTGCGGTGGACTTATAAAGATGGAAGTGAGAATTGCTGCTGCCCCGGCAATCCACAAGACCTTATCTGAAAAAACTCGTTTTAATACAGCCATTTACGTTTCCCCTAAAAAAAGAAGTACCCTTACTAGTATAAGGATATTTCTTGAAATGAAAAAGATAATTATGGAAATTTGCTATTTAATTTTTACCTATTATTATATTAGAAATAATTTATTACAAAAAGCCTTATACATTTTAACTTAGATATAATTAAAATGAAAGACTACCAATATCAAGGAGATGATAATATGCAAATATTTTTTGCGGTCTTAACTTTAATAATTGGCATCACAATTTCCACAATCTCATTCAAAGCTCGGAAAGAATCGGTATATTATCTTCTCTTATCGGTTGGCACAGGGATTTCTTTCTTCGGAATTTTTTTGATAATTCCGAAATAAATAATCATTTTTCTCTTCCCTCAATAAAGCGTTTTCTGTTATAATTCCCTTACAAAAAAAGTTTAAGGGGGACGACGTCTAATGATCTTAAAAAGAACATCCATCTTATTATTGATTTCAATGATTCTGTCAGTTCTGGAGATGACGATCAATCCGGGATTTCACGTTGGAAGAATTTTCTTGATCGTATCAGGAATTTTATTAGTCGCCGCTGCTTTGTGGTTCGTAAAAGATAACTACCAAACCACTCCTAAAGCAGAAAAAATCAAAAAATAACACAAAAAAATTACGTACAGGATTAATTTCCCGATACGTAATTTTTTTTGTTATTTTTATTCTTCAGCTAATTTTTTGGCTTCTTCAGCTTTTTGCATAGCGGCTTGTTTCTTGAGTTTCTTATCACCACGATGCAAATCATAGACTGTCCATACCAACAGTGCAAGGACTGCAGCGATCAAGATGTAGGCGATGACGTGAGCTGTTAAAGTATCTCCAGACGTAGGATTGTCACCGTAAAATCCTAAAATTTGGTCTGGTAATCCAATAAGGTTTAATACGGTCAAACCGATAACGGAAACCCAACCTAGAATCTTGAGCCACATGCTATTCTTGAATCTGTCCCCCATCTCTGTTGCACTATCGGTCATCATCAATAGTGGCAACATCGAAAATGGTAAGGCGAAAGCTAAGAACACCTGTGAATTATTCATTAAGTTATTCAGAGCCGTATGTTCGTCGATAGCACTCTTACCGCTCGTCAACATAACACAGATCAAAACTGGGATAACTGAGATAAGACGTGTAACCAATCTTCTCAACCATAGAGGCATCTTCATGTGAACGAAACCTTCCATGATGACTTGACCAGTAAGTGTACCAGTTATGGTTGAATTCTGACCTGAAGCTAATAGGGCCACGGCGAATAGTGTCGAAAGGATCCCTGACTTAGCAACGCTGATCAAAATACCATTACTTAGAGTTGACGTATCCGATAGTGCTTCGTACAAACCAAAGAATGATGGATCCTTGACAGCACCGCTCTTGAAGACAGCCACACCCATGATCAATAGTAATGCGTTGACGAAGAAAGCTGCTGTCAATTGGATATTTGAATCCCAAGCTGAGAACTTAACGTTTCTAGCTACTGATTCTTCGTCAGAGTGATCGACTTTACGAGTTTGGGAAATAGCCGAGTGTAGGTACAAATTGTGAGGCATAACCGTCGCACCAATGATTCCTAGTGAACCACTGAGTGGTGTCATACCAGCGACCTTCTCGGAAGTTGAGAATGTCTTAGCATTTGGTACCAATCCTGCAAACACTGCACTCCAATCAGGGTTTGATAGAGCAACTTGATAAATAAATACAAACAAGATAACTAAGATCAAGCAGACAACGATCGCTTCGATCTTTCTGAAACCGATCTTGGTCAATAAGAGCAACACTAGAACATCCAATACCGTAATGAATACGGCGATGACTAGTGGGATATGGAACAACAAGTATAAGGCAATAGCTGCACCAATAACTTCAGCGATATCAGTCGCCATGATAGCAAATTCTGTTAAAATCCATAAAACGATACCTAATGCCTTACTCGTTCTGGCTCTAATAGCTTGCGCTAGATCCATACTGCTTACAATTCCTAGTTTAGCTGCCATATATTGCAATAACATGGCAATTAAACTAGAAATTAGAATAACTGACATTAGTAGATATTGGAAATTTTGACCACCGGTGATAGATGTTGACCAATTACCTGGATCCATGTATCCAACTGCGACTAGTGCCCCTGGTCCTGAATATGCCAATAAAGTTTTTACAAAACCCTTATCCTTTGGAACATCAACGGTACCGTTGATCTCTTCTAGCGATGGACCATTCGCATATTGGATAAGTTTATGTTTGCGTGTTACATCATTTTCGTCCGCCATAACTAATCTCCTTTAAAAAAATTGCATTAATAAAATCTCTATCTCACGATCATTACAGATATCGGTGAATACTTTGCCATATAAGCTGCTTGTGAGCCAAAGTACTTGCGTATGCCTCGTTTTGATAATGAACCGATAACCAAGAGGTCAGCTTCTGTACTAGGAATAACTTTTTTAACAATCGTCTCACCCGGATCCCCTTCTGCAACTACCGCTTCAACTTTCTTAATGCCGGCTTTGATTGCTACATCTCGATACTCAAGTATGTGCTCCTCTAGTTCCTCTCTCTCACCGTGGACATAGTCCTTAGTTAGAGCTTGATAAACATTCATTTCATCGCTTTCCAATATCGAAGTGATGATCAATGTCGAATCATCCTTGATGCATCGTCTCATTGCATAGCGAAACGCAAGTTGTGCATCTTCGGAATCATCGACACCGACCAAAACTCGATCAAAACTTCTTTTTGCCTCAGACATTTTAATCGCTCCCTTCTACGGCTTCAATTCTATTACAAATTAATAATCTGTAAAGAATTTTTTAGTGATAACTAACAAAAAATATACAATTTGTTAATTTTTTCGGTGTTTTTGAAAGCGATACCTTAGGCGCCGTAGTAACAATCTTTTGCATGTACATTTCGTCTGAAAAAAATATGAAAACATATCAAACAGGCATTACTATTCAAGAATGGTTGATCTATAAAGGAACTTTATTTACTTACAATTCATCGTTTTAAATATTTTTGTTAGCCAATCCTAATTTTTAGTTGACAGTCACTGGTTACAAAAATATGATTAAAGTATCAAAAAAAATCTGGTGATTAAAATGAATGATTTGAGCTTTTTGAAATTGATATATGAATTAGGCGGTTCATGGCACAGTGTCAGTAATGGCGATATTGCCAAGAAATCACATCTCAGTAATGCCTCAGTGACTGAGCGCACTAAGAGCTTGGCGGAGAATACTGAACTGCTGTCTTACAAAAAATACTACGGGGCTAAGCTGACTAAAAAAGGGATCGATACGCTCAATCCCTACATCCAGCAACAGCGCCTGATCGAGGTCTGGCTAGTGAATGAATTAGACTTTTCACTGGTTGAAGCACATAGGGAATCGGACATCTTGACTAATCAAGTCAGCAAGCCCTTCATCGACAAGCTCAATGACCGCTTGAACTATCCTAAGTTTTGTCCACACGGAAATGTGATCCCTAATAATTCGCCGATCATCATCCACGACCAGACGACACTGATCGATCATTTGAATACCAATCAAAAATACCAAGTAAAAAGTTTCGCTGAAGATACACACATCCTTGATATTTTGGAAACAGTCGATATCAGATTAGGTGATGTCGTTCAATTGCTCAACGTGGCAGAAGACAATATCATCATCTTGAATTTACGGACCAATACGAAGCAACTACTACCACGAACCCTAGCAGAATCCATTCGCGTCAACAAAAAAAGCCCAGTCATCATCGACTGAGCTTTATTTTTTGATTTCTTGTATCAACTGATAAACTGGCCCGATCATCTTGGCATCATCACTATCTAATTCACCAATAACGACTTGAGGCTTGCTCAAGACCGCGATACTGTGACGAGAGCGCTGAATCCGAGCGACTTCTTCTTTTAGCTTGGCGACGAACTTGGCGTCTTTAGTGATCTTACCACTGACGACGACTGCTTCAGGATCGAAGGCAGCGTTCAAGTTGATGATCTCCTTAGCTAAGCTATGGCAGTAGCTGTCTAGGACTTTGCTGGCGAGTGGTTCGCCGTTATGTGCACGAGTGAGGACTCTTTCGGGACTACTAACGTTGTATTTTGAGAACTGATTATAACGCCGCAATAACCCCAAGATCGGCGCTCCACGATAATTGAGCGAACCCATCTCAGTGTCCAATTCGTCTTCATCCGTCAGCATCCAACCGAACTCACCGGCTCGTGAATTAGCGCCGTGATAGATCTGGTCGTTGATTACGATAGCACCACCTGCACCGATATCTAAGAGCAGACCGACATAATTGTGATATGACTTAGCGACGCCGAGCCACTTCTCAGCAATTGCGACGGCATTCGCATTGTTCTCAATATAGACTGGCAATTCCGTCTTTTCTTCCAAGACGTCCTTCAAATTGACGTCGTATAACGGCGTGACAATGCCGGCTGTCGTCAACAAGCCATTATCTTGCACGATACCTGAGACACTGACACCGACACCTTCGAAGATGCCTGCTTGTTTGTCCAAGTCGAACAGGGCATTTTGAAGCCGAACCAATACTTCTTCTTTATCACCCGTCGCCGACAGTTCATTTCGATTAGACAGTTTGCCATTATCGTCAATCGCCGCATATTTTATTGATTTTCCACCAAGATCGACCCCGATATACCCGCTCATGTTTTCCCCCATTGATTAATTTACTTATACAATCATTATAACAATTTTATTCGTAAGTTTAGTAAACGTCCGTATCTAATTTTGACGATCATCCCTATAATACTTATATACACTTAGTAAATTAATTATAAGTTATCAGTGAAAGGAATAATATGTCTAATCCAGCAATTGATAGAACTACTATCCAGTCACAATTAAAAACACCGCTTGAAGTCTTAGTCTTCGATAAGATCGATTCTACGAATACTTTTGCCAAGACTTATCTTGAGAACCATCCCGATCAGACCGCGGTCATCGTCTCCGAGAGCCAGACTGACGGTTATGGTCGCTTCAAACGAGATTTTTATTCGCCACAAAATACTGGTATCTATATGAGCCTGATCATGCCAGTAACGTCCATCATCCCCGGCTTGTTAACGACGATGGCTGGACTAGTGACGGTACAGACTCTGAGACAGAGTTTTCCCGAAGCGAACTTGAAACTCAAGTGGGTCAATGATATCTTATTGAACCACAAAAAAGTCGGCGGTATCCTAGTCGAGAACGTCCCCGCCTCAGCTGGTCAAAGTCACCTTATCTTAGGCGTCGGCATCAACTTGAATACGAGTATCTTCCCTGAAGAATTACAAACTATCGCTGGTTCTATTTCTAATGACAGTAATATAGATAGGAACAAGATCATTTCTACTTGGATCAACTTATTCTTAGAGCAATTCCAACTCTATCTGACTGGTGATTTTTTGACTGAATATCAACAATTATGCGAGACTATCGGTCAAACTGTCAAGGTCGTCAATGGCAAACAAGAATTGGTCGGCGAAGCTGTCGGCATCGCCGCTGACGGATCACTGATCTTATTGGACAATCAAAAACTCCGCCATCTCATTAACAGTGGCGAAGTTACCAAAATCTATCAAAAATAACTGAAACTAAAATAGCTTCATTAATGTTTCGATACTGGCGTAAGTCATGAATAAAACCACGAACCAGCCAGTTACCGTCAAGATCATTGGGTGATGATAACTCCCGATGATCTTTTTCTTATATGCGGCTAATAATAATATTGCTAATGAAATCGGTAGTATGAATCCATTGATAGCCCCTACTACTACTAAGACTTTGGCAGGATTACCCACAAAGTAGAAGATAGTAGCCGAGATGACGATGAATGCCATTACGAAGACACGATTGTACTTAGCTAGTTTCAGCGCTGACTTCTCGCTAGTAGTGTAATTCAAAAATGAGATCGAGGTGAACGTCGAACCTAAAGTCGAAGTCATCCCTGCAGCGAAGAGCAAGATACCGAAGAACTTGTAGCCAAACTGACCAGCGGCATACTTGAAGATCGAAGCGGCTGGGTTAGCTGGATCGAGCTTGTAGCCCATAGTAACGACCGCTAATCCAGCGAGGAACAACAGGATACGAATGACTGATGCCAAGCCGATACCAGTGGCGGCACCTTCATTGACATATTTCAATTCCTTCTCGCCTTTTAGTCCCCCTTCGATCAATCTGTGACCACCAGAGAAGGAGATGTATCCACCCACCGTTCCCCCAATGATCGTGACGATCGAATAAAAGTCTATGTGTGCGGGTACGAAAGTGTGCGTCACCGCTGTTTTGTATGGTACTGACATAACACAGATTATATAGATCAAGATGGCGATCTTTACGACTGCCAATAACTGCACCGTTCGATCCATCACTGTCATCGCATTCTTAGCGACAAAAATCGCGATCGCGATACAGGCGGCGATGATGGCGCCATTTTCAGGTGAAATACCGAATAAAACATTCAACCCTAATCCAGCTCCACCGATATTACCGATATTAAATAACAGTCCTCCGGCAGCGACTAGAAATGATAGAACATATCCCAACCCCGGAAGGATGTCGTTAGCGATAACTTGAGCTCTTTTACCGCTGACAACAATAATTCTCCAAACGTTCATTTGTACGATGAAGTCGACGATAATGCACAGCAGAATCGCAAATCCAAAGTCGGCTCCCATTTGTCCGGTAAAAGTGGCAGTTTGCGTTAAAAATCCCGGACCAACAGCCGCCATGGCCATCAAGAAGGCTGCCCCCATGGCAATACTTCTTGGGGAACGAGTGGTAGTTAGTTTGTCATCAACAATTTCTTTTTCATCTTTCATGGCTCTTTCCCCTATAATTTATTATTTAATTTTTAAAAGGTCTTGATCGTGATACCTGCAGCCGCCAAGCCGACGTGTAACTCCTTGACGATATCCAAGGCGGCCTGATTGTCGCCGTGAACACAGATCGAGTCTGGCTTTAGCGGAATCACCGTCCCGTCTAGAGCAACGATCTCTTGGTCATTGACCATTGCGGCGACACGCTTTGCGATCAGCTGAGGATCCTTGATGACGGCATTGGGCAAGCTCCGACTTACTAGTGTACCGTCAGCATTGTAGTTTCGGTCGCCAAAGGCTTCTTGTGCGAATGGCAAGCCTACTTCTCTAGCTGCTGAGATCAATTCACTATTTGCCAAACCATAGATCGGCAAGTCAGGATCGACTAGATAGATGCCTTGGCAAATGGCAACTGCTAGTTCATGATCTTTAGCGGCAGCGTTGTAGAGTGCTCCGTGCGGCTTAACGTGATGAAGTTCTTTTGCGGTTGTAAAGGCTAGTAGGGCACCGACTTGATAGGTCACCATATGTTCGACTTGGTCTGGTTTCATATCCAATTTTCGACGACCAAACCCCTGCAAGTCAGGAAATCCGGGATGGGCACCAATGCCGACGCCAGCATCTTCGGCTAATTTGACCGTCTCTGCCATGACATCAGGGTCACCTGCATGATAACCACAGGCGACATTGACCGAACTGACTAGGGGGATGATTTCAGAATCACGACCCAAGCTATATCTACCGAATGCCTCACCTAAATCACTATTCAAATCTATCTTTGTCATTTGTCATTACCTTCCTATCATTCTGTTAATCTGTCCAACCAACCAATGTCTGTGTGATTGATCAAATAATCTGGTTCCTGTAAAACTTGCGTCAAAAAGTCCAAGTTAGTTTCGATACCACCGATAACAGTTTCATCCAAGGCCCCTTCCATCTGCTTGATAGCCGTCTCGCGGTCGTGTCCAAAGGAAATGACCTTGGCGATCATCGAATCATAGTTAGATGGAACGGTATAACCTTGGTACAAAGCGCTGTCGGTTCTGATCCCGTGACCAGCTGCTAAGTGCAAGGCGGTGATTTTTCCCGCCGTCTTAGCATTTATCCGACACTCTAATGCAAAATTATGCCGAGAAATCTCTGCGAAAGGAATCGGCTCCCCTTGAGCAATCTTGATCTGCAGATCGACTAAGTCAACATCCGTCGTCAACTCTGTCACTGGGTGCTCGACTTGAACTCTGGTATTCATCTCCATAAAGTAAAACTGCTCTGGACCATCAAACAAAAATTCCATCGTCCCTAAGCCTTCGTAATGAATATCCTTGGCGGCTTTGACTGAAACGTCGAACATCTGCTGTCGCGTGACCTCGTCTAAGGTACTAGCAGGTGCTTCTTCGATTACTTTTTGATGGCGCTGCTGCAAGCTACAATCACGTTCACCGATCGCAATGGCGTTGCCGAATTGGTCGGCAGCTATCTGGACTTCGATGTGGCGTGGGTGCGGTAAGTATTTTTCCAAGTACATGTGATCGTCACCGAAGTCATTCTGAGACTCAGCCTGCGCCAAGTCGAATTGATTTTGAAAGTCGATGCTGGATTCGATCACTCGCATTCCCTTACCACCGCCACCAGCACTGGCTTTGAGCATTACTGGATAGCCGATCTCTTCGGCGGACTTTATCGCCTCTTCAAAAGTGGTGAAATCAGTGCTACTACCGGGTATGACTGGGACGCCAGCTTTGATCATCGTCTTACGGGCAGTGGACTTCTCCCCCATAGTCGAGATGACTTCCGAACTCGGTCCAATGAACTTGAGCCCTTGCTCCTCACATAACTTGGCGAAGTCGGCATTCTCTGATAAGAAGCCATAACCGGGATGGATCGCATCAGCGTGGGTGATCTGTGCGGCAGTGATGATACTCTGCTGGTTCAAATAACTGTCTTCAGGATTGGGACCACCGATACAGACGGATTCGTCAGCCATCGCTACGTGCATTGCTGCAGCATCAGCCGTGGAATAGACCGCTACGCTCCAGATGTCCAACAACTTGCAGGCGCGAATGATTCGAACGGCAATCTCGCCACGATTAGCAATTAATATTTTTTTCAAATATCTCACCCTCAATCTTTCAGAGTAAATAATGGCTGATCGTATTCCACCGTATCGCCATTTGAGACCAATACCTTATCGATCACTCCGCCGACATCAGATTTGACTTCATTCATTATTTTCATCGCTTCGATGATGCCGATCAGTTGACCAGCTTTTATTTTGTCACCGGATTTGACTAGTGGCGCCTTATCGGGTTGTTCTGAAGCATAGAATGTTCCCACAAACGGAGCTTTGATCGAATTAGTCGCTTCTGACTGCTGCTGTATAGGCTGTTCGACTGTTGGTGCCACTGTGACATTCTTGTCCAAGACCACCCGTCCTTGGTCATCCTCAAGTTCCAAATGACTTAAATCTGCTTCTTGCAACATCTTGATCAACTTTTCAATTCTATCTAACTCCATGATGTTCTCCTTTTATGAATTACGTCTGATTAATTGTTCTATCTTGATCGAGTTTCTTCTCAGCGGACCGATCGGTTCTCGGTATCGCTCTCGATACCATTTTTCATAAGTATCATTCAATATTTTTTGATGTGCAATCAGTGCACTCATCGCAGTATCCATGTCTACTTCCACAAAATGAAAATCTGAATTGACTTGTAGCTGGACGAACTTGCTCCAATCGGCACGAATGATCGTCCCGATGACTGGATAACCGCCTGTCGTCTGTCGATCTGCCAACAAGACGATCGGACTACCGTCACGAGTTACTTGGATATTGCCAAAGACCGTCCCCTCTGACAGCAAGTTCTTGCTGGGGACTGGTAAGGACTGCCCATTCAAGCGGTAACCCATTCGATCCATCTGTTCTGAGACCCGATAGCTCTGCTGCGTGAACTGCTGCTGAGCTTCATCTGAAAACATCGTCCAATGTGGACCTCTGACGAAGCGGATCACATTAGTCGTCTCTACTTCCCAATCGATCTTGCGTGATTGAAAGCTCGGCATGATGACACTGTCGCGGATCGGCAAGTTATCTCCTGCCAGTAATGCTCGACCTTGGATGCCACCCATCTGGGTTCTCAATGTCGTCGAGCGACTGTCCAAGACTGGCTGTGTCACTATCCCTCCGTTAGCAAAGGCGATGTAGCCGTAATTGCCAGTGATCATCGGTCCACATTCCAAGACATCACCGACATTGACTTTGATTGCTTGATTCTTAGGAATCTCCTGCCCGTTCAATTTGGCATGCATCTGACCACCAGTCAGTGCGACGAAAGAATCACATTCGAACTGCAAGCTCGGTCCAGTCATGACGAATTCTAAAGAGGCGTCATTCTTGTGATTATTCACCAGCATATTTGCCAGTTGATATTCAAATCTATCTATCGCCCCTGACTCAGGGAATCCCTCAATCTGATGACTAGTTCTGCCCAAGTCTTGGATCGTCGTCGACAATCCCGGTTTGAGGACCTTCACGATATTAGCCATTGACGCGACCACCTTCCGTAATAATCTTCAACTCATAGTCACCAGCCAGGTCTTGTTTTTGAATCTGATAATATTCTGACTTAGAGATAGCCTTGAAGCGGACGTACTCGCCTGATTGGTATTTTAAGACTGGGTCGTTTCGATCGTATAATTGTATCGGCGTGCGACCGATCAAGCGCCAACCGCCAGGTGATTCGACTGGATACATCCCCGTCTGTGCTCCAGCAATACCTACACTTCCCGGAGCGATCGACTTGCGTGGCACATCTAGCCTTGGCATTGCGATTCTCTCGGGAACTGAACCCATGTAGGCGAAACCCGGTAAAAAACCCATCATAAAAATAAAATAGTCTGTTCCGGTGTGTAATTTGATTAGTTTCTCAACGCTAACAGAAGCAAATTCTGCAACATCCTCGAGATCGGGACCAAATTCCTCATCGTAACAGACTGGTAATTCAACAATTTTTTTGATTGACATATCTTCGCCACTAGACGAAGCTATCAGCGAATCTATCTGACCTTCTAATAACTTAAAACTAGTCAAATCATAATCAAAATTGACTGTTAATGTATGATATGCGGGAATAACGCCTTTGACCCCGGCGGTCTCTTCTTCGATTAGTTTCTGGGAAACCTGCTGGACTAACTTGTTCTCTTCAACATTGATCTGCTCAGGAAATACAACTTCCAAAGCTTGTTCACTAATCTGAAAATAAGAATAATCCATAAGTTTGACCTCCATATTATTAGAAATAAATTAAATTAATTGTAATCTCATTTTTAGCATGATTCAATGAAAATTTATCTGTTAATTGATTTTTTCTACCGTTAATTCGTTCATATCAACACTTGTGACCAAATAATATTTTTTTATCGTCAGATAATTTATTAGTATTTTTGTAATAATAAATCATTTTCTATTAGAAATAATAATAATTAAAAAAACTCTGGTGCGACTAAAATACTTCCTAGTCGTACCAGAGTTTTTTTGTGGTATAAATCTTTTACCGATCATTATGCCCTTTGTCTTAAGTTGAAATTCTTCCATTTCTTCACTTGACGGCTGTAATTGGTAAACGGTGAAACAGCATTGATCCTGATCCATTTGGAAACAGGCCACATGGCCTTTGTGGTCGCCCACTTTCTTTCACCTGGTTTGAATAATTCATCATGAGACATTTCGTCGATCCAATCGATCAATTCCTCAACTACCCGCTTGAGCTCTTTCTTCTCATCTTCCAAGTCTTGGGAACCATATTTGACATTGAAATCATCATACAATTGTCTAATTTGATCCCACTTATAACCCGGCGTTGGTGTAGTAATATCTTGACCGCCCTCTTCGGCTCTTTCCCATGATAAGATCATATGAATCCATCCTAGTTGCGATGAGAGCATCTCACGTGGAGTCTTCTCCACTTGTTCGATCCTATCGTCTGCAACATCATCTGTAATACCTTCATATTGATCAATGAATTGATGATAACTCTTTCTAATTTGGTCTATTAATTCTGCTGAATTCTTATATACCTGCATACATTCGCTACCTTTCATTGATTTTAAAGATTCCACACGGGACCTCTCCAATATCTATTATAGACGGTTACTTGTCACAAATGTTGTAAATTGGCTTATTATTAAATTTATTCTTATTATTAATATTATTTTTGACTAATTATTCGTGAAATCATTCAGCTAATACTTTTTTTCATAAAAAAAATCCACACTTGACTATTACAAGTGTGGAATCAATTATTTTTCGTTACCGAATATTTTTTCTTTGAGTTTCAAGCCTGTCGGTGTCGTTGCCAAACCACCTTCAGCGGTTTCTTTGAAGATCGATGGCATCTGTTGTCCAACTCGATGCATGGCTTCGACGACTTCATCGACGGGGATAACGTTCTTGATCCCTGCCAAAGCCATATCAGCGGATATCATCGCCTGTGATGAACCCATGGCATTGCGTTTGACGCAAGGTACTTCGACTAATCCCGCGACTGGATCACAGATCAAGCCCATTAGGTTTTGTAAGGTCATGGCGACTGCATAACCTGCTTGCTCGGCAGTACCACCTTTAGCGATGACTAGTGAAGCTGCAGCCATAGCACTGGCTGAACCAACTTCCGCCTGACAACCTCCCTCAGCCCCGGCAATCGATGAATTATTGGCAATCGCCAAGCCAAAGGCTCCGGCAGTGAATAAGAAGTTGACTTGATCTTCATGGGACATATTCAAACGGTCACGCATTGCCATCAGAACACCGGCTAAAACACCGGCACTACCAGCCGTAGGAGTGGCACAGATCAAGCCCATCTTAGCATTGACTTCATTGACAGCGATCGCATTTCTAGCGGCTTCCAGGATCGGTTGACCGCTCAAGAAATCACCCTTTTCGATGTATTCGTCCATGCGCTTAGCGTCACCGCCAGTCAACCCTGTAACTGACTTAACGCCGGCGACTCCTTGCTTGACAGAGCCTTCCATGGCTTCTAGGTTGCGTTCCATCAATCGAAAGATCAGTTCACGAGTACGACCCGTGTTTTCCATTTCAGTTGCGATCATCAATTCCGCAACTGATGGATAATCATGGCTCTGTTTTATTAAATCACTAACTGTATAGAACATAATTCTATCTCCTATTCAAAGAACGTAACGTTGTCCATGTATTTCAAGGAACGCAATTCTTTTAAGATTTCCTCTTCGCCTTTTTTGTCATCGACTTCAATGATCATGATCGCTTTTTCACCTTTGGATTCACGAGTTACGGTCATCGTA
This sequence comes from Companilactobacillus sp. y65-5, assembly GCF_057541095.1. Taxonomy (NCBI): domain Bacteria; kingdom Bacillati; phylum Bacillota; class Bacilli; order Lactobacillales; family Lactobacillaceae; genus Companilactobacillus; species Companilactobacillus sp. y65-5. The sequence continues at coordinate 68,996 of NZ_BAAJOA010000006.1, forward strand.
CCGATATTGATCTCTCGCTTAGTGAAGGCTTCGGTCACTTTGGTGATCATGCCAGCGACATCTTGATGAACGGTAATGTACGTCGGTGTCCCCATACTCAACGATATCTTGAAGCCGTTGATCTCGGATATTTGGATATTACCGCCACCGATCGAGACACCAGTAACGGTCAGCTTATGATCACCTTTGGTCATCGTGATCTTAGTCGTATTAGGATGGTCGACTTTGTCACTCTTAGGAACGAAGGCGACCTTGATGCCGTCTTCATAGGCTATCTTCAAAGAATCCGATAGTCGTGGGTCGTCAGGTTTCATCCCCAACAATCCAGCTACGATCGCCACGTCAGTCCCGTGTCCACGATAAGTCTTGGCGAATGATTCATATAGATCAATGGTGATTTTTTCCGGCTTCTCACCAAAGATATCATGTACTACTTTTCCAATTCTAGCAGCGCCGGCGGTATGCGAACTACTAGGTCCCACCATGACTGGTCCAATTATGTCAAACACACTATTAAAACGTAAATCTCCCATAATATGTACCCCTTATCAATTATCTAAACAGAATACTACACGAATTTATTAAACAAGTCATTCAATCGCTTCAATAATTTTTATAATATTTAAAAAAGTATTATTCACTATCACATGATGTGTATATTATTTTATTTAATTAATATATTAATGGTAAAATAATTATATTAATATATGGAAAGTAAGCGAATTCATGTCAAAATTTATTGAAGAATATTTGACCACCACCGACCTAGTAGTAATGCTAATTACGATCGGTCTAATCACGATCATCACACTACTCGCATACTCCATGGAAAAAAAGGTAAGTAAGGCTTCACCCTTTTTCATTCGTTTGAGTGAGCATATTTTAGAAACGGTTTTATTATTAGTTAGTATTTTCGTTTTGAGACTAGTCTTTTCTACTATAAATGATGGACATTTCATGAATGATGCGTGGCTGTACGCAAATGCACAGATCGCCGTATCTTTCTTTGGAATTTTGATTCTCAACAATCGCTTAGTAGAATTAATGATCCTAGCCTTTCCTTTTCTGTACAATACGTCTTTCAACGAAGCTCGATTCGACGGGCCGCATATGATCTCCTTCTTCATAATCTTTGTAACCTTGTTGGTAACGGTTGATTATTCGTATGGCAACAAAAACGAGATGTTGATATCTAGCTACAAATATACAACGGCACAGACCATCTACGGTCTCTGTTGGTGGGGGATCTTGTGGATCGACTATCAACTCAATCCTTGGAATATCGCCATCTCAATGGTCTTCTTCGAGATATTTATGTTTTTGATTCGGACTACCGAAAAAAGACTGCGCATGTCGTTTTCGGACTTGAAGGACTTGGAGATAAAAGCCAATTACGACGCTTTGACAGGTGTCAGGAATCGCTCATCGATGAATACCATCTCTAAGGAAGTCTTCGATGAGTATACGCACAACGATGACGATCTAGTCATTGCGATGTTTGATATCGACCACTTCAAAAAATTCAACGATACTTACGGGCATGAAGTCGGTGATGAAGTCTTGCGACACGTCGCTCACTTGTCTGAACGAGAGATCATGTCGGACGCTTCGGGCAATACCGCTGGTCAGCTATTTCGCTATGGTGGTGAAGAATTCATCATTATCTTCCGCGACTCCAATGTCGATAACGCTGCTAAGGTAGCCTATGATATCCGCAAAACCATCCAAAACATTCCTTTATTCATCAATGGTAACAAGCTAGACGTGGCGCTTTGCTTCGGTATCACGGCACTGCAAAATGACGACGTAGCTATCAAAAGTACTTTCGAACGTGTGGACAAATATCTCTATCAAGCCAAGAACAACGGTCGCAATTGCGTGACCGTCGAAGGTGAGACTTACTCTTACGATAATCTAAAAACTGCTATCGAAATATAAAAAACGAGGTTGGAATAAAAATTCCAGCCTCGTTTATTTGTTAATCAAATATTATAGATTTGGATCCATCTTGAAGCTCAACTTCGACAATTCCGCACCTTGTGTTACTAACTCAGCTAATAGATCCTTAGTAGCGTCGTTGTAATGTGTAGCGATCTCGTGATTTTGAGTCGTCAAGTACTCAGTTAATTTAGCGCCTGACAGAGTGGCTGCTTTTTCATCCACTTCTTCGATCTTGCGATGAGCCCATTCTGACAGTTCTTTTTGATAATCAATATCTGCTTGAATGAATTCAGCGTAGTGTGACTCTACGATCATAGCCAAAGCTTCATACATCCAGTAAGCACTCTTCAAGTTCATCTTGTCTGGCAATTCACGGTAAGACTCGTCCGTATCGTTGGCGTTAGTGAAGAATGGTACGTGTGGACAAAAGCTTGGAATACCGAAGCCGAGCCATTGGACACCAGCGGCACCGTTCTTGTCGGAGTCACGCATTTGAAGGATGTGTGAGTTAGCCGTCCGTGATAATGAGATAGCACGATAAGTCTTCTTATCATGTTCACTACCATGGCCAAGTGGATCGTATTTTGTTTCATTATAATGTGATTTTAGAATATATTGGATATCCTCTAGTGAAATCTTGCGTTCTGGTTTGAGGATAAATGGTAATTCAGGAGATTCTGGGTCTTGTTCGATGCTTGGATTCAAGTATCTTTGCGCGAACCAAACTCGTGGCGTGTTGTAATGATGGTCTTTTTCAGTATCTGTTCCGAAGATGTGTCTGAAGTCCCAACGATCAGAATCAGGATTCAAGTTGTGTTCTTCAACGAATTCTTGGATACCTTCGGCCCACATGTAATTGTCAGGATCACTGAAGTCAATATCTTCGATAGCGATCTGGTTAGCTGCTACGGCATAGCAATCATCAGGGATACGAACTGCTACCCATTGATGACCAGTAACGATCTCCATATACCAAACTTCGTCTTTGTCATTAAATTGGACACCGTTTCCTTCGGCAGAACCGTATTTTTTAACCAGCTCACCTAAGTAACGAACACCATCACGAGCTGAGTCGATGAATGGCAAGACCAAAGTTGTCAGTGAATCTTCTGCGAGACCATTCTTGATATATGGGTCATAAGCTAAGACACGTTCATTGGCGTAGACACTTTCAGTTGCACTCTCACCAACATTCTTCTCATTGAAGCCGTCCTCTTCATTAGGACCTTCACTCTGATCACCATTCGGTGTGGAAGTGTATCGATAACCACTCTCAGGTAGTGGAACAGTCAATTGATTGTATGGTGACACGTATGTCTCCTTGCGTCCGGATACAGCTGGTTGTACGAAAAAGCGCTTAGGATGGATTGCGACTACACGATCTTCGTTTCTAGAAATATAAGTCGAACCCTCCATAGCGGCCTTTTTACCAACCATCATTGAAGTACATGCTGAAAGTTCGATGTGATCTGTCTCTGTCATATTGCCCTCCTGTATTGAGCAAGTCATCATAAATAACTTTGCTCGAAATTTGGTTATTAATTTAATTATACTCTTTTTAATAATTAAAGATTAGGGTCCATCTTAAATGTTAAGTTTGACAACTCAGCACCTTTTGTAACTAACTTGGCTAACAATTTTTTAGCCTGATCATTATAGTACGTAGCGATTTCATGATTCTGTTCTGTTAAATAACCGACCAACTCAGCGTCTGACAAGGAACTCACTTCTTGCTCAACGGTATCGATCCTATCTCTAGCCCATTGTGACAGTTCCTTTTGATAATCTAGGTCTTCTTCAATGAAGTCAGAATAATGTGTCTCAACTACCATCGACAAAGCTTCATAGATCCAGTAAGCATCTGTCAAGTTCATCGAGTCAGATATGTCCCGATAGCTAGCATCAGTATCATTGGCGTTGGTGAAGAATGGTACGAATGGTGTAAAACTTGGGATTCCAAAGCACTTCCATTCGACACTCAAGTGTTTGGGATGTAGTTGCAAGATATGGGCATTGGCCGTCCGTGATAATGAGATAGCACGATAGCGGCGTTTGTCATCCTCACTTCCACTGCCTAGGGGATCGAATGGTGTTTCGTTATAATGAGATTTCAGCACATACTGAATATCCTCGACTGAGACCTTCTTCTCTGGCTTACACAAGAATGGCAGCTCTGGTGACTCAGGATCCTGCACCGTGCTAGGGTTTAGATATTTCTGGGCGAACCAGACCCGAGGCGTATTGTAATGGTGGTCAGTCTTCGTATCCGTTCCGAAAATATGCCGGAAGTTGAACTTATCTTCATCCGGATTCAAATCATGTTCGGACACGAAATCTTGAATACCCGCCGACCACATGTAACTGTCAGAATCATCAAAGTCGATCTCCTCGATACCGATCTGATTAGCCGCAAAGGCATAGCAATCATCCGGAATCCTGATAGCGACCCAATGATGACCTGTGGCGATCTCCATGTACCAGATCTCATCTGGATCACTGAATTGGACGCCATTGCTCTCTGCAGATCCATACTTTGCGATCAAACTGCCCAAGCGTTCGACCCCGGCTCTAGCTGAGTCGATATACGGCAAGACTAGTGTTGTGATCGAATCTTCTGCTACTCCGTCGGGCAGTAATGGATCGTATCCTAAGACCCGTTCGTTACCGTAGACGCTCTCCGTTGCACTCATAGCAACATTCTTCTCATTGATACCATCTTCTTCATACAGACCCTCGGTCGTATCAGCGTCAGGCGAAGAAGTATAGCGATAGCCGTCTTGAGGAAGTTTCTCAGTCAGATTATTATAGGAAGACTTATAAGTCTTATCTTGTCCGGAGACAGCTGACTCCACATAAAACTTCTTGGGATAAATGGCAACAAAGTTGTCCTCGTTCCTAGCAATGTAAGTACTGCCGTCCATGGCAGCCTTCTTACCGACCATAATCGATGAACAGGCCGAATGTTTTTGCATGTTATCATTCCTCCATCTATCTAATACTCATTCTGTATTTACTTATTAATTAAACGAACGTTAAAAATCTACCGCTCCAAATGCTTTCATAAAATTCAATCGTATTTTCGGCGGTCATGTAGTTGTTATCATAAGTCGACGTCATATCGTGTCTCATGATGAGCTTATAACCTAGTCCGTGCGCCATCTTGATAGTGGCATCACAACATATCTCCGTCTGCACGCCACAGAATTCGATCGTACTCATACTATTCTGTTGTAATAAATTATTTAAATTAGTCCTATAAAAGGCATTGGCATGAGTTTTTTCAACCACCAGGTCGCTATCCTTGACCTCTAGTCCCTTTGAGAATTGCCACATCTGACTGCCTCTGATTATATCTTGATCATTATGTTTAACAAAAATAATGGGTAAATTGGCAAAACGATATGTGTCAATTCTCTTATTGACTGACCTCAAGAGCGCATCGTAATTGTAACTGTATTTTAAGGCATCTTGCATATCTATGACCACTAGAACTTGTGCTAGTTTTGGCATATTATCATCCCCTTATTCACCTCTATCATAACAAATATTTTATACAAAGAAAGAGCTACCATGACAAATTTAATTTTGTCTCGGTAGCTCTTTCTAGCGCTAAATATTCATTGATACTGGCAAGAACTGAATGACATATTTATTCGGATCGACCCTTGAATCCGACAGTGCTCTGACTAAGTCGCCCTCGCTGTAGTCAATAAGATGTTTAGCATTCAACGTCAAAGTATTTCTGATCTTATCATGAGTCCACTTACCCATTTCAGCCAATTGTGGATAGTCAATCGGATCGAAATTAGTAGGCTCAGAAAAAACCACCTTCACCTCAAGAGCATCAACATAATCTTTGATACTTCTAATTACGTTCTTGTTTGTCATAAGATCATCTCCTCATAAAATACATTTTGCAAACGTTTTCATGTTACAACTATATAATATCACTTAGCCTAAAAATAAATAACCCTTTTGCTCACAAAAGGGTCACTTATACCTATATTAATTACTCATATTATGAGAATTATTCTAATAATTATTATCAAATATTTAAGATGATTATATTTAGTTTTATATCAAATATAAGTCGATCATTGATTGAGCTGAATCGATCACAGTTTGCGCAGGTTTGTGTTGCTTCCAACCTAACTCTGATTCTGCCTTATCAGTCGTATGACGATATTGACGATCCAACATTGGTACTAGTGATCTGATACTAGGGACGAAGCGTGCGGCAATCCTCACCAATCCATCCGGTGCTGTCCGAACAGTGACCTTGCGATCAACAAAATGTGCTCGATAGACTTGAGCGATCTCTGCCATCGTTAGTGATTGTGACGCTGCCAAAAAGCGTTGGTCGATGGCATCGGCAGATTCAAAAGCTAACCGATGTAAGTTAGCTAGATCACGGACATCAGAGATTTCCATTGGTACTTTGGGAATCGCTGGTAGACCTTTAAGAATTTGTCTGAGAATCCCATTCGAACTCATTGTTTGTTCCGACATGATCGGACCAAAGATTGCTCCCGGTAATACAGTCGTCAAATCAAGCTCATTTTCTTTAGCATAGGCCCAGGCGGCTTTTTCTGATTCGACTTTGGAGATACGATATGGATCTAATTCAGGATTGTTGATGTCAGTCCAAAAACTCTCATCCAAGACTACTGCACGTGCTGAATCAGTCGGTGTGGAAACCGCCTGTGAACTAGTCATGACTACTCGCTTGACCCCCGCTTCCTTGGCGGAACTCAATACATTGAGGACGCCACTCTTAGCTACACTAGTCAGTTGTTCGACCGACTCGGTACCATTGCCCATTGGGGATGCGACGTGAATGACACCGTCGGTACCACTGATAGCTTCTTCCCAACCAGCTTTGCTCGATAAGTCAGCCTCGAAGAAGGACAAGTTAGCTAATTCTTCTGCGCTGACAAAATGTTCAATATTTGCTTGAATAGCATCAGCTTTTTTCATTGAACGCAAACTACCTTTGACTTCATATCCATTCTTTAAGAATTCTACGATCACCCAGCCTGCGACGAATCCAGATGCACCTGTAACTACTACTTTTTTCATTTGATTGACCTCTTATTTTTAAATTAGACAAATAATACAATATATTGTCTAATTTGTAAAGTAGTGTATAATTATTTTTTGAGGTAATAGTATGGACAAAAAAAATCAGCTCATTATCAAGCTCAATCACATCATCCTGATCAAGGGATTTCAAAAACTATCCATGGCAACACTCGCCAAGGCTATCGGTATCAGTCGTGCGTCATTATATTTGTATTTTAAGAACAAAGATGAAATAGTTCAGGCAGTGGTCGATCGGCATCTAGACTTCATCGAAAGAAATGACTTCGACCATGAGGACACTCTCGATGATTTACCGAAGGTACTATTGAATACAATGTTACTGACCGGTTCCTCGACTACTAAGTTTGAGAATGAATTGCAGGAATCGTACCCTATGATATTTGTTAAACTTCAAAACGAATACGAAAACTACTTCAATGGCTTCTTAGCTTATTATCAAAAGATGCAGATGAAGAACTATCTCGTCAGTAATATTTCTGGCGAATTCATCAACTTTCAAAACAAGGCGACGATCAACCAGATCTTGCAACAAACCTTAAATGGTAATTTGGCGATCAATCATGCTGAAAACTTTTTGAATGAATATTTTACAGCTCAACTCAACAGTATCTTAGTTCCAGAAGTAAGAACTAAATTAAATCTGAAACAGATCGAACAGTTCAAGGCTAATATCATCAAGGAATTTCAGACGACTTACTCGATTGCTTCCAAGTAATTACTTTACATTATTAAGTAATTATGATTAAAATAGATACATCATAAGTATGATCGATCTTATTTTTATATTTGGAGAAAATCATGAAAATTTTTAAACGAGTAGTTATTATCTTAGTTTCGATATTGGTGATCATGGGGATTGCTTTAGGCGTCTATGTTTATCAAGGTAAAAAGGCGCTAGATTCTGTGGATAACAACCAAACCAGTGTTTCCAAAAAAATCAATCAAGGTAAACCCATCTCTATATTACTGTTGGGAGCTGACACCGGTGCTGACGGTAGAGTTGACCGCGGCAACTCCGATACGATGATGATCGTCACGCTTAATCCGAAGACCGATTCGTCCACGATCTATTCGATCCCCCGTGATACGATGGCAGAGATCGTAGGTGCAAGTAAGAACTCGAAGGACGTGCAGAAGATCAATGCCGCCTACAATATCGGCAAGGCTAAGATGGCTAAAAAAACCGTAGGCGCACTGCTGGGGATCGATGTCGATTACAGTGTAGCGATCAACATGGGCGCCTTAGAAAAAACCGTCAACTTCGTCAATGGAGTGACGGTCACTACTCCGATCAAAGTGAGCTATGACGGCATCACCATCCCCAAAGGCACGCATCATCTAAACGGCAAACAGACACTATCGTACGTTCGGATGCGTTATCAAGACCCACGTGGTGACTACGGACGACAATTACGCCAGCAACAAGTCCTAAAGGCCGTAGTGAAGAAGTTGGAGAAACCTAAGTACCTAGTGAAACTACCTGAATTGATTTCTAAATTAGGACCCGATGTCAATTCTGATCTGACTGATTCACAAATGGAAATGTTCCCGCTCAAGTATCATAGCGCTGGCAAGCATCTGACTTCTCTACAGTTACAGGGACAAAATGCTTGGATCAACGGTAGTTCATATCAAGTCCTCTCGACCGACACTCTGCAAAAAGCTTCTGATACGTTACGCGACAATCTCGGATTGCCACAAAAAACACTCAACAATACTGAGACAAAATTAAATAAGTTGAACGCTGACTACTTCAAAGATCCTAATAACACTGATTATGATACTCATGGCTTGGACACTACTTATTACACTGATAATACTTACTAGGTTAGGGTTAACCAGAAAGTTTGTCATCGTGATATGTGCCGTCTTAGATATCATGTACGAGAAAAAATTCTTCTCTAAAATAGTTTCAACCGTCAAAAAAGTACCTGTAAACTCAGCTGAGAAATAATTGAGTTATAGGTACTTTTTCGCTTAACTTACAATTTCAGTTTCAATGACGACTTTACGCACAGCGTTTGTTAATGGTGCAAAAGACTCGTCAGAGTTCCTTCGTGGAAAGCCGCTAGTAGTTGATGGATCTCTAACAATGATTCAGTCTGACCACCTAAGAGCCATTCACGCCAAATCGCATAAACTCCAGCAGCCATAAACCGTGACCAATACTTACTCTGAGTGGCACTCAAGGAATTGGTCAGACTGGTTGTTTGATAGAATCTAGCAATATTATCACTAAAGATCTCTTGGATAATGTATTCAAAACCGTGTTTCTGTGCTAATTTTAACGGTTCCGCAAAACTTGAAAAAAAGTTACCCATGGCCTGTAATTTCTCAGATTCGATCACCAATTGATCAATATCCGCAAAGCGGGCTGCTATTTGGGGGGCAAAATAGGCTTTCAAAACATCATCTAATGTCTCAAAATTACGATAAAATGCCATACGACTGACACCAGCACGTTTGACCACTTGTGTCACGGTGATATCTTTAAAATTTTGGGTTTCTAATAGCTGTAATAAAGCGGTCGTCAAATACGCCTGTGAATCTTTTTTGATGTTTTGCGCGTGATTAGTTGCTGCCATTACAATTTTCTCCTTTTGTCACAGATGCTGGTTATTTACTTGTTAATTGCTTATTGTCATTGTAAGATACCTTCACAGACGTTACAAGTGTAACAAATATGGAGGCTTATTAATTTATGAAAAAAGAACTAGTTGTCGTTACTGGCGGAAGTGGATTTATCGCCGTACACATCATCTTACAATTATTACAACAAGGTTATCCCGTTCGCACCACGATCCGTTCATCTAAGAAAATTGACTTGATCAAAAAAATGCTGACAAATGGTGGTATTACTGATTTTTCAGGACTATCCTTTGCTGAAGCTGATCTGACTGAAGATACCGGTTGGAAACAAGCTGTGAGTGGCGCCACCTATGTCATCCATGTTGCTTCGCCCACACCAACTCTTAATTTCAAAAATGAATCTGAAATGATTCGTCCAGCAGTCGATGGTGTTCTAAGAGTTCTCCAGGCTGCTAGAGATGCTGATGTAAAACGAGTTGTCCTCACTTCAGCTTACGGCGCCATCTTTGCAGGACATAATCATCGGACTACCCCCTACACTGAGAAAGATTGGTCCAATTTGGAGGGCAAGAATATCCATCCCTATCAAAAATCAAAAACTCTTTCTGAACACGCCGCTTGGGATTTCATTGCTCGCGAAGGTAATGGTATGGAGTTAGCGACCGTTAATCCAGTCGGCGTCATGGGACCAGTCCTTGCTGATGACTATTCTCATTCCAACATTCAGATCCAAGACTTATTAACAGGCAAAATCAAAGCAGTTCCCAATGTCGATTCAGGTTATGTGGACGTACGCGACGTAGCCAGTTTACATATCTTAGCTATGACCAGGCCAGAGGCAGCAGGTGAACGATTCCTCGCTTCCACTGGTGAGACGCTCTCCATGCTCGACGTAGCAGAGTTATTGCGAGATAACTTCCCTAGCTTTGCGAACAACCTTCCTAAAAAAGTCATGCCAGACATGCTCGTTAAAGCCGCAGCCGTAACTAATCCCATGCTGAGAATGGTGGCATCAATCGTTGGTAAATATGCCGAGACCAGTAATCAAAAAGCCATTACCTTGTTAGACTGGCATCCACGCTCATCACGAGAAGCCATCCTAGCAACTGCACAATCAATGATTGATTTGGGAATTGTGAAATAAGTCCAAAAAAGCCAGTCGGTTAAAATCATCAGATTTTAACTCACTGGCTTTATTTTTGATTACATGTATTGTTCCAATGCAGCACGGAACTTAGCTTCTGGTTGATAACCGACCATACGACCGACTACTTCACCGTCTTTTTTGATGATAAAGGTTGGAATACCTTGAATACCAAAGTTATTAGGTGTTTCGGGATTATGATCCACATTCATCGCAGTAAATTTGATTTTATCACCTAATTCATCATTTGATGATAGTTTTTCAAGGATTGGGTTCATCATCTTACATGGAGGACACCAGTCAGCATTGAAATCAGTAATAACTAATCCTGAAGCTGTCTCATCATTGAAGGTCTTGTCAGAAATCTCTTTGATATTGCTCATATTAATACCCCTCGTATTTATATTTGTTTTCAATTAACAATATACCCCCTATGGTACAATATATCAATCAATTTGCTTCCCCTTAAAATACTAGCTTCAGCATATTATTTGAAGTACAATACCCGGCTGGGTATAATAGCGGTAATAAAAACTAATTAGGAGGCCAATATGTCTCAAACTGAAGAAGAACTTGCCAGCAAAAAAATCACCAGTCAGATCAAACGTTCACGTGGTCAGCTGGACGGCATCTTACATATGATGGAAGATGGCCGAGCTTGTGATGAAGTGTTGGTCCAACTGTCCGCAGTCAAGTCCGGTGTCGATAAAGCGATGAAACTAGTGATTGCTCAAAATATCCGCCAAAATGCCAACTGTGTCAGTGAACAGCAGATCAAGGAATTACAAAATTCTTTAGACTTGATGTTGAAGACAAAATAAAAAGAATCTGGTGCTGACCAGATTCTTTTTTTAATTGTTAGATTCAGCTTCTTCTAATTGTTTAGACTGCTCTGTCCGCTTCGTTGGTAAGGCTTGAAGGAACGTCGTCGATAAGATCAAGATCCCTCCGAGCACTTGCACTAAGGTGAAAGGTGTACTCAACAACGTCACTGATAAAATCGTCGCCGTCAGTGGCTCGAATGAACTCAACATACTCGTCGTACTTGGTGACAAGTCACGCAAACTGCTGAGATAGAACAAGTAAGCTAGCATCGTACCGAAGATGATGATAAAGAGAATACAAGCGATCCCCAGCAAATTGAGCTTAGGTACTGGCTTAGTGGTGACTTCACCAATGAAGGCAAAACTCCCAATAAACATCGCCCAACCTACGACTGAACGGGCATCGTATTCTTTTAACAAGCCACGTGGCAATAAGGTATAAGTCGCCGAAGCAACACCAGACATCACTCCCCAGAACAATGCCAAGGGTGATAAGACTAATCCTGTTAATTTACCATTCGTCACGAGTAAGAAAGTCCCGATCAAGGCTAATATAACTGAAATAACGTCAGTCCGCCGTGGTAATTCTCGATTGGCTATCGTCAAATAACCGATGATGAATAACGGTCCCAAAAACTGCAATACCGTTGCTGTCGGTGCATTACCGTAATTGATGGCTAAAAAGTACGTCCACTGCGATGGCAAAACTCCCAAAGCCGCAAATAATATCAACATGATCCAAGAAGATTTTTTCTTCCAGATATCAAAGACAGCCTTACCTGCTGTTGCACCATACCACAGCAACAATAATAATCCTGCCGTAAATAGTCGTATACCCACTAGCCAGTTGGGTGACACGTGTAGAACTGAAAATACATATTCAGCACTACTTCCGGAGGCTCCCCACAGTATTCCCCCGGATATAACAAAAAACAGACCTCTTTTTTTATTCTTCATTCTAAAATCCCTCACAAACACTAACCATTATGAACTTATCAGCCTATCGTGCAACACTTCCGCTCAATTTGTCACAACAGAATCAAAAAGAATCTGGTCACCCAGATTCTTTTTTAAGCATTCGCTCTTAATTTTTCTTCTTGATCAGATTGCTCTGCTTGCTTCACTGGTAGTGCCTGCAAGAAGGTCGTCGATAAGACTAGGATGCCTCCGAGCACTTGCACTAAGGTGAAAGGTGTACTCAGTAATGTTACTGAGAGAATCGTCGCTGTCAGTGGTTCAAAAGCACTCAACATGCTGGTCGAACTAGGCGACAAGTCACGTAGACTGCTGACGTACATGAGATAAGCCATCATCGTACCACAGATAATAATAAAGATTATCGAAGCGATTCCAAAGAAATTTAACTTAGGTATTGGTCTAGTAGTTAATTCGCCAGTGAAAGCCAAACTACCGATCAACATCGCCCAACCTACAACGGACCGAGAGTCATACTCCTTGAGTAGTCCGCGTGGGATCAAAGTATAAGTTGCCGTAGCGACACCAGACATCACACCCCAAAACAGTGCTAAAGGTGATAGGACCAATCCATTCAAGCTACCACTCGTGACTAATAAGAACGTGCCACCTAATGCTAAGACTACCGAAATACTATCGATACGTCGTGGCCATTCTCGATTAGCTACCGACAAATAGCCAATGATAAATAACGGTCCTAGAAATTGTAAAACCGTTGCCGTAGGTGCATTACCGTAGTCGATCGCCAAGAAGCAAGTCCATTGTGATGGAATAACTCCCAAAACGGAGAAGACTATCAGCATAATCCAAGAAGTCTTTTTTTTCCATATATCAAAGACAGCTTTGCCAGCTGTCATACCATACCACAGTAGCAACAAAGCTCCGGCAGTGGACAATCGGACCCCTACCAACCAATTCGGTGAAACATGTAATACTGAAAATAAATACTCGGCTGCACTTTCGGAAGCTCCCCAAAGGATCGCCCCGACTATGGCGTTGAATAGACCTCTTTTTTTATTTTTCATTTTTTACACCCCCAACAACATTAACCATTCTGAAAGTAGTAATGATTATCTGGCAATACCGCTAGTTTAGGCTTTTCCAATTAAAATCTTTGAATCAACTGTTATCTCATTAATTTCCTCCCAGTTTATTTTTTTAGTATCGACATTGAATAACAATGGAGTCATCTGAATGAACGCGGCACGTACTTCTGGTGAAACGGAATACGTCTGCGTTGCATTGATCTCATCCACGACCTTGAAGTGTTCTTCGAAATATTCCAAAACTTTTTTGTTAGAATAACTGTCATTTCGCAAATAATCACTGGCTTTTTGACGTAGCTCGACCACGTGATTTTCCCCAGGTATGACCTTGATCAAGTACCCTGAATCAGTCAAAATCCGGTGAAATTCGTGGTAATTAGCTGGCGAAAAAATATCCAAGATACAATCGATGCTTTGATCTTGGATGGGTAGCTGTGCTAGATCACCGACGAACCACTTGACCGCATTCTCTTGGTCTTGGCGAGCAGCTTGCTGGACGGAGTCCTTGGAAATATCAAAAGCCAATAGTTGTTTTTGTAGAGACCGCTGAATCTCTCGAGAATAGTAACCTTCTCCACAGCCAGCGTCTAAGATATTCGTAACTGATAAATCTCTGATTATCTCGATCAATCGGTTCAAGATGTGATCGTACAATCCCTCTTGCAGGATCAGACCACGATTGGCGAAGTTTTCTTTGTCGTAATTCTTTTGTTGTTTCATATTTAATAGGAAGTTAACGTAACCATACTTTGAAATATCAAAATTATGATTATTGGCACAAGTTAAGCTGGTTCCTTGCAATGTCAATTGGTCCTGACAAATAGGACAACTGAAAAAATCATCGCTATCCGCAAAACGTTTAATTTTATTTTTATTCATTTTATTACCATTCTTATCAATCTTATTTCAGTCTACCATACCAAAGCCAAAAAAAATAAGGGGCACACTCAGTGTTCCTTATTTTATAGCATCATACCAACTGAATAGTGAATGATCATCGTAATAATACCGACAATGACATTTCGGATAATAGCCGTTTTGACCAAGCCATCACCGAGCTTTGCACTCAAGAAGCCTGTCAAAGCTACTGACAATGTGACTGCGATAATCGTTCCGGGCCACTGCATCGATACTGGTAGCAGTGTCATTGCGAACAATGGGAAGACCCCACCTGAAGCGGCGGCGGCTAGTGACGAAAAGGCCGCATCCCAAGGGTTCATATAATGACCAAGGTCAAGGTCATACTTTACTTTGACGACTGTTCCTAGAGCATCTTTTTTCATTAATTCTTCTGCGATTTCCTTAGCCGTCTGTGCAGTTACGCCACGTTCAACGTAGAAATCAGCTACAACTTGTACTTCATCTTGATAATTAGTTTTGATCAATTCACGTTCTTTTTCAATAGCTGCTTTTTCTGTATCCTTTTGGGAGCTGACTGATGCGTATTCGCCAGAAGCCATTGAAAAAGCACATGCTAGAAGATCTGACAAACCCGCAATAAAAATAGTAAATTGGTTAGTTGTCGCAACGGCAACTGAGAACAAGACACCAACGACTGTTAGAATTCCATCATTTGAGCCTAAAACTCCGGCACGAAGTGTATTCGAACGTTCAGCCATCGTTCTCTTTTGCTTTTTTGGTTTTGGAACATTGATTGCCTTCATCAATTTTTTTCACTTCCTTAATGTGCGAATAATGAACCTATGAAGTAAGTTACGATCATAGTTAAAACTCCTGAAATAACATTTCTAAACACAGCCTTGGCTCTGTTAGCATTACCCAAAGCGGCAGCTGTATAACCAGTGATCGTCAATGCGATCACAACGGCGATGATTGTCGCAATAATTCTAATATCCTCTGGAAAAAGAGTGATCGAAGCTAGTGGCAAAATAGAACCGGCAGGAAATGAGATCATCGAAGCCATTGCGGCAGCGATAGCACTCGTGTGTTCCCGCGGATTGAAACCAAAACGTTCACGCACGGCTACATCTAGTGGATCATCACTCATCATTTCTTTAGTCGCCTTGTGAGCTAGTTCTTCTGAGATACCAGTTTCTTGATACTTCTTCTTAATAAACTCGAATTCCCCGTCGTAATTACCGTCCAGTGCGGCTGATTCTTTTTCGATTGCATGGCGTTCACTGTCACGTTGTGTGCTGACAGAGACCCACTCACCCATAGCCATCGAGATAGTTCCGGCAAGCATACCAGCGATACCGGCTAAGAAAATCGCGTAACTATTACTCTTGGCGCCAGCAACACCGATAACGATACCGGCTACTGAAAGGATCCCATCATTAGCGCCCATTACACTGGCACGCATAACATTGATTTTTTCAGCTAAACTCTTGGTCTTCTTTACATTTTGTGCCTTCTGCATTTTCTTCGCTCCCTTATTAATACTAATGATTAGTATCTTGTAATCATTTCTAGTTTGGAATGATTCTTATCTGCTAACGAGTACATAATAATCCTTTTTAAGAAAAAAGTAAACTCATAAACTAACAATACAGCAATTAATTTCAAACAATATTAATTGATATTTTTATAGTTCGGGTATTATAATTAGGTTGTAATGATTCCCAGGTAGGAATACATCACAGAAAGGAAGTTCGCTTATGGCTAATAACTCTGTCATGGAGGAGACATTAAAAGTTCTAAAGGATCGCAAGTTACGTGTCACTCCACAGCGTCACATCATCTTGGCATATCTTGCCAGTCATCATAACCATCCAACGGTAGAAACCATTCGTGATGCTCTAAGCAAAGACCTTCCCAACATGGGCTCTTCAACGGTCTACAATACTCTCAACACTTTTGTAGAGCATCATCTAGTGGTCGAGCTCCAAAATGGCGATGGCAGTACCCACTATGATTACTTTGGCACGCCACACTACCATGCCATCTGTACTAATTGTGGGAAGATCGTCGATGTAACTTATCCCGGATTCGATAAGGACGAGAAGAACCTCGAAGCACGCACCGCTGATATCTCTGGCTACATGATCTCCGGTAATCACATGGAAGTCTACGGATTGTGTCCTGAGTGTCAAGTTAAACTAGGTGTTAAATAATAACTAACTAAAAAGCCCGTGAAAATCTCACGGACTTTTTTTGCACTATTTAAAAAAAAAGATTTAACTTAAAATAAAGATTTATCTATTATAATGGATACAACTAATACCTTTCAGGAGGTTCTATTGATGAAAAACACCATTTTGATCGTTGAAGATGAGCTAAGTCTATCTAGCTATCTGACTAAGGAATTACAGTTCGAAGATTTCAATGTCGTCGTGGCTAACGACGGCTTGGAAGCGATGGACCAATATGAAGCTAACCAAAACGAATTACTACTGATACTGTTGGACTGGATGTTGCCCAAGCTAGATGGGATGGAAGTTTTGCGCCGCATCCGTAAACACGATCAAGTTCCTGTCATCATCATGACTGCCCGCGATTATGTCGGTGACAAAGTGGCTGGATTAGATAATGGAGCTGATGATTACATCACTAAACCATTTGAGATCGAAGAATTATTAGCTCGCGTGCGTGTGATCCAACGCCGAGTGGAACAAATGACTGAACCTGATCAAACTTATCAACTTGCGGATCTGACTCTGAATACCAAGTCACATCAAGTCGTTCGTGATAACCAGAACATCCAATTGACTAGACGAGAATACGACTTATTATTATTCTTTTTACAGCATATCGGTCAAGTCTTCACACGCGATGAACTGCTTGATAACGTCTGGGGTGAAGACTTCTTAGGACAACAAAACGTCGTTGATGTTTACGTCGGTTATTTGAGAAACAAGATCGACGGTAAAAACAATCAGCCTTTGATCCAAACCATCCGCGGTGTCGGCTATTCGATCGAGGATACCGCCAATGAACACTAAAAAAACTCAAACCTACGAAAAACTGATCAATCAAGGCATCAATCGCTTAGTCGTCATCATCACTCTGTCGATCAGTCTCTTGATCTTATTGTTCGTGGGAATCCAGCAGTCACTGATGACTTCCCGTGATGCGCAAGGGTTGATGATCAGCCTGAATCGTTCTAACATCGAAAGCATCCCCAGTTTTATCCAGTGGAACAACGCGAATGAGCGCCATTCTAAGCAAAATTCATTTATCCGGGTCAAGACCAAAGATAAGTCTGTCACAGCCGCTTCACTGAAGCGTGAGCGGATCATCATGACTTCTCCATCCTCCAAGCACTTCCTATCACAACGTCAGTACCATGTTTTCTTCTCCAAGGATGTCGTCTATATTCCACAATACGGCTTATTCTTATACTACAAACAAAAAAACAATGCCACTACCTACCAACTCTGGGTCAGTCTCAACAACCTACTGCGAAGTCTCTTACTACTATTAATAGTCATCGTCCTCGTGATGTTCATAACCCTAGGCTTTGGTACTTGGTGGTCCAGACGGCTGGCACAGCGCTTCAGCGCACCGACTTTGGCATTGGTCACTGAAACTAAGAAGACGACTCAAAATCTCGACGTGAATCAACCCACACTGAACGTCCCTGAGAATCCAGTCGAGATCAATGAACTAGGTAATTCCTTCAATGAACTGCTGGGAGCTCAAAACGAGCGCTTGGCTCGTGAAAAACAATTCGTCTCTGATTCATCACATGAATTACGGACCCCGATTGCTGCCATCAGAGGAAACATCAGTCTGATCAAGCGCCGCGGTGACCAACATCCCGAAGTGATACCTGAATCACTCGAATTCATCGACGAAGAATCATTGCGCATGCAGAACCTGATCGAAAACTTATTGCACCTCTCCCGTGCGGACAAGGCGGAGATAGACTTACAAGAAGTGAATCTCTCTGAATTGATGGACCAATTAGTCCTTCACTATCAGAACACCATCCCCCAAAAGCTACAATCTGAGATCGAACCAGATATTAAGATACTCGGTAATGAAGATATGTTACACCAGATGGCGATCGCATTATTGGACAATGCTAGTAAGTATTCTCCCGCCGATACCCCGATCACGATCGGCGTACAT
The DNA here is from genome assembly GCF_057541095.1 of Companilactobacillus sp. y65-5. Taxonomy (NCBI): domain Bacteria; kingdom Bacillati; phylum Bacillota; class Bacilli; order Lactobacillales; family Lactobacillaceae; genus Companilactobacillus; species Companilactobacillus sp. y65-5. The sequence continues at coordinate 87,652 of NZ_BAAJOA010000006.1, forward strand.
CAAGCAAATAAAAAAATCCAACTGAGTGTATCCGATCTGGGCATCGGCATCCCAGATGAAAAAAAAGACAAGATCTTTCAACGTTTTTATCGTGTTGACGAATCTCACTCGACCGAGGTCAAAGGTAGCGGTCTAGGATTGTCGATCGTCGCAAAATTAGTCACCTTAAATAATGCTCAGATAGAAGTAAATGATAATGAACCACAAGGTAGTGTCTTCACCGTTACCTTTGCAGCACTCGATCAAAAATAATGATCGAGTGTTTTTTTAATATAAGTATTTTAATAAGAAAATCTTATTTAATGCTTAACGAAAACCAGTAGTTGCTAGTGCGATATATTTGTAAACTAGGTTTATTCAATCAGAGAAAACAAACTTAATAAAAACCACGGACTTGAAAGGACTTGGTGATATATATGTCTAAACTCACTACTCAACTAAAACAACAACTAACTAACAATCCAAAACGTCAAATCATGCAAGATGCTGAAAAGCATTGGTATACCGGTACTGAACTGAACGACGAGCGCAAAACTTGGCTGCAATATTTTGATAACCAAGGTATCGGCTACAACGATGTCGTCCTAGTCGCCCTGACTAATTCAGTCACCTATTCATTAGTCGTTCAAACACTCTGGGAAGTCGGTGCGATCGTTCACCCTATCAATCCCGCCGTAACTGAGATTCAATTGAATGAATTCGAAGAACAATATAATTATTCTGCTATGATCCTCGATTCTGACATCGAAGAACCCGATACACTCACAGAAACCTTTGAAAAACGTCCTAAGCTAACGACACTTCACGAAGCTGAAGTAGAATTATACATCCGCAAGATCCACGAAGCTCATGCTGCCAAAGAACCGTTTGACAATCAATTCGCCATGATCATGCACACTTCGGGCACGACTGGTAAACCAAAACGTGTCGGTTTGACACACAGTCAATTGCTCGCAAATGCCAATAACATCATCGAGAGTGAGGACTTAACCGACTTCGACCGTACGATGGTCGTCATGCCCCTATTCCACGTCAATGCAATGGTCATCTCCAATCTCGCCACTCGTATCTCAGATGGACAGTTGATCTTTCGCTCTTGCTTCAGTGCACACCTATTCTGGAAAGAAGTCTTCGATGAGCAGTTGACTTGGGTCTCACTAACACCAGCTATCATCGAAATTCTACTTCAACGCGATGAGCAACCTAAGCCCAACAAGCTGAGATTCTTGAGAACTGCTTCAGCTCCATTATTACCAAGTACACATGAGGAATTCAGATATCGTTTTGATATTCCTTTGATCGAAAGCTATGGTATGACCGAAGCTGCCAGTCAAATCGCTCAAAATCCTTTAAACGCACCTAAACAAAACAGTGTCGGTCTACCTTATGGAACTGACGTCAGAATTCTCGATGACCAACACAATGAGTTGGGCAAAAACGTCGTCGGAGAAATCGCTCTTAAAGGCGCTTCAGTCATCGACCACTATCTCGACCCTCAACCTGAGACCTTCGCAGAAGGTTATCTCTTGACTGGGGATCTCGGTAAGATTGATGACGACGGCTACTTATTCATCGTTGGTCGTCGCAAAGAAATGATCATCCGTGGTGGTGAAAACGTCAATCCACTTGCCGTCGAAGATTGCTTGAAAGTCTTGCCATTCATCAAAGAAATGGCAGTTGTCGGTATTCCTGACAAAATCTACGGTGAAGCTGTCACTGCTGTGATCATCACGAATGATGACCAAGCCGACCACCGTTATCAATTGGCGCTACTCAAAAACTTGGCTAATAATCAGTTGATGCCTGCCGAACGCCCGACGGAATACATCTTCGGTCAAAGTTTGCCAAAGAATGCAACTGGTAAAGTTCAACGTAATTTATTAGCTAGACAAATCAGCGAAAAGCAATCAATCAAGGAGGCTTAATGAATGCAAAAGCCTATCGAAATCAGTAATACTCGCGTCAAACGCTTAAACATCCCTTATGAAAAGGCCCTACCTTTCTTGATACCAGTGATCTTGGTATTAGTTTGGCAACTAGCTAGTTCAGTCGGCTGGTTATCGAGTTCTGTTCTACCTTCACCTCTGGCCGTCTTACAAGATGGAATCACCTTGACTGCAAGTGGTGAATTACCAAAGAACTTGAGCATCAGTCTGTATCGTGCCACGGTTGGCCTGTTGATCGGTGGTGGCGTTGGCTTCCTTCTCGGATTCGTTAATGGGATGTCCAAGACCTTCAGTCTTCTCTTCGACTCCTCGATACAGATGTTTAGAAACATCCCGCATCTAGCTCTGATTCCCTTGATCATCTTATGGCTAGGGATCAACGAGTCAGCTAAGACCTCACTAGTTGCTATCGGGACGATGTTCCCCGTTTATATCAACACGTACGCTGGGATTCGTTCAGTTGATAAAGACTTGATCGAAATGGGAAAATCCTACGAATTATCACGCTTTGATATGTTCAAAAAAATAATTTTCCCCGCCGCCTTGCCGCAGATATTAGTCGGTATCCGCTACGCCTTAGGTGTTATGTGGACCACGCTTATCGTTGCGGAAACAATTTCAGCTAGTTCAGGAATTGGTTATATGGCTAATAATGCCGAAGACTTCGTTGATATGGAAACAGTGGTCTTATGTATCGTCGTCTACGCGATCTTAGGTAAAGTATCCGACTTAGTCGCTAAAAGTTTTGAAAGTTTATTGCTAGAATGGCAAACAACTGGAAGGAGTAACGCTTAATGAATACAAATACAATGATAAAAGTAAATAACATCGGTAAGAATTATGGTAATCTCACAGCCTTACAAAACGTCAGTCTCGATATCCATCAAGGAGAATTCGTGGCACTAGTTGGCATGAGTGGTGGTGGTAAAAGTACCCTCATGCGCCTGATAGCCGGCTTGGAAAAACCCACGACTGGTTCGATCGATATTGCCAAAGGTCAGGACAAGTCCCTGACCAGAATGATGTTCCAAGAGGATAGACTATTGCCGTGGATGACCGTGATCGAAAACTTGTCATTCAAATCAAAAAAGTCGGCCGAAGTCGAACATGCGAGAAAACTATTGGATCTAGTAGAATTGACCGACTACGCTGACCAATATCCTAATCAATTATCCGGTGGTCAAAAACAGCGAGTCGCCTTAGCACGAGCACTGATGACCGACCCTGAGATATTGTTGCTAGATGAGCCACTGGGTGCACTCGATGCCCTGACTCGTAGAAAAATGCAAGATTTGATCCTCGATATTTGCAAGAAACAAAACCTTACTACTATATTAGTGACACACGACGTTGACGAAGCCGCCCGGATGGCTGACCACATCGTCGTTATGAAAGATTCTACTAACTACTACGAGACCGACGGTCCAAAGGACAAACGCAATCCCGGTCAAGTTGGACTGATCGCAGAAAATGTTCTTGATGCAATTTTGGAAGAAGATACTCGTATTATGAAGACAGCATAAAAAATCTCAATCTCCTTGGTGGGGGATTGAGATTTTTTTGGTATATAAAAGAACCCCTGAGTTGGCACATTTATCCAACTCAGGGGCTCTAAATTTTATACACAAGATGTTTTACAAATGAAAATCTTCTGGTGGTTGAATATTACTATACTTACCATCTTCTTGCTTAGGATAAACTCTGAGACTACTTATTTTCCAGCAATCATTTACTTTAACAAAATCATTGCAGTATACCATCCACGTTTCAACTTTTTTACCATCTTCAACGTACACTTGATGATCTTCATATTGAAAGATTCCTCGGGCATGGTCGTCATCTTGCAACCAAACGAGTGGTTGATGTCCCATGTGCATTGTTACCATGGCTGCATTGACCCATTTATCTTGTCGGGCCTGTGCGGCTGGCGATGTTGGTACCTTATATCCATTATAGATATATTCAAAATCATCAGTGAAAAGTTCTTTCGCTAATTCTTCTTGTTTGGTATCCATTATCCACCAATAATAATATTGAGTTTCAATTACCTTTTGCAGAACACACAATTGATCTGGCGTATAATTTTGCGTTCTAGCTTCTTTCACCACTTCAGAGATTAGTCTTTTGCCATTCGCATCTTGTTTAGAAATTTTAATTGTCATATCTACTCACCTATTCTGTATCCAGCTTCAAATCCCTCCCAGATGGCGTTGCTTGCGAGACGTGCACGTTTTGCATCTCCAATTACTTGCACTTCTGGAACTAGATCTTTCAAAGCTTCTGAAAGTGGGTCATAGTTACGTGATCCTAAGCCAAATACTACGTAATCAAATCCTTTTAGCCATTCAACACTACCATCATCACGCTCAACTTTGACATCGTGATCTGTAACTTCAAGAATCTTAGTATTAACATTGATATGTGTATCACTAGCATGTAATCGTCTCAACATAGGATCTCTATTTGGAGCTGAAAGACCTGTCAACAATTGTGATTTCATTTCGATCAGTGTCACATCGATATCACCAATACTAGCGTTCTTACCAAAGGTATATGAGTTAGGACGTCCATTAGCATAAATCGTTTCAGCTGTTTCACATGCAACAGCCCCACCACCTAGGACACACACTTTTCCTTTTGGAATAACGAACTTGCCCGATAAGAAATCATGAGCATTTAAAACTGGATAATCCTTAGTTCCCTTAATTGGTGGAATAAGTGGCGTAGCTCCAGTAGCAACAATCACTGATTCAGGTGCGAACTCAGTAATATTTTCCACCGTTGCTTCTTGACCAAATTCAACTTTAACTTTATATTTTGCGGCTTCGTGGTTTAGATAAACCATCCATTTAGTTAAATCTTGTTTCCCAGGACTAGCGACAGCTAGGTTAAGTTGTCCACCAGTTTGATGATCCTTTTCCCAAACAGTAACATCGTGTCCACGTTTAGCTGCAGTCACCGCAGCGTACATACCACCTGGTCCAGCACCTACTACCAATACCTTCTTAACATTTTCAGCAGGCACTTCTGGATAGTCGTACTCCTTACCCACAAGTGGATTAATATGACAGTGACATTCTGGAGCTTCCTTGGATCTAGAGATACAACTACCACCACAATTAGCACATGGAGCAATTGCATCATAATCTTCTTCTAGTGCTTTATTACATAAATCAGGATCGGCGAGTAGAGGTCTACCTAAAGCAATACCATCGACTAAACCTCTCTCGACTATTTGAGCGCCATATCGAATATCATTAATCTTACCAACAACATAAACTGGTATATTAACAACTTGTTTAATCTGAGAAGCCTCTATAATATTTCTCCCAATAGGTTTAGCCTGACAAGGAATGATATTTTCTAAATTCTCATATTGAGTACCACCAGAAACTTCAAGAACGTTTACACCTGCTGCTTCCAATTCAGGAGCTAGGTAAACCATTTCTTCAAGGCTCATTCCTCCAACAGCTCTCTCATCACCTGAAACTCTTAAAAAGATCGGAAAATCATCACTAACATTTTTTCTAACTTCCCGTATCATTTCTAATACAAATCTGGCTCTGTTATCAAGACTTCCACCATACTCGTCCATGCGCTTATTTCTAAGTGGTGATAGGAAGGCACCTGGAAGCATATACGCATGTGCGGCATGGAGGAATATCCCACCACAACCAGCTGCTTCTACACGTCTAGCAGCTTGTCCAAATTGGTGAATAATAGTGTGGATCTCATCAATTGATATGGCACGACTAACATGATTATTTGCATTAGTATTTACAGATGGTCCGAGTGGAGCAATCTTGCGATAACCACATATGGACTCTGGACCCGGATGAATGATCTGGGGAATCAACGTACTACCTGCATCTTTAACTCTCTGTGCAAACTCTCTCAGACCCGGAATGTATTCATCGGAATCAATATAAGTAGTATTACCCATATATGGATATTTACGATCAATAGTAACAGCATCGATCGTCACGTATCCTGTGCCACCTTCTGCACGTCTAACAAATATATCCGCCAAGCGCTTAGGGATAGTCCCATCTGCGGATTCATAGTCCATGCTCATTGGTGCCATTCCAATACGATTTTTTAAAGTTAAGGACCCAACCTTAAGCGGGGAAAATACCTTCGATTCTCTCATTAACATAACAACTCACTCTTTCTCATTGATAATTGTGTCTAAAATTATGCTGTTTTCTTCTCATGAATTTTAGGTAAAAATCTAACTAAAATTATGCCGATTACGATACAAACCAATTCAACGATCGTGAGCGTTCTCATAGATGAGACTGCGGCTTGTGCCATCACTGTTCCCTTGGCGACTGTTCCGTCTGCCATTTGAGACATATGACTTGTAACACCATTAGCAAACATGGGAACAAACACAGCAACACCAAACGGTGCCGAAATATCACGGAACAAACCATAAGTACCTGTACTTTGTCCTGCTACATCTTCTGATAGTCCAGATAATGCCACCTTCATAAAGATAGTTGCATTACCACCTAAACCAACACCAAGTATTCCAAGACTGGAAGCGAAAACTAAGAACGATGAATCTGCTTGGAACAAGTACATAATGGCGCATCCTATCCCTGTGAGGATCAAGGAAAAGGTTAATATAGATCTTGGTTCTTTTTTATCAGCCAGAGGACCTATTGCGACCGATCCAATTGACATCCCTAAATACATAATTGAAATTGCAAAACTGGAGATAATTACATTGTTTGGTTGTGTATTTCTAACAAACAAAATTACATTAGTCATATTTGCCATCATTAGTCCTTGTGTTAAGAACAAAATCAATACCGGCAAAACAAATTTCTTTCTGGCCATAAACTCGCCATTTAAAACTGGATTCTTGGCTTTTCTTTCGATTAAAACCAAAGCAATCAGTGAAACAACTGCTGCAATAACTACCAGTATAAATACGGTGGAGTTCCATCCGATATTTTGTCCAAAGGATGGAACGCAAAGTAGTAAACTAAAGAACACCAATACCAAAGCTGCCCCTGGTCCATCAAATCCCTTCATTCCCTTCTTAACAAAATCTGTTTTCTTGATTGTGGCTGCGCAAATGAAAAATACCAATACACACATAGCTACACAGACCCACATCATTGCTCGCCAACCAGCGGATTTCATAATCAATCCCCCACCAGTTGGTCCAACGACCACCGCAGCACTCGAGATCAACATATAGAGTCCAAACGCTTGTCCTGTTTCTTCATCTGGATATTCAGTGATAATGTATGCCATTACGACTGGTGCAATGGCAGCGGTACCGATACCAACAATAAATCTAGAAACCAACATAAACATCAATGTTGTAGCAATAGCTGTCAAAATATTTCCGATCGTAAAGATCACTATACCGATCAGTAAAGTCGTTCGTCTGCCTAGAACGTCTCCGAGCTTACCAAGTATTGGAGCGCAGGCGGCACTGGACATAGCTAAAGCTAACGAGATCCAAGTAGTATTATTGTCACTAATACCGATATCAGCTACGAATGCAGGAGCTAAAACAGCTGTAAATCCACCAATTAAACCGACTAAAAGCGCTGCAATCGCATACGGGATAAAACCTTTTTTATAATCTTGACTTATCTCAGCTTCCATATCCTATTCCTCTTTGTTTTCTCTCATGTGTGGAATAACTTGGTCCAATTTATATTTCTTAATGGTTGTTTCACGATCAAACTCATTGATAATGCCTTGGTCATATAGATCACTAATCTCAGCCTCTGTGTATCCTAAGTCTTTCAGTATGTCTTTGTTGTCCATACCAAATAATGGAGCGCCTCTCCAGATCTTTGATGGTTGACGTTTGAACTTGTTAATCAAACCTAGACCCTTGATATGTCCCATCATTGGATCGTCCCATTCTGTTACAGTTTCACGGGCCTTCCAATGTGGATCATTTAGACAGTCTTCTAATTCATAGACACGTTGACAAGGTATCTGATTCTCTTGCATTTCTTTTTCAACGTCTGCCATGTCATGTTCAGAAACATATTTTTCCATGGCTTTTTCCATTCTTTGACCAACTGGTGTATCGATCATCCAGCCTGTGAATCCTTCTGGGAAGTCTGGGTCTCCTGTTCCTGGAACTGGAAGTCCGATGATTGGGAATCCACGTTTACAAACAGGGGCTCCTGTCATACCAATAAAGATCGTCTTTCCGTCTTTACATGTATAGAAGCTGAACAATGCAGCTTGTGCATCTTTATTTCCGGTTCTTGGCATTTTGACACCGTCAGTAGCATATTGAATCATACGTCCATCCATGATTCGAGAAAGCGCTTCGTACTGGGCAATATCAACTGACTCACCTTTACCTGTCAATTGCGTACTTACGTAACAAGCAAGCATTGCCCAACAAGTTGTTAATCCACAGACGAAATCGCTCAAATATGGATTGATCTTTAAAGCTTCACTGGTACCGTTCAATGACATGTATCCACTGAATGCTTGTCCAACGGCATCATATGATGCACGTTTAACGTAGGCCTCATCCCCTGTTTGTCCATAACCTGAGACATGCACAATGGCAATTTTAGGATTGACTTCCCAAATGATTTCATCTGATAATCCCAAACGATCGTATTGGCCACCTTTGGAAGATTCAACCCAGATGTCAGCCCATTTGATTAAATCTAAAAAGATTTTGCGGCCTTCGTCAGATTTAAGATCGGCAACCATTGATAATTGATTTCGATGATTTTGTGGATAGCCATACCATCCTCTTTGATTATCGGGTTTCTTAGGACCCTCAAAATGAATAACTGTTGCGCCACATTCAGCTAATAGTCCACCACCGAGGGGACCAGCGATATTTGATCCACTATCCAAAATATTTAGTCCAGATAATGCACCAAAACTTGGAAAATCTTTTAATCCTGTCATTGTGTGTAATCTCCTTTTGGGTTTTTAATTTTAATTGTTTGAACTAAGGTCTGTATGCGCCGTCAACGTTAATAGTTGTAGCTGTGATACCACTTGCCAAATCTGAAGCTAAGAATAGATATGTATTTGCGATTTCTTCAGGTTTTAACATTCTCTTCATAGGTAGTGTTTGTAGATAGCCTGATAAGATTTCTTCTGGCAATCCACCAGTCATTGGTGTGTCAACAACACCAGGAGCAACGCCAACTACACGGATATTCTTTCTGATGATTTCTCGACCTAATCCGTGTGTAAATCCGATAACTCCAGCTTTACTTGCAGGGTAACCACAGCCTGATAGTGAGCCATAAACTCCAGTTACTGAGGCAGTATTGATAATTACGCCTTTCTTTACACCTTTCATGCATTGGTAAGCAGCCCATGCACCGTTGAATACACCCACGACATTTACTTCCATGATGTTCTTGAATTCTTCTTCAGTAACTTTTGAGAATACGTGATCAGAAGTAATTCCGGCATTATTGATCATTACGTCCAACTTGCCATATTTTTGAGCAACTGCGCCTACTGCTTGTACCATTTCATCTCTAGAAGTTAAGTCTGGAGAAAATCCCAGCACTTCTTTGTCTGGATATAATTCCTTCAATTCAGCTAATGCACTGTCTACTTCTTCTTGCGTTTTGCCAAAAATAGTAACGTTTGCGCCATTATCAATAAAAGTCTTTGCGGCTGTGAATCCAATTCCGCTTGTTCCTCCAGTAATGATTGCTACTTTATCTTTAACTAATTCCATGATTATATGTCCCCTCTTATTTTTATTATTTGTTATGCATATTAGTTGTGATATGAATCTTAGGATCCCTGTTCAAATGTTCTTCATAAATCCGAACGTAACCTGTTTCTTTAATCAACCAGTTACCATCGACCTTTTCGTACTTATCTGTATAAAAAGCTCCACCATTAATTTCCACACCTTTAAACTTGCCATCTGTAAAAATCAACTTATCTTGTAGATACCACTTACCGGTAGCTTCGTTTTCACTATCAATTGTGATTTCTGGTGTATGTCCCATGTGCATGCTTATTTCTTCTTTAGGCATTACTTTTGCTAAATATCCAGCTACTTCTTTGGGACTATGGAAGACTAGTTTTCCATCTGAATACGATGTCTCGATGTTAGGTGATAGTGTTGCTTCCAACCCTTCCCAATCCTTACTATCCAAACACCTAAAGTAATTAGCTTTTAGCGCCTTGATAGCTTCGATATTACGTAAATCATTGATTTGTTTTTCTAAAACTTCAATTCTTTCTTCTAAAGTCATTTTTAAAATCCCTTTCTAGTCAATTGACATCGCTGTTTGATAACCTTCAGTTGTAGCAATTGTTGCATCACGTGTATCTTTGGCATCCCCGATTACGTGGAATGGAATATCTGATTCTTGGCAGATACTTTGTAAGTCTTCACTTGGTTTAGATACGATTCCTGTACATACGACTACGGAATCAGTTTCATAAGTTCCTTCGTGAACTTCTTTAGTTTTGTGATCGACCATCATGTATGAGACTTCATGGCCATTGATAGCAGTGATTGTTGTTCCTGGCATTTTATTGATCTTGTAGTGTTTTAATTCTGGTTTTAAGAGCATGCGACGCAACATTGGAATTCCTGTTCCGACACCCTTCTTCTCAACAACCGTTACGTTGACACCTTTTTCAGCTAACATCTTCGCAACATTGGCACCTACAAGGCCACATCCCAAGACTGTGACATTACCGGTTGGATTTACATCACCACGTAATACTTCGTATTGAGAATAAACATGTTCGCCATCGATTCCAGGAATCTCTGGTGCTTGATAAACGGCACCTGTGGCAATAATAACTTCATCAGGATTAACTTCTTTGATCAATTCCGGAGTTACAGCAGTGTTAAGATGAACTTCAATTCCTAGACGTTCCACTTCTTCGGGTTCCCACTTAGCCATATAAGCCCAATCTTCTTTCATTGGTGACTTTCCAGCTAGAGTGAATTGACCCGAGAGTGCATCCGTAGCTTCATAGATCACTGGGTTATGACCACGCTTTTTCAATCCTTCTGCGGCAATCATTCCTGCCATACCACCACCGACGATCATGACTTTCTTAGGACTTTCTGTCTTTGGTAATCCTTGGTATTCAAGACAAAGCCCTGGATTATGTGTACAAGTAATGTGTTTCATCTTTGGATTGATGACAGCGTCATAACAACCTTGATCACATCCAATACAGTTACGAATAAGATTTTCTTGACCATTTTTAACTTTTGTTACCCAATCAGGATCAGCAAGTTGTGCACGACCAATGGCAACTAAATCAAATTTCCCATCTTCGATCACTTCATTTGCTAACTCACCAGTATTGATTCGACCAACACCCATTACTGGTATATTGATTTGCTTTTTGATGTTATAGATATTTTCAATATTAAATCCATGAGGAATGTTGTAAGGTGGTACTTCATAGGCAGTAGCTAATGATTGAGCATTACCACGTGATAAGTCGGCTACGTCTACTCCTAAGTCAGCAGCTTGATTGATGAAGGATACGATTTCTTCCTCACTCATAACTTGTTCCATCATTTCATCGATAACATCTGTTCTCATAAAGAAAGGCATGTCATCAGGAATGTTTTTTCTGATGGCTTGAATTACTTCCAATGAAAAGCGGATTCTATTTTCAAAACTGCCACCATATTCGTCAGTACGCTTATTCATTCCTGGACTCATGAATTCATGTGGTAAATAACTATGAGCAGCATGAAATTCAACACAATCAAAACCTGCTTCAACAGCACGTTTAGCACCAGCTCCAAATTCTTCGACAATCTCATGAATTCTTTCAACAGTTAAGGTTTCTGGTGTCTCAAGTGTGTTGGTATCATCAAAGAATAGTTGTGGACTGAATCCACCATGCCATAATTGAATTCCAATTTTTCCACCTGCTTCGTGAACTGCATCTGTAACTTTTTTGAGTTCTTGAACGTGGTGATCGTTATAAAGTCCCATATACATGTAGGCGTGAGGAGCGGGAGATAGAGCAACACATTCAAAAATATTCAAACCACATCCAGCCTTTACACGAGCAACATGATAGGCAATCATATCTTCCCCAATATCATGTTTATTTTTTGCCATTTTCGTATTCATTCCCGGAAAAACGATGCGATTCTTTAGTTCCATTCCTCTAATTTTAATTGGTGAAAATAATGCATCAAAACTCATAGTATCTTCTCCTTTTTCTTCGTATAAGATTCAATCAAAACTTTTCGGTTGATCTTTCCATTTTCGTTACGATTAATCTTTCTTACTACTTCGATACTTTTCGGTATCTTGTAAGGAAGTAAATATATCTTTAAAAATTCTTTTACTTCTTGCAGGGTCAAATCCTTTTTTGACTCAATTACCGCATGAATTTTTTGGCCCCACTCACTATCTGGAATACCTATTACAACAGCATCATCAATATCCTTGTGCCTCAGCAAACAGAGTTCTACTTCTGTCGCGTTGACGTTTTCACCCCCCGTAATCAATAAATCTGCTCGCCGATTAACAAAATACAGATAGCCGGATTCATCTACATATCCTAAGTCTCCAACACTTCTGAATCTGTCAACTTTTCTTTTGACGTTATCCTGATTGATATACTCGGTCATAAAACAACCTGTCGGAGTTTTCATGAATATTTCCCCCACCTGATTCGGTGGTAAAATATCACCTTTAGGATTCTTAATTAAAATTTGGCCTCCCCCGGCTGCCTTACCGACGCTTCTGCGATGTTTGAGCCATTCATCGCCTCTAATGCTGGTTAATCCAACGACCTCAGTCATTGAATAGATTTCATAAACTTTTTTAGCTCCAATCAGATCGATCCATCTTTGCTTATATAACTCCGAGCAGACACCGCCAGTGTGGCACATAGCTTTTAAGGAGCTTAAATCTTCACTGCTGATATTTGGGAGGTTAATTATACGGTTCATCAGCGTTGGAACCATTTGAATGTATTCAATTTGGAATTTTTTGATTATCCTAACGATATTACTTGGACATAGATTCCTGATGATCACGAGTTGATTCCCAGAAAACAATCCATTGAATGCGGCAGAATGTGGCGCTCCGTGTGACAGTGGCCCCGTCAATAACTGTCGTTCATCAAAATCCATACCTGATATTTGGAACCAACTTTTCAATAAATCATCGGATAATCCGCTAGGCATATTTTGTTTGATGATTTTCAATTTCCCACTAGTTCCACCCGATAGTGAAATCATATTGGGATTCGCTACCCTATCCGGTGGTGTTTCATCCGATACATTTTCTTCTATTTCTTTGATTTTTTTGGATGTGATATTGATACAATTGCTAATTTGACAATGATTCGAAAAGTCTATTTTGAATTTTACTTCCGAATGAATCCTCCGCATTTCTACTGCACCAGTTTTATAAGAGATCGGAGTGTAGCAGGCTCCTGCCTTCCAAATTGCGAAAGTAGCAATGATATGATCTAATCCGTTAGGAAAACTTACCAGCACTGTGTCACCCGATCCGATTCCCATATCAATTAGATAATTAGCAACTTGATTGGATTTACATTGCAGTTCTTTCCAAGTTAGCTTTTCCTCAATATCATTTTTGTCGATGCTAATAATAGCAACATCATTTGGTTTCTTCTGAGCAATAAAATCTAACTGTTTTCCAGGAGTAACAAACTCTGAATCTCCATTTCTGTATTTATTAAAAAAGTTCATCATTTGGCAGTTTTACTCCCTTCGTCAGTTAAAATAATTTTTGGAATTCTTTCTACAACTAATACTTAATAAATTAGAAAAACTAATTTTACTTAACATAGTGCTATTTTTAACATTAGGGATTAGTGTATAATACCTCCATGAAGGTGTTTCTAATATGAAGAATTATTAATATCCTTAACCTTGTTACAACTTTAACATTTATAATTTATGTACTTGTGCACATTTCAGAAGGACTTATCACCTCAGAATGTTCAATAATTCACTAAATCATAATTGTTCATGTGACAAAAAATGCCCTAATACTTACAAAAAAATCTCATAATAATATTGAGGAGGATAGCTTATGCAATCAGAAGTTAGGTCCATACCAATTATCGGACTACCAATCAATTCATATTTCACTGGAAAAGAAAAACTACTTAAACTTAAAACTTATGAAATTGATGACATTACTCCCCCCATTTCAGAAAACGATTCTGTTTTCATCCTAGTAACTAGTGGTGTCGGTTTTATTACGATCAATGGTATAAACATGCCTTTCTCCGCTGGCACATTTGCTTGGTTACAGTCCTATCACACTTACTCCATTCACGCTGACAACGATTATCCATTAAAATTAAAAGTTCTAGTTTTCGACTATAACTTGTCATCGTTTTTAACAATAGAGAGTCAGTCCTTAGATAGTATTCAAAATATCGTCGATGCAACACCAATCCTTTACTTGAGCAAAGAATTATATGACAACGTCTTTGAGTTATTTGATGAATTTGAAGGGTTTAATACTAATTTCCTTCCTGGCTCATCTTTGATCAAAGTGGCGATTCTAGGCCAACTCTCTCAGGTATTACTATCTGAAAGTTTAAGAACTACTGACAAGGATGAATCACTTAATCGTCCTTTAGGATGGCGTGTCATGTTATATATGAGCACCAATTTCTCAAGACCTTTAACAATAGAGAATGTTGCCAAACACTTTAAAACTACCCCGACATTCTTGAATCATGAATTACGAAATATCACTGGATATAATTATTTACAAAATTTAAATAGAATTAGAGTAAATATCGCATGCATGGCACTACTATATGAAGACATGCCACTCACCAGCATTGCAGAACATTCCGGATTTTGTTCCGAAGTTAATTTCTACCGTACTTTCAAAAAACAAACTGGCAAAACACCGATTGAATATCAAAAAGGCTTGCTCCAATCCAACGATAACGATATCTACCGTGGTTTTATTATGAGCAAGCCCTTAATGCAACTCATGAACTATTCATACAACAACTTTTATAAGACGACTGACATCAAATCAGTTTCTAAAGATCTTTATTTATCTGAGAAAACTATCAGAGATATAATCTCTAGAGAATTTGGAGACTCTTACAAGAAATTAACGGAACTCACCAAGTTAAGACACGCTGAAGCACTTCTTTTGACAAGTGATTTGCCGATCATCGATATAGCACTTAACGTGGGATTCGGTGGCAGTAGGTCTTTTTCCAGGTCTTTTCAAAGAGAATACAAAATGCTACCTGGAGAATTTCGACAGCGAGCTAGGGAGGGTAAACATAATGACTGATAATCTTCATCCACCGGTATTTGCTTCTGGAGGTTACTATACAAAAAGTGATTTTTCAGCACCGATAATAGCTATTGATAAAGAGGTTAAGCATCCTACCATTTTAAAAAACAAACCTGGGATAAATATTTTTTATTTTTATGACGATAACGGACAAATAATCGTCAACTCCAAGGAATACCAAACTAAACATGGATTACTAATGTTCTTAGGGTCCTATCATTACTTCCAGTTGAAGCCGAAAAAAGATACTATGCATTTAATAAAATGCCAGATAAGCTATGATACCTTCTTGTACATGGCAGCCAATCCTTATTATGATTTCAACGAATTGACACTGGCATCTACCCCTCTCAACACGATTGTTAATGACGAATATTTAGTTTATACAGAAAAAATTCTAAATGATTTAGTAGATATTACTGGGAAGCATAATAAGAAGGGCGGAAGAACAGAATTCTTCTTAAGCATGAAGTTAATAGGAATCATGCAGATGAATTTTGATAGATCTATTTTAAAAAACGAAAATTAATTTTTATACACAAAAACTGCATTATCCGAATCGGATAATGCAGTTTTTGAATTTTTTCTCTTACTTCGACAATCCCGCATGAATATGATCAATATTCCACTTCATCATCGAGTAATAAGTATCACCAGTCGTACCTTCTTGTGCCAATGAATCGGTAAATATCTTAGAAGATATTTCCAGACCCGTCTCTTTAGCAACTTTGTTCATCGATTTAGGTGAAACTGAGCTTTCTACGAACAAGCTCTTCACCTCTGAATCACCGATCTTAGCTAAGACTGATTGCATCTGCTCTGGCGTTCCCTGTGCTTCAGTATTGATCTCCCAGATATAAGCCGGTGTGACGTGATAGGCTTTGGAGAAATACTTAAAGGCTCCTTCTGAAGTAACCAACAAGCGTTGACTCTCAGGAATATCCAAGAACTTGGATTGTGCTGATTTATGTAACTTACTTAATTTAGCAATATAATCATCAGCGTTTTGTTGATAATATTTCGCATTCTTAGGATCTTTGTCCTTGAGCACTTCAGCGATCGTCTCAACGTACTTGATCCCGTTCGCCAAGTCTAACCAAGCGTGCGGATCTTCTTCATCCACATTGGTGGTCAAATGTTCGGCTGTAACGCCTTCACTAGCTGAAAAGACTTCCTTATCAAAAGCTTTGTTAGATGTTTTGACTAGCTTATTGAACCAACCATTTCCACCAGTTTCTAAGTTAAGTCCATTGTGGAAGATAACGTCTGCTTCAGCTGATTCTGAAACATCCGTTGGACGTGGTTCATATTCATGTGGATCAGTCCCACGTTGAACGATACTATACAACTTGATACGGTCCTTACCAACATTATGAACCATATCTTCCAAGATCGAGTTGGTCGTGACTACTCTAATCTTCTCATTATTAGTAGTAGGTCTAGCTTGCGAGCTAGTTCTGACATTTAAGAACCAAAATACCCCACCGATGATGGCAACTACTGAAAGAATAGTAATTATAGCTTTTTTCATTAGGCGACTCCCTTCTTACTTAGCTTCAAGAATGCTTGTTTGGGAGATACGATAAATGAAATCAAGAACAACATCGCAGCCACAATAACGATTGCTGGACCAGATGCCCAGTTGAAGCTGTAACTAAAGTACAAACCGGTAATTGATGACACCACACCTACACCGGCAGCTAAGAACAACATCGTGGATAATTTGTCAGTCCACAAGAAGGCAGTAGCAGCAGGAGTGATGAGCATTGCGACCACCAGGATGATTCCCACTGTTTGCAATGCGGAAACAGTAACTAGAGTTAATACTAGCATCAATGAATAATGTAAGATCTGAACATTCAAGCCATAAGTTTTGGCAAATGTCTCATCAAAAGATGTGATCAAGAGTTCCTTGTAGAAGAAGGAAACGAATAAAATAACAATTCCTAGCACGATGGCTGTTGTCATAATATCAGAATCACTAACTGCCAAGATATTTCCAAATAGAATATGATGCAAGTTAGTTGAACTCTCTGCCATGGAAATCAAGATGAACCCTAGAGCATAAAAGGCACTGAAGACTACTCCTATAGAAGTATCTGTCTTGATCTTACTATGTGATGCCACAAAACCGATCAAAAGTGCTGCCATGATTCCAAATAACGAAGCACCGATCAAAATATTGATACCTAACATGTAAGCAAATGCCACACCGGGTAGAACTGCATGAGAAATCGCATCCCCCATCAGTGACATTCCACGTAAAATAATAAAACTTCCAATAACTCCCGACATGACACCTACCATGATGGCAGTGATCAACGCGCTCTGTAAGAAATCATATCGTCCTAATGCTGTAACAAACTCGACTAATGAGGCCATTACTTTGCACCTCCATTTTGGTCGAATAAGACTGCTGAAAGATCAGCACTAAAGGCCTTTTCGATATTTGTTGAATTATAAACATTTTCAGTCGGTCCGAAATCAACGATACCGTGATTCAAAACTACTAGGTCATCGAAGTAATGACTGACTTTGTTCAAATCATGATGAATAACAATAATCGTCTTGCCTTCATCACGCCATTGCTTGAGTATCTTCATGATCGCCGTTTCACTCTGTAGATCGATACCAACAAATGGCTCGTCTAAGATGATGACTTCTGCCTCTTGAACGATCGCACGTGCTACGAAGACTCTTTGTAATTGTCCACCGGAAAGATTACTGATTTGGCGCTTTGAAAATTCTGATAGTGAGACTTGAGCTAGAGCTTTTTTACTAGCTGCTCGTTCCTTCTTTCCCGGATCTTTGAACAATCCTAACTTCCCATATGTTCCTGTCATAACGACATCGAATACATTTACTGGGAAAGTCAGATCGAGATCTTTTCGTTGTTCCACATACGCGATCTGTTTTTGAATATCCTTGATTGGTCGATCGTCATATGCGACCGTCCCCTGTGACTTGATCAAGCCCAACATTGCCTTGATCAGAGTCGATTTACCTGCACCGTTTGGTCCAATGATTCCAGTTATTTTGCCAGCGTTAAAGTTCACGGCAACATCAGAAAATACTGGTGTGTCATCGTAAGCAACAGTCAGGTTCTTCACTGTAAGCATAAGAGCCCTCCTATAGTTATCTTTGGAATTTTCGAATCAATGTTCAACCATAGTATATCGAAGCCCAGAGATTAGCACAAGTATTTTTTAGCTAAGGCTAACTTTTTAATTAGTTAATAAAAATATTATTTTTACAATATAAAAAACATCATTCCGCAAACGGATTTGCCAGATGATGTTTTTCTTTTTCAGTCGTCATATATTCAATCTGCGAACCTATGATTTCTTTAGCATTCGGAGCTGAATAGCGACTTATTTTGATATCTATTTCTGCTAAATTATCCTGTAATGCTCTCTGTTTGTCGAGAATATCTTGCTTATGTTGGACGAGCATTAGACGCCGTTGTTCGATAGTATCAGTTCCTTCCATACACAGGTGAATGTATGCTTTGATCTCCTTTAGCGGCATGTCAGTATCCTTTAGACAACAGATCGTCTTGACCAGGCCCATATCAGCGCGGGTGAATTCCCGATGGCCTGATGAATTTTTGGAAATAAACGGTAATAATCCTTGCCGATCATAGTAACGAATCGTTGAGATCGAGATATCAAAATACGCTGCTACATCCTTGATCGAATAAGTTTCATCCATATCTTTCTCCTTCAGTTTGATAAATCTCTTGACCTAAACTATGGTTCAGGTTTTATCCTAAAATAAATCAATTAATCAAAAAAGGCAAGGTATAAATTTATGAGTGAAAAGGTTTTAGTAACTGGTGGTACAGGATTTTTAGCATTAGAATTGATCAGCCAACTGTTACAACAAGGATATGATGTGAAGACTACTGTCCGTTCGTTATCCAAACAAGAACAGGTTCTGCAGATAATGAGCGATAACAAAATCAATAATCTAGATCATTTGTCATTCATCGAGGCTGACTTGAACAGTGACCGCAATTGGGCCGAGGCTATGAGTGATCGACAATATGTCTTCAGTGTCGCTTCACCGATTTTTTTTGGTAAGCAAACTGACGAGGCTACCGCGATGAAGCCAGCCGTCGATGGCATCAAGAGAATATTAAAATTCTCTCAACCAAATATCAAACGGGTCGTTATGACTGGTAATTTTGGTGCAGTCGGGTTCAGCCACATGGATCATCGTCAGCCAGTGACTGAAAGAGACTGGACTGCTGTCGATCAACGTGGTTTATCACTGTACGAAAAGTCTAAGTTGATGGCGGAAAAAGCCGCTTGGGAAATAATCTCTCAACCGACTAACACTGTCGAATTTGCGACGATCAACCCCGGTGCTATTCTAGGCCCAGCCATCAGTACACACATAACCGGCAGTTTTGGACTTATCAACAATCTATTGAGCGGTTCGATGAACCGAATCCCTGACATGCCCGTCAATATCGTTGATGTTCGCGACGTAGCCGCACTACACATCAAGGCCATGTTCACACCCGATGCCGACGGCAAACGTTTTATAGCCGTGGCTTCTGAAGCTACTTCACTACCACAGATTGCTCAAATCTTACGTGACAAACGCCCTGAAGTCTCTCAAAAAATCACCACTAAACCACTGCCTGATTTGATAATCAAAATAGGTACTCTATTTAATGAACAAGCTAGAGAAGCCAGACTGTTCCAAACTGTCAATCACCATGTCAGTACAGCTCAAGCTCAAAAAATCCTCGGCTGGACTCCTCAATATAGCGTGGAAGAAACTATCACACAGTCAGTGGACAGCCTAGTTAAGTTTGACTTAGTTCAAAAAAAATAAGCTTGATATGATCATCAAACTTACTTTTATTTATTAATTCCACTTGTACCAAGAAGTATCATACTTGGACGAATACAACTCGCTACCATCAAAACTGTATGATTCAGTGATCGAACCACCGCCATTTTGATTGTATTTGATTTGAACATGATTGCCATCTCTATTGACGATTTGGTATGTTCCAGACTTGTCGCCTAATTGATACGAACCGTCAGAATAAAGTGACAGATCTGGATCTCCAGTATAGTCACCGATCAAGGTACCATCGAAGTCACGAGAGTTATCATTCGCAAAGGAATTATCTCTACTTGCTGAAGCGATCTCATCACGATCATCATCGTTGGTGTCTACGTCGTTATCATCATCGTCATCGGTATCTTTTTCAACAGTCGTCTTTGCCTTTTTCTCTTTTTTGACATTCATAGTAACTTCGCTGTCGTCATCGCCAATGCTGATCGTCACTTGTTTAGACTTAGCTTGGCTAGACTTATTGTTACTCTCAACTGTTAAATCGTATATACCTGGAGTCAGATCTGACACCTTGTACTCATCACCGTCAGATTGGGCGGCAACATTCTTATTGTCGACAGTAAAGACTGGATTATCGATGTTAGTCTCGATCGATAATTCCTGACTCCGGACTTGTATTTTGTACTTATTGTATATCCCTAAGTATTTTCCAGTTGCTTTCACGGAGAAATTATTCTCTGGGTCAGTACTCTTAAGTTGATTCCTGACCTTTTGTATCGAGGAACTGTCCTTTACATACAGCCGTTTCAAAGCTCCAACTTTCTTAGTCGACAATTCCTTACCATCTTCGCCGATAAGTGCTGACTGCATTTTGTCAGTCTTGCCACTAGTTATGTCATCTTGGAGATTTTGTACTTGCCGATTCTTGCCATAATACCAATTTCCACCCATGTAGCCTACCAGTAAGACTACAATTACAGCGACTATCCAAACTATCACCTTATTGTTCTTCTTAGGTGGTTGATTAGATCCGTCAAAACCTACACTCACGGTCTTAGCTTGAGTAGGAACTGACTGTTGCGCAGCGTTAGGCGCTGCTTGACTGGCTTTGGATGAGTCTTGAGCAGATGTTACTGGCGCCACTTTCTCAGCCTTTTTGTTGCTATTTTCTTCAACATATTTTTTAACATTAAATCCACAGTTTGGGCAAAAATCGTCATTGGATTTAAGTTTTTGACCACAATTAGGACAATATTCTAAGTTCTCCATATTTTTCCCCTACTTCATTTCTTTACTTTGAATCGTTTTGTACAATAATTCCGCAATCTTCTGATGTCCTAATTGATTAGGATGGAATTCGTCTTTTTGGATACTATAAACTTCACTATAACCCGTATCGTTTTGGGTCACACTCGGATTATTTTGCCAAATCGTTGACAAGTCTACTACTGGAACACCGTATTTTTTACCGATCTCTTTGATCTTTTGGTCATACACAGCGTCATTTTCCATGAATTGACCGTCACTCGGTGACCAAGTCGTCATCAATAATATCTTGGCATCTGTCTGTGACTTAACTCGTCCTACTAATTTGTCGAGATTAGTAACGAAATTACCAAGGTTTTGTTGGTCGACCCCATATGCGGCATCATTCGTCCCGAATTCGATCGTCACGAGGTCGGGTTTTGCATTGATCAAGTATCGAACGACAGGTAAACCGAAGTTAGTCACAGTTTTGCCTGACAAAGAATTGTTATCTTCGATCACTTGCTTGCCTGTACCCTTACGAAGTTCTTCAGTGAAAAGGCTAGTAAATCGGCTTTCTTTTGAATCTGAGAATAAGCCAACTGACAATGAATCACCCAATGCATAATACTTCAGAGTTTTTTTGTCGGAATCTTTTAAATCAGATAAAATCGTCGGATTCGAAGTGGTTTTATCATTTGTTTCCTTATTTTTAGTCTTAGAAGTTGTGATTTTCTTATCCCCTTTGTTCTCCGTCTTAGTCTCACTAGTAGCGCTACTCTTTTGGTGCGAACAAGCGGTAGTCAGTACGACTAAACAGAGGATCAATACCGAGAAAAATATTTTTTTCTTAGTATTCATTATAGAATACCGGGAATCATGACTGCGCCCATAATCATATAAGTAAATGTATTCATAATAATTTTTGAAACAAAGAATACTGCAATGCCCCCAATGATTTGAGAAATGATGATAGCATAGATTCCATCGATTCTAGTCTTTTCGTTTGTGATCAACATTGAACCGAAAAAGGCACTAGTCCAAAGCAACAATAAAAATAACATCGTTAGTGTAAATAGTGAAGCTGAAGCTGCCGCCGAAGCTACGCCAGTAATAGATGTAGCATCTGGCTTAGATAGCCATAAGATAACGACACTGATTACATCAACTACTAGCATGGGAGTGATGTAACTTCCCAATTGATTCATGTAGTCATAGACATTCACGTTATCCTTCATAACATACTTACGAGTTACGAAGCCTGACAAAACAAAGGCTGCCATGTATAACATTATTATTATTAATAACCTAATATATACTGAAATACCTGCGTGCGCTGTAGAAACTGGTTCCGCTGCACCGAATAAACTACTTAACCCATTGGCAGCGCTATTGAAAGTCGATAATGCTTGATTGCCAATGATGTGAAGCATTAAAGCCAAAAGTGCAGAATTTAGTATCAATGTTGTCAGTCCATAATACTTGCTCTCATTAGATACTATCGTTGGATGCTTAATAGCCTTAGAAAACCAACCGAAGTAATTCATTGAATGCTTCTTGAATTCTTGTATTCGCTCATTCGTTTGTGCTGGGTTAGCTTGAGCACTTGTACTTTGATCGACTTCTGATTCTATCGCCAAGCGAGTACCACACTTCGTGCAGAATTTTGTCCCCTCTTTATTCTCTGATCCACAATTTGGACACTTAATCATAATAATCCCCCCTATAAATATACTCATAGTATATCAAAAACTTGAGAAATATCTGGCTTTTGTGAGCTAAAACTTATTAAAATATGGATTTTAAGGCACAAAAAAAGAATCAGGCTTAGCCCAATTCTTCTGGTAAAATATTAAATTCTTCAAGTTTGAAATTATCTTTAGTTAAATTGGTGATCGTGACGCTACCATTATCTGGGAAAGCCTCTTGTAGATCAAACTTATCACCAAAATATTTTAGGATTAGCGTTTCTAGATATGCCCCATGTGAGACTACTAAGACTGTGGAATCATTACTGTTTTCCTCAAGTAGTTGGTGTAGGCCATTTTCCACTCGCTTGCTGACATCGAGCGCATCTTCAGCTATCCCCATAGGATCGGCCTTCTTTAGTTCGCCTCGAGCTACTAGTGATGAGAACTTCTGAATCATTTCGGCTTGGGTAGAAACTCCGAATTGAGAGCCGACCTTTTCCCACACACTGCCGACACTGTCACCTTCAAATGAACCAAAACACATCTCACGAAAGTTGAAACTAGGTTGAACCTTATTGTCGCTGACCAAATTCTCATCATTGATAATGTTGGCCGTATCGATCGCCCGTTTTAAGTCAGAGCTATATATAGCATCGAAATAAGTATTCTTCAGGTAATCACCTGTCACTTCTAGTGTAGTTATACCATCGGCCGTCAATGGTGTATCTGACCATCCCTGCATCTTACCCATCATATTAAACATAGTCAGACCATGCCTTACAAAATATACTTTCATCAATTTACCTCCAGATTAGAAGCTACTTGCTTCTATTATAATATATTGGAGTTGGTAAGTTTGCATAATTAAAAAAGAGCTCAGGTTTTCACCTAAACTCTCTACATATCCATTAATTTTTTAGCGGTAGTCTCATCAACGATCAAAACATTAGGATACCTTGCTACTAATGCTGCATGGATCGAATTCAACTTTCTTTCACCACCAGCCACCATAATAGAGTATTCTTTATCTTTCAGATCCTCTAAATTGATACCAATCGTACGACTATTAAGTTTTTCGTCAGCAATTTTACCTTCGGAATTAATAAATCGAGAACTGATATCTCCAACTGCTTCTTTTTTCAACTTAGATATTTCAGAATCATTTAAATATCCCAAATTAAACAAAAGTGCATCATCTCTGACTGTACCTACGGTAAATAATGCTATATTGGCCTTCTTACCTTGTTTGATAATATATTCGATATGCCGATCTTGTTGGACCAATTTACATGTCTCAGCATTATCAAAAATAACTGGTAAGGGTAAACTCTCTGAATCAGCATGGAAGGCCTTGGTAAAGTCATTGATAACTTCTGTCGCAAAGTTATTCGTCATCGAATGGGTAACGCTGCCCTTCAATTGAACCACTTGCACACCCTGTTGATTATTGTCCTCTGGGGACAAATTATTAGCAATTTCCCGCATAGTTTGACCCCAAGTAACACCAATGATGTCATTATCACTGACAATTTCTTCCAGATACTTAGCCGCTTCCTCACCAATACTACGAATAATAGTTCTATAACTATTGGAAGGTGCATAGGCGACGATGACTTTTTCTAATGAATACTTCTCTTTCAAGGCGTTTTCTATATTTGAAGTATCATCAAACGGATCCTTGATATTTATTTCTACATAACCATTATCTCTAGCGTATTGTAATAAACGAGAAACGGTTGGTCGGGATAATCCCATTTCTTTTGCAATCTTACTTTGGTCGAGATTATTTTGATAATAATATCTAGCGACTCTAAGCGATTGCTTTATTCGTTTTATTTCTGTACTCTCCATAATAATTAGAAGCTCCTTAAATACTTATGCGTCAATTATCACATATTTTATAAGATAACGTATTCAATCGTTGTAAAAAAATAATCTTAACTCAACAAAGGCATTAATTTACCATGTAAACTAGTGATTTTGTATAGTTAAGACTTTTTTTATTTCCAATAATATTTATATAGTTCTAAAAACTTACGCCTCCACTTTTAATAACTCATCCAGTTCAACTTTAGTAGGATATGACTTCTGTGTTCCCTTTCGAGTAACTGTAACAGCAGCGTATTCATTAGCATGTTTCAGGGCGTTTGGAACGCTCTCACCATCTGTGAAATAATGTGCGAATGAACCGATAAAAGAATCTCCAGCTCCGGTGGTATCAACTGCGGAAACTTTCTTTCCCGGAACTATTTCGCTGTGATCTTTGTTTACCCATAGAGCACCTTTTGATCCTAATGTAACAATAATATTACCGACACCCTTTTTGATAAGCGCATTAGCAGCGATTTTTATTTCTTCTAAATTACCAGTTGGCAACCCTGTTAAAGTCGACAACTCAGTCTCATTAGGTGAGAAAAATTCAACTTTAGATACGTATTCTAAGTTTAAGTCTTTATTGGCTGGTGCAGGATTTAGTAATACTGGCACATTGTGTTTAACTGCCAAATCAATTGCATGGTAGTTTGTTTCTAGTGGTATCTCTTGTTGTAAGACGATCAATTTAGAATTCTTGATTTTATCTTCATATTGATCCAGCACTTCTGGTGTCAATTCGTTATTAGCACCCTTGATGACAATAATTCTATTGTCAGATGACGGATCAACGAAAATTGGTGCTACACCACTATTACTATTACCTACGCCGATTGCCGTAGTATCAATACCTGATTTTTTGAAGTTCTCTAGTTGTTCTTTTCCAAAATTATCGTGACCTACCATGGAAATAAAACTCACATCTGATCCCAATCGAGATGCTACAACTGCCTGATTGGCACCTTTTCCACCAAAACCCATTTCAAACTCTGGTGCGGATACAGTTTCACCTTCAACCGGCATTCTGTCGAGATATGTCATTAAATCTATCATATTTGAACCAATTACAGTAATGTCACTCATGTTAATGCCTCCTAATGTTCCAATCCAGTAGTTACACTGAATCTGCGTTCTTCTAATGGTTCTAAGAAAATCAAAGTTCCTGCTTTTTCGACTGCATGATAACCTTCGGGACGACTTGTACCAGGAAGAGCGAATGCAGCAACTTGTTGATCCTTGTTATAAAGAATCCAACGCGTAACAATTGGAAATTCAGATGTAGTAATTTTCGTCACGAAATTCTTACCATTTTCCAAATTCATTCTAAATTCGGCTTTATCAGCAAATTTTGTTAAATCACTGGTGAAGAATACGATCTCAGGATCATAGTTACTTGAATCATCCAATTTACTGATGATTTTTCCACTTGATTTGAGTTCGTCATTATACGCTAACCATTCTTTGGTTGGATGAACATGTCCCGGAATACTTTCACGTAATTTGAAAGCATCATCTGGAACTGATTGTGTCATTGTTGCATTCTCTGGATATGCATAATTCATATGGCACATATATTGAAGAGGCATCTTTTGATCTTTGAGTAAATTAGTAACACTCATCTTAATGTCAAATAATCCACTACCACTATGCATTGTTACACTTGGCTTTGCTAAATAATGATAACCAAATCCCTTAACATACTCATGACTACTACCGACTTTCAATGAGTCACCATCGATTTCGATGAAGGCATCTACCATCTTAGATGTTGGGAATTCCCCATGTAATTGATAGTCATCTTCTGGACCTGGGGTACCATTTGCAAGTAACCCTGATGAAAATTGGAAACATCCATATGTATCAGCGATTCCTTTGCCAGGAAGTGGTTGTGAAAACATATCTTTCATCTTGAGAGATTGTCCATCAAAAACGGCATCCCAGATGATCATTCCCATGTATGGTAACAATGTTAAATGTCCACGTGAATTGCTTACTTTCAAGCCTTCCACTCCAGATAGATAAGTAAATGATTCAACTGTAAAGTCAGCATTTTCTAAAATCTTAAATGGTTTTTCATTAAATAGACTATGTGATAAATGAATTATACTTGTCATTTTAAAGTCTCCTAATTAAATTTGATTACTCTTTTTTTGTTTGATCTGTCCTAGTGAGTAGAACAAAACAACGATGAAACATACTAGTGAAACAACGAATGAATATGACATTGACTTAGTGATATCAGCAGCTAGTCCTTGAATCAATGGAATGAATGCTCCACCGATAATTGACATAACAATAATTGCTCCAGCTGTTTCGGTATGACGTTTATCTTTAACTGTATCTAGGGTTTCAGCATAGATAGTTGCCCAACATGGTCCGAATAAACCACTTACCAAAATTGCTGCATAAACAGCTGTCATATTGTGAACTAACATAATATAGATCAAAGCTAATGATCCGATGGCACTGAACCAAAGAAGCACTTTGGAAGGACCGAATTTATTCATCAATACATTAGCAACGACTTTTCCTAAGAAAAATGCTATATAACTGTAAATCATAAATGTTGAAGCATCACGCTCATTGATACTTGTGTTCAAACTCATAGCCAAACGAATTGTGAATGACCATACTGCTGTCTGCATTCCGATATACATAAATTGCGTAAAAATACCTTTTTTAAAAGGCTTGTTATGTAACAAGTACTTCAATGTTTCAGTGATCTTAGCTCCCTTAGCAGAAGCATCGTCTTTAACTTTACTTGCTGGGAATTCTGTTAATGCGAAGATCAGGATTGCGACAATTAGCACTACAATAATGTATTTATACGGTAGTAAAGTCTTTTGTAGCGCTTGTTCACCAAAAGCAATTCTAGCTGCTCCAGATAAACCACTCATTTGCTTTTCCAAACTGGCACCTGAACCAAAAATCAAATACTTACCTAGTAAGATTCCTGTAACAGCTCCAACCGGATAAAATGTTTGAGAAATATTCAATCTCAAAGTTGATGTCTTTTCAGGTCCAAGCAATGAACTATATGTATTAGCAGATGTCTCCAAGAAACTCAATCCGATGGCAATTGCGAACAAAGCTACTAAGAAAACACTGTATGTGGCCATAGTTGATGCAGGGAAAAATAACATGCATCCGGCAGTGTAGAATAGAAGACCGATCAAAATTGCAATCTTATATGATGTCTTCTTGATTACGATCGATGCTGGAATGGCTATCACAAAATAACCACCATAAAAGGCACTTTGAACAAAAGCACTAGCAAAGTTGCTCAGTGTAAAAATAGTTTTAAATTGTGTGATCAAAATATCATTCAAACTGGCAGCAGCCGCCCACATTGGAAAAAGACACGACAGCAAAATGAATTGAAAAATTGGAATTTTATTTAAATATCCATCATCCATTTGCTTGGCGTGTAGCTTAAAGAGATGAAATCCATTTCCGCCAACTTTATGTACTGATGTATTAGTATTTGTGTTTTCCATTGTTACACCTTCCTTAGTTAGCCGTTAACAATCTTCATACTTGCGCTAGTTCCTAAACGAGTAGCACCTGCATCAATCATTGCTTGAGCTTCTTCTTGGGAATGAATACCGCCTGAAGCTTTGACTTGGATGTTATCTCCAACTGTATCTTTTAGAAGTTTTACATCTTCAACTTTGGCACCACTTGTTGAAAATCCTGTGGATGTTTTAACAAAATCTGCTCCAGCACTCATAATCAACTCAGCAGCTTTCACTTTTTCATCATCTGTCAAAAGTGCTGTTTCAATGATGACTTTGACTAGCTTGTCATTGGAATGTCCCTCATCAACAACAGCTTTGATGTCACTCTCGACATTCTCATAATTCTTACCTTTTAATTCACCGATGTTGATTACCATATCTAATTCATCAACACCATCAGCAATTGCTTGTTTTGATTCCGCAACTTTGATTGCAGTAGTATTAGCTCCTAGAGGAAATCCGATGACAGTTGCTGTCTTAACGTCTGTATCCTTCAAAGCTTCATGAACGTGTTTTACCCAATATGGGTTAATCATAACTGATGCGAAATCATATTCTTTGGCCTCTGCAACAACCTTGTCTATTTGTTCTTCAGTAGCTTCTGGTTTTAACAATGTGTGATCAATGTATTTTGATAGTTTCATTTTTGAAACCCCTTTCATATCCGATGACAATAGAATACCATCATTTTTTACATATGTAAATATTCTATTTGAAATTATGTTCATATTTTTTGTATTCGCTTACCTCAAAAAATGGCACTAAAAAAACTGAATCCTATCATATAAGGATTCAGCTTCTTCAAAATGCTTTGTCTTATCTTGGAACAAAATTAAAATCTCTAAGCTCAATATAGCTATCAGTTAACTCAATCGAAGTGATGCTACCATTATCAGGAAAAGCACGTGAGTTTCCAAATTCGGATTTAAAATATTTCAGCAGTAATGTCTCAATATAGGCTCCATGTGTGACTACCAAGACCTTAGCATCTGAATCGTTCTCATTACGTAGCTGTTGGATAGCTCGTTCAATTCGCAAACCTAGATCCTTAGTATCTTCAGCCCAATTTTTTGGTTCTGCCTTTTTCAAGACTTCTCTAGCAAATTCGATCGAGTACTTAGCCGCAACTTCATTTTGTGTAGAACAGTTATAAGGTGCCGCAAGCTTTTGCCATGTAATTGCCGCCTCTGATCCTTCGAATGAGCCAAAAAAGATTTCTCTAAAATTGCTACTTACATTTATTTCTGGAGGATCAGTCAAATTTTCGTTTTTTATTATCTTTGCTGTATCGATAGCTCTTTTCAAATCCGAGCTATAAATCGCATCGAAATGCGTATTTTGCAGATACTTACCTGTTTTTCTTAAATCTTCTATACCCACTTCAGTCAGCGGAGTATCAGACCATCCCTGCATCTTATTAAGTACATTAAATATTGTCTGTCCATGTCGTACAAAAAGTAATTCCAATAATCCCACCCCATTATTTAATAAAAGATTTTAAGTCTGAAACTAATTATTTAACTGTTGGTAAATAAAATTCATTACATCATCCACTGTTGTCTCCTTATCACTTAGCAAATGTAAAAAACTTTCCATATTCAACAAGAACATCAAATCTTGAAGAGCAGTCAGATGATCTGTCGAATTGATGGCACTCAAAATGAATATATACTTAATCCTCTTACCATTGTCAAAAACCAACGGTTGCTCCAAAGTAGCAAGGCCTATACCTATTTTTTTAGCCCCGTACCGTGGATTAGTATGTGGCAAAGCTATATCTGGGGCAATGATAAACGTAGACTGATGATCATTGATCTGTTTTATGATTTCATCAATGTATTCCTGTTCAACCACACCATCATCCAATAACGGTTCTGCCGCATGAGATATTGCATCCACAAAATTAGTCTCTTTGATTTTAAGTTTAACAAATTCTGGTTTTAAAACATCAAGTAAAGATACTTTGTGTTTATTGAACACCGCTTTGGGTTTAAAAACATTGTCCGATAATTCTTTTCTGATCCTATTCAAAGTATCGGAACTATTGATACTATGACCGACTATCCTCATGACTGAGTCTAATGTTGGTACAACAAAATCTGTAGTGGAAAACTCACTATTGACCTTCTGCATAATAGAATACTTGTCATTAGTAGTCATAATGGGATTGATAACAAAACATGGTTTACCTTTAGCGAATAAATCACTTCTATAAAAGGTCGAGAATATCATATCTATCTCATCCAAATGTTTATCTAAGTCAGAATATGGGAATGGAATCAAAAATTTGATATTAGGAAATAAGCTAGTCAATTGTAAATAGGCCAATGCTGAACTACCGATTCCGTTAGGACAGACGATAGCGGCTGAGAGAAAATGTTTCTTTTGGCTATTAGCGCTATAAATAAAACCTATCAAGTGAATCGTTAAAAAAGCTATTTCTTCATCTGGGACCTTGCCCAGTTCTTCTCTAAATGGAACTACTGCTTGTGTGACTAGTGTGAATATCTCCCCATACTCTTGAATAACTTGATCTGTCAAAGGATTAGTTATCGGAAATTTGAATTGTAATCTAAAGTACATCGATCTAAAGTGTGTAAACAATTGATGGACTACTTTGTCATTATCCACAAAACTAATACCTGAAATATTAGAGAATTTTCTTACAATCAAACTAGTAATATCATAAATGTGCTTGTCTTCAATCAAGTTGTCATATCCACCGATACTCAAACACAGTACGATCGTCGTGATATATTCAACAGTATTTGTATTAGTTATCCCTAGCTCACTCAATATTTCTTTGGAAAAATCATACTCATTCGTTTTGCTTATTTCATAATATTTTGCTTTAGCGGGAATGTAGTTAGGCTTCATCAGTAATCGATTCAAGATGATCACCAGAATGTAGCAAAACTCCCTTAATCGATTTTCGATAAATTCAATATCATATTCGTTAGATACTTTCGCTACTAATTCAAATACTTTTTTTATTTTGCAATCACTATTTAAATTAATAAAATTATCCAGTAAATCCGCGCGATTTTCCATTAATTCATTGGATACTACCTTTATTAAATAACTTCTCAATGCATTCTCATGACCAACTATCTTGTATCCGTTCTTGCGATCATAGTTTATTTTTAGTTGTTCCTTTAATAAGTCAATTTCCAGTTGTTTCAGGTCTTTTGAAACAGTAGATTGACTAACTTGTAGTATTTCTTGTAGATGCACTAATGATAAGTAGTCATTATTAGTCGATAATAACAGAATCAAAAATAGCTTACGTTCTTTGGTGCTAAGAATATACCCCTTCAACGAAGTAAGATTATCCGAAACTCTGATTCCTAATAAGAATTTGTAAGTATCACTAGGAACTGTTATATAAACACCTTCTGAATCAATTTTCTGTTTATCCTGCTCATCTAAGTACTGATTTAATTTTTCAATAGAATACTCTATTTGACGATCAGTTAATGAAAGATTTTTGATCAATTCATCTTTGGTCAAAATTGGGTTTTGAATTAGTTTATCAATAATTTGTAATTGCTTATTATCTAACATCAAGGTCTCCCTCCTAAATTAATAAAAAGCTGACAGCCCCGTTATAAAAGACTGACAGCTCTATAAATTATTGTTGACGGAAATCATCGATTTTCTTTCTGAAGGCTGCAGCAGCTGTGGCGATTTCATCAACTGATCCCTTTGATAAGGCACCACCGATCCCAACTACATCAGCTCCAGCTTCTAGCCAATCTGTGATGTTATCTACATTTACACCACCAGATTCAATCAGTGGCAAATATGGAATTGGCGTCTTCAAGGTCTTGATCAAGTCTGGACCGACGATTCCTCCATACGGAAATACTTTCACAAAGGTTGCTCCAGCTCGTAATGCTTCTACAGCCTCTGTAACTGAGGTGCATCCAGGTGCATAGGGGATTTGATATTGATTACATAGCATTGCAACGTCTTTATCAAACATTGGTGAATAGATGAAATCTGCACCATTAGCAATAGCTTCTTTGGCAGTGGGTCCATCTAGGATCGTTCCTGCACCAACTAATAACTTATCTCCAAATGTTTTGTGCAAGGTTCTGATTGATTCAGGTGCGCTAGCAATCGTATAGCTAACTTCCATTACATCAACTCCACCTTTTACAATCCCTTCAGCAATTTCTACCACTCGCTCAGGCTCTGCACGTACTACTGCTAGTGCACCTGAGTTGGCGATTCTATTTACACGATCTAGTTTTTTCATATGATCCACTCCTAAATAATCTTGTTGTCCTTGTAATACTTAATCATTTCTTTGATTTTGTTTTCTTGCTCAGCATTAGGCATGCTTGCAGGAGCGCGTGCTGGTCCAACATCTACGCCAGATGCTGTAACCGAAGCTTTGAGTGCTGTTGGAGTAGTACGCATATGTAAGACTTCTCGTAGTGGTTCGATTTGTTTTTGACATCTTTCAGCATTTTCCAAATCACCAGCTTTGAAATATTGATAAATATCAACGTCATTTTGAGTCAGCAAGTTTGCAGTGGCAGCGATGGCACCATCCCCACCAGCTTCCAACAAAGCCAGAATCTTAGAGTCAGATCCTGAAAGAACGGCAAAACTATCATCAGCACGAAGTTTCAGATATCCTTTCATGTTATCGATCTTTCCAGAACTATCTTTAACCCCGACAATATTCTTGTTCTTGGATAAGATGGCAATTGTTTCTGGATCTACATTTACACCTGTCTTACCAGGCATGTTATAAATGAGTATTGGAACTGATACGGCATTTGCAAGTTTTTCGAAATGATCAATCAACTCTTCTTGTGTAGGAGCAACAAAGTATGGAGTTACAACTGATAATGCATCAGGGTTCAATGTAGCGATTCTCTTACTAAATACTATTGTTTCTCTAGTGCTATTTAGCCCCGTCCCAACATAGACGTTAGTTCTGCCAGCAACATAATCTATAACGTATTTAGCAAAATCATATTTTTCATCCTGAGTCAGAGCATATGCTTCACCATTGGTTCCCAAAATAAAAATACCGTTGATTTTGTGATTCAATAGATGATTTAATAATTTAGCTGTCTTTTCATAACTAATATTTTGATTTTCATCGAGCGGTGTAATCATCGCAACTATGATTCCTGAAACATCAACCATAAATTAAAATTCCTCCTAAAGTATTATTTATTAATGAATTAAACCTAAGAACCAGTTCAATAGTGAACCAACGACGTTGTAATCAACGTTAGGGAAGGTTGAACCAGTGATTCCCATGCCTGAGAATGTTGGATATAGAAGTAGTGGCAAGAATGCTAGTAATAGACCAACAACGAATGAACCTAATACAGCACCTCTCCAACCACCAGTTGAATTACCGAATACTCCGGCTGTACCACCTGAGAAGAAACAAATGTGAGCGGCTGGAATAATAACGATAGGGAACTTCATGAGTACCATTACAAAAATTGCCAAGATTCCGGCAGTATATGAACTTAAGAAACCAACCAAGACGGCTGTTGGTGCAAATGGGAAGATTGTTGGAACATCCAAAGCTGGACGTGAGCCAGGAATGAATTTTTCTGAAATAGCAACGAAAGCTGCTGTGATTTCAGCCAAGAACATACGAACACCTGTCATCAAGATTGAAATACCAGCTGTAAATGTTAGTGCTTGGATCATTGGGAATACTAGCCAATCTGTTGTACCAGATAGTTTTGAAACAACTGACTTACCTGCGGCAAGTGCAGCAACATAGAAGATAACTAACATAACAACTGCAACACCCATCAAGAAATCCTTGAAGAATGATAGCCATTGTGGGAAGTTGATGTTTTCAGTTGTTTGGTCTTTGTGTTTTTTGAAAACTCCACCTAGTAGACCAGATAAAGCATAACCAATCATGTTAAAGTGACCGATAGCTTGGAAATCTCCACCTGTAATCTTTCTCATAAATGGTTGACATAACTGTGGTAGTGCTGCTGAAACAAATCCTAATAATGTACCACCGATAATGATGGCGATAGTATTACTGTATCCATATGATTTCAGAATTAATGCTAGAACACAGGCGAAGAACAAACTGTGACCACCTGTGAAGAAAACGTTCTTAAATGGTGTAATTCTTGCAAACACAAGGTTCATGATGAATCCCATGATCAATGTGACTGAAACTACGAATCCATACTTACCTTGTGCCAGAGCTGTGGCAGCTTCAGGTGAAGCAATAACACCAGTTAGATGGAAACCCTTTTGGAACATGACGTTAAAATTCTGCAATGTTCCTGTCATGGTAGTGGCACCAACGCCAAAGATTAGAAAACCGATGGCAGTTCTAAATGTTCCGGTTAATATTTCTGTTCCTTTTTTATGTTGAGCAATTAAACCCACACAAGAAACAATACCTAATAAAATAGCTGGATTAGATAGTAAACTTACTAAGAAATTCATATAGCCTTCCCCCTCGAAGTCTTTATATTTAAAATTTATTCTTCACCAATGTTTTTCAATGCTGCAGATAACTTCGTATAGATTTCATCCTTATCGAGGATATTTCTGATGCCGACAACTTCCTTATCGATGCCTTGTTCGTTGAGTTCATCTGCAACGTCACTCAATGAAACAACGATTGGACCATCAAAACCTGGTAAACCATCTAAGGATGAATGTTCAACTTGAACTGGTAGGTCATGTTCACTAATTACCTCATTCAACTTAATCTTCAACATCAAACTTGAACCAACACCTGCACGACATG
This sequence comes from Companilactobacillus sp. y65-5, assembly GCF_057541095.1. NCBI lineage: Bacteria > Bacillati > Bacillota > Bacilli > Lactobacillales > Lactobacillaceae > Companilactobacillus > Companilactobacillus sp. y65-5. Next base: position 122,788 of record NZ_BAAJOA010000006.1, read on the forward strand.
CTACTAAAGCTTTAACCATAATAAATACTTCCTTCCGCTATCCTTTTAGGATATTTTTTTATTTAATACAGAATCTTTTATAAACTGTAAAATTTCTCTTGGGCTTTGTGATTTATCCAAAACTCCATAGAATTCATCCCCCGATAATAATTCCACCAACTCTTGCATTGCCTTCAAGTGAGAATCACTATCAGGTGCGCTTAGAGTGAATACATAGGAAACTGGATCGTTATCAGCATTATTGAATTTTATAGCTGGTCTCAAGGTTGAAATACCCATTGCGAGTGATTTAGCCCCAGATTCACTAGGTGCATGTGCCAATGCTACATGAGGAGCAATGACAAAATATGGTCCGTATTCATTTACAGAATTAATAATCTCGGAAACATAATTATCTGTAATGTAGTTATCATCTACCAGTGGTTGTGCGGATTGCTTAATAGCATCTTTCCAATCGCTAGCTTCGATATTAAGTTTTATCAAATCCTCTTGTATAATTCTTTCAATCATTAACAACACCGCCTAATCTCTTTTACAACGTTATTATATTTTCAGATACCATCCTCCAGCAATGGTAATCGCTTACACCTTTTGGACTGGCTTGGACATTTATTACAATCAAGATTTTTTTGAAACCGATATAACTATTGATATATCAGCACTTTAGATATATTGTGATTTTCCGAACAATAGTCTTTTGAGACCCCGGAAGACACAATATACAACCAATGACAATTGACCTCTTATTTATATTTATATAAAAATAGACTCATATAGTTTGAACTGGAGGCAAGAATATGTCTGAAAATTATTCAGTATTAATGCAAGAATTCATGACAAGTGAAATTGATTCTTTAGAAGTCATAAAAAATAGCATCTCAGAAAATGCAAATGAAGTGGTAGAGAAATTGCTTCATCTGGATGGAAAACTGATCTTCATGGGAGTAGGCAAATCAGGTTTGATCGGTAGGAAATTAGCTGCTACTTTTTCCAGCACGGGTACTCCATCGTTCTTTGTCCATGCGACCGAGAGCGTTCACGGTGATCTAGGTATGATCGAAAAAAATGATACAGTGATCCTCATCTCTAATAGTGGTGAAACAGCTGAGATATTGGCTCCCATCCCTTCTCTCAAGAGGATTGGTGCTAGCTTGATCGCCTTCACAGGCAACAGCGACTCTTCATTGGCACAGCAATGCGATCTGAGTCTAATCATCCCCGTAGACCATGAGGCAGATAAATTAAACCTTGCCCCAACGAATAGTTCCACAGCAGTTCTAGTCGTTGGCGATGCGATTGCTTGTACCCTTTCAGAACTCAAAGGTTTCACCAAAGAAGATTTTGCAACGTTCCATCCTGGCGGTGCCTTAGGTAAAAAACTTCTCCATACTAAATAATCTTTGAAAAACGATTTTAACTAAAAAAGTGCATTAATACTATTTATTTGATAGTATCAATGCACTTTTATTATTTTTTATATAGAAATAGAGCAGGTATCCCTATGAAACAATATTATACTGTTCAAACCCAAATCCATCCCCATCCAATCGTGCGATCGACACGCTACCATTATCAGGAAAGGCATCCTCTGGATCCAAATTCAAATCTGAATAATTCAACGCCATTGTTTTGATGAGTGTTCCATGAGTCACTACTAGCACTCTTGCATCAGAGCTATTTTCATCCAACAATTGTTGCCAACCGAGTTTTATCCGTTTATTTATAGCCTCGGCATCTTCGGCGAAGCCTTTGGAATCGGCTTTATTCATCGCATCTCTGACAAAATCCATAGAGTGTTTTCGAATTAAGTCATTTTGATTATCGATGCCGTATGGTTTACCGATGGTCTCCCAAGTATAAACATTGTTCAGCCCTTCAAAAGAGCCAAAAAATATCTCTCGAAAATTCTTACTTGTTTGAAGCTCCAGGTCACTAACTTGATTCTCAGCTCTGATGATCTCTGCCGTATCCATTGCTCGCTTTGAGTCCGAGCTATACAAGGCATCGAAGTGGACTGAGCTTAAGTAATCACCGGTTTTCTTAAGGTCAGCAACTCCTCTATCTGTGAGTGGTGAATCAGCCCATCCCTGCATCTTACTCATCAAATTAAAAATAGTCTGACCATGTCTTACAAAATATACTTCCATCTTCTTCCCCCCATTGACTAATCACAATAAGTCCAGTATCTGCTCAACACAAATACTGGACTTATTTTATCAGAAATTATTAAGCTAGAACTTTTTTAATGATTTCAAACAGAGTTTTGACATCTTCTGGACGGGTGTCGCCTGTCTCCTTGTCAATAATAGAGCTGTATACGTGAGGAATGATCTTCTTAACTCCGGCATCAACTGCTACTTGAAGAATTTCTTCAAAATTATCTAAGTCTAAGCCACCAGTTGGCTCGAGATAAAAGTCGTTCTCAGCACAGGCTTTAGCAACTACTTTGAATTCTTCAATATGTGCTAATCCCTTCATTGGGAAGAACTTGATCGAGCTACCACCCATGTCTTTGAGCAAGGCAATGGCTGTTTCGATAGGAACTTCTGCGGCTGGTTGTTGGCTACTCAATGGACCTGTAGCAACATTGACCAATCCTGGTTTGCCAGTTGGTGATACTAAACCATTGATAAATGTGTCAGATTGACCTAACAAGGCCCTACTTGTTCCTACACCTGTGAATACTTGGTTGATATGTTGTGGTTGTAGTTCAGCTGATATTCTACTTACCATTTGGCTCTGGTTAGGGTCACCAGCACCCAAGCCAACTGAGAGTGCGTTATCTGTTTCTGCTTGATACAACTTCATATCTGCAATAGCGGCTTCATCGCTATCATAATTCTTAGATAGAACACCTAGTACGACATGATGGTCTGCGGCTTCATAGCAATCCTTGGCATTTTGAACTGATCCTGCCAAAACATTGAGTGCGACACGATCTTTATAAAAATTAGGTACGTTTGACATAAGTAAGACTCCTCTTGATTATTTAATTTTGTTATTTAAGTGATACTGGGAAGAATGCTCCAAAAATCATAGCTCCTAAGATGGCTCCACCAGCGATAGGTTTCTTCCAAAGATAGAAGATAACTGCACCAATAATTGAACCAATACCGATAGGAATAGATGCTGTAGCGGCACTAAGAATGATCAAAGGTCCAAGGAAACGACCTGATGAATTACCAGCTCCCATCATGACGTCGGCACCGAAGGTTGCATTGGATTGATTGATAGTATACTTACGAACCAAAGTGATGATGCCACCGATTATCAAGCCTAGTACCATTCCGGTTGTAATCGACAGAGCAAAGTTAGTGATCGGTGCTTTCCAGCCAATACTCAACATGATAGCGGGAATACCAATACCTACACCAGTTAATATCGAACCACCTAAATCCAAAATACCAACTAGTGATCCTTCCAAAATACGAGCAAATAAGAAACTAGCACCAAAAGCAGCTGCAGCTCCATATGAACCACCGTCCATACCAGCCTTCAACATCGCAACGATCGCAACTTCATTAAAGGCACCGACATTATATACAAAGTACATATGCGTTCCCGCAAAGACACCTGCGGCCATTAGTCCAACCATTATTGGGAAAGACCATTCTGAATACCAAAAACTTTTTTTATCTATTTCCATTGTTTGTTCTTCATCCATGATTTCCCCTCCTACTTAACGTTGAACACATTGTGCATATTATTTAAGAAACTTGGAACTTGAAGTTTGAAACTCTCGATCATTTGAAGATCGAATCCTCTAAAGAATCCACTCAAGATGAACAGTGCAATGATTGCTCCGAACATAACTCTAGTGATACGTGTCCAACCTAATTCGTCGACACCTTTACCAATAAGAATACCTAGAACTACACCGGGAACAGCATTTCCCATGATCATAGCTGATAGTCCACCGAAAATAGTTCCCCATAATCCTGAACGTTTACCTGCATCGATAGCAGCCAACCAGAAGATGATAGGCATAACTGTGTTGATCAATAGTTCAGCGGCTGGAACTAAGACTTTGACCGCTGTGATCTGTAATGACTTAGGAATAGCTGATGCGGTTGTATTTAAGAATGCGACTACAATAATACCGATAACAGCGCCCGCAATAGCCATCTTTTTAGGATTGTGAACTGTATTTTCGACTTTCTTGTCCTTCAATAAGAGGACTGATGCTGCCCAGTTAGGAATAACACGGTGAGTAACATCCTGTGTGAACGCACCAGCACCAACAGTTGATGCCCATGCATTGAAGAAGAAACCTAATCCGAATGAAAAATGTGATGCGGCATCCCCTTCACAGGCATTCATTTCCCCTAGAGTTCTAAAAGCACCTAGCGCCTGAACGGTCGGAGCGTTGAACATTCTGGCAGCACCCATGCCGGCAGCGAATCCAACTAATCCACCAATTAGAATCGATTTAAGTAAAATGACGAATATTGTCATAATTAACTCCCCTTACTACTTCCCAATGAACCAAGTTTTGGTAACTTAACACCATTAGGATCGCTTATTTGTTTTTCGACGAAATCTATTTCTGCCAAGTCCATCGACTTGATTTCAACATTGATACTCATTGAAATATTGTAAATAGTTCTTTTTCTAGGTAGAAAAACAAAAAGGAAGTGTTCGGTATATTCTCTACATTCTGCCTGATCGATCTCGATAGAAACAGGCGTTATTTGCACTGTGATTTCGTTTTTCTTTCTAATGATCTTAGATATCTTAGCCAAGCCGTCAGCAACTGCTTCTTGTTTCGTTTGACCAGTACCGGATACTTGGATGACTTCGTTTGATACCTTCTGAGAGTTGCTCATCTTCTTAACCTCGATTCCTATGAGTGTACACGGTTGTATGCTTCAACCAATTTTGTTCCTAGTTCTTCTTTGTCCATGAATCCAAAACCTAGTGCTTGAATGCCGTCTTCAATCGCTGTGATTCCTTCTTGAACTGAACGCATGCTGTGACGTTCGCTGTAACCATATTTGTTCTTAGCAGTGATTGCTCCTGCACCACCACTACCACAGAATGAAATTCCGATGTCAGCGTTTTGTTTTTTCATTTCGTCGCCAAGACGCATGTCAGCACCCATACCTGGAACGACAATAGCCTCTCCGCCTGCGGCTTCAACACCTTTAGCTACGTTTTGACCTTTACCCATTCTATCTGCAATAACTACTTTAACCATTTTTACGTCCTCCTTATTTACGTGCAACTTCGAAATGAACTGCTAGAATATACTTTTCTTGATCTTTTAAATTACCGATCTTATCGATGACTTTGCCTGCCACAGCGATGCTGTCCTTTGGTAGACCATCAAATACTTCAAGGTCGACATCGTCTAATTGGCGATTGGTCTCTGATCTATCAACCATTTCAGCCACGTGATTCGTTAAGACTTCTGCCTGTGTTTCATCAGGAAATGAATTTATTGTCTGCATCTGGCTGAGCGTGTATTCAAGTATTTCTCTAACTCTCTTAGGATCGATGCTGTCTTGAATTATCTTCTCAGCTGCTGCGTTTAGTTCGATAGTATTCATAGATGCCACCTACTTCATTATTTGTTTGATTTTATCAACGATCATTGTCATTTCTGTTTCATGAACCGCACGAACATCGAATTCGATGATACCCATATTTGCTCGATACTCTCTGGTATACACGGCTGGACTGTCTTTTTTTAGTCCTGCGATCAAGGCTGGTGCATCAATCTTTGCGTCCGCATTCACGGTCACACTGGCACGATAGATGTCACGACCAGCGGCGTCTTGTACGATTTTGGCATCGATACCATTGATCTCGTTCAATGCTTCGACGAAAGGTGTCAATCTTGCTTTCATTGAATCACCAGTTTCAGGACCATATTCTAGATAATCTTCAATAGCCTTAGTAAGTCCTAAAATATTATCTTTACCGATCTTCATCGAACGACCGATACCCTTTGACTGTAGTCTGATCCATTCGATATAAGGTTTCTTACCTAAGGTCAAGCATGATGAAGGTCCTGAGAAGGCTTTGGCACCACTATAAATTACGATATCCGCATCCATATTGACGTATTTTTTCAAATCTTCTTCGGCGGCGGCGTCGAGGATCAATGGTAAGTTATGCTTGTGTGCTACTTCGATCGCATCCTTGACACTCAACATACTCTTTTGGACTGCATGATGACTCTTAACATAGAAGATAGCGGCAGTTTGGTCTGTGATCATCATTTCCACATGTTCTTTACTGCACATATTGGCGTAACCAGCTTCAACGACTTTTCCGCCACCAAGTTCTAGCATTACTTCTTCTGGAGTACCGTAGTCGACATTTTGACCTTTAGGGATAATGATTTCACGATTTGTGTAACGTGCATCGAATGGATGATATACGTGATGCATACTACCTTGTCCAATGATTCCTGCGACTGCTTGGGCAATAGCTGCGGAAGCTGAGGCTAGAACTACTCCGTCTTCAGCTCCGATTACTTTGGCAAGATGTTGTCCAGTTTTTAGAACTAGATCACTCATTTCAAAGAAATGTTGTCCACCAAATTTTTGTGCTTCTATAATATCATCTGAAACTTTTGAAACGCCTAAGATAGTCATCTTTCCACTGGCATTGATCACTTGCTTCAAACCATATTTTTCGTAAACATTTTCCATTAGAATTCCTCCAACTTTGTTTCATAAACATTTCCTGCAACAACTGCATAATGTGGTACAACGACTTGGTTTGTAGTCTCTTTGTTTCCGTTTGAATCGGTCAATTCTTTTTCTCGATCTTCAATATCAAAGATCGTTAAGTCACCGTCAAAGCCCTTTTGTAGTGAGCCTTTATTTTCCAAATGAAAATCTTCGGCTGGATTAGTAGTTATCATTGGGAGGATTTCTTCCATCGTATAACCCAGATGAAGCATCTTATCCAAGCAAGTAGCTAGGTTGTAAACTGGACCGTTCTCGCGATTCTTATGGTAAAGATCACTACTGATAGTCTTAGGAGTTAAGCCGATACCCTTGGCAACTCGAGCTACTTCAAAGTTGAAACTATCCGTTCCGTGACCTACATCGAAAATAATTCCTCTATTATATGAATCAATCGCAAATTGTTTGATTTGATGCAAGTCCAAATTCATGATCCCGTTTGGCTTACCATTGTAACAATGTGTAATGATGTCACCCGGATCCAAGAGATCCATAATATCGCTTAGCTCTGGTGGGTTGGTTCCAATGTGAACCATCAGTGGGATATTATTATTTAATTTTTGAATTTCTTTGGCACGTTCCAAAGGATGGATGCCACTTCCTGAAACAACTGACTTGCTCATTCTGGCTTTGATACCAACTACGAAGTCGGGGTAGTTCTTGATGATATCCTTGACTAAGTTGTCTTGAATACGATCCATGTGACCTAATTCATCTTGAGCAATGATTCCAGTCTTAGAAATATTGCACATAGCGTAGACATTCGTTCTTACTTTTTTAGTTAATTCATAAAAATCAGGTAAATTGTCAGCCCCAGTTGACCCAGCATCAACGACTGTTGTTACGCCGGCATCAACACCATCTAAATCGGGTTGATCATAATACAAAGTTAATTTTTCGTAGCAGTGAACGTGATCATCGATCCATCCAGCGCTTAAATAATATTTTGATTCCAAATCTAATGTTTTTTTAGCACTAACATCACCGTCAATATGTGATTGAACATCAATAATTTTTCCTTGATCAATTAATACATCAACGGGACTTCCAGTAATTGTTTTACCGTTCTTTACATATAAGTCGACCATTTCAAGTCCCCCTTATTTGATTACGAATACATAATAACATTATAATGTTATTATGTAAACGCTTCCTTTAAATTTCGTATTTTATTTTATAAGGGAATTCATTCGTTAAATAAATTGCCTCAGCGTACTCCACTAGATTATCGAGTTGATTATACGACTTTCTGATCCGTTTGATACCCACATTGTCAGTCGTTTCTAGTACTTTTTGTTGTTGTTCATCTAAGATACAGCCATAAAAATCATCATCGAATCTATTTACCATCTCACCCATTTCCTTAATAACCTGATACAGTGAGACCTTGTCCAGATCCTTACGACTCTCTGCATCCAGTTTGAATGGCAGATAATGTTTAAAAATAATCAATGGTTTTTCATTCATCTCATAGATTTTCGTAACTTCAGTAATACATCCCGTCAACCGATTGATCTCGAATTCGGCTGGACTGGCTTCGGCAGATATCTCTTTGATAGATACGATTCTCTTCTTAACATCTTTACCATTATTTTCCAAGATACTGCTGAATGATTCAGCCTTGGATAAGCGATTGAAAAGACGATTGCTGATGACCGTCGTCCCCTTGCCACTTTGCTTAGTCACGTATCCTTCATTGACCAGTAGCTTGATGGCATTTCGAATAGTTATTTTACTAACATCGTATATTTTTTCTAATTCTATTTCTGTTGGTAAGAAGTCTCCGACAGAATAAGTATCATTCAATATTTTTTTCTTCAAATCTTCGGCTACACTCTGGTACAAGATTCTTCTTTCCATTGTCTTTTCCTCTTAAATTCAAATATTCTTTGTATACGCATTCACTATTATTTTTATACACCATCTAGAGTAGTATTTCAATCATTAAAATTATAATGTTATAATGTTTTTGTTATTAAATACTAAAAAGAGCGTGAAATGTATATTTCAAATCGCTATTAATTGAATATATGTACAATTTTAAGTACAATATTGTGTACAAGGAAGGTGATTTTATGACATTAGCTTTAACTCAAAGTGACTTCAGAGCTCACATAAAAAAATACTTAGATCAAGTTAATGATGACGACGAAACGGTCTACATTGCTCGTTCAAATAGTCGTTCGGTAGCTATTATTTCTCAAGAAAAAATGTATTGGCTAGAACAGGCGATAAATGCAAAAGAAGATTCACTAGAATTTGCGGTTGCTCGTGACCAACTTATCAAGCGTCACGTCTTACCAGATGACGATGTCATAACAGATACTGACGATTATTGGAGTCAATTCAAAAAATGAAAAGACTACGATTCAAACCTAGGGCAACTTTTAATGCCGATTTAAAAAGATTGGCCATCTTAGACCAGTCGATCATCGATGAGGTTAAAGAAGCGATTTACATATTGTTAGAACAACATCGCCTACCACCCGAATTTGATGATCATGAATTAAGTCGTAGAATGGCTGGATACCACGAATTTCATCTGCGTGATACTCCAAAAGGTAAACGACCTAACGACGTTAACGACATACTAGTCGTTTATACGATCGATAACGAAGAATTGGTCTTAATTGGAATTAGAATCGGTTCTCATGCCCGTCTATTCCCTAATCAAAACAGTTTGAAAAAATATCAAAAAAATGAAGACTAAATATTTTTCAGAGTAAAAGAGCGTGAAATCAGCCATAATCGACTGATTTCACGCTCTTTTTGTAATTAAGCACTATAGGTACTATCTTTATCCTCTAATCCTAAGAATCTCCGCATGATATGCTTCGGCATTCTTCTTAACTTGCTCATAGTCACCTTTAGCTGCTGGTCCAACTAAGTTTCCACCAGCTCCAACCACGATGACACCTTTATCGAACCATTCTTTCATGTTCTCCAAAGATACGCCACCCGTTGGCATGATATTCACTTGTGGGAATGGACCCTTTAATGCGGAGACCATTCCTTGACCTACAACTGAGCCTGGGAAAACCTTGATGACGTCTGAACCATAAGTCAATGCGTCCTGCACTTCCTTAGGTGTCATACATCCCGGCATATATGGAAGGGCATAGAGATTACTCAACTTGGCTACTTCTTTATTGAAAGAAGGACTCACGATGAACTTAGCTCCAGCGATGATAGCCAGACGAGCTGTAGCTGGTTCTAGAACTGTTCCAGCTCCGATAACTACTTCAGGATCATCCTTGTATTCTTCGACTAACTCACCGATGATCTCATCGGCGTGTGGTGCCGTAAATGTGAGTTCGATGGCTTTGACGCCACCTTCGATGCAGGCTTTAGCAGCTTGATAGGCTTCTTCTTTTGAAGCACCACGAACAACTGCCACAACACCGGATTTTTGAACACTTTTGAGAATTTCTGCTTTTTGTAACATTTAATTATCACCTCAATAAGATTTAAGAGCAGTCATCTAGTGATTACTCCATGTTACTATGTGCTGACTTAGCTGAATCATTTGATGTATGATCACGTCTACTTAACTTCAAGCACAATGCATCTAGTGTGATGTGCACACTTTGATCAAATAAAGTGCTCAATAATTGGATCGACTTAACGCCATCGCCGCTCTTTGTGGCTCCAGGTACAACGATAGTGGCATCGCCCAATTGACCCAATGGTGAGTCTGCCTTGCTAGTGAGGGCAACGATCTCCACGCCGTCTTCTTTAGCTTTTTGAGTTAATTCCAAGATGCTAGCTGTCTTACCAGAACCTGAAACTGAGACTAATACGTCACCTGATTGAACTGAAGGTGTAATTGTTTCGCCGATCACAAAGACTGTATAGCCGATATGCATCAAGCGCATTGCAAATCCTTTAGCCATCAATCCTGAACGTCCGGCACCGAGAACAAAGATGCGTTTGTCTTTTTTGATTAGCTTTTCGGCGTTATCCAATTGGTCCTCATCGACCATGTTCATAACTTCGTTAACTTCTTGCATTATTTGACTAATTAATGTCATTTTATTGCCTCCATGAATTGTTTAGCAGATTCTACTGGATTATCTGTCTTAACTATTTTACCACCAACGATAATCGTGTCAGCAATCCCTTGTGTAGCAATGGCTTTGGCTTGTTTCAAGTCGATTCCACCAGCAACTGCGATTTTTTTGATGTCTGGGAAATTTTTCTTGAATTTATCTAAAGTGTCTACTGCGTCAAAGGAATCTTGAGCATCTTTGGAATGATGTAATCCATATATTGCGTTGTTAAATCCTGAAATTTCTTTGATCTTATTGTCGTCTACCTCTATTAGATCGATCAACATCTCTTTTTTATGACTTTCAGTCACATCATAAACTTGTTTGATTGTATCCAATGATGATCCGCCCATAACCGTGAGGATATCAGCCTTAGCGTCGAATCCCTTCTCAAATTCATACACGCCTTCATCATTTGTCTTCAGATCATACAATATTTCAGATTTAGTAACATTAAATGGTGCATCTTTCAGTGCTAATAATCCATAATCCTTGATCAATGAAGTACCTATCTCAATAATATCAACTACTCCATCCAATTCATGCGTCAATTCAATTGCTTCGTCTAAAGTTACTCTATCAATGGCCACTTGAAGCTTCATTATTATTCTTGAACTCCTTCTTTTGCGTAAAATTCTTTCAATCCATCTTTATCTGGATATCCATCATTATCACCCAATGTCTGAACTTGTAAAGCTCCAACGGCATTACCACGTAACACGGCTGACTTCATTGGTTGTCCTTCAAGTAAGGCTGTGATAACTCCGAGTGCAAATCCATCACCGGCACCAACAGTATCAACGACTTTGTCGACCTTGAAACCTTTAACTGTATAGCTGTCACCATCTGAAGTCTTAACAAAGGCACCTTCGGCACCGACTTTGACGATAACTGTCTTAGTACGTTCACCTTTAAGATAGAAGTCGGCGATTTCTTCTGGATCATCTGATCCCATCAAGATCTTACCTTCTTCAACACCTGGCAATACGATATCAGCTGAAGCTGCCAATTCATTGATCGTACTGATCATCTTTTCTTGGCTGCTCCACAATGATGGTCTCAAGTTTGGATCGAATGTAACTAAGATACCCTTGTCAACGATTCTCTTGAGCAAGGTTCTGAATGTGTCCTCAGCAGTATCTGAGATGGCTGGGAAAATTCCTGACATGTGCGCAACTTTGACACCGTCAAGGTCTACTTTGTTGATGACTTCACTAGTTAAGTGAGAAGCAGCAGAACCTTTACGATAATTGAATGTGTCAGGATCACCTTTAGTAACTAATTGTTTTAACTGATGACCAGTGAAATTGTTAGGATCTTTTGAGATATACTTGGTACCCACATCGTGGCTCAAGATCGTCTTGATGACATAGTCACCGAATGGATCAGCGCCAACTTGAGAGATATATTCGACTGAATGTCCCAGACGACGTACACCGATAGCGACGTTCAATTCAGCTCCACCCATGATCTTGTGGAAATTAATGGCATCAACTAATGATACGTCAGGGTCCTTTGATGCAAATGCTACTAATGGTTCGCCAATTGTAATAACTTCACTCATGATAAAACTCCTTTGATTTGATTAATATTTTTTGATTTAACCGAAGAAATAATAAACTAGAACTTCATTAATAATCGAGACTATCCACATGACCGGTACGCCATACTTCAGGAAGCTCTTAGATTGAACTTTCATGTAATCTAGTCCCCAGATATTCCATGATTGGGTGATATCGGTTGAGACAGCTAGTAATGTTGGTACGTATAGTAATGGTAGTAAGAATGCGTCACTGAACAATCCAGTTCCTGATAGAACTGCGGCTGTTGCGGCACCAGCACCCCATACGTGCAATGGTCCACGGAATAAGGCTAGTGGTGCCAATACACCTAGAGCAATGGCTAAGATCAAATGATCATGAGGCAAGATTGCCTGGAATACCGGACGGAAGCGGGCAGCATTCAATGAAGCGGCACCAGTAAACATAGTTAGTGCCATTAAGAACATGATCAATCCAGAAATATCACTGATAGATTTTTTGATCGATTCATTCAAGAAATTAACGAAGGCTTTGTAGCTCTTCATCTTACCAGTTAGCAACATAGCTAGTAATGTCGAAACTGTTAGTGCAGGTACGGCATCCCATTTGAAGATCATATTCATAGCAACTGGGATGATTGGAATAATAAATGCAATCTTAGGAATCTTATTACCATCGTCAGCATCATCAGCACTGGCGCCGATAATCTCCAAGTTCTTTTCTGCTTGTGATGGGTCGATCTTTTTGCGGTTAAGGATCAACAAGATAATAACAGCGACTAATTGAACAAGTGCTGCGATAACACCGAAGACAAGATATTCACCGCCATAAACTGCCTTAGGGAAGAATGCCTTGATTTGATTATATAAAACAACGTTGATGTACATTGGAGCACCGATTGCGAGTGCAAAGACTGATAGAGCTAAGTCTCTTGGCAAACCAATCGAAAGAAGGATCGGTAGTAAAATAACACCAATAGCGATAACTGAACCTACACCGTAGGCACTAACGAAGATAAAAGCTGTAACGATGATAACTAGAATTCCAGCTAGCAACGGTTTCTTTCTACCTACTTTGTTAGTCTGCTCCGAAATTGCTGGAGCGATACCACTTTCAACCAAAACACGTCCGAACCAAGAACCAAAGACAATGTAGATAATGGTTGGCCCGTAATTCAATGCTGGTTCAGCAAAAATCTTTTGAACAGCAGTATCGAACGGAACCATACCGATCAATGCCCATAAGATGGCCATCACGAAGAATCCGACCATCAAGTTACCACCTTTAATGATGTAATAGATAAAGGCAGCAAACGTAATTAATAATAGTATTGCGATTACTGTAGAGCTCATATGCTATGCACCTACCTCTTTTTGAAACAACTCGATTTGACCTTTGATTTGTTCATCTGTTGCCATTGGATATTCAAGTGCGAAATAGACATCTTTTGGTAGATATGTAAGGATGTTCTTCCAGTCATAAATACCTACGTCTAGATCATCAGATGTTGATAATTCACCTGCGTTGTCGATCGTATTCTTCAAGTGAATGTAATGTGTGTATGGTGCAAGAGCTTTAGCAGCTTCAACTGCATCACCGTGTGTGAATGCCCAGTTACCTAAGTCATATACATAGCCGATTTCTGGAAGGCCTGCATCATGTGCAGCTGACAAGAACTTAGTCAAGGCTTCAACAGTACCGGATACTTGTGTTTGGTCATTTTCAACGTTCATCTCGATTTGGTCGAGTGGGAATTGTCCTAGAGCTTCTTTCAAGTCACCAGTGAACTTGTCGAAATGACCGATATTGAATTTGATCTTCTTCAATCCTAATGTCTTACCTTCTTCAAAATAAGTCTTTAACATTGGATTCAATGAACCATCTTCTTCGAAGACGACGTCAGGAACACTGTAATTTACTACTAAATTATGTTCTTGAGCTTTTTTAGCTGTTTCTGGTAATTCTTTGTCCAAGTCCTTGAAATATTCACGGCGTACTTCGATACCATCTGCCCCCAAAGCAGCCACACGATCTACTAAATCAACTTGGTTAGTACCTTCCTTAACGTCTTTTTCAAAAATCCATGTATTTAAAATTAAAGTCATTTTTTCCACCTCATTAATAGTTGTTTAAATCACGTACACGATTGATCAATTCTTCAAAACTCAAATCTTGAAATTGTGTCCCATCATCTTCAAAGCTTTTATCCTCGGCTCTGTTGAAGTCTTGGGCTAGATAATATGCAGTTAGATAGCTGATCAAGTAATTCTTCGACTCTTTGATCAGCTCTTTTTTATCGAACCCCTTCTCATAACTAGAGCTAGCAAAGTTCAATGCAAATTTTTCTGGATCAATTTGTGTTCTCTCCGACATATGCACATCTCCACATCATTCTATTTTTGTAACCCTTTACAAGACATATGGTAAACGTTTTCCTAAAATATTTCAAGTATTTTTTTATATTTTTATAAATCCCTCTATATCAACAATAGATGGATATTTATGTTAGAATACTAATAGTAAAACGTTTAACTTGATAAATTATCTTATGATTTAAATATAATCACAATATGGTATAGTATTAATTGATATTTTAGGAATAATGGTAAATTAAATAATGAAGAAGAAACAAGCTGCTAACATGAAAGACGTAGCCGCCCTATCGAATGTATCGATCGCTACCGTCTCTCGTTTTTTAAATAATGATCTTTCGCGTATGTCTGAAGAAACTGCTAAACGTGTTGCCGATGCTATCGACAAACTCAACTACGTCCCTAATTCAGCTGCTCGACAGATGGTCACTAAGACTAGCAATATGATCGCCGTCGTGGTCTCCAATATCGATGATTACTTCTCAACCGAGCTGTTCAAAGGTGTCAGTTCTATCTTGGAGAGCAATGGCTATATCGGTGTCTTATTTGACACCGATACCAATCAGAAGCGTGAGATCCAATTGATGGACTCAGTCAACAAGCACAGTTTTGATGGTTTGATCTTCCAGCCATTGACTAGTGACATGAACTTGATATCTGATGAGATCCGTCGGGACATCCCCATCGTGATAGTCGATCGTGAGATCGAACGTTCTCCCTGGCCTCAAGTCATCACCAACAACTTTGACGCTGCCCGTGAAGCCATGATTCACTTCAATGACAGAGGCTTCAAACACGTCATCGTACTGAGTTCCGAGATCAACATCGCTTCAACTCGTCGTGAACGTTTCCAAGGAATACAATCAGTGATCCCCGATGAAAATATCGACATTATCGAGATATCTGAACAGTCTCACAACCACAAAGAAATCCAAAAAGAGATCGTCTCCTTGCTTAAAAACAGTGATGAGAAGACTTTGATCTTCGCCATTAAGGAGAGATGGTTACTAGAATTCATGCCGGGACTGATTGCTGGTGGATACGTTGATGACGTCAACGTAACTTCAACCGGCTTCTCCGATACTGATCTAGCTCGAGCTATTGAACCTAAGGCCAAGTTGATCGAACAAAACCCCTTCTTGATGGGAGCTAGTGCGGCAGAAGTCATGATCGACCTGCTAAATGACAACGACAAGAATATCAGTTCCAAATTAGTCATACCTGCAAAATTAAGATAGTGAACACAAAAAAGCTTCGATGATTTTCAATCAAATCATCGAAGTTTTTTATTCACTCACATTTTCTTGTTGGTAAAATGCTTCTAATCCAGCTGTATCAGGATAGCCATCATTGTCACCCGGCGTCTGAATCTGCAATGCTCCGACTGCATTACCACGCAACACGGCCGACTTCATTGACTTACCTTCGAGTAAGGCGGTGATCACTCCGAGTGCAAATCCATCACCTGCACCAACAGTATCTACGATATTATCCACCTTGAATCCTTTGACAGTATAGCTGTCGCCATCCTTAGTCTTCACATAAGCTCCGTCAGAACCTATCTTGACGATGACCGTCTTAGTACGTTCACCCTTCAAATAAAAATCGGCGATAACTTCTGGGTCATCAGATCCAACTAAGATCTTACCTTCATTGATTCCCGGTAATACGATATTGGCTGATGAAGCTAGTTCATTGATCGTACTGATCATCTTCTCTTGGCTACTCCACAATGGCGGTCTCAAGTTAGGATCAAAAGTTACTAAAATATCCTTATCAACGATCCGCTTCAATAATGTCTTAAATGTTTCTTCAGCCGTATCTGAGATTGCCGGAAAAATACCAGACATGTGCGCTACTTTAACACCATCCAGATCAATCTCATTGATGGTATCACTCGTCAAATGTGAAGAAGCAGAGCCTTTACGATAATTGAACGTATCAGGGTCTCCCTCAGTGACTAATTGCTTCAATTGATGACCGGTAAAATTATCAGAGTCTCTGGAGATGTACCTAGTCCCAACATCATGGCTCAAAATAGTCTTGATGACATAGTCACCAAACGGATCGGCACCCACTCGAGAAATATAATCGACAGAATGTCCCAATCGACGTACACCGATTGCAACGTTCAACTCAGCCCCGCCCATTAGTTTTTGAAAGTTGACAGCATCAGTCAATGAAACATCTGGATCCTTTGATGCAAAGATGACTAATGGCTCGCCAATTGTGATAACTTCGCTCATAATAACTCCTCCTCAGTTTAAATTAATTCCATCTGTTCTTTGATTTCTTCATCCGTATCTATGGGGTATTCTAAGGCAATATCAACATCGGGTAAGTATGTGACGATGTCTTTCCAATCATAAATACCTGTATCCAAGTCGACTGACGTCGCAAAGTTACCTTCGTCCTCGATGATATTTTTTAAGTGAATGTAATGAGTATAGGGTGCCAGTTCCTTGGCATTTTCGACCGCATCTTCATGTGTAAAGGCCCAATTACCGAGATCATAGACATACCCGATCTGTGTAAGACCCACTTCGTAGACTGTCTTTAAAAATTTCAGCAGTGATACTTTAGTACCTGATAAACTAGTCTGGTCATTTTCAACATTCATTTCGATCTCATCGATGGGATAGGCACTCAAACTAGCTTTGAGATCACCTTTGAAGTTATCAAAATAGCCCACGTTGAATTTTATCTTCTGCACTCCTAGTCTTTTACCTTCATCAAAATATCCTTGTAGCTTAGGATTGACCGTGCCATCTTCTTCAAAAATAATATCAGGAACACTGTAATTAGCGAGTAAGTCGTTCTTCTGAATCTTATCAGCCGTTTTGGTTATTTCATCATCGAAGTTTTGGAAATATTCACGTCTAATTTCCACTCCTTGAGCACCCAATTGACCGACACGATCGATCAAGTCGACTTGACTAGTACCTTTATTCACATCGTCCGCAAACAGTAACGTATTTATAATCAATGACATTTTAACACCCCGTATTTCGTAATTTTTTTTAAAAAAAGAGCCGGAACCGCAGTTCCTGCCCCTTTCACAACAAACTAATCAATCTCGTAGTCGATCACAAAACTCCGCTGTGAGCGAGCAGCCAGTTTACAATTGCCTTCTTTATCATTCAACTCGACTTCTTCGCCGTACTTATCTGAAACACCATAGAACGGCTCGATACATAAGAACCCAGCCTTAGCATCGTTCTGCGTCCACAGACATAATTGTGGAAAATCTTCGAATTTTGCCGTGATCGAATGTTCACCATCAGCTGACTTCAGTGCAACACTGTCCAAATGATTTTTTTCAGTGAAGACGATCAGTCCATCTTGGAATAACTCGTGACTGAGTGGTAGAAAGTCGCCATTGTAACTCATAAGTTTCTTGAGCTTACCCGTTCGCAACGGCACACCGGTCTTAAAGGTTATTTCGTGATATTCCAATTGTTTGACACTAGGTTCAAAGACTAAATAATAATCCTCGAATTCACTACTATTGGAGCCGATCGGAACATTAAAAGCTGGATGGGTTCCCACAGCAAAGCTCATTACTTTGTCATTTAGGTTCTTGACCGTATCGATCATCCGCAAACGTCTGCCAACTAATTCAAACTTGATCGAGAACTCAAACTCAAACGGATAATATTCTTTAGTTTCATCATCACTGTGCATGGTGAATTCAACACTATTGTCTGATAATTTGTTAGCAACGTATTGATGGAAAAATCCCACACCGTGTTGAGGCATTTCGTATCTCGTGCCATTGACTAAATAGTGATCGTTCATAGATCTTCCGATAGATGGAAACAGATTAGGAGCATGCTTAGGCCAGATATCAGGATCGGCGTCCCAAATATAATTAAACCCCGTTTTTTTATCGACTAAACTAGTTAATTCAGCCCCTAATTCGTTGATTTCAGCTCGTAAATAATCATTTTCAATTACTTGCATCATTGGCCTCCTGTAAAATTACAACTTATTGATTGGATAGTGGATCTTTTCTCCGTTAGCGAATCTTACAGATTCTTCAGCCACTTTGCGTTTTAATTCTGAGGCTGCTTCGACTGAATACCAAGCCATATGTGGAGTAGCAATCAAATTGTCATGTCTGAATAGCTTATTATCAGCCGAAACAGGCTCGTTTAACATGCAGTCTAAACCAGCGCCTGCTATTTCACCAGCAGTCAACGCCTTATCTAAGTCATCTTCATTGATGATTCCACCACGAGCTACATTGATGATGACCGCACTCTTTTTCATCTGTTGGAAGGCCGCATAATTGAACAAATCTACGTTATTGTCAGATGGAATATGTAGTGAAATGGCATCTGATTCTTTGATCAAGTCTTCCAATTCTACTGGTTTGATGTAATCAAATTCTTCTGAGGGTTTAAAGTATGGGTCGTAGCCGATAACTTTGAATCCTAGTGCATGAACTTTGGACGCAAAGTTACGACCGATTCGACCTAAACCAACAACTCCGACAGTTTCCTCGCTGAATCGATGGATCGGAACGGATTTTTGGAAGTTCCATTCATTATTCTTAGTATTATCGTTCATCATGACGATCTTTCGCTTGAGGCTCAAGAGAAGTGCGATCGCATGGTCAGCCACTTCATTCATCCCATAGTCAGGGACATTTCCAATTTGAATACCATGTTTGGTAGCTTCTGGGACGTCGATCGTATCTACACCGACTCCGTAACGAACGATATACTTCAAGCTCGGAATAGCATCCATTACTTTTTTAGTTATTTTGGCATACTGTATGATAAAAATATCACCATCACCGCATTGATCGATAACTTCATCTTCAGTCTTAGCATCGCACAGTGTTACTTCCATACCTGCCTTAGCGAAGACGTCTTTTTCGATATCGACACTTCCTTGATCACAATCTGTAATATAAATTTTCATGATTTCACCCTCACTATTATTTAACTAAGTATCCACCATCTACTGGAATGATGGCTCCATTGATGTAATTAGAAGCATCTGAAGCTAGCCATACGACTGGTCCCTTCATATCTTCTGGTTGTCCCCAAGCTTTAGCAGGGATTCGGTTGGTAATTGCTTCGTAACGTGGATTAGCTGGATCAAGCAAGGCAGTATTCATAGTCGTTGCCATATATCCCGGCGCTAAGGCATTTACGTTGATACCTTTTTCAGCCCATTCGTTACAGAGAGCCTTCGTCAATTGAGCAACTCCACCCTTGGAAGCAGCGTATGCAGGGACGGTATAACCTCCGAAGAATGATAGCATCGAAGCGATATTGATAATTTTACCTGGTCCGTCTTGTTCGATGAATTTTTTACCTGCCAATTGACATAGTGCAAAGACTGCTCGTAAGTTGACGTTGATCACGAAGTCCCAATCTTCCATTGGAAATTCTTCACTCTTATGACGACGTTGCACTCCGGCACCATTGACCAAGATGTCTAGATGCCCACCTAATTTTTCAACCGCTTCATCAAAAGCAGCACTTCTCTTGTCATCATCTCCAAGGTCAGCGATAACTGCGTAACAGTGGTAGCCTTTTTTAGTGAATTCTTCAGCTACTTCTGTCGCTTTCGGATTAACATCCAAAATCGTTACATCTGCTCCCGCTTCAAGTAAACCTTCAGCCATACCATTACTGAGACCTTGAGCTGCTCCTGTCACAATTGCTTTTTTACCAGTTAAATCATTCAAATTCATATTATTTTCCTCCTACGCTTAACGCTTCTACTTTTATATTGCTTTTGTGTGCATCTAAATATTTATTGATGGAAACAAGAACTACTAATGCCACCGCTACCATAACTAACATAATTATGAAGACCGGTATGTACGAACCCGTGCTCTCATAAATTTTACTTGAGCCATACGAACCGATAAACACGGAAATGATTCCATAACTATTGATAACACCAAAGTTAAGAGCCATATTCTTCAAGCCCCAGATTGTCTTGGTGAAGTAGGTCATGACGATCAAGATGGAACCAAAGGACATACCACAGAGCAGGCAACCTAGTGATAAAATCCAAATACTGTTGTTATACTCAGACATCAATAACAATCCAATCGCAACAACGTACAGTAAGTTGGAGAAGAACATCGTATTCTTCCGACCATACTTATCTAGAACAAAACCACCGATCAAACGGCCAGCGCCATTACCTAAGCTAACCAATCCAACGATGATCGCAGCTAAGGTAGCCGCTATGTGATGTTGATCAGGTAGACTCTTACCGATACCCAGAATACCTAAGCCGACGCCACCTAGAAGAACCATCCAAATATAGAACAAGTAGAACACTGGATCACGTAACATATCATGAAAGTCTTTATCTTGTGTTTTCTCAACTTGACCTTGATCATCTGCTTCGACTTCAACGATGTTATCTGCAGCTGTTGGGTCTTTGATCACAAATGAACTAAACAACACCAGAGCTGAGAAGATAATACCTATTGCAATAAATACTATTCTCCATTGAACCACAACGTAAATCTTAGTAATAATTGGCCCTAATATAAAAGCTCCCATACCATAACTCATCAATAAGGTACCTTGAGCTTTACCGACATTGTCCGGATACCATGCCGTGATCGTTGGTAAAATCCCGTTATAAACGAAACCTATTCCTAAGCTGGTCAGCACACCGTATAAACTATAAATGACTACTAAATCATATGGTGCACGTGCAAACGCTGATCCGACGAAACCTATCAGTATACAAACAGCACCTAAATTAAAAACAGTCTTAACGGAATACTTCTTCAACAGCCTACCGGCAATGATATTACCAATAGTAAAACTGATTATCGATAAGACGAAGATCATTGATAATTCAGATGGAGTCCAACTAAATTCTTTCTTTAGGGGAACCATAACGATTGAATAAGCATAAATCAGACCCAAAGAAAGTAACAAAACACATGCATCAATCAAAAGATATTTTCTTTTTTGCACTTAAAGCTCGCCTCTTCTCTTAAAACAATAACTATACAGTAACTATGGTAAGCGCTTACCAATCAGAACAAATAAATAAGTCATCTGATGAATTAAAACTATCACACATCAGATGACTTTGTCAATTTATTTTTTTAACAACCTTTTGAACGCCAGACGATTATTAGCCATGTGTACTAGCATGGAATCATGCGCCATGATAGCATTGTGGTCACTTATCGCCTGACAGATCTCCCGATGTATTTTTACAGTAAATCTTTTGGCGTCATCATCAACATAATTGCGATTGAACACCAGAATGGACGTATTAATTATCGGTAATATGTAGGAGTATGCCATGTTATCACTAGCTTTGGCAATCAAAGAATGAAATTTTATATCTAAGTTTATGTGGTCATTGTTACCCAAACTGAATGACTTCTCAATCTCTTTGGCTAGTCTATTGATCTCTTCGACTTGATCATCTGTCGCATAAATAGCAGCTTTACTGGCAACCTCAGGCTCCAAAACGTAACGCATATCGTAAAAATCACTGATCACTTTGGTTTTATCACGAATCATCGTCAAACCAAACGGATCAGTCGAACGCCCTTCCTTCTCACTGACATACGTTCCTGAACCTTGCCGAACCTCAAGTATATTCCTCGATATGAGGATTCGAATAGCCTCTCTGAAAGTACTCCTACCAACATCTAGATTGGTGGAAAGCGTATATTCGTTAGGTAACTTCTTGCCGGGTTGAATGTTATTTTCCTTTATGTACTCAATTATCTTATCTGTCGTTTGTTGTACTAAATTTTGAGCCATAACGTCCTCCTAAGTCATCATATGTATTTTCATTGATTTAATGATTACTACTGCTTATCAATACTTATATTACACTATGGTATGATGACTTTTCAAATTTTGGAGGTTGATAACCAAAAACAATCTAAGGCAATATATTAAATTCTCCAATCTCAAACCCTTTACTGGTCAGATATGTCTTAGTAATACTCCCATTATCTGGGAATGCATCCTCTACGCTAACTTTTGGATGTGCATATTCTAAAATCATAGTTTCAATCAACGTTCCATGTGTAACAACAGCAATTCTCGCATCTCTCTTATTTTCTCTATTAAGGTCTTCTAATCCCTTATTGAAGCGAACTAATAAGTCATCAGAACCTTCTGCATAACCCCAAGAATCTGCTTTTTTCATAATGTCTCTCGTGAATTTCATTGAGTATTTTTTAGCGAAGTCTAATTGATTATCAAATCCATAAGGCTTGCCCAATTTTTTCCACAGATCGGTACTATTTAAGCCTTCCAGTGAACCAAAAAATATCTCTCGAAAATTTTCATTGACCTCTAAATTCAAATCACTAGCTTGATTCTCTTTTTGGATTATCTTGGCAGTATCTATTGCACGTTTCAAGTCTGAACTATATAAAGCATCATAGTGAACATTTTGTAGATATTTGCCTGTTTTTTTTAAATCATCAATCCCCTGATTCGTCAGCGGCGTGTCTGACCATCCCTGCATTTTATCCATTAAATTGAATATTGTCTGTCCATGTCTGATAAAATCTATTTCCATGATTATTCCTCCAAATAAAAAATGAGGAATCACAAATCAAACTCCTCATTATTATTTAAATCTATTTATTATCAACTATCGAAACGCTTTGACTAGTACCTAATCTAGAGGCTCCACTCTTGATCATATCCATAGCTTCAGAATATGAATGGATCCCACCAGATGCTTTGACTAATGTTCCATTACTTACATTATCGCTTAAGATCTTGACGTCGCGAACTGTCGCCCCTTTAGATGAAAATCCTGTTGAAGTCTTTACATAATCAGCACCACTTTCAGATACTATTTGTGCAGCCTTTGCCTTTTCAGCATCTGTAAGAAATGATGTTTCAATGATTACTTTTAATATCCTCTGACTTCCGTGCGCCAACCTAGCAAGCCTGTTAATTTCATTAGCAACGTAAGTATAATTACCTTCTTTGAACATGCCTATATTTATTACCATATCCAATTCATCGGCACCATTCTGAATTGCATTCTCCAATTCAAATTCTTTAACAGTCGTAGTATTCGCACCTAACGGAAATCCAATGACAGTTGCAGTTTTCACATCAGAATCTTTTAACTTTTCGCTGACATATTCAACCCAGAATGGATTGACCATTACTGAATAAAACTCGTTTTCTTTAGCTTCAGCAATTACCTTGTCTATGTCTGCTGTCGTTGAATCGGGTGCTAATAAGGTATGATCAATATAACTACCTAACGAATTTATCCCTTGCACTAACTCGGATATTTCATCGATTATGCCAGTGTAATCAACTTTTGAAAAGTCAGAAACATCTACTCTGAAGACTTTGCCCAGCTCAAAATCATCATACTTCTTGCTCTCTAAGAACTTCTGAAGTTCCTCTTTGGTAGGATGAATATCCACTTTGCTTCGATCCTCTAATTTATCCCCAAGATGATAATGATTCATCAAATGACCAATATGCCTATCTGGATCTAAGTCTCTTTTTAGTTGTCTTGCGTACAAGGCATCTATATCAGCTGTAAGAACCACCGAAATATCTTGATATTCGAATTCATCACTCAGTCTCTTTAGGGTACCCCATTGTTTCACACTGAATGGGTAGTCAGAGATAATTGAGTTACCTTTTTCCATTTCAATTCTTACTTTTTCTAAGTACAGTTGAAGAGCTTCGTAATCAAGCATTTCTTTTTGTTGTACATCATCAAATCCATATTTGTCATAAAGAAATTCTTTTTCCACATCTATCGATAATTCCACAAATCCTGAAATTTTCTGTCGTATCATATTGTCGAAATATGATTTACCAGTACCCGGTGAACCTGCCATTAATAATAATGTTTTTTTCAAAATGATGCCTCCATTAAATATAAAAGAGATCCTGCATTCAGCAGAATCTCTTTTATTTTCTATTCTGTAACTGCTGGAATTGGGCTTTTCTTATTCATGAATAAGTCAACTTTGTGCACGATGATATCATGCACGGCCTTGTTACATGGCATAATGTTATTTCTTAGTGAATTATTAACTTCAGTTTTGCCAAAATATTCTTGTGCAGTTCTTGTCCAAGCAACCAACAATTCAGTACCAACGTTAAATTTACGAATTCCATTCTCTGTCAAACGATGATAATCATCTTCGTTTACACCTGTACCACCATGAACAACTAATGGTTTATCAATATCAGCATGAATTTCTTCTAGGAGTGGGAAGTTTAACTTAGTCTTTGATTGGAATTGGCCGTGATGAGTACCAATACCAACAGCCAATGCATCAACATCACATTCTCTAACAAATTCTACTGCATCTTTAGGATCAGTATATTGACCTTCCGCCACAGTGAAACCTTCTTCCGTACCACCGATAGTACCAATTTCGGCTTCAACTGATGCACCATGGGCATGGGCATATTCAATAACTCGTTTTGTCTTTGCGATATTTTCTTTAAATGGTAATAGTGATCCATCAAACATTACAGAACTATATCCTGCATCAATAGCATCTTTAATGTCAGTCAAATCTCTAGCATGATCCAAGTGTAATACTACATCAACTGCTTCTTTTTCTGACATTGATTTACATACAGCAACAAAATTACTCATACCAACATAACGGGCAGTTGAAACACTAGTTTGAATAATGATAGGTGAGCCTGAATCACGAGCTGCTTCAATCATACTAGGTACCATTTCTAAGTTATGGGCATTAAATGCTCCGACTGTATAATCCAATTCTTCTGCTTCTTTTAATACTGATGCTAATGTTTTATACATTATATAAATTCCTCCAAATTTAATAATTTGATTTTAAGACTCGTTTTGAAATACTCAGTAAATCGTCCATCTTACCAACATACTTTTGAATGCCATCATCATCCTTTTGATAAGCGGCCTCTTTTCTCTTTTCTTCGTACAATTTCAGTAGCCCATTATAGGCATCACCAAATTGTTCTTTTTCATCCAAACTTGCCTCATAGTATTTGATGGCATTATCTTTATCATCGATTTTTTCATATGAAGCACCTATGGCATTAAGAGTGGTGATTTTTTCGTCACCTGACTTTTCTTTTAAATCAGATTTAAGTGACGAGATTTGATTGTTTATATCTTTTATTTCATCCTCAGTCAGTTCAACTTTTTCTGGTTCAACTGGCTTTTTAGATGGTTTTTTCTTAAATAATCCAAACATGTTTTACCTCCTTAAATTGCCTTAAGAATAGGTGAGATCATCCATGCATACATTAAGCAAGCGACGATCGTATCTGAATCTGTTGCAGAAGCGTTGGTGAATCCCATATGTGTTAATACTCCTACTAATAAAGCTGGTAATAATGTGATAAATAGTCCGTGAACAACACCACCGACAATTGCTCCACGACGACCACCAACAGCATTACCGAAGATACCTGCAGTACCACCGGCAAAGAAGTTTGTTAACATACCGGGTAAAATAACAGCTAATCCAAAGACTGGTAGGAAGAACATTCCTATCACAGTACCGATTGTTGTAGTAATAAAACCGATAATCACTGAATTTGGTGAATAAGGGAACAATACTGGACAATCCAAAGCTGGTTTTGAATTCGGAACTAGTTTCATAGCGATACCACGGAATGCCGGAACAATTTCACCAAGCAAGAGTCTAACTCCGGCTAGCAATACGTATACACCAACAACGAATTGAATAGCTTGTAAGAAGGCGAACATCATGTAGTTCATACCACCGGCACCGACTGCTCCATACTTAGGACCAGCGAATGCTGCAGTAATAAGATAGAGTGGCACCATAACTACCATTACTGATAGGTATGTATCTTGCATAAATTCCAAACTCTTTGGTAACTTAACATCTTCAAGTGAATGTTTTTCTTTACCACGTTCACCGAACAGCCATGCTGTACCAGCTTCAACCATATAACCTACGGTACAGAAGTGACCTAGAGCAATTGCATCATTACCGGTGATCTTCCGAACGATCGGTTGTGCGACAGCTGGCATAGCAACTGCGAAAATACCACCGATAACACTACCTAAAGCAATTAGTGGAAAGCCACTGAGACCAGCTGCGTGACCACCAATCGTTGTCATTGTTGCCATCCATAGCAGTGCTTGACCTGTTAAGAAGATATATTTCCAAGGACTGAATCTAGCAATAATGATATTTACAATAAAAATTCCTAAAAATGTTAGAGCAATTTCATTACCTAATCCTAATTGATTCATTGCTTGACCATTTATGGCTTCAATACTAGGAACAATTCCTGTTAAATGAAATCCATGTGAGAAAATTTTCCCAAAATATGTCAAACTACCAACGATGATTGAAGAACCCGCGGATAGAACTTCAAATCCTAGTAAGGTTTTGAATGTACCGCTAAGAACACTACCAAATGATTTTCTTTGAAGAATCAAACCCAGAGCGGCAATTAAAGCAATCGTTATTGCAGCTTGAGTCAAAACGTTATCAATAATGAACTTAATAACAGCCATAACTTATCACCCCTTTGATTAATTACGATAATTCCTCTATTACTGGAATTAACTTCTCCTCTATTTCTTTTGTATCAACAATATTGTGCAAAAATACAAATCTGATAGCTGGATCTAGATCAAACTTCTCAAACTGTGGTTTAAAATTCTCAGCGGAAACAATGATATCTGCTCTCAATCCAGGTGTGGACGAGATAGCTTCATGCTCTAGTGTTTCATCCAAGTTATGTTGGTTCAATACATCCTCAGCTGTCATCTGACATGCCAAACTACTACCTAAACCTGCGCCACAAATGAAATAAATCTTTAGTTTTTTTGCCATTTTAATCTCTCCCTCTAATTATTCTGTGTTTTCTTTACAAACAGAGCTTCTTTAAACGTATTCAAATCTTTGATCTGAGACAGTTCCTCGATTTTCCCCGGATCCGACACTAGTTGTACGATTGCCTTCATAATATTCAGATGCGAATAATTATTGACAGCTGATAAACAAAATACTAGCGAAACAGGATCGTTGTCCTTATTTCCAAAATTAACTGGGGTTGATAACGTTAGTACACTAACGCCGAGTTGATTAGCTCCTTCTTCTGGTCTGGCATGAGCAAGTGCTAATCCAGGTCCTATAACTATATATGGTCCAAATTTAATAACTGCTTCTAACATCGCGTGCACATAATGATCACTTATTACATCATCATTAACTAACGGCTGAGCAGCCAATTGAATTGCTTCTTTCCAGTTGTCGACCTTCTTCTGTATTTGAATACGGTCATCTGTTAATAAATCTTCTAGCATTGGTTGCACCTCCTTTTTATTTATGAATAAATTATTATTTCTAAATTCAATCGATAGTTTCTTTATGAATTCATTAGTAATCCCACTGTATGTTTCGCTAATACAATTGAGCACATCATCAAACAATTTATTAGCGTTTATCATCGGTGATTTTTTTGAAGCTTTATGCCCCTTCAAAAAGTTGCTGATTTGTAAATAATCACTTTCTTGTGGAATCGGTGGTAATTTGATACTAGGAATATTTCCTGTGTCAATCTGGATAGTTTTAACGACTAAATCAATCGATAATTTTGACAAAACTCCGATATCCGCAACACTCAACACGGCTAATACTTCAATATTGAAATTCTTTTCTAAGTTTGCTGCCAACAAATGACCTGTTGCTAAGCCATAATTACAGACCACTGCGACGCGATACTTGTATTCTTGATCTCGTTCGATCTGCATTTCAGCAGTGCCGAAGTATACCGTTATGTAACAGATCTCATCATCTGAAACCGTTAATTCTTCCTTATCAAAGTAATTAGTCATGAACTTATAAATGTTCTTATATATATCCGGATAATTGGTTTTAATGATTTGTTTTAAAGGATTGTATGATTGAATCCTTTCATGGAGTCGATAGATCAAGCCGGTCAAGTGATTATACAGACCTTCATATAGATCCTCCTGTGTGGAGAGTGGCAGCGAAAGTTGCTCTTCCATATAAGTAACTAGCTGCATCGTAAGAATCTGTGTCTCTATCCATTCACTATTTGTATTATTAAAATTAGAATTGAAACTGTTTAAAACAAAATAGATATATCTGATTTCTGTGTCATCTATATTTTCCAGTTTGAAGTCAGATGATAATTCCTTGATATAATTTATGGTTTTTTTGTTTTTTGGATTCCATTCGTCATGACTTTCTGCGATTATTCTTTCATTACCTAATATCCTTTGAATCCATATACAAGAATGAAGGATCAATTGATAGTCATTGGCGACATTCCCCGTGGATCCGATTTTTTGGATATTGTCAGAATAAATTTGTTTAACTGCATTAAGTAATTGAGTAGAAATGAGTTTTTCGATACTTTTTGAAATAATATTGCTATATGTCTTATCGTTACTTATGAATCTGGAGAGATCGGTATTCTGGGTAATGGCGTCAGCAATCATCATCCTGATTGATCGCTCAGAGCCTTGAATCTGAACTCCTCCTTTAGCACTACTAACGGCTTTCAAAGAATATCTTTCCAAAAAACTTCTCAATACACGCATATCTTCATCAATGGTACTTTTACTGATTTTCAGTTTCTCTTGTTCTTGATATACAAAAATTGGTTTACTTCTTGTCAAAATATCAAATAATAATATGATGAATCGTTCATTTGGTGAGTAATAATCGGCATCATCTCCTAATATGCGAAGATCTTCGATCTGAATCAGTTCTTTTTCGGTATGATCCAAACGTATGAATCCTCGGTTTTGATAGATATCTGAAAGACCACTTTTATTGAAAATAGAATTAATAGTTTTCAATTCGTTTCTAATGGTTCTATCTGAAACATTTAACATTTCACCTAATTCGTGAATTTTCATCCCATTAGGCTTAGAAAGTAATATATGAATTATCCTATCTGTTCTTTTGGTCATCTTCCCTTACCTCAATTACAATTCTATGTAATCGCTTGCAGAGATTAAAGTTCATCTTTTTTCAATCGCTAATGGAAAAATTCTCCACCTAACTTCTGATAAACAAAAAAAGCCGACCCATAAGGTCGACTAAAAAACCATTAAACTATTCACTACTCAAATCGACATCGTCACTGACATCAATTTTCTTCTCAATAAATCCTTCTGAATAGAACAGGTCAGCAATTTCTTGTTGTTCCTTTACATACTTACTACTCATAGCTGCGATACCGTATGTTCGACGTTCAACCATCTTCTTGACTACGGACTTAGAAACTCCGAGTGACTTACTCATCATAGTTATCAACTCACTATGATTGTTATTGGCCCAAGTCATATCATCTTGAAGATATTCGATCATATACTTAGTAATAGTCTTATTGTTCTTAGCGAAGCTAGTTGTTGAGAGGACATAATCACGATTATTAGTGATTCCTTCACCTGTAACTAGAACTTTGGCATTTTGGTTGATCTCAGCTTGTGAGGTATACGGATCCCACGTTGCCCACGCATCAACTTTACCTTTGGAGAAGGCTACACTGGCAGATGATTGATCCATATTGACCCAAGTAACGTCATCAGCACTCAATCCGGCTTTTTTCAAAGCTTTTAGCAACATATACTGTGAGCTGGTTCCTTTAGTATAGGCTACTTTTTTACCTTTCAAATCAGCGACGGAGGAGATACTTGAGCTCTTATTAACTAATATCGCCGAACCTTTGGACTTGGAATATCCGGCCGCGACATAGGTCAGCTTAGTGCCAGCGGCTTGGGCGGATACTGGCGGTGTATCACCTGTTCTGGCATAGTCGACTGAACCTGAATTCAGCGCCTGCATCAGTGAGCTACCGTCTGAAAATTCTTTCCAGACTACTTTATAGCCTTTGGCTTTCATCTTTTTAGCGAACTCACCACGTTGCTTTGCGATATCGAAGGGATCACCTTTTTGATATCCCACCGTAACGGTCGTCAAACCTGAGGTACTGGCTCCAGCATCAGTTTGTTTGAATCCATAAAAGGCGATACATGCCCAGAAAACTAATACGACACTGATCAGGATCTTTTTTAAACGTCTTTTATTCTTTTTCATCTATTAAGCACCTTTACCTACGGCCTCTTCTAATATTTGGTTGCGCAACTTTGCTCTAATAACTTTTCCAGTAGGATTCCTAGGATAGTCATTCACAAAAATAACTTTGGTCGGTCGTTCGAATACTGCCAAGGTTTCTTTGGCGTGATTCAAAATATTTTCCCGTGCAATGGTTTGACTTTGGACATCCTGTCCAATGACTACGGCGGTCACGGCTTCACCATACATTTCATCAGGTGTACCGATAACGGTAACTTCCTTAACACAGTCGAGTTGACTCAAGGCATTCTCCACATGTGCCGGTGCTACTTTTTCACCACCTCGACTGATGATGTCTTTTTTGCGACCTTTTACAAATAAATAGCCGTCTTCGTCCAAGTAACCTAAGTCACCAGTTAAGAACCAATCTTCTTTGAAGGAATCTGGATGTGGATCCATATAATCTTTGATCACATGGTCACCACGGACTGCGATTTCACCGATTTGGCGGGCCTCATGGCTGAACTCATCTCCAACTAAAATTGCCAATTCAGTCTTAAATGGTTTACCAGCCGAACCAACCTTGGGTGCATCAAAGGGATTGATCGTGCACTGACTAGCGGTCTCGGTCATCCCATAACCTTCCAAGATGATAGTATGGAAGCGATTCTGGAATGCAGTCAATTTATCGAGTGGCAAAGCAAACGATGAACAGCGCACGAAACGTAAGCGGATATCTGCACTGTATTCTTGATTAGCTTTTTCATTTATCAATAAGATGTTGATGATCGTTGGGACGACTGACACCCAAGTCACGTGATTCTCACGGATCTGTTGCCAGAATTTCGACGCACTGAATTTTTTTGCGATCACTACCTTGCCTCCAGACAAGCGAGTCGACAATAACGAAATCGCCTGAGCATTGATATGAAACATCGGCATGATGATCATCGTCGTATCTGCGTTCGTCATCTTGTGGCTTTCGATATCATGTAAAACAGCATTGTGTAACAGCTCATGCGTGATACCTACACCTTTAGGCTTGCCCGTAGTACCAGATGTATTCATGATCAAGGCTAGGTCCTCTTCCATCGGATCTTGATCGACATGACCAATGATATTTTGGTCGCGGATGATCGACAAACGTTGTGAAGTGTGTAGGTTCACTTCGTCAATTATGGTGACAGAACGTTGTTCCATTACTGCCTCTACCAATTCTTCCTTGACGATAGCCGCGGCATACTGATGTTCATCCAATTCTTGTTTTAACTCCGTAGCTGGAGTTGTGTCTGAGATCGGGTGCACGACCGCTCCGACTTCCCAAACAGCCTGCACGATAGTCGGATAGACGCCGTTATTTTCTAAGCAAACTAGTACCACATCTCCGTGGCCTACTCGTAAGTCGATCAAATCATTTTTGATCATATTGACGTCATTCTTGATTTCAGTGCCGGTAAACCACAGATCGCGGCTTTCATCCTTAATGACTTCTTCCTGACTATTATTTTTCAACTGCTGGTTTAATTGTTGAGTTATTTTTGACATTTAACGTGCTCCTTTTAAATTTTTGTGGTCTACCAATCAAGATTCCAAATGGTGGTACTTTGTAGCAGAACCATGAGATCAGGAAGGCACTTCCTAAGACGAAGGCGTATCCGAGTGGCAACATGAGTAACATGAGCCAAGATGGAATCGAGAACAATGACAGGATTCCGTACAGTGTTAAGATCGGTAAACTTTGAACTAGATATAATCCGAATGAAACTTTTGATAGATTATTGATGATGCGATCGATCCAAACTGGTAGATCATTGTCTCTGGCATGTGCGTATTGACGACCGATCCAGAAGACGAAGGCGATCATGACTGCATCGTAGATAAAAATAAATGGTTGATGAATCGATAAGGTTCCACCCATGCTTAGTTGAAGCACTCTTTGGTCGAAGTAAAACAATCCGACCGTTCCTAGAGCCAAGACGGCTGTTATCCAGCCGATCAACTTGTGGAACTTCTCAATAAACGCATCCACCGCATCGTAGTGAATTGCCACGAAGGCTCCTGCAATAAAGTAAAATTGATAGGTAAAAACATTTAATCCGTAAGCACTGAGTAAGTATGGCCAACCGCTACGGTCGACTCCCGGTAACCAGTACTTGATAGCGATCGTTATCAGCAGTTGTAAAGCTGCACTGATACCTAAGATAGTTAGATGGTGCTTGTCGAATTTTTTAAACATTTTAATAATAAGTGGAAAGATCAAGTAAAGTTGGAAGGTTACGACGATGTAATACATGTAATATTCATTGCCATGTAACCAAGCGTCCAATAGATGGTTCCAGTAATCACTCCAGATTATCGTGCTACCAGCGAAAACCGTCGCAAATAGCATGATGATAGCATTCCAACTTAAATACGGAATACCTACGCTGGTGTAACGTTTCTTCCAAAAACTCAACCAGTGATTGTCACGATTGTAATAGTTAAGGACTAGCACCAAGCCTGTCATGAACATAAAACCCATTCGTGTAAAGTGAAGTGACAAGTGTGTCGCTTCTAAAAATAACTTGCTGAAAGAGCTGTCTGACATACTTGATTTGAATGCCGTCGTCGTGTGATTGAGTAATACACCACCGATGAAAATAACTCGCATCAAGTCGACTTCGTGTAAATATCGTCTCTTTTTCTTCTCGGCCAAGAGCTCACCTCTGTATCTTTTTTGTCTTCACAATGTTTCATAAAGCATATATAAGTTATAGCATCCCTATTAGACTAGGGTCTTGATGATTCACTAAGGTTAAAATATGAATTTCTTATAATTTATTTATTTTCTCTTTTTGGTAAATAGTAAATATTACTATTTACATTTAAATAGCATTCGTTTATTCTTAAATAGTAATGTTTACTATTTAAGGGAGAGGGATTCATGAGTTTTAAAAAAACCAGAAACATTGTTTTGAGTATCAGCATCTTACTACTAGGAGTATTCCTAGCCGGATGTAGTAATAATCCTAGTTCCACATCTACCGACGATAAGTTAAAGATCGTTACGACCACGGACTTCTATGGGGAAGTCGCCAAAGCTGTCGTCGGTGACAAAGGTTCAGTCGAGTCGATCATCAATAAACCCGGAGTTGATCCACACGATTACGAACCTACGACCGCCATTGCCCAAGATGTCAATAACGCCGATGTCACTATCGCTAATGGCTTGGGATACGACTCGTGGATGAATAAGTTAGGCAAAAAAGATCAAGGTGTTTTCATCAAAGTTGGTGAAAATGTACTTAATAAGAAGACTGGCGACAATCCGCATATTTGGTATGATCCACAGACTATGCCTGCCTTAGCAAAACAACTTGCAAAGGAATTAGGCAAGCAACAGCCGACTGACAAAAAATATTTCCAAGCCAACGCGGACAAATACATCAAGTCACTACAACCTGTGCAAGATGAATTGACTGAGCTGACTAAAAAAGCTACTTCAACTGAGAATAAGAAAGTATATGTCAGCGAACCAGTTTTTGACTATGCTATTAAAGCAATGGGCTTCACAATAGGAAACAAAGCGTTCGAAAAAGCTGTCGAAAATGGAACTGACCCCGCACCATCAGTCGTTAAGGACATGCGCCAAGGTATCATTAACCAGCAGATATCGTTTTTGGTTTATAATGCGCAAGCTGACAGCAAGACGGTCGATAACATGATCGCTCTAGCAAACGAGAACGACATCCCTATCCTTAAAGTGACCGAGACTCTACCAGCCCACAAAACTTACAAAGAGTGGATGCTGTCACAATACAAAAAGCTAAATAAGATATTAGAAAAAAATCGTCAATAAACGCTCCAAATCAGCATTGGTCTAGTTCATTACTGTGGGTATTTATCAGTTTTTGATAACGTATTCAAAAAAATTATTAGACCATATTGACCCACTCTAAACCCCTGTAAGCCTAGGAATCCTCTCTGGGCTTTTTTTAATTGGTATAGGTAAAAATCAAGAAAACGCTTGCATTTATTAAACTCGTCATATATATTCTAATTATTAATTAAAACGTCATATTAATTATTAAGGAGTTATATATAATGAGACAAATTTATTTCTTTTCTGAAGGTAACAAAGACATGCGTGATCTATTAGGTGGTAAGGGAGCTAACCTAGCCGAAATGACTAGATTAAACCTTCCTGTTCCCCAAGGATTCACGATCACAACTGAAGCTTGTCACGCTTATCAACAAAGCAGTCACGTGTTGAGTGAGAGCTTGATGTTAGAAATCGACAACGCTTTGGACAGATTGAGCGAAATCACTGGTAAAAAATTCGATGATGAAGCTGATCCACTATTGATCTCAGTTCGTTCCGGTGCTGCCATCTCAATGCCTGGTATGATGGATACGATCTTGAATATCGGTTTGAATGATCGTTCAGTAGTTGCCCTAGCCAAGATCACTAACAACGAGCGTTTCGCTTACGACAGTTATCGTCGTCTCCTAGGTATGTTCGGTAACGTTGTTTACGGCATCGACGAAGATATCTTCGATAATGTTTTGACTGAAACAAAAAAAGCCAACAACTATCAATCCGATCTCGAATTAACAGCTGATGACTTGAAGAATATTGTTACTGAGTTTAAAGAAATTTACCAAAACGAATCTAACAAACTCTTCCCTCAAAATCCTAAAGACCAATTATTAGCCGCAGTCGAATCAGTCTTCTCATCATGGGACAACAATCGTGCTCGTGTCTATCGTCGCCAAAACAACATCCCTGAAACTCTCGGTACAGCCGTAAACGTTCAAACTATGGTCTTCGGTAACTCTGGTGAAGATTCAGGTACTGGTGTGGCCTTCACTAGAAACCCTGCCAACGGTGACAAAGCCCTCTTCGGTGAATACTTATTGAATGCTCAAGGTGAAGACGTGGTATCAGGTGTTCGTACTCCTGAATCAATCGAAACTTTGCGTGAATCAATGCCTGAGATCTATGACCAATTCGCTAAAATCGCTGAAAAACTAGAAACTCATTACCGTGACATGCAAGATCTTGAATTCACGATCGAACACGGAACGCTCTACTTATTACAAGCTCGTGCTGGTAAACGTACTCCTGCTGCTGCAGTCAAAGTTGCCGTAGACTTAGTTCAGGAAGGCTTGATCGACAAAGAGACAGCTATCAAACGTATCAAACCTGAATCAATCTCTGCCATGCTTCATTCAGAATTTGCCCACAAAGCACTTGAGAGACAACAAGTCCTAGCTACAGGACTACCAGCATCACCCGGTGCTGCCAGTGGTCAAGTCTACTTCACAGCCGCAACTGCTAAGGACGCTCACGATGAAAAACATCAAAAAGTAGTTCTACTGAGACAAGATACTTCTCCTGAAGATATCGAAGGTATGGTTGTCAGTGAAGCTATCGTTACTTCACGTGGTGGAATGACTTCTCACGCTGCCGTTGTTGCTCGTGGGATGGGTTCAACTGGTGTCGTTGGTGCTCACGCCTTGCAAGTTAACTACGCTAAGAAGACGGCGACTGTTGAGGATACAGTTATCAACGAAGGTGACTGGATCTCAGTTGACGGAACACACGGTAACCTCTACCTCGGTCAACTAGAAACCAGTGACGCAAGTATCAATGATGACTTGTCAACACTACTAGAATGGGCTAAAGAAATCAGTCACATGGGTGTATACACGAACGCCGACACACCAACCGACTTCGAGCGTGCGCTTGAATTCGACGCTGACGGAATCGGTCTAACCAGAACAGAGCATATGTTCTTCAAGCCAGAACGTCTACTACAAATGCGTCGCTTGATCCTCGCTAAGGACGCTGAAGGTCGTAAGGACCCACTAGCTAAGATCCTTGCTCTACAACAAAACGACTTCTACGAAATCTACAAGTTGTCAGCTGGAAAATCAGTCACAGTTAGATTACTAGATCCACCATTACACGAATTCTTACCACACGATGAAAAAGAAATTAAGATCGTTGCTGAAGAAATCGGCACGACGGTTGATGCTTTGAAGTCTAGAATCGATTCACTTAAAGAATTGAATCCTATGTTAGGACATCGTGGTGACAGATTAGCCGTTACTTATCCTGATATTTACCAAATGCAAGTGAATGCCATCGTTAATGCAGCTATTCGCTTGAACGAAGAGGGATATGACATCAAACCTCACATCATGATTCCATTGACAAACTCAAAATCAGAAATGAAGTGGGTTAGAGATGTCGTTGAACAAACTATCCAAGAAAAACTAGCTGCTAACGATACTAAACTCGAATACAAGATCGGTACGATGATGGAAATGCCTCGTGCCTGTGTCACTGCTAATAAGATCGCTGAAGTTTCAGACTTCTTCAGCTTTGGTACTAACGATTTGACTCAATTAACATTCGGTTATTCACGTGATGACGTTGGTTCATTCATGCCTGAATACATTGCTCAAGGAATCTTACCAAATGATCCGTTCCAAACTGTCGATACTGAAGGTGTCGGTGAATTGATGCGTATGGCAGTAGATCGTGGACGTAGTACCAATGACAAGTTGCCAATCGGTGTTTGTGGTGAAGTCGGCGGTGATCCTGCATCGATCCAATTCTTCGAGAAGATCGGTATTTCATACGTTTCATGTTCACCATTCAGAGTCCCTGTTGCTAGAATTGCTGCCGCTCAAGCCGCATTATCTAACAAATAAGCTTTCAAAAAATACTACGTGATATTATAATTAATATAACAACATATATTTAGGGAGATATCATGTACTTAACTGAACGCCAAAAAAAAATTATCGATATGACTCGCAAACAAAGTCCTATGACTAGTGAACAGATTGCCGACAAACTACAACTAAGTGTGCCTACGATCCGTGGGGACTTACGTTTATTAACAGCAACTGAAATATTAAAATCACGTCCTAAAGTAGGATATGAATTCTCACAATTGCCAAAATCCAGCCTCGATTTTGAGGAATTGTATGGAGAATCAATCGCCCATATCCTGATCAAGCCAATCTTCGTACAGCCCAACACTACTTTGCCAGAGTGTGTCAACAAACTATTCATCAATGATGTCGGGTCATTATATGTGACAGACAATGATGACAATCTATTAGGACTGATTTCACGAAAAGATTTATTAGCTGTTACCGTCAATAATGCCGATACGGACTCAATGATCGCCAGCATGGTCATGACTCGTATGCCCAATCTGATCACAGTCGATGCCGACATGTCGATAATCGAAGTCGGAAAATTGCTCTATAAACATCAAGTCGATTCATTTCCAGTCACAAAAAAAGACGACCCTACTAAGGTCGTCGGTAAAATCACTAAAAACCGCATCTTCCAGTACTTTATTGAAGTCGGTTTGAAATATACAGAATAGAGTGTAGCCAGACACGTTGTCGCGTGCTTGGCTACACTCTATTTTTTTGCGGCACATTCTGGACAGAGTCCATAGATCTCGATGGCATGTGATTCGACTTCACAGCCGGGCAATTGATCGGTAAAAAAGCTCAATGGACAAGCTTTCAATTCAATTACTTTGCCACAGTTGGAACAAATGAAATGATGATGATGCATCTGATCGAAATCACACTGAAACTTGATCATCGTTTTATTTTTTTCTTGATACTCGACCAGCCCGATATCCGAAAATTCCTTCAGATTGCGGTAGACGGTATTATTGCTGATGCCAGGATAGATCGACTTCATATACTCATCTACATCACTGATCTGCACGTACTTATGAGTATAGTTACTCAAAAACTCGATCAAGTCCATACGTTGCTTAGTTACCTTATAGTGGTTATCTCTTAAAATCTTGATTGCTTCTTCCAAAGACCCTCACCTATGCTTTTTATTCTTCGACTAGTGTAACATATTACTGAAAGTTCCATGCATAGACTGATTCAGATAGTTCCTGAGTACCGACTTTGATAGTCCCGACACGATACAGTTCTGCTCCAAATAGCTGATAAAATTTTTTAGTAGGATTGGCAGATAGAACTTCAACTAAGACTTTTTTATGACCTAATCTCTGGAAATATTCCAATCCTAGCATCAATAAGGCCTTACCTATCCCACGATGTTGATACGCTTCTAACAAATAAATGGCGCCTAAAGAGGCTTGTTCATGTTTGATCTCTAAGCGTATATAGCCGACGACTAGACCTGACTCTGTATCCACAAAAATCTTATTGTTTGGATCATTAAGGTGATTTTTCCATTTTACAATCAATTCACTCAGATCCATAGTATCCAAAAAATCGCTATCTACGAGCCCCTCGTAAGTCTCTTGCCAACTGACCAAATTAACCTTTGCGAGCGCTGTAACATCTTCTAGGTTGGCTTCTCTGATCATTTTACTTGATCATCCTAGTGACGACCTTTTGATACAGTCCCGGCATCGTCCTACCGATGGCAACGATAGCATGGTCAGTAAATGAATTGAAGTAT
Organism: Companilactobacillus sp. y65-5; assembly: GCF_057541095.1. Lineage (NCBI taxonomy): Bacteria > Bacillati > Bacillota > Bacilli > Lactobacillales > Lactobacillaceae > Companilactobacillus > Companilactobacillus sp. y65-5. The sequence continues at coordinate 161,957 of NZ_BAAJOA010000006.1, forward strand.
CGACGTTTAGGCTTAACATCAGTCGCAGCTTTATAAAATACTTTGGCTAGATCTTCTGAAGTGGCACTGATTTCTTGACCACTCAATAAATCACCCAATTTATTGACTAGTGATTCGTATGGAGAGTTCTCAGATAAGTTCTTGCGTGCATTGTCGATCGCTACTGTGCTCCATTCTGACTGGGTGCCACCGGGTTGAACGACGACTGAACGAATCCCGAATGGTTTTACTTCCAAGTCTAAGACGTCACTCCACATATCTAAGCCAGCTTTAGTAGCATGATACCAACCACCGAGTGGTGTATAAATATCGCCACCGATCGATGAAATATTCACGATCCGCCCACTTCCTTGACGTCGCATAACAGGTAGGACTAGCTTCGTCAGCATATCTACCCCAAATAGGTTGACGTCGAATTGTTTCTTGGCATTTTCAGTTGGAATCTCTTCAATCGGTCCAAATTCACCATAACCAGCGTTATTAACTAAGACGTCGATCCGACCTTGTTCTTTAACTGTTCTATCCACTAATTCACGCAATGATAGCTTGTCAGTAACGTCTAATCTTTGCGTATGGATGCCGACTTCCTTGAGGTCTTCTAACATCTCAACTCGACGGGCACCACCGTACACTTCAAAACCGTGTTCATTAAAATACAGAGCTGCCGCATGGCCCATCCCTGATGATATTCCTGTAATAATCGCAACTTTATTCATAATCATGTCTTCTTTCTTTTAAGAACAATCGTTCAGTTATTAATTAAATAAAAAGTCGAATCTAATCGACTAGACTATTTTTGACTAAAAGATCCAACAGCTCCGTTAATTCCGCGTCAGGAACTGATTGGCCCTTTTTAAAATAATATTCAATTACTTGGATCAATGGCGACAATAGAATCGCAAACAAGATAACCGGATCGTTAGTGACCCAGCGGCCATTACTAACACCATCCTCGTATAGATCAGTCACAGGTTTAGCTATCTGTTCGGAAGCTATCAGGACCTTAGGATCGACTAGATTACTATTGGATTGTACCGCTCTAATAAAATTGGCCTCTAGTGGATGTGCAATAAACTTCTTAGCAAAATGTTCCAAGACACTTCTAACTAGTTCATCGTACGGCTTAGTCTGGTCCAATTTAGCGGTCAAACCTTCATCAGTCATAGTCTTAACTTCCAGGTAGATCTTGCCCAACATATCCATCTTATTCTCAAAGTAGACATAGATGGTCGCCTTACTGACCCCGGCTCTCTTGGCGATCTTACCGATCGAAAGGTTAGTTATCCCCTCTTCACAGGTCACCTCAAAAACTGCTTGGACTACTAATTTTCTCTTTGTTTCATCTATTTTTCGCATAGCCATATACTAAACGCTCGTTCTTTTAATGTCAATAAATTTCTAAAAAAAATATGCTATGATAGCCTTAATAATAATTATAGAAAGGATCGAATCTATGACGAAGGGACTATTACTAGTTAATCTCGGTTCTCCTACTGCACCCACACCGGAGGCTGTCAAACCATTTTTACGTGAATTCCTAGGCGACCAAAATGTCGTCGAGATGCCTAAGGCGCTGTGGTACCCGATCTTACACGGCATGATCTTGCCATTCCGCTCTAAGTCTTCCGCTGAAATGTACCAACAAATCTGGGAAGATACAGGCTCTCCTGAAATTTATTATACTAATAAAATACTACATGAAGTCAGACGCCTACTGCCTGACTGGATCGTTGAAACTGCCATGACTTATGGTGAACCTGATATCGTTGAGACGCTGCACCAGATGTACGCTAGTGGCTGTGAAAATACGATTGTCCTCCCCTTGTTCCCTCAATATACCAAGAGTACACATGATACGATAATCGCTAAGGCGAAATCTGCCAACGTGCCGATCACTATCATCAAAAAATTCTTCAATGAGCCAGAATACATCAATATTTTGGCGCGAAAGATTCAAGAAGAATGGGACCAAGATGATTACGATCAACTAATCTTCAGTTATCACGGCATTCCACAAGCCATGGTCAAGCACGGTGACCCTTACCAAGCTGAATGTCTGACAACGACTGCTGCTACTGCTGCCAAGTTGAACATCCCTGAAGATAAGATCATGACCGTCTTTCAATCCAGATTCGGTCCTATGCCTTGGCTACAACCTTATCTCCATCAGACCTTACCTAAGTTAGCTGCAGCTGGTAAGAAGAACGTCTTGATAGTTACACCGTCATTTGTTGCCGACTGTTTAGAGACACTGGAAGAAGATGGCATTAGAAATCGTAATACTTTCAAAGAAAGTGGCGGTGATAAATACCAACTAGTTCCACCAATGAATGACGACGTAGATTTCAGCGCTTTTATCGCTGAACTGGCCGTTAAATATGACAATAAAAAAGTTGAGAATTAATTTTCTCAACTTTTTTTATGCTTAATTTACATTTATCTCAGTAATGATTTTCGTCTTATCAGGATCGATCTCATCATCGTCAAAAATTATCTCACCGATCGATTCAGCTTTGATCTGACCACTGATAGGATTCTTGACGCTGATAATATCTGAAGTTATTTCAGCATCAATGTCCGAACAATATTCAAAGGCCAAGTCAGTCTCTAATAATCGACAGTCTTTCATCACCAAATGGTCGATGTAGCACAATCCCTGATCACTCTCGATCAGACAATTGATCAGCGTCAGGTTCTTCGTATTCCAACCTAAATACTCTCCGTTGATGGTCGAATCATAGATGGTCACATTCTCACAGTTCCAAAAAGCATCTTTGGAAACAAAAGTAGAATTATGAACTTCAATATTTTTAGCACCGTCAAAAATATAATTTCCGATAAAACTAGAATCGTCTACACGGATATTTTGACTATTCATCCCAAAATAATCACCGTTAGCCTGAACCTGATTCAAGCTGATATCTTGGCAACTCCAAATCGTCTCTTCTGCATCAGAAAAATGAACGTTGTTCAATTCAATATTTTTGCAACGACGAAAGAGCTTGGGTGCTTGTAGTGCACTGTTAGTTATCTTGATGTCATCGGTATACCAGATGCCAGAACGTGACATGGTTTCAAAGATCGAATTGTCGACGGTGACTTGCTTGCTGTACCAAAGCGGGTATTTCCATTTAAAAATAGTATTATCGATCGCAATATTTTTAGATTCTTTAAGAGGTGACTCACCTTCGCCGAAGGTTGTATTAGAGATCACTGCGTCACGTTCACCGAATAATGAACGCTCTCCAGTAAACAATTTATTTTTGTAATCCGTCATTTATATACTCCTCCATGTTATTACATGTATTATTTAACACCTTGAAGTGAACTTTAATGCAAGAAGTATTTCAACTAATATATTCCTTCAAGCGAAAACTGCAGTATAGCTTGAATCTAGTATTGGCATCTTTCAAATCTAATCCTGTTAAATCCTCTATTCGTTCCAAGCGGTTGTGTAATGTATTGCGATGGATGAACAAGACACTTGCGGTCTGGGACAAATTGCCATCCTCCTGCAAGTAACTCAAGACCGTGGCCATCAGTTCCGTGTCATTCGCATCATCATATCGCTCCAGCGACTGTAATGCCGGATTGATGAAGAATGGCAACATGGCATCGTGGTGGATCTTGGCTAACATCAGTTCAAAATACTGATCTTCACAAAATACCACGGCTGAATTTTTACGGCCAAATTTGAGCGTTCGTTGACAGACAGTATAAGCTGCCTTAGTATCTGTCGGTTTGGTATAAAAATTCGATACAAAAATATTGCAATGAGCACGCTGGGCTACTTCTGACAGTAATTTTTTAAACTTAGCACTGTTGTAGTCACTCAGTGAGAGTGAGAGAAGTGCCAGACAGTGATGCTGATAAATCGTCGATAGCATCTGTGGGAAGTGCGCACCTAGACCGTGTTTTAGCTGTTGCTGAATGCCCGACAATGACTGTTTTGATAGCGGTTCGCAGGACAGTAAGACCATCTCCTCTGGCAGTGGGACTTGTTGACTAGCAAACATATTCTCAACATTGATCGACTGTTGCTCCGTCAATAAGACATTCAACAACCGGTCTCGATTGGATTCAGTGGGCGCGCTGAGATGGTTCTTGATGATCTGACTGACTAGTACCTTACCGACCTTAGGTAGTAATCCCTTGGACTTGTCGTTAAATGACGACTGGTCATCAAACATCACTAAGAATCCTATCAGTTCATTCTTACTATACAGGTTAGTCACTTGTCGATGAAATGGTGATTCTGAACAAGGCACATCATAAACGACTTGATTGTAGTGTGACTTCGTACGAACGATCTCTTTGACTGATCGAATGAAGTCATAACTACAATAGCCCTGTTTGATGATATCGCTCCACAAAGGATCAGGAAAACCATACACGTCCGATGACATCAGTACTTGATACCGAGGGTCGATCACCATCAGGGTATTACCCAACATCTCGGCAGCACGATTGATGCTAGTCTGTGGATCATCAGTCACCGCATTCATCGCCAAATTAGTGATTGCGATATTTTGATTTTGGACTTGTTCTAAAATCGTATTAGCTTGATTAAAAACTTGGATCAGTGGTTCATTACTCAGAACATTGTCAGTTTGATTGACTTGGCAAGGACAGAGGACTACCGCCGAATTTTTGGAATCTTCATCCGCAAAACTCATCAATTCTAAAGGCCCATCTGCCTGATCCTTTCCGATGTACATGATGTCCGAATTTTTTTGCTGAATCTGTTTTGGCTTAATCTGAATCCGCTTGATATCAGTTTCGCCAGCAACGTTGATATGACCGATTACAAAATATTGGGATAGATCGTTAATAAATTCACTAAACTGCATTTTTATCACGCTTTCTTGAACCATTCAGATTTACCAATTAATTTTTCTAAATAAAGAGTACAGCTAAAACGTTGTTATATCAAGACACTTATGCACAATGCACAGTTAAACCAATTTAATTGTATTCACCAAGTATCTTTATACTAGCAACGCTCTAGTTTATTGTAAAGACGGTAATGAAAACGTTTCTACGATAAGGAGGCACTTTAAATGACCCAATTTAAGAAAATGTTCACAAATGGTCATATTGGAAAACTAGCATTAAAGAACCGGATTGTTTTTCCAGCCATGGGCGTATCATTAGCTGAATTAAATGGTGAAGCAAGTGACGATATTATCCGCCACTATGAAGAACGTGCACGTGGAGGTGTTGGTCTGATCATAACTGAGATCACACGTGTTGACGATGAAACTGGCGTTGGAACCTACAAACAACTTGCAGTTACTGACCCTAAGGTCATCCCTCAACTACAAAGACTAGCTGATACAGTTCACAAATATGATTGCAAAATTTTTGTGCAATTACATCATCCCGGTCGTGAGACTAACGAGAGTCTGATCGGTGGCAAGCAAATGATCTCCGCCTCAGCTATCGCGGATAAATTTGTCAAACAAGTTCCACGGGCAATGACAACTGATGAAGTTACAGCTATGGTCAAAAAATTCATCAAAGGAGCTGTCATCGCCAAAGCAGGTGGAATCGATGGTGTCGAGTTACACTGCGCACACGGCTACCTACTGAATCAATTTATTTCGCCATATTCAAATCACAGAACTGACCGTTATGGTGGTAGCTTCCACAACCGTCTGAGAATCGTACAAGAAATTATTTCTGGTATCAAGTTCATGTGCGGACAAGACTATCCTGTCAGTGTTCGTATCTCTGCTGATGAATTCGTTGATGGTGGTCTGAAGATCGACGATACCGTTAAGATTGCTAAGACACTTGAGAGTTATGGTGCCGATGCTATCAACGTCTCCAGTGGTATCTACGAGAGTGCTCCAACTATCATCGAACCCGGCTCATATCCACAAGGATGGAAGAAGAATCTTTCGACAACGATCAAACAAAACGTCAGTGTGCCTGTGATCGCAGTTGATAATATCAAGACACCAGAATTCGCTGAGCAACTACTTGAAGAAGATGCCTCCGACTTCATCGGTATCGCTCGTGCAAGTCTTGCAGATCCCGCTTGGGCATACAAAGCACGCACTGGACAATCCGATCAAATCACTACTTGTATCGGTTGTCTCCTCTGCTTCCAAGCTTTGAGTGAGGGCAAACATGCGATCTGTGCCGTCAATCCACGAGCCGGACGTGAGAGAGAATTCTCTGCACTACCTAAGAATGGCAATGGTCAAACAGTTGCCGTCATTGGTGGTGGACCCGGTGGTATGGAAGCTGCCAAGACATTAGCTGACCGTGGCTTCAAAGTAGCCCTCTTTGACAAGCACGAACATCTCGGTGGCACACTCAACCTTGCTATCGTTCCTCCACTAAAAGACAAGATCGAATTGTTCAGAGACCATCTGATCAATCAAGTCAATAAGAGAGAAAATATCGAACTACACCTGAACCAAGAAGCTACCGTAGCTACTATCCAAGCACTCGATCCAGTCGGTGTATTCTTAGCCTCAGGCGCTAAACCAATCATCCCTATGCTTCCGGGTATGGATGGTAAAAATGTCGTTACAGCTGAAGATTATCTTGCAGGTAAGGCCAAAGTAACTGGCAATGTAGTCGTAGTCGGCTCAGGTATGACGGGTCTAGAAACATCTGAAAAATTACTCGAAGAAGGACATGCAGTTACTATCGTTGAAAAGCAAAAAGCTGTGGGACCGGGTATGAACCCTACACTCTTGATGGACGAAATGACACGTCTCAAGAAACTTGACCCAACTATCTTAGTCAACAAGCAAATGGTCGGTGCCGGTGAAACTGGTATCAAGGTTATGGACAGTATCGATCACGGTTTGACAGGAATTCCAGCTGACACTGTAGTTCTTGCGCTAGGAGTTACACCTGACACAACTGATACTGAGCCATTCACGACTGTATTTGATACTGCCAAGTTGATCGGTGACGCTAGTTCTAGTGGTCAGATCGCCGATGCAATGAAAGATGGTTATACCAAAGCTTATGTTTTCGAACCTGAAATGTGCTAGGAAGGAGAAGTAAAAATGAAGGATTTCAAAGATAAAGTAATGTTTCTGACAGGTGCCGCACACGGATTTGGTACAGAGATAGCCAAAGAAGGCGCTCGCCGTGGAATGAAACTAGCTCTGATAGATATCGATGAGCCTGCACTCAAACGCGTTTACAAGGAAGTCGCCGATATGGGCGCTCAAGTAGAAATGATCCCAGCAGACGTAACCAAAGAAGACGATGTTGACAAAGCCGTCAAGCAGACGATGAAGAGATTCAAGCAGATCGACTTATTGATCAATGATGCTGGTATCGCTCTACCCGGTCGAGTATGGGAGTTACCAAGCCGTGATTGGGAATGGATCATGCACGTTAACTTGATGAGCCAAGTCTACTCAATGCAACGTATCATCCCTATTATGTTGGAACAAAAGACCCACTGTGCCATCTTGAACGTGTCCTCAATCGCCGGTTTGATCGATACACCGGGAATGCCTGCATATCACGCAAGTAAATTCGCTAGTGTCGGGATGACTGAAGCAACGGCTTATGACTTGCAACGAATGAACGCTGATATTGAAATGCACGTCATGTGCCCAGGATTCGTACAAACTGACTTGTATCATACTGAACAACACAGACCAGCACAATATACCGATACCACCGATCCATATTACAGTAGCGACGCTTTCAAAGGTGGACAAAAAGTCGCTGAATTCGTTATCAAGAATGGTATGCCGATCGATTCGATCGCTTTGACCGTCTTCCAAGCTCTCGAAGATGACGAGTTCTATATTCTAACGCATCCCGTATTCAATACTATGATCGGTGATCGTGTAAAGAGAATCGTTAACGGAGATAAACCAGACGTACACGTTATGGATGGATTAATGTAGGAGGTCAAAAATATGGCAAGCTTCTTAGTATCAGATGATGACGTAAAGAATTTCTTAACATTACCACGAATGGACGATCAAGAAGGATTGATGTTCGCATATGCTGCACCAGAGAAGGTTTTGAAGAAATTATTGCCAAAACCTCTTAAATTGGTTGCTCCAGTAGTATGTGGATATACCGTTCAAATGGGTAAACCAAGTTTTGGCGGCACGTACATGGAGGCCGTCCTCTATGTCCTCGCCAATTATAACGACAAGATGATCGGTGCTTATCCGTTCAATCTAATGCTTCACGGACCAGGGGCTGAAGAGGCCGTAATCGCTGGACGTGAAGGTGCCGGCATTCCTAAGAAATTAGCCGACCACATGGAGATCAGAAGAAATGACAATTCCGCTACTGCCAAAGTCGTTCGTCATGGAACTACCTTGATGGAATTAGAGTGGGAAAAAGGCGAATACAATGACGAGAAGTTGGGACATCAAGTCTTCGACGCACAATCAGTGCTCAATTCTCAAGCCGAGACTGCTAGTTTCTTCTATACTTGGGACATGGATCAAGTTGAAGATGGTAGCAATGCTTTCTCAAACGTCAAATTAGTCGCAACAGAAAGTACGACCGTGACTGATAGCTTCGAGCCAGGTAAGTTGAGTATCAAGTTGAACTCAACTAGTGATGATCCCTTCGGCGAGTTAGAAGTGCTCAAGCCATTGGGTGCAGCTTGGTATCACGTTGATACATCTGTAATGCACAATACTTTGAAATTAGCAGATGTTGACGCAAAAGAAACCATGCCTTACTTACTGACAGGACGTTATGACAGAAGTATGATGAATCCCAAAGCTAATACCTTTATCGTTTAAATGAACGCAAAAGTGGACCTGAAACGTTAGTTTCAGATCCACTTTTTTGTCTATTTACTGGTATCGATACTATTTTTAAGATCCGTCAGTGAGCCGTCATTTGAGAGCGTCTTATATTGTTGGTAGACAGAATACCAGTTACCATTACCTACCGCTTGACGTAAGTTGTCATATTTACTGTCGGAGAAAATTTTTTTAGCGACTGTATTGGCTTGTGATTCAGACAATGATGAATTTTGGCTCAGTATTTTGGCGGCCTTATTCCTATCACTTGCCGATTGGATAATATCCGCCATTTTTGTTTTCCTCAAGGCCTTCATCGCCTTGTCCACCTTCTTGTCATGACTAGGATCGCCATTCTTGGTAGAATCTACTTTTTTGATGAGTTCACTTTTGACCACCTTGTCCGATGGCGTGTCATTACCACCACTGATGTTTCTGACAGTATTGTTGATTGGGAAGAAAAAGACTACCCCTAGCACTAACAATAATAAAATAGTAATTATCACTGCCCAAATCGTTTTCTTTTTTCTACTCCGTGATCGCCTGTGATATCGTTCTTGACGCAATTCTCTCACCTCTTAGCTTACGTATAATTAATGTTCCAATCATACCACGGTTAAGTAATCAGTTGTTATATTAACTTGATATATAAAATTAGAACAAAATTTATTTTGTTAGCCATTGGTTGATCCATAATTAGTCAGATTCATGTACTGAAATAATATCAACGTATAATTGATTTATTTTATTATTCCATTCCAACCTAGAAATGACCCCTTTACCCTCAAAATGTTTTTCATATTCAATATTTCTTAATCTAATAACTAGCATAGGTATCTTTTTAACACAGTCAATGAAGCTCCCATCATCTAATTGATACGTACTATCTAACTCATAGTCATAACTAGTGATATAAGGTTCCGCATAGTCTATATGGATCTCCAATGCTTTTATAATATAACTTATCTCGTGTCGAACAAAAAGCCACACGAAACCTGTAATAAGTAAAACTACCAGTGTAAGAATCCCAGCAATTATTAGTATATTTCCTATGAATGGCAAAAACATGAGGCTTTTATGAAGTGCGATAACTATAATCAGGAAATATAAAATGATTAAAATTATCGAACTGGATAATAAAACTAACATGAAGAATAGTAGCTTTATCATTAGCCTAATACATTCTGAGAGCACTAAACTACTTGTTCGCAATCTATTAACCCTTCTAAGATTATCTCCATCAGTTGATTGCCTAAGAGATTCTATCAATACAGGGTATCTGTACAAATCGAAAAAAATATCATTGCTAATTTTGGATTGTACGCTATCAACAGTATTCAATGTCTTACACCCACTAATTCGCTGGAATGATCATTCTGAATTTTTGATCCGCTTCTGCAATTTCAGGATCACGTTTTGTATCATAACGTGATAAACAAATTTCAGCCTGCCCAATCTGTTGCCGACGTATATTACCCGCCTCATATTGAGAAATAGAAAGTAATTTAGTTTTTGGACTTAACTTGAATCGAATGACTGTATTAGTTTGATCTATGTCATTAACGTCAACTATATAATATTTTTGTTCATTAATATCTACATAATCAACTCTACAATCTAAGTTTTTGATAACAGTTTCCATCTTCATCACCTCATATTTTTTGGTGCTTTTATTTATAACTTCTTTAATAATATCAGTAAAAAGTATAATTTCGAATCGTAAACAATACGATAAACAATAAACTTTATATTTTTAAACCCCTAATCCATTGGACCTCTCTTTTATCAGTTTTATTTACGTAAACTAACAAAAAAATACCTAGAACAATTTGTCCTAGGCTTCCTACTTATACTTAATTTTCATTCAATATCGAACTCGTAGCTTTAGCCAACTGTTCCACTAGTGCTTCACCACTAGCTTGGTCACTGTTGCCATAGGTCATCACTGCAATAGTATAACCACTGTTGTCACTTCCAACGTGCCCAATGCTATTAATGATCCAGCTACCGTCCAGACTCAACCAGCCGTTCTTCAATTGCGATTCACTGCTACCAGCAGACACGCCCCAGCTCTGATCACTGGCCGTATTAGCCATCAGCGTCTTGATGTAATTTTGTGAAGTGGTTGATAAATAATCGGACGAATAAAAAATATTATTCAATAATTTCAACTGGTCATTGGCAGTAGTAGTCGTCATACCCCAGGCACTGTTGGCGCTGGAATCCTTCATATTCAAGTTAGTGAATAGTTCATTCAACCCGTCGGCCCCACCTAAAACATTTTGGAACAAATAGGTCGCGGCAGTATTGTCACTATTTTCAATCATTTTAACCGCATATTCTTTATCTGTTTCACTCAAAGTAGTGCCATTTTCTTGGGCGTTATGCAATATCTGTGCTAGGATCGCAACCTTTACAATGCTGGCAGTATTGTAAGTGCCCGAACCGTTGTTAGTTAATGTGTAAGTTTGCTTGGCGTTCTTATCATAAACTGCAATTTTGACCGAACTATCAGTTTGAGATAAAATTTTTCGCCATTTAGCTATCAACTTCTTTTTAGTAGCATTAGAGGAACTGCTATTGCTCGAATCGTTGGATTGAGCCGCTTGAACCGCTTTTTCAGTAATGTCGTTCGTTCCTGCATTAACTTTGATACCAACGACAACTGCGACTACTATCAAGGTTATTAAAGTAGCAACTCTAATAAACCTATTTTTGGATTTTTTTCTTTTCCTCATGAATATCCTTCTCCAGAAGATCATCCAAGAAACCCGCATTTCTCAGATGATATAATCTTTTTAATATTTTAGCTTTTCTGTGAATTTATTGTTACGTTTATTTATTGAAATAGCCAAACTTGAGACAGATCTTAAAAGAAAAAGAGCACAAAAAAAGGAAGGACAATGTCCTTCCTTTTAGAATTGCGTGGCAGCTTCCTATCCTCGCGGGTAGTTTCCCACCAACTACTTTCGGCGTGAAGAAGCTTAACT
>NZ_BAAJOA010000007.1:0-19026 GCF_057541095.1 Companilactobacillus sp. y65-5
AAGCTACCAAAGCTTGGTTGTATGAAATACAAAACTGGTAAGAATGTTCCAGAAACAATAAAGTCTGTCACAATCAAGAAATCATTCACTGGTAAATATTATGCAGTTCTTCTTGTTGAATGTGAAAACCAAGCGTTCGATAAGACTAATAAGGCTATCGGTCTGGATATGGGAATATCTGATCTAATGATCGGTTCTGATGGAAAGAAATATCCTACTATTCGTTTCGATAAGCGACTAGCTAGAAAGAAGCACCAGTGGGAGAAGAAGCTTGCTAGACGTCGTATTAGAGCATTAAAAGATATTCAATATCAAAACAAGTTCGGTTTAACTGGTGCTAAAGACATTTCTCAATACAAAAACTACATGAAGGCTAAAATCATGGTAGCTAAGTATAACGAGAAGATAGCTAATCAAAGAAACGATTACTTACATAAGATAACTACTCAGCTAGTCAAAGACAACGACATTATCATTATCGAAGATTTAAAGACTAAGAACATGATCAAGAACCATAAACTAGCACGAGCTATCGCTAATCAATCATGGCGAGAACTCAGATTGATGCTTGAATACAAGTGTAAATGGTACGGAAAGCAACTTATTGTTGTTGATCCATTCAAGACTAGTCAAATCTGCTCTAATTGCGCTTACGATGACGGCAAACACACATTGGATGTCCGACAGTGGCGATGTCCTAAATGCAATGTCAAACATGATAGAGATATAAACGCTGCCAAAAATATAGAATTAAAGGGCTTGGAACAAGCCTTAGTAAATTAGCTTAAACCTCTACTGATTAGTTGAAATACTGATCGGCAAGTTTGAAGTGTTCCTAGAAGCTCGTTACTTTAGTGACGAGTAGTTCACTTTGAACCGTCTCTTCGGAATTCTTTAACATCATCATACCTCCACCAAAATAGTGCTTGTTAATTTATTCACGTTATATATTTCACATTCTATCTTAGCATTATTTGAAAATTTAGCAATCATTTTCAATTAAATTCATCAAATATTACCAAAATGTCTGTATTTTTTTATAAAAAGACTGATTCATCAGTGATAATTAATGTAAACGTTTTCATCGAATATACTATTTGTACAATGGATTTGTAATGTGATTATTGTGAAATATAATTCAATCACTATTACTGGCATACTATTTTCGCATGTTAAATCATTTCACAAATACACAAAAAAACGGAGAGTCCGGAATTCTCATCCCAAACTCTCCATTTTTTATTAGACTTTTATATTTTGCTAAAGCACATAGAGTATGACTAACTATAAAATATTTTCCAGAGTGTATTATTATAAATAATCAGTAGCTTTTAATACTTCCCGGGCATGATCCTCATCTTCAGGAGCGACCATGACGACAGGACCGGTACATCCCATACCACTTGTAGCGTAAATATTAGCCTTCCACAGCTCAGTTACAGCTTCTTCTAAGACAAGGATATCAATTCCTAAAATTGCCTCAGAAACAGCTTTTTTGGCTGGCATTTTAACTTCTTCATCTGAATCTGTCTTCTTAGAAGGTGCAGCAAGGTTATCTAAAACCGTTGCTAAACCTGCCTTTTCAGCACTGTCGTATTCTGCATCGACTTTTTTAAGCAGATTACCCTTAACGCAACGTCCAGCAAAGCTGAGGGCCCCTGCTATGACGTTAGCGCCTGAGGCACGACTGATAATATTGATGATCTTATCATAGCCTTTCCCGACACCAGGTCCATAGCCTTCACCGACTGATTCATAACTTCCACCGCTTAGATAGGAGCTCATAACCTTGATCACGATATTTCCAGTTAAACTGTCCATTACCATGACGTCAGGAACACCTTGTAGTAAATCATTACCACGCATTTCAACTCCACCATCAGCACGGCGACTTTGAGTAAAATTAATATTATAACCTTTATCTTTTAGCTTGTTTAACGCTTTTTCAACTTGATGTGCACCATCAATATTTAGAATTCCAACTGTTGGATTTTTTATTCCATTGGCTTTTGCAACTGCGATTCCGGAGATAGCGTTCTTTACCATGGCACTAACTCTTTCCATGTCTGAAGTCCCTGTTGTATTGGCTATATACAACTCTTTCCCCAGACTAGGTGTTGTTGCGTGACCGACTGTTGATACCCCAATAGGAAAAGTATAATGCATTGTTACCGCAGCATCTAAGCTACCATCGGCCAACATCCGATCCATTGTGTCTTGTGCATCTTTAGGGTCAGTGGCAGATACTGTTTCCAATTTTGTATCAGTTAAAGTTCCAATAACTACAACTTCAATTGAGGGATCTTTGGCTTGAGCCAGTTCAGCACCATGTAGAACTTCTTCTTCACCGTGTTCGCTTCCCAATAGGGTTACACCTACTCGAGGTCTGGAACCAAAGTTACCATCTTCTAAACCTTGGGCTATTTCATCAAAAACCTGGGCAATGGTGTTTTGTACATTATCTTTCATTTTTCTCCCTCCTTAGGATGGCCTATTCATTATTTTAGAGAATCAGCAAATTGTTTCATTGATTCAGCAATCATCTGACGGATTGTGTCTTTGTCTACTGATCCGTCATCAACATTGCCATCATTTGCTTCAACTATGAATGAAATACCATCAAAGAGGTTGGTCAATCTTCCTAAGAACAAGCTACCTTTACCGATAATCATTGTTCTATGGATATCACCGTTTTCAATCATTTCGATTGCATGTCCGATAAATGGTACACCTGAAGGAATATGGCCCTGAGTTGGAACAAATCCGGGCATACCAATCTTCTCAACAACTTGATTTAATTCACTTCTGTCAAATACCTTCTTCATGATACCCAAAGCAGCAATCATCTTGTAATTGGCTAGAGGTATGTTTCCGGCACCAGCAGGTACAGTGATCTCTGGGTTTTGCATTTCAGCGGAGAATACGTCAACATCTTTGATAGATAGTCCGGCGTTCTCCAATGGATCAGCAACAATAGCTTGCATAATGGCTTGAGGAGCAGCACCACTACCGATCTTATGCTTACCAACGATGTCTGTACGAATAATTGGTGATTTACCATCATTTTCACTGACTTGGATTGCGAAGGCTCCTAGGCAATCTTCAATCAGTGGTTGTCCTTTTTTAACGTGATCCTTACCATTCATTCCTAACTTAGCGGATGATCCACCAGCAAGAACGATAACGTTTTTGTAAACTTCTGCTTTGACTAGGGCAGCAGCTTCTACCATTGAATGTGCAGGTCCAGCACAGAAACTACGTGTATCAGAACCCGTAGCATTAACACATCCACATATTTCACCGATGGCCTTGGCATAGTTACCACCAGCACGTTGGAACATGTCACCACAGCCTTCTTCTGAACATTCAATTAAGTAGTCAACTTGGTCAGGCTCAATATCGTTTGTTGCGAATAAATCAGCTAAAACATATGCTGCTGAGGCTTTACTTACTAGGTTTTCAAACATAACGTCACTAGTTAATGCTGCATCGAACTCATGAGCTCTCTTGATACAACCTACTAGTTTGTCACCCATATAAAGTGGTTTGGCATCTTTGTCATCTATTAATGATTGAATATTTTCAACTGTTGAAGGATCTTCACCCAGTTTATCCAAAGTTGTCCAATACTTACTAATCACAGGATCGGCGTTGATTTCGTCAGTGACCTTGGCTTGGAAGTCAGCTTCCAAAACTACTAGCTCGAACATATCTACAGCTTTTAAGCAGCCATAGAATTTTTCTTCGTTCATGATTGAACCGAATTTTCCTGTAGTTGAAGCATTTGCAATAGGATGTTCATACCAGGGTGTTTCTATATCGTTTAAGTCACGGGGGTGAATATTCCCGATAAAGGCTTGATTGGGTCCATAACCAACTACGTCTTCAAATGAACGTAGATGATCTGGAATTGCCTTTAAATAATCAGAATCGGGATTGTTTCTCATTTCGCTCTCTTGTAATTTACCTTCATGCACTAAAATGTCGGGGGTGTGAACCAATGAATAAGCTGCCCCTTTGATTACTGGAAAAGTCATACTCTGTACCTCCAAAATAGTTATTTGGGCCTGTATTACTTACAATAAAAAGGAGTCGAAAAAAGTTTTCGGCTCCTATCTAGACTCCAGAGCTCTTTTAACTAAAATACTGTTTGTTCAGTAATTGGTGTTTCCAGAGCTTTGAGAGCTTTTCTAACTAGCTTTCTACGTAATTCTTTTTCTTCTTTTGGATCCAATTCTGGATTTCCAAGAGGATAAGGAATTGCGACTGTCGGAACAATTCTGTTAGCTCCAACTGTCTTAGAAATAGGAACAATTGTACACATGTGGACAATTGGTAGTCCTTGAGCTTCAATAGCTTTAACCATCGTTGCACCGCAACGAGTACATGTGCCTCAAGTGGATGTTAGAATAACAGCATCTACGCCGTCTTCAATTAATTGTTTTCCGATCTCTGTACCAAATTTCTTAGCATTTGCTACAGATGTACCATTACCAACGGTAGCGTACCAATAATCATGTAATGATCCGATTTCACCGTTAGCAAGCATTTCTTTAATAACGTCGACTGGTAGAACACGATCCAAATCTTCATTTGCATAAACTGGGTCGTAACCACCGTGAGCTGTCTCACCGTTTTCTGGTGTAAAGTCATCAATATCCTTCAAGCTGTACTTGCCGTACTTGGATGCACTTGATGATTCAATATGGTCTGGATTTCCCTTAGGAACTGGACCACCAGAAGATACCAAAGCAATTCTTGCTTTTGTAATATCTTTAACGGCTGGAGCTGGGTCGACACGGTCGAAGGTAGGCATTGGATATTCTGTTTCGAATTCCTTGCCTTCTATCTTATCAACGAGCATTTCAACAGCACGTTTGGAACCACGTTCTTGTCGGAAGACATTTACACGAATGCCCTTTGGCATGTAACCTGTAATTTCTTCGTTGCCGTCGATTATTTGTTTAACAACGGCTGACATTGCTGGAATAGCTTTTCTCATAGTAGCTGCACTGTTACCTACTTCAACAAAATATCCATGTTGTTTGTAAAGTTCAAAACCAGGATTTTCTGGATACATACCACCAACAACTGGGATATGTAAATTCTCATCAACTAGTTTTGCTACAGCACCAGCCGCTACACCATAACGTCCAGCATTAAAACTTGGCCCTACGATCACCAAATCTGGTTTGTAACTGTCTATCATTTCTAGAATCGTATCAGAAGCAGTCTCTTCATTCTCACTGAAGTAACTATCCCCACAAATAACGGTACCAACGATATCAGCTACATCACCTAATTGGCCCTTGAAGGCCATACCAGGGCCGACAATCCCATCACGTTTTTCAGGTGTTACGTCGGCCTTTTCTTCACCACCAATCCCGGCAAAGAATTGGTTAATATAGTGAACAATTCTTTTTTTGGTCATTTCATTTCCTCCTAAAAAGGCTTGGTAAGTAGTGAATATTTATCCACGGTACTCTTGCACTTCTTTAATGATTGCATCTTTGTCGAGTACCATTTCCATCATTGATATCTGTTCTTGGTAGATGTCAGGATCTACTTCTTTTTCTAATTCAAACATATGATATGCTTTGAGTCCTAACTGAACTCCTGCTAATGGACCAGCGAATGTTGGATCACCAGTAGATACGGTTTCAGCAGCTAAGCCACAGGCTTCTGCTTCCCCACCACCTAATACTACGATTAGGTTTTCGTTTCCGTATTTGTCTGATAGATCTTTAATTCTTTGTTGGTTTTCCAGGTCCATTGCTCCCGCGCTCGTTCAAACGAAGCATTCAGTTGTAGAGAATACAACTTCAGCACCGGCTGATTTTACACAAGCCTCGATAGCCATACCAGGAATTCCATCACGGTCGCCCAAAATGGCAACTTTTTTGTTTTCAAGAATACCCATAATGTCTTCTCCTTCGATTTTTATTAATTTAATGTTTGCTATATAATCCTACTAAATTGTCTTAGCTGATAGTGTGTGGAAACCTAATTCGTTAGTTGATCCAGTGATAACTTGAAGTTCAGCTTCGATACTTCCGTCATCATGGAGACTTCCGTCCCATGCACCTGCAATGATATTTGCAGCTTCTGGGTGGCCGATTACAGTATCCATTACTGGTAATGTAATAACCACATTAGCGTTTCCGGCTGTAACTACGGCGTTACCTTTTTGAGTAGAATCAGCTAGTGATTGACTAGCACCATCTTGTCCAGCATATTCGTCAGTTACAAGAACTGTCTTAATGCCCATCTCTTCAAGGTTATTGCAGTTCATAACTAAGTCAGCATCAGGGTTACCGAAGCCTTCCTCAGAGATGATTGCTGCATCTGCGCCTAGCAATTGAACTAATTTAGCAGTCATATTGGATGAACGTTTCTTATCTTGTAATGTTACGTTCTCATTGGTAATGACACATCCAATAAAGTTAATTTCTTTTCCGTGTTTTGAATATAGGTCCTCAATAATTGGACTATTCAAATGAACATATGATGGATTCTTATCACATGCTGAAACACAGTTACCACTTGCGATAGCTCCGTCAAACGCTTCTGTTGGATACATGAATGTTGGTACGATCTTCTTAGCATCTGCGCCATAGAAGAATGTATTATGCATCAATCCTTGTGTCTGTAAAGCGTATACGTATACTACCTTTGGTAAGTCAGGATATTCCTTAACTTGCTCAAGAAGTGGTTTTGTTTCATAAGTCTTTACTTCGTCTGGTTCAATGTCTTTAGCAATTTCACCTAAATAATTAGATGCTCTAAATCCTGCCAAACGAATAACTTCTTCGTGCTCATGTTGCTTGATACTGTCAACAGGTTCCATTTTGATAACAATGTTGTTTGTCTTTGAAAATGGTGTATATTTAGCACCTTCACCACTCATATCAATAATTCCTTCTTGGAATCCTACGACTTTACCAGTTGTCACCACTGCTGCGCCTTTTAGCACATGTGTCTTACCTGATCCCACTTGGTCGACACCATTGACGACACCTGGGAAGATGCCGCCTTTTCCTTCGACCTTAACACGTGGTTCGATAACGTCTTTAACTGGAATGATACGAGTTTTGTCGCCTGGTTTTGCTAAATATACATCAAGAGATTCGATTCTTTCATCTCCGCCGATTGCTGCTTCAGTTAATTCGGCCTTGTTAACAAATAATGTGCCATCTTTAACTTCGGTTTTGTCACCAAAAGCAATGTCTCGGATGAAGATATTTCCTATTTCTAATCGCATAATATCCCTCCATCTTGTATATCTGCCGTTAAAAAGTAATTATGAAACTTAAACTAGTTCTTCTAGTTTAGCTGTTACTGCAGCCATGCCTTGTTCTTCCAAAATATCTTTGTCCAAAGTAGCAACTTTTTCGCCATCTTTGTAGAACAAGTATGTTGGAATTCCCATGACCTTTTGCTTCATTGCCATTCTCATGTTACCTGTAGTATCAAAAGCATAGAATGTAGCTTGATCAGATTTCTCTTCAGCTAATTTTTCTACGTCTGGCATCAATGCCATACATGGTACACATTTTGGTCCGTAGAAATCGACCATTACTACGCCTTTTGTATTTTGAACTTTTTCTTCAAAATTTTCTTTTGTGAGACGCTCCATCATTTTTCTCACCTCCCTTCAGTGGTTTAATAATTGGATCTATTTTTTAATCTAATAACTCTTCAACGGCTTTTGAAGTGATATTCTCTGCGCCTTCAAGGCGATCGACATCTTGACCATCCTTAAACAGAACAATCGTTGGTATATCTTTAACTTTATATTGTGTGGCTGTCTTCTTAGCACGATAAGTATCTAATTTAACCAAGCCTACAGCGTCATCTTTCTTATCAACAACTTGTTCTACTGTAGCGATCGAATCAATACTTTCTGAAATTTGAGGTGCCCAGAATGCTAAGACAACAGGTTTTTCTTTGCTGACATCTAAGACATCATTCTGAAGTGTTTCTAATTCAGATAGATACTTCTCTGCAGCTGATGCAGCAATAGCACCATCCGCTGCGGCAGTTACTACTTGACGCAAATACTTAACTCTCGCGTCACCAACGCCGTATACACCCGGCACGTTTGTCTCCATCATGTCGTTTGCAAGCAAGTATCCACGATCATCTAAATCAACTTTTCCTTTAAGGAAGTTAGTATGTGGTTCTGTACCAACAAAGATGAATACACCATTTGTTTCAAGATCAGATAATTCACCGGTATTGATATTTTTAAGAACTACTTTATCAACTAATCCGTCACCAGCAATTTCTTCAACTGTTGAATTCCAAACCCATTTCAATTTAGGATTCTTCATAGCTTTTTCAGCACTGGCCTTGTTACAGTCGAGGTTGCCCTCTTCGTGAATTACAATAACCGTTACCGTTTCAGCAAACTTAGTTAAGTACATTGCCTCTTCGATTGCGGCATCTCCGTTACCAACTACTACAACATCCAAATCAACGAAGAAGTCGGCATCACATGTGGCACAGTAACTTACACCTTTGCCTCGTAGTTCTGCTTCACCTTTAACGTTGATTTTTCTTGGAGTAGCACCTGGTGATAGGATTACAACTTTTGATTCGTAGACATCACCTTGTTGTGTGTGTACTTTCTTAACAGGGCCTGATAAGTCTACTTCATCAACTGTACCTCTGAGAAATTCTGTACCAAATGATTTTGCATGATCTGCAAAACTCTTCATGATTCCGGGACCAGTTGCACCATCAAAGAATCCAGGATAGTTTTCCATCTCTTCAGTAGTTGCAGCTTGACCACCGGGAACAGCATTCTTATCTAGGATTGCTGTTTTAAGTTTGGCACGGCTTCCATAAATACCAGCGGCCAATCCACCAGGACCAGCACCGATAATCAAAAGATCATATAACTCGGACATAAAGCTTCTCCTTTCGTACTCAAAAACAATTTCAAAGCCCATCATTCATGATATTCGTAAGGTAAACTATCAATTGCCGAATCTAGTAAGTCTAAATCGATAACTTGAAAATCTGTTAAAACACTATCTTCGTATTTTTGATATCGCGGTGGGAATTTTTTCAAGACTTGAATCGCACCTTCAATCAATTGCAACGAAAACATATCTAGATCGCCTTCTCGATTGCTTAAAACCAAACTCTTATATGGACTCTGATTAGGTTTGATACTGCCTGCAAGCGGGTGATTTATTAAATTGGCGCCTAAATGTATGGCATCCCTACCTTGTTTAAAAACGCCACCCACGCTCAAAGTCTCATCGAGATCCGTGAATTCTGGGTACTTGTCTTTAACCATTGGATTATTTGTCACAATATGGAAATTCGCCATTCACCAGCCCCCTTTTGTTCAACATTTCACATTAACTTACACATGAAATATAACTTAATATAACACGAATTGCAAGCGTTCTCAGCCTTTTTAGATAATTTTATTTATTTTATTAAAAAAAGACTAAATAATGTTTTATTCCGTGAAATTATTGTTTGTCAAGTGCCTTTTTTGGAAAAATCATTATACACTGAATTAAAAGAAATTTTTTGAATGTTTTTCTGCCATGTTTTTCAAGTTTTAAAGATTTTTTTGATTTAATACTTGACAACTGATTGAAATATCAACGGTCTTTGTTAGTTTACTACCGAATCTACCAGTTTTGATAAAAAAGTATTTTTTACCTTTTAAAATCACATTTTGACCTTATCAGAAGAAATTGATCCTCGTCAATAAATTCGTTGTCATTTTATTTATAAAACATCAACTAGTTATTGAACTTATTATTACAAAATATAATAATGTTCACTCTGCCTGAACACCTGTATTTACAAGGATTTGAATTTTACCATTTTGAATTTTTTCCTTAAAAAAAGCCAAGATATTACAACGAATAGTCATAGATATCTAAGCTTTTTTTCACAAACTTTAATCAAGTATTGATTATTTTATTAAAACGATAGTGAATCCTATCTGAACATAGTTTTGGCAGCTTTTGCCATAACTTTTGGATCTTTTTCATAATGATGCATTGGCGTCATCTCAGTCAAAGGTATTCCTAGCAACGTATAAACTGCTCTTTGAGCTGCTCTGAATGAATATTGTTCTGTAAAGACCATGTCAAATGGTTGCTCACAAAATTGACTAATAAATGCCAAGTTCTTGCTATGCTTTGGTACTACATCTGGACGATCTCCCACGGCTCTTTGGTTGAACATTGCACTGGCATATGGAAGATATACCGGAATCACGTTGACGATACTATCCATGATTTCTTGTGTATGATTCTTGATATTGTCTCGGCTAGGATCAACTTCAGCCAAATGACCTAGTAATTCTTGAAGCATTTCTTTACCTGTCATCTCAATGATTGGTTTTTGAACATAGTCACCATTGCGACGTGGATACATGAAATAACCCCAGAACGTCGTTTCATTAGGTTTTTGAGCCTTAAAATGTGGTTGATGATGAATAACTAGTGACATCAATGATGTACTATCGATCCAAGTATTCAAGGCATTACCTGGTTCCTGTTGGGTGATACGAGAAATCTCATTCAGCAAGAAATGATCACTTGTTGTAACAGTGAAGCTGAGCCACTCGCTTTGAGTACGATCACCAAAGAACTTGTCTGGATTACCTAGTGAGTAGAATTTCTCAGCAGCTTTCTTCCACAACATGGCACTTGGAGCGTATTCTTCCTTCTCAGTTATCGGCGTATCGTAATCACCGATCGATGAACTATCAGTGATCGAACCGTTCGTATCGAATACTAAGTCATTCTCATCAATGTCCAAATGACCTTCGGTGTCATCATCCAAATCCACATACTTCAATCCAGTTACGATAATATCATCTTGCAATGGAGTATCTTTGAATTCCAAATCAGTGACTTTACGATTATTGATAAAGGTTACGTCACGTTCTTCTAGATACTTGCGCATAGGCAAGATAATGCTTTCGTATTGATTGTATGGTGATCTAGTAACACCTTCGAGTGTATTGATACGTGTAAATTCAAGAATCATACGATTCATGTAACGACGCAATTCCACTGCTGAACTAGCACGTTTGAATGCAAACGTACTTTGCCACATGAACCAAAAGTTAGTCGTGAAGAAATGTGGACTACTTGCAAAATATTCAGCTATGCTGACGTTATTCAAACGTTCTTCGTCCTTTTCAGGCATCATCATTAGCTTCGTCAACAGCATTCTATCTTTGTTGTTGAATTGCATATGTCGGTAATTGTCTTTGTTGTTTTTAACACGCGGACCGTTGTGGTCGATCAAGCGGCCAACATCATGTGTTGGGTGTGCGTGATCAAAATTCAGAATATCGTCTGTAACTGTCTGACCCGGATTGTCTAAAGATGGCACTGAACGTAAGACATCCCAAAGGTTTTCGAATGTCTCTTCATTGAGCATTCGACCACCTTTAGCCAAGAAACCTTTGTTATTAGACAAAGCTTGATTACTATATTCATTTTCGTATGTTGAAACAGCTGCGCCATCATTAGCACCGTGTGTCTCAAGACCCATCATAGTAATCTGATCGCCCTTGAATCCACCGTCACGGATCAAATAAATACCAGCAGCTAAATTACCAATACCTGTACCAATCATATAAGCTTTCTTCGTCATATCATGACCTCCGATCAAATTGTTACTCCCTACAACTTAAATATAGCTAGTTTACGAACCAATGTAAAGGTTTTCTACACCATATAGCTAAGAATTGATAAAAATATAATTTATTTTTTGATAATTTGTTATAAAATATCAAATTCTTATTAATCAAAAAACTGGGATAATTGTAACTCTTATCCCAGTTTTTAGTAATTATTTAGTTAATCTAACGACATCACGAACGATCATTAATTCTTCGTCTGTTGGTACAACTAATACAGTCACTGATGAGTCGTCAGTGCTAATTTTACGTATGCACTTACCGTTTTCATTAGCATCTTTATCAATCTTAACACCCATGTAATTAAAGTTGTTAGAAATCAATTCACGAATCCATGGGTTGTTCTCACCCATACCAGCTGTAAATAATAGGACATCAGTTCCACCTAATAGTGCAATGTATGAACCGATATACTTAACGATACGGTTAACAAAAATCTTGATTGCCAAGTCAGAACGTTTGTTGTCTTCTTTTGTGGCGATCAAGTCACGCATGTCCGGTGAAACTCCTGAAATACCTAATAGTCCTGATTTGTTATTCAAAATATCGATCATATCTTGAACGTCAGTGATCTTGAGCTTTTGCATTAAGTAAGCTACTAATGAGGCATCAATGTCACCAGAACGTGTACTCATAGTAATACCTGCAAGTGGTGTGAAGCCCATTGATGTATCAATTGACTTGCCACCTTTGATAGCATCGATAGATGCGCCACTACCTAAGTGAGCAGAAATAATCTTCAAGTCCTCAAGTGGCTTACCTAAGAAGTCAGCGGCAGCCTTAGAAACATAACGATGACTAGTTCCGTGCGCACCAAATTTACGAACACCGTATTTTTCATAGTATTCATATGGCAAGCTGTATAGATAATTAACTGGATCCATTGATTGATGGAATGATGTATCAAATACTGCTACCTGTGGAACATCTGGAAGGATCTCTTTAAACGCTTCAATACCTGCGGCTTGTCCAGGATTGTGGAGTGGAGCGAACTCAGCTAAGTCTTTTATTTCTTGGATAACTTTTGTATCCACAACAGCTGAGTCTTGGAAAATATTACCACCAGCAACGACACGATGACCGATACCAGTGATTTCATCATAGCTATTGATGATCTTCATTTCGAGAAGTTTCTTTAGCATCTTATTAACAGCAGTAATATGATCAGGAATATCGCCAATTTTGCTGAATTTTTCACCGTTATATTTAACTTCAAACACTGAATCTGATAGACCCAAACGATCTACCATACCCTTGGCGATAACATTTTCCTCTGGATATGAATAAAGCTTCCATTTCAAAGTTGAACTACCTGAATTAACTGCAATGATCTTTGACATATACTATTCACCTAACCTTTAAAGTTGTTTCTTGCCCAATCTTGTAATTGATCTTTGAATCCTTCAAATAACTTTGGTTCATTCGTATCTGGGATAGTACCCATTAAAACATTGTCCGCTTGCTTAGAATTGCCACCATGCTTTTGTAACACGACAACGGCCTTTTGTGCTTCTTTGGAGGCAAAAAGATTCGAAGGCAAATCTAACACAGCTTGTAGATACACGCTTGAGACCATCCACTCGGATAATTTCTTAGCTTGATCTGTCTGGAAGATTTGCGACGGAACAATGAAGATACCGACACCACCGTCATTCAAATTATTCATAGTCTGCTCGATCAACAGATGATGAGCATACGAATGTCCATCTTCTGATTTAGTTTTGAATTTAGCTGCATTGTCATCGATTGGATAATAGCCAACTGGTAAGTCAGCTATTGCCATATCGATATCAGTGACTTCCCACTCAGAGATACCGTCTTGATGATATGCATCAAGATTGATATTCATGACCTCACTGAATGCCTTAGACATAGCAACTAAGCTGTCATCATTGTCGATGGCGGCTGCATTGATCTGAAAATCACCGGCTTGTTGTAATTGTTGAATGAATTCCACTAACAAATTACCAGTACCAACGACTGGATCGATCAAATTCAATTTGTTCTTACCTTCAGAATGTAAGATTTCGAATGCAATCAAACTAGTGATCAAACCTATTGTATCAGGCGTCATCAATTTGTTTACTTCAGACTTATCAACTTTTTGGTTTTTGATGATATTTACTGTGATTGCTTGCTTCAACTGTGCCTGAGTCAAGCGTAATTGTTTGAGTTCTTTATATAGCTTCTCTAATTGTTCAACCGTGTCCTTGTCAGGAGCACCGTTTTCTACATATACATTACCCTCAGCGATATTAGTCAAATTCTCAGATAGTGCATCTAAGTTACTAGTGCCGAGCGATTTCTTTAGTAAAGCGGTAGCTTGATCTAATAGATCATAGTACTTTTGCATATTCTCTTCTGCCATATTTTACCTCTTTAATAACATACTAAAATATTACCGTTGTAAGCGATTTAATTCAAGGGTTCATCACACTTCTATAAATCTTACATTAGTATATTCAGTATTATTAATAATTTCTTGCCGATATTTCTCATCAAGTTTTTGATAGTTTCGTACTTGCCTATCGAAATAAGCATTACTAAATCCTATCACTAAAATGGCAATAGATAAAATCATAACTGCGTTGAGGATAATCGTACCATCCCTGGGTTTATTGTTCATCAGGTTCATTGATCAAATACATCTCGGACTTTCGGTTAGATTTATCTGTTGTAGTAATTATGTAAATATTTTGCAGTCGTTTAAAACGGATTTTGGTTAGATTAGTTAGCACTGGCATGTGTCCGCCATCATCAGCACCTGTCATTCGTAAGATAGTCTCATCTTTATAAGCTTCCAAGGAGTAAGCCTTGTTTTCGTTAACTTCAAAGACTATTTGTCTATCATCTATTTTTAAGACTTTAGATTGTAAAAATAAATCTTGTATTTTTTCGTTAGATATATGCCATGACAAAGCTTCGCTTCTGGCATTTGATTGAACTTTGCTGGCGATCTGTAAAGATTGCTGTAAGATGCCTAACGTTATAACCGTCACTAGCAATGCAATCACGACTTCATACAACATCAAACCCTCACGGCGAGACTTGTGCATAAAATATTTTCCCATCAACTTCAACCATTATTCTATTTTCTGTTTTTTTAAACCTGTATTCCCTACCATCAACATGCATGCTGTCTGGCGCATTATCAAATTTAGAATGTAATGACATAAACTTGTGTGCGCTCGTTCTGATCTCCCAGTTATCGATCAATTTGAATTGTTCAATAACACAGTATGACAGCGAGTAAATAATCATGATTGAAATAGCCAATCCCATCATCGATTCCAATAAAATAAACCCCGACTTATTTTTCAATTAATTCTCCCCACATCATTTGAATCGTATATAAATATGACTTATTAGTTAAAGATGATTGGAATTGGATCTTATTAGGACTCGTCGTACCCTTATCACTCACAGAGATAATCATGTCACGACCTCTAGAACTTTTTAGCGTTAATGGTAATTGAAGCCGATGATAAAATCTATTTCGATTATGAGCATCTCTAAAAGTAATACTATTCGCATCGTAATTATAAATAAATTTTGATTCTCTTTTATTGAGATACGAATAGTTCAACATATTGCGCCAATTCATTTTAAATTGACCAATAATTTGCTTCTCTTCGATCACTTGTTGATAATTTTTTAAACCATGAATGGATATTGTAATCAGTGAACAAAAAATCGTTAATGAGATGACAGATTCAATCAACGTGAAAGCCTTACTACGCCTTCGGAGCGTCTTTTTTAAGAACAACTTGATATGTCGCATTGCTATCAGAATTTGATTTAACGATTTCATAATTAGCATCGGCCCTATTGAATTGTTTGTCACTAATATACTTGTCAGCCCTTAACTCATGCCATGTTGGTGCGACATTTTTATTTGACTCATACATTTCAACTTGCGTCTGCAAGGTTGTTTGAAACGCCTCATTGACTCTGACGTTTGCGTCTTTTCTCTGTGAAGCCAAGTTTGGCACCATCACTAGTAATAACAACGAAATTATAAATAATACGATCACCATTTCAATCAGTGTAAAAGCCTTTTTTGTCTTCTTTATTACTTTTTTCATTTTTAAGTAAGTCCTCTCATTGTTGAGTAAACTGGCAACAATACGGTCAGGTAGGTGATCAAGATGATGATTGCAATCACTCCGAACAAGACCGGTTGCACCCAGTTCAATATTTTTTTTAATCTTCTTTGTGTTTCTTCAAACTTTAGCTCAGACATTAAATTTAAATCTCGAGCTATATCACTGCTATTCCCACCAGATTTGAGTATCATTCTAAGTTCATTCGGTAACAATGACTCGTTGTCGATCAGCGCAAAAATATTCTGACCATTAGTCATTCCGAAGCTGAGTTTATAAGCCAAAACAGCCTGAATTGAGCCTTTTTCAAACAACTGACTACTCATACAAATGTCATGTAAATTCATTCCACTTGCAACTTGCATACCTAGTCCCTGCAAAATTACAAAATGATAAAAACTAGCATATACCTTTCCGAAAACGGGTAATCGGTTTAACGTTATCGCCCGTTGGTATTCGGATATTTTATTTAACCAATTAATGAAAAATAATATACCTGAAGTTGAAATTATTAAGAGTCCAAAGATAACCATGATGAAAATATTTATTAAATTACTATCATTACTTAAATCCAGTTGTGGAATAATATAAATTTTCATCCCAATTAGCATGAATATCAAGAATGCCATGATAAACATTGGGTACGCCAACAGATCCATTAGCTTGGCTTTTTGATTCGCTTTGTTTTGTAAAATTTTGCCGCTTTGAAACAAAGTCTGATTTAAACCACCGTTATTCTGTGCGATCATCAATTGATTGTTGATCACTGGTGGCAAGTCTAGATACCTCATGGCGTAGGATATCATTTCACCCTTTTGTAAGTCTTGGTATATCTTACTAAATACGCCATCTTTCTGATCTAACATCTTCAGACAATTCATAGCCTGATTGATGGTATAACCATTAGTCGTCAGTCGACTTAACATTAGTAAATATTCGGCCTGTTGGCTAGTTTTAATTTTCTTATCCATAAAGATACTCATGATATATATCCTCGTTGATAAAACCATTTTCAAATGTATTCTGAATCATCCGTCTCCAATTATTATCCATCTTGTTATTATTGATAAATTGCTCAATATCGAT
This sequence comes from Companilactobacillus sp. y65-5, assembly GCF_057541095.1. Taxonomy (NCBI): domain Bacteria; kingdom Bacillati; phylum Bacillota; class Bacilli; order Lactobacillales; family Lactobacillaceae; genus Companilactobacillus; species Companilactobacillus sp. y65-5. Next base: position 16,879 of record NZ_BAAJOA010000007.1, read on the forward strand.
CGTATCGATCAAATCAATAAATAATTCCATACTATTGTCGATCAGCGGAATCAGTCTTTGATATGAAATCAAATTAACAGCATTCAAAATATCCAAATCATCGATACCGAATTGTTTTAATCTTTGGATCACCGAATACTTCGACTTCCCATGAATCGTAGTCATCACGGTATAACCACACAATGCCGCCTGCATGGCCTGTTGCGCTGTTCGACTGTCACGAATCTCTCCAATGATCAATACTTCTGGACGATGGCGTAAACTAGCCTTGATCAATTCTTCATAATTCATCCCAGAGTTTTCATTGACTTGTAGTTGTAAAAACTTTTCTTCTGAAATTTCAATCGGATCTTCAATACACATAACGGTCTTATTCATCGCTAGATTGCGGCCGAGTGCATACATCAGTGAGGTTTTACCCGAACCCATCGGTCCAGCAAAGATCATCATGCCATTGCGTCTAGCAATCGGAAATAATTCGGTCAGGACATCCTGATCGATCTCAGAATTCAACTCCTGTGGATAAATTAAACGAATCACCATCGACTCTCGATTCCTAAAATCTCCGACCGCCGAAATTCGTATATTAATCCGATGATTTTGAAAAGTAAAATGAAATGAACCTTTTTGTGGACGTCGTCTTTCTGAAACATCTAACCCGCCGTTAAATTTGAAAAAATTAATAATAGCGAGTGTCTCGTCTTGTGTAAAATCGGCAATTTTATATCTTCCATTGTCATTACGAGCTTCCACCAAATACGTATTTTCTTTTGGAAAAAAATAAATATCAGATGCTTTGCTACTACAAGCATCACATAGCAAGGTACTGGCCATTGTTTCAGTCGTCATATTCTCTCCCTCCTTACAACTAAAAATTACGTAAAAAAAAGACCGCAAACTTTTAAGTCTGCGATCAAAGTTATTCTTGATTATTCATCATCGTCATCAGCTGCTGCTGTATAAACTTCTGAAACATCATCATCGTCTTCAAGTTGATCGATCATGCGTTCAAATTGTTCTTGTTTATCTTCAGGAACTGGTGTTGTGTTTTGAGGAATCATTGTTAATTCAGCATTAGCAATTTGATAACCATTTTCAGTTAGTCCATCACGAACCTTAGCGAATTCTTTGGCTTCTGTATAGATTTCAAAAGCATCTTCTGAAGTTTGTAAATCGTCCGCACCAAGATCCATGATGTCCAAAAGAACTTCATCTTCATCTTGTGTATTCTTTGTACGGTCCAATACAATGTAACCCTTACGATCAAACATATAAGCAACTGAACCACTTGAACCCAAGCTACCCCCGTTACGAGTAAACGCAACACGTACGGCAGAGGCAGTTCTGTTCTTGTTATCTGTTAAAGCTTCAACTAAAACTGCAACTCCACCCGGAGCATAGCCTTCGTATGTAACTTCATCATAATGTTCATCACTGCCACCTTCGGCCTTATCCAAGGCACGCTTGATATTATCTTTAGGCATGTTAGCTGCACGAGCTTTATCTACTATTAAACGAAGAGCAGCATTACTGTCCGGATCGGCACCACCCGATTTTGCTGCCATAAATAATTCACGTGATATTTTTTGGAAAATTTTGCCACGTTTAGCATCTTGAGCGTTTTTTCTACCCTGGATGTTATGCCATTTTGAGTGTCCTGACATTTCTGCTTCCTTCTTTCGTTAATAATTGTAAACCAGATAATATAATATCAAACTACGCCCGTCATTTCAATGTCTTACACTCAATTAACTACCGCTCACAAATCAATTATTCTTTTTTTTGACGTCGATTCCTAACAAAGCCAACAACAATAGAAGTATACCTGAAATCGTGAATGTCTTATTGCTGTCAGATCCAGTCTGAGGTAATTTTTGATGCCCTTGTGAATAACTAACTGGCATATTCACGCTTCGACCGCTCGACAAGACTAGTACATTTGATTCCTTCATATTTGATGAACTGTTTTTAGATGCCATACGAATTCTTTCTGCTGGATTTTTGAAGTTATTTTCAGGGGAATTGGCTGACGTGATCGGTCTCGATGGATCCGCCGGATCTGCTATATTGCTTGGATCATTCGGTGCCGTTGGATCTACCGGGTCTACTGGAGGGTCTGTTGGATCTGTTGGATCTACTGGATCCGCT
>NZ_BAAJOA010000008.1:0-153716 GCF_057541095.1 Companilactobacillus sp. y65-5
GGGTCCGCTGGGTCCGCTGGGTCCGCTGGGTCCGCTGGGTCCGCTGGGTCCGCTGGGTCCGCTGGGTCCGCTGGGTCCGCTGGGTCATCTGGCGTTACTGGATCCGTCGGATCTGCTGGTTGAGTTGGAGTTTCTGGATCTACTGGATCTACCGGATCCGTTGGTGTGGCTGGATCTGTCGAACCATTGTTATTACCACCTAAGGCTTTAGGTAACACATGTAACCTCACGGTTCGGCTCTGATCATCAGGTGTGCTTAAAACCACCTGATAGTCACCGACCACCATCCAATCAGCTTTACTTAAATCGACATTGACCGCTTCAGCTTGGCCGTTTTCATCAGTCGCACTCGCCTTGAAATCATCAACCGTCGGTTTAGGATCACCGACGTACATCGAATAATCACTTCCTGTTAAGCTCAACTGGGCTGGTAAAATATCCAACGTTCCAGGTACGACCGTAACATCATAATTGGGATTAGCGGTGGAATCAATATTGATATTCACTGCATACTTCCCGACTTGTTCACCTGCGACACGATCCACCGTATATTTGAGATCATCGTAATTTAATAATCCGCTCGGAGCAGTTACCGTTACAGTTAATTCGGGATCAGTTGCACCAGCCACCTTTGAAGCATTATTGGCAGTAATAGTGATTGCCGCCTTATTAATAGTGAATGTGGCATTACTATCCTTGTCAGTCCAATTGTAAATATTGCTCAAATGATCGATCCCTTGTTGGGTCAATTCTAGCTTATAACTACCAGCATTTTGCGCCGAACCCGCAATAGCAACGTCACCATTTTGCAATTTATAAACCGTTCCATCAGACAAAACTAGTTTGTAATTTGAAGGGTCAACAGTCTGGTTAGAACCAGTGTAACTATTAGAAGAGGTGCCACTCAAAGTATATGTGCCGTCGGTTTTGAATACCGAAACCGTTACAGACGCGCTGTCATTACCGTAACTATAAGTAACCTTATAATCTCCCGCTTTGGATGTATCAACAGTATTAACGACATCCCCATTTGGAGCTTGAACTTGTACAGCAACATCGGTCAAATCTGTATTAACACCAGTCGACGTCTGCACGCTCACGAAGTTATCCTTAGGCTCCCAAGTCGAACCAGCAGCGATCTGGGTACTGATGGCTTTGATGTCAGGATTACTTAAATCTACAAAATAGCGACCATCGTACCCATTGTCCATCGTCCAATCAAATGAAAAATTATCTGTGCCTGAAGGAATGGTGAATAAGCCATCAGTCGTAGAATAAGTTACACCGTTCGTCACATCAGCGATATTCAAGTTTTTTTCAGTCTCACCGTTAAGATTCAAAGTAAATAAATCAGAGATACTATTGTGAGCTGAGTCAGTAAAGATATTAGCAGATTGATTCGAAGCAATCTCCCCTAAATAAGTAAATGTCGGTGCATAAATTTTTGTAATACGATTATATTTGAATGCTTCATCTTGAATGTTGGTTTTGTTAACTTCAAACACTAGCGCTTCAATTTGATTGCCAAGAAAGGCATCAGTACCAATTGAGGTGATTGAAGCTGGAATAGTGATAGTACCTATAATTCGATTATAAGCGAAGGCAGAAGCACCGATACTCTGCACATTGTTGCCAAACTGAACTCCGATAATATTGTCACCCGCAAAGGCCTGATCTCCAACACTAGTGACTGAAGTAGGAATAATCACGTTTCCAGTTACATCAGAATATTCAAATGCTCCCTCACCGATGGTAGACAAACTAGTAGCTCCGGACATATCAACATTAGTCAAATTGTTGTCATATAAAAACGCGTCATTACCAATCGTCACCAATCCTGAAGCCAATTTAACCGATGATAATTTTGTATTCGAAACAAACGCATAAGCCCCGATTTTTTGTAAACTTTCTGGTAAAACTAATGCTTCTAGCGATGAATTGTAGGCGAAAGCACAGTCTCCGATTGTCTCTAATTGACTGTTATCAGCAAAGTTAACGGTTTGTAAATTAATGGCTGATGAAAAAGCTTCATCACCGATTGTCTTGAGACTAGCAGGAAAATCTATTGAATTTAAAGCCCCGTCATAAACAAATGACTGATATCCAATAGACTGCAAGTTACTAGATAGTTTAACCTTAGCTAACGACTCGTTGGCAAAAAAGGCTTGATCTCCAATCGTGGTTACTGAATCAGGTAAGACGACACTTTTTAAGTTGTTTGTAGCAAAGGCTAATTTATCAATCGTGGTCAAGGTCTTGTTATTCGACATATCAACCGTACTTAGATTCTTATCGTAGGCAAAAGCTCCTTCACCAATATCAGTCAAACCATTATTGATAGTGACGTCGGTGATATTCTCATTCGACCAAAAAGCATACTTGCCGATGGCAGTAACATCGTACGTCTTTTCATTCAAATCAACTGTTGAAGGAATATTTATTTGACTGTAATCACCATTTAAACCTGTGACTGTGGCACTGGAAGTAGTGTCATCCGTATCCCAAGTAAAATCACTAGCATTAGATGCAACTTTCGGTGTGGGCACAACGGGTGCTGGGACCGTAGGTGTCTGTACGGGAACGGTGGTTGGCGAAACGGTACTATCTGCGACCGGTATAGCGGATGTCGTGGTGGCACTTGCTGGAGTAGGAGTTTCTGCACTCGTGGCAATAGAAGCAGTTTTGGGGACCACGGCCGTATCTTCCGTCGTAACCGGTTCAGAATCGGTCTTGGTAGTGGCAGCTGTCGTTGCTGGAGCTATCGCGGTTAGTTTATTGGAAGAGTCAGTCGTATTGTCAATTGAACCATCGCTTGAATTAGGCGCTGCACTTTCGCTATTAGTAGTAGGTGCACTAGTATCACCACTCGTTGCTACCGTCTTGGAATCATTCGTAGTACTTGCGGTACTAGTTACTGTTGTATCTGAATTAGTAGCGTCTGATGTATTCGTAGCACTTGAAGTATGCGGTGTACTCGTAGAGCCAGAACTATCTGAACTAGCTGTCGTACCAGTAGATGCCGTCGTTGCGTCACCATTCGTATCGGCCTTTACTTGTAGTTCATCCTTCATTGAAATACCAATTCCCATAGTCACTACCGCACTAGTAACGATCAGTAGTTTTTTGCCATTCTTAGATAATACAATCTTATTCTTTTGCATAACAATACCCCATTAATTAAGATTTCCATTTGATATATCATAAGAAGAAATATCGTTTGATTTTAAACGAATATATTGTTTATTCATGACAAAAATAATAAGACCTGATATTCAATAAATAAAATATCAGGTCTTACTATTTACAACTCGTCTACTTTGAAACGATCGATCAACCACAGGATCAACTGTAGGATCAAAATACCAGTCAGCGCACCGGCACTATCTAATATCACATCAGTCACAGAGGGCGTTCTCCCGCCTGTCAAACCTTGATGAAACTCGTCAAAAGCTGCTAATCCCGTCGTGACCATCCACGGGATAAAAATAATTAGTAATTTATTTTTACTTAAATAATTATAAACCGCTAAACACAAGAACAATCCCAAGATAAGATAAATACTAAAATGTGCGCCTTTTCGGATAAAAAACTCCACGAAATGAAAATATCCGTCATTTTCGATCGACTGCGTTTTACCACCATAATTAAAACTGAATTGGCTTAAAAAATTATATAGGGGCTTATTATCCTGTCCCAATACACGTTCTAGGAACGGAACTGAAGTCTGTTGCTCGTACGTCATGGAGGAGCTATAAAATAATATTAATTCGATCAATATCACTACGCCCCAAAACCACTTGATGTTACTTTTTATTTTTTTATGCATTTCCCTTGTCATCCCAGTTAACCATTGAATTTAGTTTCTTCGCATCATCAAAGTATACAGAATGATAACAAGAACTCAATCCCCAATAGTACATGACGGTTGAGAACACAATGATCACGAGGAAATCCCAAGGATATTTTATCAAATCCAAACCACCAAAATTATTACTACCGACCCATGAAATAACTGATAATCCTACCAAATGGACGATCATCCACAGACTGGCGTATATCTTCTGTTTGAATTCTTTGAAACCACGCTGATAATCGTAAATAAAATAAATCGGTAATCCGACAATGATGATCACGATAACTTGGACTGTTGTCGGAAACATCGACCAATAAATCGCTAAGCTGATCAAGTCAAAGACAACTGGAGCCAGATACTTCATCCCGCGTATCTTGGCTGGTCGCTTAAAGTCAGGCCCCATCTTACGTAAACTGCCAGCAACTACTGGTCCCGTCAATAATGAGATCAAAGTAGAGGCTGCCACTACTCTCGACAAAAGTGCCCAGTTCTTGAACATCAATATCAACAAAAAACTCACTACAAAATCAACTGCCAAAGCAACTCGAGGGGCATTGTACTTGTTGTTAGTCCAACCAAGAATCTTGGGTAAATGACGATTTTTAGGCATCGAAGACAGCGACTTACTAGCTGAGGCTGAAAAGGCGATACCACTTCCGACTGGTGAAATAAAAGCCGTGAAGTAAATCAAAGTTGATAACCAGTATACATTCAATAAAATAGCTAAGTTAGCGAACGGTGAATCAAAGTTAATATTGGTCCAACCGGCATTGACGATCGATGCTGGCAAAGAACCGATAAAAACGATCTGCAATGAAATATAGATCAGGGCGCTGATAAATAGCGATAAAATGATTCCTCGTCTAATATTGATCGCCGGTTTAACGATGTCATTTCCCAAATTAATAACCGTTTGAAATGCAACGTATGAATAAATAATCCCCGCACTACCGATCGCAATAAAAATAGATGAGGTACCGTTAGGCATGAATTCATTCAGATTGGACCCCATATTGGCGACATCAAAATGTGCTGATATCAATACGATCATCGTGATTATAGGAACGAAAAGTTTGAAGATCGAAATCAAATTATTAAATCTAGCCATGATCGTGACTGACCAATAATTTATCAAGGTGAAAACAAAAATCAATAGCGTCGCCATCATCAAGCCTTGAGTCGATAACTCTCCATGCGACATTAACCCATGTGTCCACTGTGCCCATTTCCAAGGCCAAGTGCTCATGTATTGCGTTGAGGCCACTGCTTCAATAGGCAATATCGCCAATAATGATAACCAATTAGCCCATGAAGAGATATGTCCCAAGAAGGATCCGTGTGTATACATCGTAAAACGGCTCATCGCGCCATCTTCAGGGAACATCGTCCCTATTTCAACGTATACCATCGCGATCATTGCCACCAATATTGCACCAATGATCCAAGCAACGATTGCCGCAGGACCAGCGATCTTTGCTGCCTGACTAGATCCAAACATCCAACCGGATCCAATGATCGCACTGAGACCAAACATCACAGTTGAAAAAAGGCTAAGTTTTTTACCATTCATTAAATATCACCACATATCATTTTTTTAATACTTGAAAACAAAAAAATAGTCCCTATATAGAGACTATTTTCTTTATATATATTTTGTACCTTACTCTACTGTAACGCTTTTCGCAAGGTTACGTGGCTTATCAACGTCATTGCCACGAGCTAAACTAGCGTAGTATGAGAATAATTGTGCGGGTACCACGCTGACGATTGGAGAGATCATCTCGTCGATCTCAGGAATCACGATTTGATCATCTGATTCAGCATATTTTTCGTTAGCGATCACTAACACGTGTGCCCCACGAGCTTTAACTTCTTGAATATTACCACGAGTATGACTAGCGCCAACACCATCGTTGATATATGCGAAGACAGGCGTGCCATCTTCGATCAAGGCGATAGTTCCGTGTTTCAACTCACCGGCGGCGAAACCTTCAGCATGAATATAAGAAATCTCCTTCAACTTCAACGCTGCTTCAAGTGACAATGCATAATCGATTCCACGTCCGATATAGAAGGCGTGATCTTGACCATCCAAATAGTCTGCGCTCAATTGTTTGATGTAGTCTTTTTCGTCTACAATCGTTTGAATGCCATTTGCGGCAATAGCTAGTTGCTCTCTTAAGTCTAAGTCCTTCGCTGCTTGAACTCCTTTTAATTCACCTAGAGCCTTAGCTAGGACAGCTTCAACAGCAATTTGTGATGTATATGACTTGGTAGAGGCAACGGCGATTTCTGGACCAGCCAGCAATTCCATTGTATAAGTTGATTCACGTGAAAGAGTCGAGTTGGCAACGTTAGTCATCGTCAAACTTGGCAAGTTCATATCATTGATCTTAACCAATACTTGACGACTGTCAGCCGTCTCACCACTTTGTGATAAGAAGATAAAGAATGGATGCTTTGAGAGTTTTGGCATATGATAACCAAACTCACTACCCAATTCAACATCTACTGGGACATCTGACAAAGTTTCAAAAATATTTTTACCGACTAATCCAGCGTGATAACTAGTCCCAGCGGCGATGATGTACAAACGGTCGGCATTGTTGATTTCCTTCAACATTTCAGGATCAACATTGATAGAGCCATCTTGATTGACATAGTTCTTAGAAATACGACGCATAACACTAGGTTGTTCATCGATTTCCTTCAACATATAGTGGTCATAAGGACCCTTTGAAATATCATTTGCATCAATATTGACCATGTATGAACCACGTTTGACGGGTGTACCATCGATCTTACTGATAGATACGTTAGTCTTTTCAAGAATAACTACTTCACCATCATGAATTTCAACGAATTCATGAGTGTAGTCGAGCATTGCCATGGCATCTGAACAAATAACATTGAAGTCAGTACCCAAGCCGATCAACAATGGGCTCTTGTTCTTAGCAACAAAAATCTTGTCAGGTTCTTCTTTGTCGACCATCGCAAAAGCGTATGACCCTTCGATCATACCTAGTGCTTTTCTAAATGCGTCTTCAGCATTCAAACCTTCTTGAGCAAAATGTCCAACTAATTGAACCGCTACTTCTGTATCAGTTTGGCTCTTGAAATCTACACCTTGTAGATATTTTTCTTTGAGTTCTTGATAATTTGTAATCACACCATTGTGGACTAAGTAAAATCTATTATCAGCTGAAAAATGGGGATGAGCATTATCGATAGTTGCAGGTCCATGAGTGGCCCAACGTGTATGTCCAATACCAGTTAATCCTTGGACGTTAGATGATACTGCCTTTTCTAGTTCACTGATCTTACCGACTTCTTTAATTAAAAAATCTTTTCCTTTTTGATTGTTTACATAAATACCTGCAGAATCATATCCACGATATTCAAGTTTTTCTAATCCATTTAATAAAATATCCGTTGTTTCGCTATTTCCAACAACTCCAACAATTCCACACATCTTTAAAACCTCGCATTTATAATTGGTCTAGTCATTATTTAAATATTGGTCTAGCCTTATTTGCTAGACATTTAATTAAGGAACAAAGCCTAGAATACTAATATGTTGGAACTTTGTCAACGGTTTTATTTTGATTTTTCACAAAAATTAACAAATTGGTACAGTTGGTTTATACCAATATTGGTACAAATGAAAAGAATGTGAAAAAAATAGACCAGAGCTATCTCTGATCTGTTTTTTCATTTACTAGTTCATTTCTGTTTTAACAACTTCAACGATTTGATCACAAAATTCATTTACTTTTTCTTCAGTGGCAGCCTCACACATGACACGTAATAGCGCTTGTGTACCACTAGGACGTACGAGGACACGACCATCACCATCCATCTCATCTTCGACTGTCTTAATGACATCAAGGATTGGTTGATGTTCCTTCCACTTGTCCTTGTCATGTACAGGAACATTAACTAGTTTCTGTGGGTAAACCTTAACCGGTGCACCTAATTCGGCAAGACTCTTGTCAGTTTCTTTCATTACATGTAATAAGTGGATACCTGTCAACATACCGTCACCAGTATTCATATACTCATATAAGACGACGTGACCAGATTGCTCGCCACCGATATTGTAGTTGTTCTCACGAATTTCTTCCACCACATGACGATCACCCACGGCTGTTTGTACACTATGCATGCCATTTGCTTCAATCGCCTTGTATAATCCCAAGTTACTCATAACCGTAGTAACGATCGTATCTTTCTTCAATCTACCACCATCATGCAAATACTTACCTAAGATATACATGATCTTGTCACCGTCAACGATATTTCCGTCAGCGTCAACAGCGATACAACGGTCTCCATCTCCATCAAAAGCCAAACCAGCGACAGCGTCTGACTCTCTGACTTTTTCAGCCAATTGTTCTGGATGTGTCGAACCGACATTTTTGTTGATGTTGATTCCATCAGGATGTGAAGCCATAATTTCGAAGTCAACATTCAAGTCAGCGAATAATGTACTGGCTAAACGACTAGTTGAACCATTAGCAGTATCGAGCACGATCTTCAAACCGCTAAGATCATCTGATAAAGTCTGCTTCAAGAATTGTAAGTATTTTTGTGCGCCTTCTGGATAATCAGAGACACTACCTAAACCTTCAGCTGAAGGTCTTGGCAAAGTATCTTCCTTGGCGTCTAATAGTTCTTCGATCTCATCCTCAACGTCATCTGGCAACTTGTAGCCATCTGAACCAAAGAACTTGATCCCATTATCTTCTGCAGGATTGTGTGATGCCGAAATCATAATACCAGCATCAGCTGAAACCGCACGTACTAAATATGCAACAGCTGGAGTAGTTATGACATCCAAGTTCAACACTTCGATACCTACTGATAGCAATCCAGCAATCAAGCTAGATTGTAACATTTGCCCTGAAATACGTGTATCTCTAGCGACTAAAACGCGAGGATGTGCATTTTCGTTCTCAGAATGTTGTGTTAATACATAACCTCCTGAACGCCCTAATTTAAAAGCTAATTCCGGACTCAATTCCTTATTAGCGATTCCTCTAACTCCGTCTGTTCCAAAATATTTTGTCATAAATAATACCCCCAACGTTAATTTTCATCGTTGTTTTCATTGTTATTGTTATTTGAATCATTATTACTATTTGAAGAACTATTATCACCACTAGAAGTGTTGGTATTAGAACCATTGTTATTATTAGAATTAGTATTGTTACTATTGCCAGAAGTATTATTGCCAGTACTTCCACTGCCAGAAACGTTAATATTAACGTTTATCGTCTCAGGGTCAGTCGCCTCTACCTGACTCCCTAATGCGTCAGTAAGATTAATCGTTTTCTTGGTATCTTGGGTCACATCAGATACATCGATCGGCACATCAATTGAATCATCGATGGCGTCAAGTTGGTCTTGAGTGCCATAGATTCTGATGGTTTTCACATCAGATTCAAAGGAGAAATCCGAACTAGACGAATTCCCCTTCTGTGTTAGATTAATACTTACTTCTTTACTGGGCATACTAATTGGGATCTTAACATGAATAGTCTGTGGATCTAACGTTACATTAACAGTTTTACCATTTTTGTCCAAAGCTTGCACTAAAACTTCTTGATCAAAGGTTGTTTTTATACCCTTTGGTAAGATCGGTTTCACAACGACCTTCTTGATCTTATTTACTTCTGATGCTGCACCGGTGACGCTTACCGTCTCTGGTGACAAAGTTATCTTACCTGCTTCATAACCAGATGCTAGCGCGTTCTTACTGTAATCCACATCTACCGCAAATGTCTTAGTCTTACGCTTTTGGATATTCACATCTACATATTTGGGTTTTATGGAATACGTCAGTTCGCTATTCAAACCAGTTTCCTTAACTTGAACACGATGCTGACCAGTTGATAATTTTTTTAGATTTAAATATAGATTGAAATTTTGAGTGTTTTTCGTAGCTGTTACTAGTGCTGAGGGTCCCTCGATCGTTATTTTGACACTATCAGGATAGCCCGTTATGTAATAGTCATTAGTATTTGCTTGCACTTGCAACGGAACTGTCAATGTTGCTTTAGTATTAACAGTCGATGTACTTGATTGATTAGAGTCTCTTGTCGAACCGACTCCAGGAGAGCTGACAGTCAGGAACAACCAAATGGCTGCGCAAAGCGAAATGAAAGCATAAAAATAATTACTATTTATTATCTTTTTCATCATTGTTTTGCTTCCCTCCATTCTTTCGACTTATTGAGAAGAAACTTAAAATTGAATGACTACTCTCTTCATCTGGATCAGCTAATTGCGCTTTGAGATACTTCAAGTAGTCTTCCCTAGAGAGATCAAGCATCATATGACCATTCCGAGTGATCATCACACCACCAGTTTCTTCAGAAACTACGATAGTAATGGCATCAGTAACTTCACTGATTCCCACGGCTGCACGGTGACGTGTACCTAATTCTTTAGGAATAGTATTGCTTTCGGATAATGGTAAGTAGGCCGCCGCTACGGATATTCGATTTTTTCGGATGATCACCGCACCATCATGTAGCGGAGTATTCGGAATGAATGTATTGATCAAGAGCGCACCGGTTACTTCTGCATCCAGTTTGATACCAGTTTCGACGTATTCTTCCAAACCAGTATTCATCTCCAAGGTGATCAACGCACCTATGCGTCGTTTACTCATATACTGAATAGCTTGATCCAAACTCTCGATCAAATGATTCTTGGTCTTTCCTTCTTCATTACTGGTGGTACTGAACAGAGGCATTCGTCCTAAATGCTCCAGACCACGTCTAATTTCAGGTTGAAAAATAATAACTATGACAACAATTCCCCAATTGATCAATTGATCCATTAAGAATGAAACGGTATGAAGATTCAATGCCCAACTAGTTAATTTGATTAGGAAAATTATCGCGATACCCTTTAGTAGCTGAACTGCCTTAGTTCCACGAATTATCGACAGAACTTTGTAAAGGAAGTACCAGACTACTATAATATCAACCAAATTAGCCAAATTTTGCCATGTAAATATATTGCTTGGTATAAAATTCATATTTTTTACCCCTTTACAGCTCGAACTAATTATAGCAAACAACAAAAATTATAAAAGTTCACCCATTATAATTTTATTTATTAAGCAATATCAACGTTAATTACTTCTTCACTATAATTAATATTTTGACGTAATTCATTGGCTGTTGACTTGCTGATCTTACCTTGCTCCAATAAGTCCTGAACAAAGGCCCGTTGATAACTCAAAGCTTGGATCTCAATGCTGACTCTCTCGCTGTTAAATTCTGGAGAACGATGCTTATGCTTCCCTTGTAAGAGATCTAGTCGATCCGCATAGTGACGTTGGAAGACGTAAACTAGATTATCAGCTACACCACCGTGTTTGCTTTGGTCCAACTCATGTAATTTTGCTAGTGCACGTTCAGCTCCAGCAATAGAGATCTTCATCGCATCTTGGTCAAACTGAATAACTTCTTCCCGCTTGATGAAACTACGACGAATAATTTTTTTAATAGTCCGATATGTTTTTTTGAAATAATTAATAAAGAATTCTAACGTCTGACCATATCTACGACGAACTATTTCCTTTTTGTATTTAGTGATCTTTTTAACCGCTAAATTATAAGATTCTTCGGAGATCTCTTGATTTTTAAATAACTCCTCGATCGCTTCTAATTCACAGTTGAAACAAATATCCCATAATTCAGCATCTTTTTTATTTTTAACACGTTTTTTACTGATAGGCGAAGGATAATTCGACTGGACACCTAGGTTATGAAGACTGTATAAATATTCCGCAATGACGGTAGAATAAACAATATTATCTTGCTCCTCATTCTCATCCTTCAACTTATCGATCGTCTTCTCTAAAATAAACTTATTAGCTTGATACTGATCTAACTCGATCTGAGTATCGATAACCTCTGTATCTTCTGCCTCGTCGTCAATATTCACATCCTCATCGACGAATGAATTACCACGATATGCGACTGGTGCACTGTTCTTAGTCATGATCGGAATCAAGAGTGTTGCTCCAAGCAAACTGAAGATGATCACTGTACTAGCTAGGAACAATACTAGTGTTCTGGATGGGAATGGTGAACCATCACTGATCGTTAGTGGTATCGACAGAGCACCAACCATTGTGACGGCTCCACGGACTCCAGAGATACCAGACATCAGACAATAGTCAAACCTTTGTTTTGAGAATAAGACGAATTTATCATTTCCGTTCTTAGAAAAAGTCGTATATAGGTAACTCCACGCGAATCTAATTGCGACCAACATCACCCAAATGATGAATGACAGACCGATGGCTCCGAATGTACTAATGTTGTCGTTTCGGACTAATTTTTCCATTGCGAACGGAATTTCGATTCCTAATAAGACGAAGACGATACCGTTAAGAACATAAACTACCAAGTCCCAAGTTCTGGATGTGACCAGTCTGATTTCTGGTGAAAAAGCACTGACAGTCTTGCTGGATGAGATATTCATTATCCCGGCGACAACTACCGCCACAACACCTGAGACTTCAAAAACATCTTCAGCAATGTAATAAATAATAAACGGAATAATTATTTGAATAATAGCGTGTAAGATGGAATCGTCTACACCTTGATTTATCAAATAAAGTCTAATACCGTTGCATATCCAAATCATCACGGCACCCGCTAGAGCACCCATGATCGAAATATAAAAAAAGTCTAGTGTGGCACTCTGCAAGGAGAACATGCCCGTTACAGTTGCAGCCACTCCATACTTGAAACAGATCAATCCTGATGCATCATTTATCAAGCTCTCTCCACTGATCAGATGCATTAATTTATCTGGGATGTGGGCTTTTTTGGCAATAGACTGAACAGCGATCGGATCAGTCGGCGACAAGACCGCCACGAGTGTAAATGCGACTGACCATGGAAGCGTAGGAATAAGGTTTTTTACAATTATCCCTCCGACCACGGTGGAAATAATAACCAATATAACGGCGTTACCTATGATAGGTCCCCTCAAATTCCACAACTCTCGTTTAGGGAACCTGTTACCGTCGTTAAACAAAATTGGCGCAATAAACGCCAACATAAACCATTCTGTATTTACGGAAATTTTTACATTCATAAAAATAGCTGCCAAAATCCCAGCCGTGATTTGAATCAAACTGGGTGGAATCGACACGAAGTAGTGGCTAATAATATTCGCCACGATTAATAATGTAAGAATCAAAATAATTGATTCAAGTATCTGCACAGACATCACCCATTTTCTTTTTTTATTAGTCTTTTACATCTTCACCGATTATTCTTACTTCAGTTTGAAGATCAATATCAAATTGATATTTGATAGCCTTCTGGATCAAATGTATCAAATCCATATAATCAGTTGCCGTAGCGTGGTTGATATTTACAATGAATCCGGCGTGCTTCATCGAAACTTGTGCCCCACCAATGGTGCGACCTCTAAGACCTGCCTTGATGATCAATGGACCCGTAAAATGACCCGTAGGGCGTTTGAAGACACTACCACAACTAGGATATTCCAATGGCTGTTTAGACCCTCTGAGCTCGTTTAAGCGATCCATTTCGGCTTGAATCTGTTCACCATCACCAGATTCCAGACTAAAAGTAGCACTGATGACGATACCGCCATCTTCTTGAATCAAACTGTGACGGTATGAAAAGTTCATGTCATCGTGGAATAAAGTCACGATTTTGCCACTGGGCAACAATACTTCGGTGGATTCGAAGACGTCTTTAATCTCACCACCATAGGCTCCAGCGTTCATGAAGACAGCTCCACCGACACTACCGGGAATCCCTGCCGCAAATTCTAGACCTGTCAGAGAAGCCTTTTGCGCAGCGATAGTAGTATCAATAATGGTCGCACCCGCTTCAGCCGTGACTTTATTATTATCGATCGTTATTTTTTTGAAATTAGGTAAAATAATAACGATTCCTCGGATTCCACCATCCTTGATAATCAAATTACTTGCGTTACCAATGATAGTAATGGCAATATCATTCTCACGAGCAGTATTTACGATCTCGACTAATTCCTCACGAGTTTTAGGAAAAGCTAGTGTATCAGCGTTTCCACCAGTCTTAGTGAAAGTATATTTACTTAATGGTTCATCAATTTTAAATTCAATATTAGGTAATTTTTCAATTGGAAAGTTCAAAATTTCATCATCCTTAATATATGTAAGCTAGTTATAATTTTATCACATAGTCAGTTCCATAACGAACTGCCAAGCACTTGAATAATGATATAATCATTGCGAGGTGATTTAATTATGAAACTAATATCATGGAACGTTAATGGACTACGTGCCGTTGTTAAAAAAGATTTTCAAGCTATCGTAGATCAATTGGATGCTGATATTATCTCCATTCAAGAGACAAAACTACATCAAGACCAAATTGATCTAGACTTGCCCGGCTACCACCAATACTTTTATGACGCTGAACGTAAAGGTTATTCAGGAACTGCTATCTTCACCAAAGAAGAGCCTTTGAACGTTAGTCGTGGCTTAGGGGTTGATGAATTAGATACCGAAGGTCGTACACTGACATTAGAATTTCCAAAATTTTATTTGATCGACAGTTACTCACCTAATTCACAACAAGAGCTCAAACGACTTGATTTTAGAATGAAATACGATGACGCTTTACGTGAGTATATGAAGCGTTTATCTGCAGACAAACCTGTTATACTATGTGGTGATTTAAACGTCGCTCACGAAGAAATCGATATTAAAAATGACAAGACTAACCATAAGAATCCCGGATTTTCAGATGAAGAACGTAATAAATTCTCTGAATTATTAGATAGTGGATTCATTGACACTTTCCGTCATCTGCATCCCGACGAAGTCAAATATTCATGGTGGAGCTATCGTTTCAATGCTCGTAAGAATAATGCCGGTTGGCGGATCGATTATTTCGTAATTTCTAATAACGGCAAAGACCTGATTGCCAACGCTGATATACTCAATGATATTTACGGCTCAGATCACTGCCCGGTTGAATTAGATTTAAACCTATAAAAGGAGTTTTCATATGAATTTTGTCTCTATGGATTTTGAAACTGCAAACGGCCACCGCACTAGTGCCTGTTCACTAGCGCTAGTCTTAGTGCGTGACAGTCAGATCGTTGACAGTTTTTATACACTGATCAATCCACAAGAATATTTCAGTCCTAGAAATATTCAGATCCATCATATCCGACCTGATGATGTCAAAAGTGCTCCCACTTTTGATCAAGTTTGGCCCCACATCCAAACATTGTTTGACAGCTCACACTTAGTTGCCGCTCATAATGCCAGCTTTGATAATAGCGTCTTAAAAAACACGCTGACGAACTATGGTATTTTTGCACCTAAGTATCTGACGATCGATACTGTTAAGACTAGTCGTAGATTTTATCCACAGCTACCCAATCACAAGCTCGACACTGTTTCGCACAATTTGAATATCGACTTAGAGAATCACCACAATGCTCTGGCTGATAGTATTGCTTGTGCAAAAATCCTATTAAAAACCGAACAAGATTTTGGTACGGAACAAATAAAAAAGATGGTCAAGCTTACTAGCTAACCATCTTTGACATAATTATCGTATTTGATTTTTCTAACTCTGTTGTAAATCCATATTTTTGATAAATGTGGATCGCAGCAGGGTTATTTTTGTATACTTCCAAAACCAACTTATCAAGCGCAGAATCCTCCGCCCAAGCAAGCACTTCTTCAACTAAGTATGATGCAATACCATTATTCCAAAAATCAGAATCCACTACAACACCTAACTCAGCGACACCATCAGCTGTCTTCTCAAGTCGACAGAAGCCAATAATATCTTCTTCAAAGATTGCAACAACTAGCTCATTCTCAGCCGAATGATAAATATTATCTAGCGCTTCAGCCTCTATCTCAACCGTAACACCGTCTAATGAATCATGCTCGATAAAATCACTTTGAGTGCTGGCACGCTTTAGGAATGCCAGTAATTGTGCTGAGTCGACTGGGATCGCTTCTCGTAAAATCAATTGTTCACTCATCAGTTAACCTCATTCAGATAATCGCCAAAATCTCGTTGTTCATAACGATCGCCGTATAGTTTAAAGGTAATTTGGCGATCATCGTCAGCTGCAAGGCGTTTGATATTGATCGACATGTGGGCAGCTGGAACTTCATCTTTGATAAACTGCGGCCATTCAACGATTGTGACACCGTCACCATTAAAATATTCATCAAATCCTAAGTCCTCATCTGGGCTACTTTCTAGACGATAAGCATCCATATGATATAACGGTAACCGTCCATCTTGATATTCACGAATCAAGGTAAATGTTGGACTTTTAACATTCTTTTTGATGCCTAAACCTTGAGCTAACCCACGTGTAAAAGTAGTTTTACCCACACCGAGGTCGCCGTTCATCAAGACGACATCCCCAGCTTTCAAGTATGGAGCCAATCGCTTACCCAATGATTCTGTATCCTGATAAGAGTGTGTTTGTAGTTGATATTCAGTCATATTATTCCCCATTAAATATTAAAGTGCTAATGCGGCAGTAAGAATTGAAGTCTTGTAAACATCCTCTTCGTTACAACCACGTGATAAATCAGAGATAGGTTTGTTCAAACCTTGTAAGATAGGTCCAATTGCTTCGAATCCACCGAATCTTTGAGCGATCTTGTAGCCGATGTTACCTGATTGCAAGTCTGGGAATACAAAGACGTTAGCATTACCAGCAACTTTTGAACCGGGAGCTTTTTGTGCACCAACGCTAGGTACAAATGCAGCGTCGAATTGTAATTCACCATCGAGTGGAAGGTCAGCGTCGAGTCCGTGAGCGAATTCTGTAGCCAAAGCTACCTTATCAACTTCTTCACTCTTAGCACTACCCTTGGTTGAAAAACTAAGCATAGCAACTTTTGGATCAATATCAAAGAGTTTTGCACTCTTAGCAGTTTGCACAGCGATCTCAGCTAGACCTTGTGCATCTGGGTTGATGTTGATAGCACAGTCAGCGAACATGTATCTCTCGTCACCCTTTTGCAAAATAAATGATCCACTGATTCTTGAATTACCTGGAGCTGTTTTAACGATTTGAAGTGCTGGACGAACAGTATCACCAGTTGAATGGACAGAACCGGATACCATACCATCGGCTTTATTCATATAAACAAGCATTGTACCGAAATAGTTATTGTCTTTCAACATTTTAAGTGCTTGTTCTTTAGTATTCTTACCCTTACGACGTTCAACGAATGAATCGACCATTTCATCGAATTCAGGATATGTTTCTGGGTCCATAACTGTTAAATCATCAATATTCCATGAATGTTCGCTTGCTACCTTTGCGACTTCATCTTTGTTACCTATTAAAATTGGTTTAAGGATATTTTCTTTTTGTAGACGAACTGCAGCACCCAAGACACGTGGTTCCGTACCTTCAGGCAATACGATCGTTAAGTTTTTTCCATCAATTTTGTTCTTTAGACTTTCAAATAAATCCATTATTTCTCCTCCATTTCATTGACAATTTCAGGTAATTGCCAATTGATTACCCTTTCATTATAGGATAAAAGCGCTTTATTTGTACGAGAAAATGGTTTTGAACCGAAAAAACCTCGATATGCGGACAGCGGACTGGGGTGTGGCGAGGAAATAATCGTATTTTTACTTTGATCGATCAACGGAATTTTGCTCTTAGCAGCTCCGCCCCAAAGAATGAAAACTACCTTGCCACGTTCCGACAACGCCTTGATCGCATAGTCGGTCAGTTCTTCCCAACCTTTGCCTCGATGTGAGTATGCCTGCCCTTTTCTAACGGTCAAAACTGAATTGAGCAACAATACACCTTGGTCAGCCCATGATTTCAAATAACCATGCTCTACTGGCGTACAGCCAACATCATCTTGTAATTCTTTATAAATATTCACCAATGATGGTGGAATCCTCACCCCCGGTGCCACAGCAAAACTACAACCTATCGCCTGATTAGGCTCATGATAAGGGTCTTGTCCTAAGATCACGACCTTAGTATCTGTGAACGATGTCCAAATAAAAGCTTGAAAAATATGGTACATATTGGGATAGATAGTTTGTGTGCTATATTCTTCTTTCAAAAAATCATGAAGGCTTTGATAATACGGTTTATCAAATTCTCCACCTAAAATATCTTGCCAATCATTTTTTATTAATGTTCTCAAATTTACACCTACTGTCCTTGTATATGTTCTCTAAAAATATGGTAACATTCAATTATAGAATAACGCATTCGGAGGGACTTTATGATTAAATTAATTGCATCAGATATGGACGGGACTTTATTAAACGAAAAAATGGAAGTATCCGAACGTAATATTCAAGCTATAAAAAGCGCTAAAGAAAATGGTATTGAATTTCTAATAGCATCTGGTCGAGGTTTGAGTGAGGCCAAACCTTTCCTAAAAGATCGTGTTCATCCAGGATTCATTACTTTAAACGGTGCTGAGGTTTTTGATAGTGACGAAAACCTTATTTCTAGCAATCCTATTTCAATCGAATCAAAAAATAAAATCATCGAATTATTTCATAAATATAATATGTATTTTGAAGTAGTTACTGACAAAGGTATCTTTTCAGATAACAAAGAATTACGTATCTCCAGCTTAGCCAACCTATTGATGAGCCTGAATCCGGGCACTACTTACGAACAGGCTTATGCCGACACTTTGGAACGAATTAAGTTAACTCCGATGACTTTTTTGGATAGTTACGATAAAATCTTCAATGACGAATCATATCAGATTATGAAGTTATTAGCTTTTGACTCAGGAGATAACCGAGACGCTAAGTTGAATCCTCTAACAGATGAGATTCATAACACTTTAAAAGACGTCATCGTTACCTCATCATCACCTAACAACATTGAGGTCAACAGCACTAGTGCCCAAAAAGGTATAGCTCTATTGAAATACGCCAAAGCCAAAGGTATCAAGCAAGCCGAGACCATGGCGATCGGTGACAATCTCAACGACGCTTCCATGATCCAAGATGCTGGTATCGGTGTCGCAATGGAAAATGCCATCCCTGAAATCAAAGCAATAGCTGATGAATTTACTGATAACAATTCTAATGATGGTGTTGCTCAAGTTATCGAAATGGTTATTGAGCAAAACGAGAGAGAAGGCCAAGTGGAATGAAACTTTATATACGCAAAGCAGACTTAATGGTGGGGAATATTCTTGTAGTTACCAATCAGAATAAAGAAACTATTTTTATTGCTTCGCGTGATAAAGACAATCCTTTTTTGATTCAACTTTACAATCGTCTGAATACAAAAATTGGTGAAATAAAGCTTAAAAATAGTTTCTTGAAAATTTATTCGATCGAAATCGACGGCGAGGAAGTAGCTACTATCAATGCTCTGCCAATGATAGATATGAAATACGTTTATCTATCAAAAATCAACTGGAATATACTCGGTAATCTAGTCACTTCCAAGTATCACGTCGTACAGGCGGGAGAAGAAATCATGAAAGTTCAACCTACGATCATGGCTCAAGGTCACCCCGGACTTGAGATCGACATCGATAATATTGACGATGGAGCGGTGGGGACTTTGATTGCGATCTTCCTCGACAAATATATCAAGCTACCTAACATCAAATCTGACACCGACGTAAAAATCGGCATGAAATCAAAATTATCATTTTTTGACTTTAAAAGTAAATGCTAAATAGGGCCATGACAATAACTTGTCACAGCCCTATTTTTTTATTTATTCAACTCAAATTGCATGTGGTCATATAAGTGACTGCCAATGTACAATTGACCGACCTTTTCAAAACCAATTTTGTCATATAAATGTCTGGCCGCTTCATTCGTAACGTCAACATTCAAACTCATGATCTTTTCACCGCGATCACGGATCAAATCGATCAATCCGATCAATGTCTTCGTACCGATTCCCTTACCTTGCATATCAGGAGCAACTGCGAATGAATCCAAATACCATTCACCTGGCCAAGCTTCCTTGTCAGTGAATAAATGATCTTCTTGGATTCCGTGCTTTTGCATGATCTTCGTCAATGGAGCATCGATACCAGCTTCTAATTCTTCTGGATAACCAACTGAAATTGCGGCGACCTTACCATCGATATCATTGACCAAAATATGATCTAATCCGTAACGATAGTCTGGTAATTTGAAACCTTCACGAATGATCTGTGACATTTTATCATTTCCGACTCGTTTAAAAATATCTAACTCCATTTCGTCAAATATTTGAAACAGTGTGGGCAATATCTGATCGATATCTCCCTCTTTTGCATATCTAAACATACTTTCACCTCATTTAATATGATACATGATGCCTGTAAAATCACCAAATTAGACGAAACCAAAAAAAGAAACCACGGCAAGATTTTGCCATAATTTCTATCAAGTTAACGAACTGCGCTCTTCATTACTCGTTGAATCTCACGTTCTTGATCGCGCCGTTTGATAGTTTCACGTTTATCGTATTGACGTTTACCTTGAGCTACTCCAATTAATACCTTTGCGAATCCGTTCTTCAAATATACTTTCAGAGGAATCACCGTGATCCCTTTTTCTTGTACGGTTGAAGCAATTCTTCTGATTTCTTTTTTGTGTAACAATAATTTGCGATTGCGCAATGGATCATGATTGAATTGATTACCTTGATCGTAAATAGCGATATTTACATTTTCAAGCCACAATTCACCATTTCTAGCTTGCACGAATCCATCACGGATGTTGATTTTACTGGCTCTAACTGATTTTATTTCAGTACCTGTCAGCGAGATTCCTGCCTCATAAGTATCCAAAATATTATAATCATGGCGAGCCTTACGGTTGTTAGCTACTTCGTTAGCAGCTTTTACGTGATGTTTCTTCATTTATCATCACCGACTTTCGTATTTACCACGTCTTCTATTATTGCCGTTTCCATGGCTATTACGACCACTTCCACCGTTGTTAGAGCGATGGTTTGAATGTCCGTTGTTTCCGCTGTGACGACGGTCGCTTCTACTGCGACTGTTGCGACGCTTAGCGAATTCTTCTTCACGTTTCTTTGCTTGTTCAGCTTCTTCTGGCGTTAGAACTCTCTCAAAGTCAATTTGACGGTGTTCAACGTCTGCCCTGATAAGTTTTACTTGAATTGCTTGACCGACCTTAAACGTCTTCCCAGTGCCGCGTCCGTGCATCGACATGCTCTTCTCATCATATTCGTAATAATCATCTTTCATATTAGAGATATGAATCAAACCTTCAATTGTATTGTCCAATTGGATGAACATACCGAAGCTGGTAACTGAGCTAACTACGGCATCAAAAGTTTCACCAACTTGATCAGCCATATATTCAGTCTTCTTAAGATCATCAACGGCACGTTCAGCATCGATCGACTTTCTTTCACGACCAGAAGTATGATCACCGATTTCTTTCAGACGACTACCCCACTTAGCTTGTTCATCATCAGTAAAGCCATTTTCTGCATAGCTATGAATCATACGATGTACTGTCAAGTCAGGGTAACGACGAATTGGTGAAGTGAAGTGAGTGTAGTATTTAGCAGCCAAACCGAAGTGACCTAGTGGTTCATCTGAATATCTAGCTTGTTGCATACTTCTCAATAGCATGATCGTTACGACTGCTTCTTCCGGTGTACCAAGAACTTGTGCAAGTACTCCTTGGAACATCTTAGGACTGATGTCTTTCAAATTACCATGGACATCGATGCCCATTGCTGCAACGAATTCAAAGAATTTTTTAACTTTTTCATCGTCAGGCTTTTCGTGGACACGGTATAAGAATGGTACGTGCTTCAAGTTGTAGTTCTTAGCAACGGTTTCGTTCGCTTCCAACATGAATGATTCGATCATTCGTTCAGAAGTACCGCGATCACGTAGTTGGATATCAATTGGCTTACCAGTTTCATCCACAATGATCTTAGCTTCTGTTTCTTCGAAGTCGATCGCACCACGGTCATGACGCATGTTGAATAAGATCTCATGAAGTTCGGCCATATCTTGCAACGTTGGCACTAGTGCCTTATATTCCTCACATAGTTCAGCATCGCCATCTAAGATCTTGTTAACGTTGTTATAAGTCATACGATACTTAGATTGGATGACACTTGGGTAAATATCATATGTCTCAACTTGTCCAGAACGGTTGATTACCATATCGCAAGTCAAGGCTAATCTATCTTCACCCGGATTCAATGAACAAACTCCATTAGATAATCGGAATGGAAGCATTGGGATAACACGGTCAACTAAATAAGTACTCGTACCACGCTCGTAAGCTTCTTTGTCTAGAGCTGAACCTTCCGTTACGTAGTGAGTTACATCCGCAATATGAACCTCCAAATGGAATTTACCGTCGGAGAGTTTTTCGACACCAACAGCGTCATCAAAATCCTTTGAGTCGTCGCCATCGATCGTAATGACCATATTGTCAGTCAAGTCACGGCGACCTTCTCGGTCACTATCGAGAACGTGATCAGGAACCTTTTCAGCTTCTTCCAGCACTTCCTTAGGGAATTCGGGATTGATATCGTTATCGACAACAATCGACATGATATCAACACCGGGATCGTTCTTGTTACCAATGACCTCTAATGCAGTCCCTTCCATACTTTGGGGATGCTTATCATTCGGATATTCGTCGATCGACACTTGAACCATATCGCCCATTTGTGGGTGTAATCCCTTGTCAGAGATGAATATCATGTATGAAGCCAATTTCTTTTCATGACTCTTAACATAGCCGTAGTGTCCAGATTTTTCGACCTGAGCATCACTATATGGATGGAACTCACCAACGATCTTAGAAAGTGAACGTTCGACGATCTTGATGATCTCACCTTCAGGTCCTTTGTCGATCCAAGGATTTGACGGTTTAGTGATTTTAACTTCAACCGTATCACCATTAACGGCGTGGAGCGTATTGTCCTTGGCAACGAATGCGTCAGGTTCTACTTCATCGTATCTGACGAATCCAAACCCTTTATCATTACCCTTGAATGTACCTTCCAATACTTTATTAGGTTGGGACATTTTAAATTCTTCTTTGTTTGTGAGCGTGATCTTGCCTTCACCCTCAAGCACGGCCAATGCTTTAACGACACGTTTGAATGCTGAAGCTCCATGCATTCTCAGTGCATCTTCAATTTGTTCAGAAGTATATCTACGTTCTGGATTACCTCTGAAAAATTCTAATATATCCGCAATTAATTTATCTTCTTTATCAGGCATTTCTATCCTCAATATTTTCTAAAAAGTTTAACACATCGCCCTCTAAGTCCTTATGAGCACGATTTATCGTTAGGACGTGACCAGCATCGTACTGATGGAAGTCTGCTGTCTTAACTATCTGAGCCACTCGTTTGGCGGCTTCAGGATCTACCATTTTATCTTTTGTACCTTGCCCTATGAAATAAGGCTTATTTATTTCAGCTAATTTATTACCCACACCGTCTGTCGTATTTCGAATGTTGATCAACATTGAATCAATTTTCGAATCGATAGTTCTCATGTTTTGGTATTTTTCTACTTCAGAAATCTCATGAACTTCGTATACTTTTTCGGCATATGTCATGAAAGCACTCCGAACGTTTTTGAAGTCCTTGGATAGTACCGGCGATCCAAATACTCCTCCACCTACGACTTCAGGAATCTCTTCCACGGCTTTAGTAGCGAAGATGGCCCCGAGGGAGAGTCCAAAGACAAAAATCTCAGTCTTGCCCTGATCCTTCAAAAAGTCCACTGCATCATTGACTTGTTGCCACCAATTATCGGGACCACCGAGATTTAGGATATCCATTGGCTCAGCTGTCCCGTGACCCATAAACATGGGCGCATACGCAGAATAGTTGTTTCGTTCCAACATTCTACCCATCAATCTCATATCATTAGATGTTCCTGAAAATGAATGCAACAATAATACTGCCTTTTTCCCCGTATCGAAGAAGAAGGGTTTTGGTGTTAATACCTTCAATAAAACCACTCCTTATACTAAAAAACCTCCTGAGCAACTTTTTTTAGTAGCTTCAGGAGGGTAACTTGCTTAGTGTGATGATAAATATACTAATACTAATGCAAAAATAAAGAATAACACTAACAAAACATAGGTAACCTTAACCATGAAGGCTTCAAAACCACGTTTCTTCTGGTTACTGAACAAGTCTCCACCGCCACCTGACAATGCGTTCAATGCATCTTGTTGTTTTGTAGGCTGCATTAGCACAGCGATAATTATCAAAATAGAAACAATAATTAGTAAAGTTTCAATAACGTTATACACCCGTAAAACCTCCGTTCATGGTGTTAAAAAGCTGAAATCACTCCTAAAACAATACCACAAAATAAGTCAAAATTCTAGTGAATTTCATTAATCAAATGATTTATCTCATTTCGAATTTGAACTCGCTTAGCTGCATTGACCATCATTACGATTCGATCACCAGCCTTGATAACAGTATCACCCTTAGGAATAATTTGAGTTTCTCCACGATAGATGGCGATTATCAAAACATCCTTTGGAAATGGGATGTCACGAATATATTTACCATCGATCGTACTACCTTCAAAAATCGGCATCTCTAATCGATCGTTGAACTTGCTGACACGATTCAAATAACTCGAATCAATATTCAGACGTTCTTTCAATGACTCATAGATCGGTGCACCATTAAGCATATCCACTACTATGTACGCCACTAATGATAACACAGCTAATGGCATAAGATGCTTCAGTGAACCGACCATCTCAGTGACAAGGATAATGGCGGTAAATGGTGCCTTACCGATGCAGGCAAAATAACCAGCCATAGAAAAAATAATTAAATTGCTCTCAAATATTGCTGGGATCAACCCTAACTGGTGCATGAAGACGGCATAAATAGCACCGATGATCGCTCCCAAATTAAGGATCGGCAAAAAAATTCCACCCGGCAAACCTGATCCATAGGAAATCATCGAGAAAACAAACCTCAATGCCAATATCCCTAATAAAAAGAATATGCTGAAATTCCAATCATTCAAACTAGTGATGATGCTATTACCACCACCAATAAGGGTAGGAAATGCCATCCCGATCGGTAAAATCAAGATGATAGGAATCAATCCTTGTAAATACCTAGGAATTCTAGTCTTGGCGTACAATGCTGGCATCGCTAACAAGACTTTTTGGTATAAACGCCCCATCAATCCCAAAACTATTCCTAACAAAATCAGATGCCAATACAATCCGATCGGCAAACTATGCTTGTACGGAATATTCAATACTGGGGTTAAACCAAAGACATATAGCGCCACTAGATTGGCGCTAACCGCACTGGCTAAAGAAGTGACCCAGACTAATGGTGAAAAGTTATGATAAATCTCTTCCAAAACGAACATGGCACCAGCAATCGGTGCATTAAAAGCAGCCGCTAGACCACCAGCCGCACCACTCGCAATCAAAACTCGACGAAATACCCCTGTTTCTTTAGTCACATCACTGAATCCTTGACCGATGGCTGACCCTAATTGAATCGAAGGACCTTCCCGTCCCAAGAATAATCCCGGACCAATACTGAGGATTCCACCGACAAATTTTCGCCAAAGGATCGACCACCAATTCATTTCCATCTCACCGGCTAATTGTGCTTCTACTTGTGGAATACCGGATCCAGAAATATTTGGTTCTTTTTTTAAAAAGCTAGCTACTAACAATCCTACTGCAATCAATAAGACCAGCAGCGCTAACAAAATCGCTACGTTATTACGAGCGGCAATGTAAGCTGCTTGAAATATCAGCAGCAATTTACCGATTGACCATCTAAATACACTCACAATGGCACCTGATAGCACCCCGACGACGATTCCTTCGAATGTAAGTTTTAACTTATCATTATCAGCCACAACTACTTTCATGTGATTCCCCCTATTACAAAAATTATACTCCAATATCAAGGGGAAAAAAAAGACAACCCTTAAAGGATTGTCTTGATTTCAAATAATTAATTATTTGTTTAAGTTGTAGAAACTGTGGATACCTTTGTATTCAGCTTGGTCACCTAATTGATCTTCGATTCTCATCAATTGGTTGTACTTAGCAATACGATCTGTACGGCTCATTGAACCAGTCTTGATTTGACCTGCGTTTGTAGCAACAACAAGGTCAGCAATTGTTGTATCTTCTGTTTCACCTGAACGGTGTGATACAACGGCTGTGAATCCAGCTTCTTTAGCCATTTCGATAGCTTCAAATGTTTCTGTAAGTGTACCGATTTGGTTAAGTTTGATAAGGATTGAGTTTGATACTCCCATATCAATACCCTTCTTCAAGTAGTCTGTGTTTGTAACGAACAAGTCATCACCAACAAGTTGTACTTTCTTACCAAGAGCTTTTGTAACTTTTTGCCAATCTTCCCAGTTGTTTTCGTCAAGTGGGTCTTCGATTGTGATAACAGGATATTTTTCAACAATTCCGTCAAGTAAGTCGATGAATTCGTCAGTTGTTAAGCTGGCACCATTTTCGCCTTCACCTTTAAGATCATACTTACCAGTTTCTTTGTTGTATAACTCTGATGAAGCAACGTCAAATCCAATAGAAATGTCTTCGCCAGGTTTGTAACCAGCTTTTTCGATAGCTTCAACCAAAATCTTGAAAGGAGCTTCGTTGTTTTCAAGGTCAGGAGCAAATCCACCTTCATCACCAACAGCAGTATTTAGACCGCGTTCTTTAAGCAATGATTTAAGTGATTGGAATGTTTCTGAACCCATACGTACGGCTTCATGAACTGATTTTGCACCAACAGGTACGATCATGAATTCTTGGAAGTCAACGTTGTTGTCAGCATGCTCGCCACCATTGATAACGTTCATCATTGGTGTTGGTAATACGTGAGCATTAGGGCCACCAAGGTATTCGTACAATGGAAGACCTAATTCATCAGCAGCAGCACGTGCGGCAGCAAGTGAAACACCTAAGATAGCATTTGCACCAAGGTTACCCTTGTTTTCTGTACCGTCAAGATCGATCATTGCTTGATCAATAGCTCTTTGATCAGTAACATCCATGCCGATAACTTTCTTAGAAATCTTGTCATTAACGTTAGCAACGGCTTTAAGAACACCTTTGCCACCAAAACGTGATTTGTCGCCATCACGTAATTCAACAGCTTCGTGTTCACCAGTTGAAGCACCTGATGGAACGATTGCGCGGCCAAAGCCACCTAGTTCAGTATATAGTTCAACTTCAACAGTTGGGTTACCACGTGAATCAAGAACTTCACGACCTAAAATATCAGTAATTACAGACATATTTTAAAAATCTCCTTTATGATTTTAATACAACCTAATTTTAACCTTTTTGATGCTTAAAATAAATATCTTAATCAAGATTATTATTTATTGTAGTTAACTAATGCTAAGAATGATTCTGGGTCCATGCTGGCACCACCAACAAGTCCACCGTCGATATCTTCTTTAGACATTAATTCTTTAACGTTAGCTGGTTTAACTGAACCACCGTAAAGAATACGTACTTTATCAGCAGTATCAGCATCGTACAAGCTAGCTAATTTTTCACGAATTACGTGAACAACTTCTTGTGCTTGATCACTTGTAGCAGTCTTACCTGTACCGATAGCCCAGATTGGTTCGTAAGCTACAACAGACTTAGCCATATCTTCAGCTGAGATACCCTTAACAGCTGCTTCTACTTGACCTGTAACCCAAGTTTCTGTATCGCCCGCTTCACGTTGTTCAAGTGTTTCACCACAACAGATGATAGGTAGCATGTTGTTGTTAAGAATAGCATGTGCCTTCTTGTTGATATCTTCGTCAGTTTCGTTGAAATATTGACGTCTTTCTGAGTGACCAATGATTACATAGTCAATACCCATGTCTGAAAGTGCCTTTGGTGATGTTTCACCAGTGAATGCACCGGCGTCTTCAAAGTAGCAGTTTTCAGCAGCTGTCTTAAGTGGTTCGTCTTTTGAGAACCATGTAAGAGCGTTCAAATCAATAGCAGGAGCACCAATGATAGCTTCTACGCCAGATTCTGGCAACTTACCCTTGATAGCTTCTAGAAATTCTTGGGTTTCTTGAGGATTTTTGTTCATCTTCCAGTTACCCGCAATAATAGGTGTACGCATAAATTTAACACTCCTTAGATTATTTGTCAGAAATTGAATCGATACCAGGTAATACTTTACCTTCTAGATATTCAAGTGAAGCACCACCACCAGTTGAGATGTGTGTTAGCTTGTCAGCAATACCCAAACTCTTAGCAGCAGCAGTTGAATCACCACCACCAACGATTGTTGTGGCACCTGTTAATTCGCCAAGTGCACGTCCAACTTCTAGTGTACCTTCAGCAAACTTGCTCATTTCGAATGCACCCATAGGTCCATTCCATACAACAGTCTTAGCATCCTTCAAAGTATCTTTGAACAATGCAACAGACTTAGGTCCAATATCAAGAGCCATTGCGTCATCAGGAATCTCAACATCTGAAGTTGTAATTGCTTCAGCGTCATTTGAGAATTCTTTTGCTACGATATGATCGATAGGAAGAACAATCTTGTCGCCTGCTTTTTGAAGGAGGTCTTTAGCAAGTTCAACTTTGTCTTCTTCGAACAACGACTTACCGATCTTGTGGCCTTGAGCAGCTAGGAATGTATATGCCATACCACCACCGATAATGATGTGGTCTGACTTAGGAATTAGATGTTCGATAACACCGATCTTATCTGAAACCTTTGCACCACCAAGGATTGTTACGAATGGATGTACAGGGTTGTCAACGGCATTACCTAAGAATTGAATTTCTTTTTCCATTAAGTATCCAGCAGCGACTGGCTTACCAGCAGCTTTCATAGCTGTTGAAATACCAACGTTTGATGCGTGGCTTCTGTGAGCTGTACCGAATGCGTCGTTGATAAATACGTCACCAAGTGATGCCCAGTATTCACCAAGTTTTGGATCATTCTTACTTTCGCGTTTACCGAAATCATTGTCGATATCTTGGAAACGTGTGTTTTCCATCAATAAGATGTCACCATCTTTTAATTCGCTGATAGCATCTTCAAGTTCTTTACCTTCGTTAGTTGGTACGAACTTAACTGATAGTCCACTTAATTCTTGTAATTTTTCAGCAACTGGCTTCAATGACAAAGCTTTCTTGTCTTCATCACTCTTGATTCTACCCAAGTGTGATAGCAAGATAACTTTTCCACCTTGTTCAGATACATATTTGATAGTAGGGATTGCGGCAACGATACGGTTTGTATCTCCGACAACACCATCTTTAATAGGAACGTTGAAATCTACACGCATAAGAACCTTTTTGTCTTTTACGTCAACGTCAGAAACAATAAGTTTGGCCATTAATAAATCCTCCAATGTTTTCCTAAAAAAAGGCGGAAGGAGTTATCCTCCCTCCGCCAATTTAAATCGCTAAATTAGGTTTTTAAATCCAGCTAAAAGCTAATCTAAAATTAGTCTAAGCTAGCAAATTTTTCAAGTGTACGAACCATTTGTGCAGTAAATCCTGATTCGTTGTCATACCATGCAACAGTCTTTACAACTTGGCCTTCACCTGAACCAACAACTTGTGTTTGTGTTGGGTCAAATACTGAACCAAATGATGTACCGATGATGTCTGATGATACGATTTCGTCATCGTTGTAACCGAATGAAGGGTTGTTTTCTGTATACTTCTTAACAGCAGCATTAACTTCGTCAACTGTAACTTCTTTGTCAAAAGTTGCAACTAATTCTGTTAGTGAACCTGTGATAACTGGTACACGTTGTGCATGTCCATCAAGTTTACCCTTAAGTTCTGGAACAACAAGACCAAGAGCCTTAGCAGCACCAGTTGAATGAGGGATGATGTTAGCAGCAGCAGCACGTGCAGCACGAACATTACCTTTACGTTCTGGACCATCTTGAAGCATTTGTGTAGCTGTGTATGCGTGAACTGTTGTCATTGTACCAGCTTTGATACCGAATTCTTTGTTAACGGCATTAGCTAATGGTGCAAGACAGTTTGTTGTACATGAACCAGCTGAAGCGATCTTAACGTCATTTGTAAGAATGTCGTCGTTAACACCGTAAACAACTGTAGGCATAGCACCTGATGGAGCTGAGATCAATACACGTTTTGCGCCAGCATCGATATGAGCTTGTGCTTTTTCTTCTGATGTATAGAAACCAGTACATTCAAGAACGATGTCAACACCGTCGTTGCCAACCCATTTAAGGTCTGCAGCGTTCATTTCAGCGTATACAGGAATGTTCTTTCCATCAACGTTGATTGCATTTTCTGTGGCACTGATCTTGTCTGACAAGAAGTTACCATGAGCTGTATCATACTTCAATAGATGTGCAAGCATTGCAGGTGATGTTAAATCGTTGATTGCAACAACTTCCAAATCAGTCTTTCCTTGTGATTGAAGATCAGCAATGCGACGGAATGCCAAACGACCGATACGTCCAAATCCATTAATACCAACTTTTGTAGTCATACAAAAATTCCTCCTTCAGGAAATTAAAAAATATATATTTTTAAGGATTATCCCTTAAAATCAGTTTTGAGGCACCTTCATCAGTAATTAGTATTGTGTGAGAAGGTGCGTTTTTCATATATGATTGAATCGCACTGGCCTTTCCAGACCCACCAGCGATCGCAATCACATACTTAATTCTATCAAGGTCCCGGACATGAAGTCCTATCCTAGGTACCTTGTAAACAAGTCTACCACTCTGATCGAAGAAATCACCAAACGCTTCGGAAACGGCTTGCCCTTCGGCAATCATTAACTTTTCGCTTCTTGATAAGTTTCTTCTATCAGCCATGATGCTTGCTGAGCCAACGCTATGAATCACTACATCACTCCTATATATTAAATCAAGAACTGACTTAATTGAAGTTTCTTTTTGAAGAGATTCGAAGCTTTTCTCACTAATATCTTCAGGAAGATACATTGCTCGATATTGGCCCTGTGTTTTCTCAGCCATTTCCGCACAAACACTATTGGCTTGAATCACTACGGACTCACCAACACCACCACGGGCGGGTAGGAAAACCAATCGACGGTTTTTTGACAAATCTGGTGATAGGTTCCTTGCCACTTTGGCTAGTGTACGACCACCAGTAACTGAGATGAACACTTCTCCATTCGGAAGAATTGAACCTAGTAATTGGTTCAATCTCCTTCCGAATGAATCAACTACACGTGGTTGTTTGTCAGCATTACCTGGTAAAACAATACAACGTGCAATTCCTAACTTCTGGCTGAGCTGTTTCTCCAGAAGCGCTGTACCTTGATAGTCGGCTAACATCTTACCAAGTTGGTCAGTTACGTGACCACCATGTCGTGTTAGTGACATACCAGACTTAGAAGAAGTAATTAAACCTTGCTTTCTAAGTAAATCTGTCTCCGTGCGCAAACTACGCTCGGTAACATCTAGATCATCAGCGAGAACTCTTCGTCCCACCGGCTCCACTAATGATATACGCTGAAGAATCATAAATCGCTTTTCCACAGTTTTAATGAAGTCTGGGGCAACTAGATCCAGCAATTCTAAATCTTCATTATTAGTCATTTGATATACTCCACGGGGCGAGATACGTCCCTGTATGTCTTAATACGACCCATATACTCAAAAAATAATAGCTCAGTCGAACCATCACTCTCCTAAGCACACTGATTATTATAAACCGTCTTGATTATTTTTCAAGCTATTTGATCGAAAATAACGCACATTTGTGAAAGTTTTTTTGAGATTACTTTACCCTCACTATTCTTTACTATAGACGAATTGTCGCCAATAGTGAAGTAAAACGATTTCACTATTATTTCTTTTGGAACTGAATTAATATTTTAAAAGTTAATTTACTTTTATGGTATAAGTGCGATAAAATTAATTTATATTGCATTGCGCTGTTAGTGTAATGGATCGCACGCAGGATTCCGGTTCCTGAAATACGGGTTCGACTCCCGTATAGCGCATTTAATACGTCAAATAGTCTCCAAACTAATGCAACTACGAAAAACATCGCTAATCTTAATTGATTGGCGATGTTTTTTGAATTCAAATTGCTGCACTGATTTCCTTAGTGTATTTCTCTAAATCTCCACGTTCATTAACTAGTTCAACCACTGCACTGCCGATGATGATTCCATCAGCGATCTCAGACAAGTCTCTAGCTTGTTGGGTTGAATGGATACCAAAGCCAATCGCTATTGGTACATCAGTATATTTTCTAGTTTCTTCTATTGTATGACCCAATTCTCTTGAGAAGTCCTCACGCTTACCTGTCACGCCGATCGAGGACACCATGTAGATGAATCCTTTTGCTTGTTTAGCAATCTTCTCGATTCGTTGACCTGAAGTTGGTGCAATTAATTGGATCAATGAAATATCGCATTGATCTGCATACTCTGATAAGTCACCTTGTTCTTCTAGTGGTAAGTCCGGAATGACTAATCCACTAATATCTAATTCTGCGCATTTTTTACAAAATTCTTCATAGCCATATTTAAAGACAACGTTAGTATAAGTTAAGAAGATCATAGGTACATTCGTTGATTCTCTAACTTTAGCAACAATATCGAAGACTACATCTGTATTAACACCTGCATCAAAGGCTCTCAAATCTGCGGCTTGTATTATGGGACCATCAGCAACAGGGTCTGAGAATGGAATCCCTAATTCGATAATATCAGCACCGTTCTCAGCCAAAGTCAAAATATTTTTTACCGTTGTATCAAAATCAGGATCGTCAGCGACTACGAATGGAATAAAAGCTTTTTTATTTTGGAAAACCTCTTGTAATTTATTCATCAATATCTCTCCCTCTGTATTTAGCAATTGCGGCAACATCTTTATCTCCACGTCCTGATAAGGTACAAATAATAATTTTATCTTTTGACATTGTTGGAGCTAATTTTTGAACATAAGCCACGGCATGACAACTCTCGATGGCGGCAATGATTCCTTCAGTTTTTGCAATATATTCGAAGGCATTGACTGCTTCGTCATCAGTGATACCCACGTATTGAGCGCGTTTCGTGATTGCCAAGTGTGCGTGTTCTGGTCCTACACCGGGATAATCTAATCCAGCTGAGATCGAGTAAACTTTGTCGATTTGACCATCTTTGTCTTGCAAGAATAATGACTTCATCCCATGAAAGATTCCAGTTGATCCACGTTCGATCGTAGCTGCAGTTTGATCAGTATCAACACCCTTACCTGCGGCCTCACAACCGATCAAGTCGACCTCTTCGTCATCGATATATTCCGCAAAACTACCAATAGCATTACTTCCACCACCGACACAGGCGACCACGGCATCTGGTAAGCGTCCTTCTTCATCCAGGATTTGTTGCTTGGATTCCTTACTGATCACACTTTGGAAATCGTGAACCATCTCTGGAAACGGATATGGTCCCACGGCAGAACCCATTACATAAAAGGTGTCTTCGATACGTTGAGTCCATGCTTGCAAGGCGGCATTAACGGCATCCTTCAAAACCATGGAACCCGTAGTTACTGGATGAACTTTGGCACCAAGTAATTCCATTCGATAGACGTTTAGTTTTTGGCGATCTGTATCGAGCTTACCCATGTAGATCTCACATTCCATACCAAACAATGCGGCAATAGTGGCTGTGGCGACACCGTGTTGACCTGCGCCTGTTTCAGCGATCAAACGTGTCTTACCCATTCTTTTTGCGATCAATGCTTGACCGATAACGTTATTTATCTTGTGTGCACCAGTGTGATTCAAATCTTCACGTTTGAAATAAATTTTAGCTCCACCTAAATCTTCAGTCATATTCTTGGCATAATATAAAAGTGAAGGACGATTGGCATAGTCGCTCAATAAAGTATGTAGTTCATCCAAGAAGTCAGGATCATCTTTGTATTTGTCATAAGCATCTGAAACTTCATTCAGTGCTGTCATTAGTGTCTCAGGAATAAATTGTCCGCCAAATTCACCGTAGTAACGTGACTTTGGATCTGTCTTTTGCATTTCTTTCATAGTTATTCTCCTTAGAATTGATGTACTTCATTTACGATTTGTTTTATTTTTAATGGATCTTTTTGATTGTTAGATTCAACTCCACGGGAGACATCGATTATCTTTGGCCCTGCTTGTTGAATTGCTTGATTTACATTAGTAGGATCGATCGCTCCAGCTAGAATGTCCGGCGTTACTGGCAAAGATTGCCAATCCAACACTTGTCCATCCCCTGCCCCACTATCGATCATCAAATAGTCAGCGTCGGTTTTAACGACCTTATCTCGAGGTAACTTATAGACTTGAATTACTTTGATGTCGTGATTGTGGAGTATCGTCACTGTTTCTTCTGATTCCCTGCCATGAAGCTGTACTATGGATATTGCTCCACTTTTTACGATTTTTAACATCTCTGTCATTGATTCATCAACGAAGACCCCGACACTAGGAATATTGCTATTGAGTTCGGCTCGTAATTTTAAGGCTTGTTCCAGATCAACATGGTGTCTCCCTTTAGCGAAGACGAATCCAGCAAAATCAGCACTGGCACGATTGACTGCTTGGACATCTTTTTCAGTCATCAATCCACAAATTTTTACTTTGGTCATAAGCTACACTTCTTTGAATTTATTGATCAAGTCGATTTTTTTATCCGACTTCATAAAAGTCTCTCCTATCAAGACTTCATTAACCTTAGCTTCCTTGAGTAATTTAATATCGGCTGTAGTTTTTATCCCACTCTCTGCAACGAATGGAATACTCGTTGGCACTAGTGGTCTTAGATTCAAACTGTTTTGTAAATCGACAGTGAAATCTTTAAGATTACGATTGTTAACGCCGATGATCTTAGCTCCAGCATCCAGAGCAATTTTTAGTTCAGATTCAGAATGGACTTCTACGATTGCGGCCAAGTCTAGTTCGTCAGCTAATTGTTGATAGGCTCTCAGTTGTTCTGGCGTCAGGATTGCGGTTATTAGTAGGATTATACTTGCGCCAGCAAATTTAGCTTGATAAATCATATATGGGTCAATCACGAAGTCTTTTCTGAGGACTGGTAGATCAACCTCGTTAGCGACATCTTTTAGATACTGTAGCTTGCCATTGAAATACTTAGGTTCAGTCAACACTGAGATGGCGTCTACTCCAGCAGCTTGATAGTCTGTAGCAATTTTTAAATATGGAAATTCTTCAACGATCGTACCTTTAGATGGGGACGATTTTTTTATTTCACCAATAAAACCCATCTCTGGTTCTAAAAATTTCTTTATTATACGTTGAACATTTCCAGAATATTTTTCATTTTGAATCCTAGTTTTTGTGGCTGAAACCAAGTCATCCAAGATCATGCGACTAAGCCAACCTTTGTCAACGAAACGAAACGGTCTAATTGTCGTTTAGCAGCACCGTTGTCAATCGCCTCTCGCGCCATTTCAATACCATCAGCAATGCTTACTTCCGGTCTAGCAGTGTGGATCGCTACCCCAGAATTTAACAAGACTACATCTCGTCTAGCATCTCTAGCACCGTCCAAAATATCACGAGTGATCAGAGCATTCTCAGCTGGCGTGCCACCTATTACATCTGATTTATAGCAACGATTGATTCCAAACTCTTCTGGAGTGATTTCGTATTTCTTGATTTTTCCATCAATTATTTCAGCAATCGTGGTTGGAGCTGAGGCTGAAACTTCATCGAATCCGTCTTGTCCATGAACGACGGTCGCATTCTTGATCCCTAATTGATTCAAAACCTTAGCCATTGGTTCGACTAGTGATTCATCATAAACACCTAAAACTTGTGAAGTCGCATGAGCTGGATTAGCTAGCGGGCCTAAGATATTGAATAACGTTCTAATTCCTAATTCCTTACGAATCGGTGCAACGTACTTCATTGCCTTGTGATATTCTTGAGCGAATAAGAAGCAGATCCCGATTTCTTTCAAGACCGCTTGGCTCTTTTCAGGGTCGATATTGATATTGATTCCTAACGCTTCCAAGACATCAGCTGCTCCACTCTTGGAACTAGCGGCACGATTACCATGTTTAGCTACTGGGATACCAGTTGCTGAAACTACTAATGCTGAGGTAGTGGAAATGTTGAAGGAGTTGGAATGATCACCACCAGTTCCGACGATTTCAAGGACTGGTTCATCTATTTCAAATTTTAAAGCATGGGCTCTCATTGCATCGGCTGCCCCAGCAATTTCTTCAACAGTTTCTTTTCGTAGTGACAAAGCTGTCAAAAAACTAGATATTTGAACAGGCGTTGTTTTACCACTCATGATTTCGTCGATCACTTGGTTAGTTTCTTCAAAATTCAAGTCGGATCCGTTTACTAATTTTTTAATGGCACTTTCAATTTTTGTATTTTCTTGCATGATGATTCCTCCAATTTAGTTTGTTGCATCTAAACCAAATTGATTGAACCATCGCTTTCCGGGATTTTGTATCATGGACTTATCTTCCTTTTCCAAATAGACTACAAAAAAATCCGTCCATAAACTTGATTAGAAGTTTAAGGACGGATTTACCGCGGTGCCACCTTATTTTAATAGACTGATAGTGTATGCAAAAACAGTTAACACTACAATCCATTACTCTTAGCGAAGGGCTATCACCCTCCCGACAACTTACGTATGCCTAACGTTTCTCTGTACTAATTCGATTTATACAATCAAATATTCGAAAGAACCCTCGATGGTCCATTTAACTACCTGCGTTTGGTTACACTCTCAGCAATGGTAACTCTCTGTGCATGCACAATAGTCTTGATCTCCATCTCATCGGTTTATGGACGAATTTGTTTTGTTGTTTATGAGAATAAGACTGTTTAATAGTTTTGTCAACTACAAAATTTGATTTTTTTTAATTTAATTAATCATTTTCACTCTTCATCTTCAGAATAAACATAATGATCATTGCCTAGTAACTCAATGATACGAGGAAGATCCTTCCCCAAAACTACCATGGTCCGATCTGGTCGACCGGGAGCAAAAACTAATTTTTCTTTACTATAAAGTTCTTCATCTACGATCAATGGCACGTCACTTGGATAGCCAAATGGTGAAACGGCACCCGGTTTTTGTCCCGTTTGTGCTTCCATGTCTTCCGATGAGACAATCGATAGCTTTTCACCGACAACACGTTTGAGTAGTTTAAAGTCAGTCCGCTTGGTCGTAAATGTTATTAAAACAAAATTACGGCCGTCTTTACCCTTCAAGAATAAACTCTTTGTTTCTGTACCAGTAAAACCTTTTTCGGATTTTACCACGAGAGCATCCTCGTTAGTATAGATGGCCCGATGTTCGTACAGTTCATAATAAATATCTTCGGCTTTAAATTTATCTGCTAGATTAATAATTTCCATAGTTATCCCTCCAAGTATTGTGAAATTTTTGTGCCGTATTGTAGGCATTTAAATAGACAAATTCACAATATACCAGTTATACTGTAACCGATTTCATTAGTTATTAATATAACAAAAATTGGAGGATTTATCATGTCGATTAAAAACGTAACTATAGCTGGTAGTGGTGTACTAGGAAGTCAAATCGCGTTTCAAACTGCATTCCGTGGATACAACGTTACGATTTACGATATTAACGATACGGTAATTTCAAAAGCCAAGGATAGGATCCATGGCTTGGTTGATACATATAAACAAGAAGTCAAAGGTCAGTCGGATCACCTTTCAGTCTTTTTAAGAAATGGTGTTTATGAGAGCACCATCCTACCTAATCTGAAGGATACCCTTATCCGTGACTTGACTACTTCAAGAAAGAACGCTGAAGCTGTTCCT
This sequence comes from Companilactobacillus sp. y65-5, assembly GCF_057541095.1. Taxonomy (NCBI): domain Bacteria; kingdom Bacillati; phylum Bacillota; class Bacilli; order Lactobacillales; family Lactobacillaceae; genus Companilactobacillus; species Companilactobacillus sp. y65-5. The sequence continues at coordinate 37,693 of NZ_BAAJOA010000008.1, forward strand.
GCAAGTATCAAATACTCCAGTGATCTTGCAGATGCAGTCAAGAATGCCGACTTGGTGATCGAAGCTATTCCTGAACGTATGGACATCAAGGAGAGCTACTACAAACAACTCAGTGAAGTAGCCGCACCAGAAACTATCTTTGCAACTAATACTTCTACCCTCTTACCAAGTCAGTTTGCAGAAGTAACTGGTCGTCCTGAAAAATTCTTAGCACTTCACTTTGCTAACGAAATTTGGAAGAACAATACTGCTGAAATTATGGGTACAAAGTGGACTGACCCAGAAATTTACGAAGAGATCGTAGACTTTGCTAAGGGGATTGGAATGATTCCAATCCAACTAAAGAAAGAACAACCAGGTTATGTACTCAATACATTATTAGTACCACTGCTAGACGCCGCTCAAATGTTACTAGCTAAGGGCATCGCTGACATCGAAACAGTCGACAAGACTTGGATGCTCGCAACCAAAGCTCCACTTGGACCATTCGGGATCCTTGATGTTGTTGGATTGAAGACGGCTTATGATATTACAGCCAGTGCGGCAGAGACCGACCCAGAATACAAACCATTGGCTGACATGATCAAGAATGATTATATCGACAAGGGCAAAATGGGTGTCGCTACTCAAGAAGGATTCTACAAATATCCTCATCCAGCATACTCACGTCCAGATTTCTTAGAATAATTCATAAGGTTGTCGATTGCGAAAACACGGTAATGAAGAAACTACCCAAAATCTGGTAGTTTCTTTTTTTACACTATAACCTAGCTGAAGTACCTCTGATCAATTTACCATCCGGTCAAACTTGTATTATTTTTCGATAAGTCGAATCACCAACAAAAAAATAAAACTTATGTAATAATAAAAAAGTTATAGCATAGATGGTATTTATTTTTATATTTCGAGGTTTGTTTGTTGACCCGATACTAATTCTATGCTAAATTAGCACTGTACTATTTAGAGTGCTAAAAAATAAAACAAGTGCTAATAATAATTAGGAGGCAGTTTATGTTAGTTCCTACAGTTATTGAACAAAGCTCACGTGGCGAACGTGCCTATGATATTTATTCAAGATTACTAAAAGATAGAATCATTATGTTATCAGGTGAAGTTAATAGTCAAATGGCTAATACAGTCATTGCTGAATTGCTATTCCTTGATGCTCAAGACTCAGACAAAGATATTTCAATGTATATCAACTCACCAGGTGGATCAGTTACTGATGGATTAGCTATCGTTGATACTATGAACTTCGTTAAATCAGACGTTCAAACGATCGCTACTGGATTGGCAGCATCAATGGGAAGTGTTATCTTGTCATCAGGAACAAAGGGCAAACGTTTTGCTCTTCCAAACTCAACTGTTCTTATTCACCAACCATTAGGCGGTGCTCAAGGACAACAAACTGAGATTGAAATAGCTGCTCAAGAAATTCTCAAGACTAGAAAGAGATTGAACCACATTTTGGCAGACAATTCTGGACAAACTTTTGAAAAACTTCAACAAGATACTGATCGTGATAACTACATGACAGCTCAAGAAGCCAAGGATTATGGTTTGATCGATGATATTATGACAAATAGTCAACCAAAATAATTGGTTAAAATAAGGTATAGTCGATATAATTCGACCATACCTTATTTTTTTACCTTTGCATATTCAATTCGACTTTACGATTTCTAATGATTGATTCCAGTTCTTCCAAATCTGACAAAGTTGACTTATTACGGATAAAACTCCTAGCAGACGATCTCATTGCAATATAATTAGCACGTTCACGATTGTTCCTGTGCCATTTTTCGTTCGCGCGTCTTTGCGCATCGCTTAATACCATGATACTAACCCCCTGATAATTGTCTACAAATATTATAGCGTTAATTTACTATATAGTTACTCAAATATTATAATTTAATTTTACAAAACTCGATACAGTTTCACTTATATTTTTTATACTATTCACTTATTAAAATAATAGTAATTATTTATACAATAGTTATTAATCAATAGACGTCTCGTCTGGGTTTCGACAAGGATCGCAATGGAATAATAATCTCAACTGGTTTATTCTAATCACTGGAGGTTAAAAATATGGATAATACTATTGATAGCACGCTCAAACGCAAACTCTTTATCATCACCTTATTGTCTGGAACATTCACCATGTCAATAAGTCAGTCATCACTGTCCACCGCGTACCCTACTTTGATGAAATACTTCGGTGTGACTGCACCTACTATCCAGTGGCTTACGACCGGTTTCATGTTGATCATGAGTATCATGATGCCGATCAGTCCTTGGTTACTTAACAACATCTCTTTCAAGAAGATATTTCTTGGAGTTGTGGGAATTTTTGCGATTGGAACATTAATAATCATCTTAGCTCAAAACTTTGCGATGGCAATGTTAGGCAGAGCACTTGAAGCTATCGGTGTGGGAATCTTATTTCCGTCGTTTCAATCGGTACTTATGACTATCACTCCTGAGGGCAATCGTGGTACTACGATGGGCTTCGCCGGGTTAGTCATGGGTTCCGCCCTAGCATCTGGTCCAATTATTTCAGGAATCGTTTTGAACTTTTTACAGTGGCAAGGTCTCTTTGTTATCTTCTTGCTGATAATGATCGTTATCTTTATCACCGGTTTGATTTACATCAAGGATGTCATGCCACGTCGGAAGGTCAAACTCGACGGTCTTTCTATTATTTATTTACTAGGTATCATCGGACTGTTATATGTCGTCAATCAGGCCGGTAGTCAGCATCACTTATCCACTGACTTAATAATATTATTGGCAATAAGTTTAATATTATCAGGATTGTTCATCCATCGTCAATTAACTAAGACCGACCCTCTGCTCGACCTAAAAGTCATGCGTAACTTCAATTTTGATCTATCGGTCTTGCTGACAGGTTTCTCATATATTTCTCTGATCGTCGTGACGATCATCTATCCACTCTATTACCAAAATATCTTACATACTTCTATCTTGGTTTCCGGTTTAGCACTAGTGCCACCAGCCATCTTGTTGAGTATTTTGAATCCTTTGACTGGCAAATTAGCTGACAAGATAGGTTTCAAAAAAACCTTAATATCAGGTATGTCAATGATCGTTATCGGTTGGATTTTGTTATTCGTACTAAATATGAGACTAGGTTTATTGCCAATGATCGTGATCGCAATGCTGATCGAGGGTGGGAATGCCTTCGTCATGATGCCAGCTACGACTTTAGGTGGTAATTCCTTGCCAGAGAATCTCATCCCCCATGGAACGGCGATTATCACGACTGTAAGACAATTACTAGGTTCGTTGGGTGTTTCACTCGCCACGTTGATCTTAGTAACAGCGAATCAAAACCACGGCTTATCAGCCAATCTCGGACTGGTTGGATATCATTATGTCTTCGGTTTCTTTTGTGCCATGGCAATTATCGGATTCATCTTTTCATTAATGATCAAAAATAAATCTTAATGTGATATCAAAAAAATCTGAGATTATTACTCAGATTTTTTTGTTTACAATTTTTTTACAGTCTTTTGTCCCGCTATTCTCGCTCTAGGATTGTATTAGAAGTATAATTAAATTCTGGATTAATATTATGGAGGAATTTATGGATACTCAGAGCCGCATTAACAAACGAACTGTTTGTACTATTTTGTTATTCTTTATTTCATTATTTGGTTGGATGTTCTGGCAATTTCACTTTAACTTTATGATCTCTGGTAGCGACACCTTTTTCCACACTCAAAGGGTTTACGAAATAAGACAAGCTTTTCTCAGTGGAAACTTACCTGGGTGGTTAAATTTTGACACCTTCTTCTCAGCTGGACAAGCTGTGAACGGTATGTATCCTGACTTCACCCTCTGGCCTTTTGTCTTTATCACTAATAACTTATCACCGATCCATCAAGTGATCGCGATAAAAGTCTTGATCGCAGCTCTGACCTATCTTGTGACATTCTTGTCACTAAACAAACGCTATAATAGTTTCAACTCAAGCATGGCCGCTATCATCTTCACCTATTCTGGAGCTGTTTTGCGAGACATTACCACAGAATTTCAACCCGGCACTGCAATTGTACTAGCCTTTGCATTCCCTATATTATTTACATTCAAAAATATTATCGAAAGTAAAAGAATAGATTATATTTTAGCAATCAAACTAGGATTATTGATGACGATCGTTATCAATTCGCACTTGCTCAGTGCCGTAGCGCTGTCATTGATTGCCGGCATCTTCTTGATAGTAAAATCTATCAAAGACCGGACGATAATGCCTTGGGTCAATCTGATCCTCGCTGGAGCTATCACTGTCATCCTCTGTCTGCCAGTGATTTATCGAATCTGGACTATCTCAAAGACAGGCTTGCTACCACCGTTTGGCAGAGGCAATATCATAGCCGACCCACTTACGTTATTATTCGCAAATTCCAAGTGGAACGCCCGTGTCGCCTTTTCCACACTCTCACTGATACTACTCCTTATTACCTTGGTTGGATTTGACAGAGTAAAAATCAAATCCCTAGCCCCATGGCTATTGATCGAAACATTATTAATAGTACTGAGCACCGACCTAACACCTTGGTCGCTCTTCAATCACGTTCCTATCATCAACAACTTCCAAGAATCTAGTTGGAGGTTTGCTCTCTTCCTAGGTGTCATCCCTATCGTCTTGTTACTGGATAATTTCAAAGAACAGACGAGTAAATATATTTTGCTGATACTCTCTGTCCTGTCTATTTCAGCATCACTACAAATCACGACTAATTATGTTTATAATCACGGCAAGGATCTACCCATCGTAACGGATATTTCCAGTGACAAAATCGGTTTGAACGATGATGTTAAATTAACTTCGAGTGGGATCAATAGCGAGACGATTCAACGTACCTTGATCCCGGATTATGCACCGGAAAAAGTTTCTCTAGAACCTAATAGCAATGGTCAGTCATTGTCAGCTGAAATTAAGACCAAATTGATCAACCATTGGGCAACGCAAAACAAGCATCAAATCCCGTTGAAAAAAATCGCCTCTAATACTAATAGCGTCAGTTATCGTGCACGGAATATTCAGCAAGGTGATCTTGAATTGCCTGTCTTCGGTTATTCATCATTGAATTACATCATCACTGTCAATGGCAAAACCATCAAATGGACTACTGACGAAAATGGTTTCTTGGCGATTCATAATACTAAAAAGATCAAAGAAGCGGATATCTTAATAATCAGCACTCATTCGCACTGGTATCCATATATGATTTGGATAGCATTAGTGTTGTTCTTATCATTATGCGGGTATCTTATTTACAAAAAATTTCATATTTAACCTAAAAGAACTAGATCACTCAATCAGAGTAATCTAGTTCTTTTTATACGGCTTCTTCAGCCAATTGATTTAATTTTCGTAATCTGTGATTGATCCCAGACTTAGAGATGGCACCACTGGGAACCATATCTCCTAATTCTTTTAGCGAAACTTCTGGGTTCTCAAGTCGCAATACCGCGATTTCTCGTAATTTCTCAGGTAAGGAATCTAATCCCACCGTACTCTGTAGATGCTTGATATTCTCAACTTGACGTTCAGCCGCAGCCACAGTCTTGTTGATATTAGCGTTTTCACAGTTGACTAGTCGATTGACTGAGTTACGCATGTCACGCACGATTCGAATATCCTCAAACTTCAGCATCGCATTGGTTGCACCGACGACTTGTAAGAAGTCAGCGATTTTTTCAGCCTCTTTCAAGTATACGATGTAGCCATTGCGACGTTGAGTCACTCGTGCATTCAGATTGAAGTGATTCATCATCTGTGCCACGTCCTCGTTATGAGACTCATAGAGTGAATAAATCTCCAAGTGATACCTAGATGTTTCAGGGTTGTTAACACTTCCAGTGGCTAAGAAAGCTCCACGAAGATAGGAACGCATGCGTTGGTCCTCATCTAAGATATCTTCTGGCACATCCGTATTGATCGACAACCCCGTCTCATCCAATATACCTAGATCTTTTAAGACTTTTTCAGTGTCATATTTTAGTCGAACAAGATATTGATTGTTCTTCTTTAATTTCATTTTTTTACGAACCAATAGTTCTGATTCCATCCCGTAGCGCAATTTAATTAGTGAAAAAATCCTACGAGCAATCGCAGGATTCTCTGTTTGTGCTGTCAAAACAAAATGATGATTTTGTATACTTAGTGAGCCATTCATTCTCAACAGAGCTGACAACTCAACACGTGCATGTTCAGGATGGACTTCCAAACTAGTGAGTTCTTTCTTTACTTCACTTGCATAAGAAGCCACTAACGTCTCACCTCATTTTTTCTATTTCCAGATTGAAATGCTAAATTCAAAATTTCACGACCAATTTTTTTGCCATCGTGAAAGGCCCCATTATCGTGGAGCGACAAGAAGTCGTCTTGGATCACCCGACATCCCATTTTTCGTAATGATAAGAAGTCTGGCTTAACTTGACTGACATATTCATCGTATTTCTTGTGATCCATATAGCCATCAGGTATATCGCGTGTATTGACTAATACGGTGTCAACAAAATTACCACCGAGATGTTCATTCAAAACATTAACGTGATCTGCATCGGTAAAGCCTTCGGTTTCACCGATCTGTGTCATGATATTACAAATATATACGACTTCGGCTGGTGTCTGACGTACTGCCTCACCGAGATCACTGATCATCAAGTTAGGCAAGATACTAGTAAACAAACTACCCGGTCCTAATACGACGACATCAGCCTGCATGATCGAAGCTACCACTGGTAACAGCGACTTAGGTGTTTGGTCTGGATTGTCTGAATTAGTGACCCATACCCGCTTAACATGCTTACCCGAATGCGTTATTTCATGTTCACCAGACAGTGTCGTTCCATCTGTGAATTCGGCATTCAAAGTCAATTTGGTATTGCTGGCAGGAAATACTCTACCATCAACACGCATCATTTTGGATAATTCTTGTACAGCGTCAAAGATATTAGGTGACATTTCTGATAAAGCGGCAATGATCAAGTTGCCGATCGCATGACCGGAAAAGAAATCATCGTCACTATTAAAACGATATTGAAAAACATCCAAGTCTACCTTTGGTAGATCTGAAAGTGATGCTAAAACGTTTCGAATGTCCCCAGGTGGTACGACGTTGATGTAATCTCTCAATACACCAGACGATCCGCCATCATCCGCTACGGTCACGATTGCCGTGATATCAGCATCTTTGTTTCTCAAACTATTTAATACAACTGGCAAGCCAGTTCCCCCACCTATAACAACAACTTTTGGTCGACGTCCCTTGACGACACGAACTATCCTATTTGTTGGCATGTTCAATTACCTTCTTTTGAGATTTTTCCATATCACGGTGTGTAATATCGACGTGGTAGTTATCATTAAGATCTGTTCCTAGACGTTGAGCAATCGCAACTGATCGATGTTGTCCACCAGTACAACCGATGGCGATCGTCAAGCTAGTCTTGCCCTCCTTCTCGTATCCGGGAATTATGCTCTTCAATAAATCAGATAGTTTTTGATAAAAACTTTCAGTCGTGGGATCGTCCATGACATAGTCATAGACAGGTTTATCCATTCCCGTCTTAGTCTTCAAACTATCAACATAAAAAGGATTCTTTAAGAATCTGACATCCATCACAATATCTGCATCGATCGGTAAGCCATACTTAAAACCAAATGACATTACCTCAATGTGAAATTTTGGAGTGCCTTCGTTTTCTTGGAAATTATCAAAAATCTCCTCACGAAGTTGGCGCGGTGTCAAATCGGTCGTATCAATCTCAACTTGCGCGCGACTTCTGATCTCAGATAGTATTTCACGTTCTTTTTGAATACCATCGAGCAGACGGCCTTCCATGGCAAGTGGATGACTACGACGAGTCTCCTTATAACGCGAGACCAATTCTTCATCAGAAGCATTCAAGAACAATATTTTCATATCGACTTGTTGTTTCTTTTCTTGTTCATCCTCTTCTACTTTAGAAACCATCGAAAAAATTTCATCGTAAAAATCGCGTGAACGTATATCAACAACTAATGCTACTTTATTGATTTTTCCTGATTCATGAACTAGCTCCCAAAATTTAGGAAGAAGATTTGGTGGCATATTATCAATACAAAAATATCCTAAATCTTCAAAGGACTGCATTGCTACGGTCTTACCGGCACCACTCATACCGGTCACAATTACTAAACTAAGCGTGTCTTTTGACATAGTGCACCTCGCATTCAGATATTAGCATAACACAACGGGCCTGGTGTGTCATTTTTATAATAATAAAAAATCGACCATTTCTGATCGACTTTATTATTTTTTAGATTTTTCTTCTGCTTCGACGGTCCGTTTTTTATCTCGTTCCAAAACTGGTTTCAAATATTGACCAGTATAACTCTCTTTGACTTCACAAATATCTTCTGGTGTTCCAGTAGCGACGACTTGTCCGCCACCTTCTCCACCTTCAGGGCCTAGGTCAATCACCCAGTCAGATGATTTGATGACATCGAGGTTGTGTTCAATTACTAACACAGTATTGCCTTCATCGACTAAACGTTGCAAGACCCCTAATAGTCGCTTGATATCGTCAGTATGCAATCCAGTCGTAGGCTCGTCTAAGATATAGAAATTATGCCCGGCCGACTTCTTATACAGCTCTGAGGCTAATTTCATACGTTGGGCTTCACCACCAGATAGCTGTGTAGCTGATTGTCCCATGGAAACATAGCCCAAACCAACGTCAACGATCGTCTGCAGTTTGCGCCTGATCTTTGGAATATTATTGAAGAAATCTAATGCATCCTCAACTTTCATATCCAAAACTTCAGCGATATTCTTGCCCTTATAAGTGACTTCTAGTGTTTCCGAATTATAACGTGTTCCATGACAGACTTCGCAAGGAACATAGACGTCAGGCAAAAAGTTCATTTCGATTTTGATTATTCCATCACCGTGGCAGTTTTCACAACGACCACCTTTAACATTGAATGAGAATCTGCCCTTCTTATATCCACGAAGTTTGGCTTCATTGGTTTGAGCAAATAAATCACGAATGTCGTCAAAAACCCCTGTATACGTGGCTGGATTACTTCTTGGTGTCCGTCCGATCGGACTCTGATCGATAGCAATCATTTTTTCCAGCTTGTCGTAGCCAGTGATTTTCTTGTATTTACCCGGTTTGTGAGAATTACGATTCATTTTTTGTGCTAAGGCACGTTTCAAAATAGTATTGACCAGCGTTGACTTACCAGAGCCCGATACACCGGTGACAGAGATGAATTTTCCCAATGGGAATTTTACATCAATCTGCTTGAGGTTATTTTCTGCAGCACCAAAGACTTCCACATAGTCACCACTACCGGCTTTTCGTTCCAGTGGAACGGGAATGAACTTTTTGCCTGATAAATACTGACCCGTCAGCGATTTGGCACTACGCATGACTTGCTTGGGAGTTCCAGCAGCAACAATCTCTCCGCCTTTTTCACCAGCTCCCGGTCCTACGTCGATCAAGTAGTCGGCTGACAACATAGTATCTTCGTCATGTTCCACTACGATCAAGGTATTACCGAGATCACGCATCTTCTTCAATGAACTGATCAAGCGATTATTATCACGCTGATGTAAACCGATCGATGGTTCATCGAGAATATACATAACACCTGATAAGTTAGAACCTATCTGTGTTGCCAAGCGGATTCGTTGCGCTTCACCACCAGACAAGGTTCCTGCAGAACGTGACAGCGTCAAATAATCCAAGCCCACGTTGATCAAGAAAGTCAAACGATCCTTGACTTCCTTTAAGATCGGCTTAGCAATAACTGTATTTTGTTCACCTAATGTGATCTCCTTGAAAAATGGCAGTTCATCTTTGATCGACATATTCGAAACATCAGCGATATCTTGACCTTCGACCTTAACGGCTAGAGCTTGACGATTCAATCTCTTACCGTGACAGACTGGACAAGTCAGTTCTGTCATATACTTACGCATTACTTCGCGAGTAAAGTCACTGTTAGTTTCGTGGTAACGACGATCTATATTGGGAATGACACCTTCAAATGGCACATCGACATCGCGAACATTACCAAAATCATTCTCATAATGGAAGTGGAAATCCTTGCCGCCTGATCCATACAGAACAATATCTCTAGCTTCATCAGATAGCTTCTCAAATGGTGTATCCATATCGATCTTGAATTCCTTACAGGCTTGTTCCAACATTTGAGGATAATATTGTGAACTGATCGGATTCCAAGGGATGATCGCACCCTCAGCTAAGGTCTTTGATTGGTCAGGTACCACAAGGTCAATATCTACTTCCAATTTGATACCCAGGCCATCACAGTTATCACAGGCTCCAAAGGGGGCATTGAAAGAGAACAAACGTGGCTCTAACTCGCCAACTGTGAAACCACATAGTGGACAGGCATTTTTTTCAGAGAAGACCATCATATCCTGACCGATCACATCGACATTCATGTAGCCGTCTGACAAACGCAAAGCTGCTTCGACAGAATCAAATAAACGTGACTTGATGTGGTCATTGATAACGATTCTATCGACAATAACATCAATATCATGCTTTTTATTCTTGTCTAATTTGATATCTTCACTGATATCATGAATTTCACCATCGACTCTAACTCTGACATAACCTTGTTTTTGAATTTGTGCAAAAGCTTTTTTATGTTGTCCTTTTTTGGCTCTGATAACTGGTGAAAGAACTTGTAGTTTAGTCTTTTCATCGAGTTTTAAGATGGCATCTACCATCTGTTGTGCTGATTGACTGGTGATCACTGTGCCGTCGTTTGGACAGATCGGTGTACCCACTCGCGCCCACAACAAACGCAAATAATCATTGATCTCCGTCACTGTTCCGACGGTTGAACGCGGGTTCTTAGAAGTAGTCTTCTGGTCGATCGAAATAGCTGGACTCAAGCCATCGATTGAATCAACATCAGGTTTGTCCATCTGTCCTAAGAATTGACGAGCATAGGAGGAGAGACTTTCGACATAGCGACGTTGACCTTCAGCGTACAAAGTATCAAATGCTAAGGAACTCTTTCCCGAGCCAGATAATCCGGTCATAACTACTAACTTATCACGTGGAATCGTCACATCAATATCCTTTAAATTGTGTGCTCGTGCTCCGTGAATAACAATTTTATCATTTAACATCTATTTCATTTCCGCCTTCAAATCTAGGATTGTATCACGCAAATTGGCAGCGGCTTCGAAGTCTAGTTTCTTGGCTGCAGCTTCCATTTGTTCTTGTAAATTATCAAGTAATTCTTTTTGTTCTTTTTTAGACATATCTTCAAACTTCAGATCATCATCGATCTTTTCGGATTCTGAAGCTGTATTATCGACCTTTTGGAACATAGAAATCGCATCACGAATCGGTTTGACGATAGTCTTAGGTGTGATTCCATGTTCTTCATTGAATTTTTCTTGTAGTTCACGACGATGAGACGTCTTGGAAATAGCAGCTTGCATGGAATCGGTGATACCATCAGCGTACATGATGACCTTACCGTTCTCATTTCTAGAAGCACGTCCAATGATCTGAATCAACGAGCGTTCAGCACGTAAAAAGCCTTCCTTATCAGCATCCAAAATAGCAATCAAGGAAACTTCAGGAACATCGATTCCCTCACGAAGCAAATTGATCCCGATCAAAACGTCGAATTTTCCTAAACGCAGGTCACGGATTATCTTCGTACGTTCCAATGTCTTGACATCACTGTGCAAATATCTAACTTTGATCCCTAAGTCCTTGAAGTAATCTGTCAGATCTTCTGCCATCTTCTTAGTCAAAGTCGTCACGAAGACACGCTCGTGTTTTTCGATACGGTCATTTATCTCACCCACTAAGTCGTCGATCTGACCCATGATTGGACGTACTTCGATCTTAGGATCCAATAGACCAGTCGGACGAATGATCTGCGTAGCGACATGTTTGGTGCGTTCCAATTCGTATGGACCTGGAGTAGCTGAGACGTACAAAATACGATTGACATGCTCTTCAAATTCTTCCAATTTTAGAGGACGGTTGTCCAAGGCACTAGGAAGTCTGAATCCGTAGTCTACCAGCATTTCTTTTCTGGCACGGTCACCATTATACATCCCTCGGACTTGTGGCATAGTAACGTGCGATTCATCGATCATGATGTTGAAGTCCTTGGGGAAGAAGTCGATCAGCGTGAATGGTGGTTCACCTTCAGCACGTCCTTCCATATGACGTGAGTAGTTCTCGATGCCAGATGTATACCCCATCTCACGCATCATCTCAATATCATACTCAGTCCGTTGTTTGATTCGCTGTGCCTCAAGAAGCTTGCCCTCTTTGGTAAACTTAGCGACCTGTGTGTCCATTTCTTTTTGAATTCGATCCAGCGCATCTTCCATCTTTGAATCACTGATCATGAAGTGAGTTGCTGGGAAAATACCAATATGATCCATCTGTCCTTTGATCTCACCTGTTAAGGCATCCATCTCAATGATACGATCGATCTCCTCACCAAAAAACTCCACACGAATAGCGTTATCATCACGTGAAGCTGGGAAAATATCCACAACATCCCCACGTACACGAAAACGTCCACGTTGAAAGTCGATATCATTACGTTCGAATTGGTTATCGACTAACTTCTCAAGTAATTGGTCACGTCCGATCTGTTGACCCACTCGTAGAGAAATAATACTGTCCGCATATTCTCTAGGATCACCCAAACCAAAGATACATGAAACTGAAGCGACCACAATCACATCATTACGCTCTAACAAAGAACTGGTAGCTGAGTGACGTAACTTATCAATCTCATCGTTGATACTCGAATCCTTCTCGATATAAGTATCACTCGATGGCACATAAGCCTCCGGTTGATAGTAATCATAGTAACTGACAAAATATTCGACTGCGTTATTAGGAAAGAATTCCTTGAATTCTCCATACAACTGTCCAGCCAAAGTCTTATTGTGAGAAATGATCAAAGTTGGTTTGTTCAAGTTCTGAATGACATTTGCCATTGTAAAAGTCTTACCTGTACCAGTGGCACCCTCAAGTATAACTTCCTTATCTCCAGCTTTGAAATCATTAGTGATCTTATCGATCGCTTGTTGCTGATCCCCCGCTGGTGAATACTTTGAAACTAAATCAAACTTATTATCGTCCACTCTATCTATCAAATATTCATCCTCCATAAAGCTAAAAAAAGAGCGCGACGAAATGAATTTCGTTCAAGCTCCCATTTTTATTAGGCAAAAATACATCGCCTATATATTAACATATCGAACATACTTTCGCCATAAATTTACTCACTTGCGGAAAGACGAGGTAAGTAGATGAAAATAATCAATCCTATCAAGAAAAGAACGCTCAATGAAGCAGCTCCGATAGTTGATTTACCAGTGATCTGCGTAACTATTCCGACTAATACCGGACCCATAACGGCTGAGAATTTACCCAAAATATTATAAAATCCGAAGAACTCGCTCCCTGATTCCTTGGGGATCAGTCTACCAAAATACGAACGGCTTAAAGCTTGAATACCACCTTGACTAGTACCTACCAACACGGCTAATATCCAAAAATCAGTCACGGTATTCAGTTTCAAAGCATATAAACAAATTCCTAAATACAAAATTATCCCAATAAAAATCCCAGTTCTGGTAGAAGTCTTATTGGCTAACCAACCGTACAAAATCGAAAATGGAAATGCCACCAGCTGTACGACTAACAAGACTATCATCAGTGTTGTAGTTGTAATACCCATATCCATTCCAATCGAAGTTGCCATGGTAAAGATCGTATCTACCCCATCAATATAGAAGAAATAAGCTACCAAGAACCAAGCAACATCCTTGTACTGCTTGATATGCTTGAGAGTTTCCCAAACCCTACCAAAACTGGCACTGATCGGATGTGAATCAGCTTTGACGGCATAAACTTGTTTGACATTTCTAATCAGTGGAATATAAAAAATTATCCACCAAGCGGCAGCTAAAACGAAACTCCATCTAGCCACACCATAGCTCGATAACATGCCAAAGCCACTCGTCAATTGTAGGACTAGGAATAATATAAATGCCAAAACCCCACCTAAATATCCAAAGCCATAACCGTAAGAAGATACCTTATCCATCTCTTGATTATCAGCGACATCAGTTAAAAAACTATCATAAAAAAGATTTCCCCCTGAATAACCGATGATGGACAAAATATACACTACTAAGAGCCACGACCACTGATTCGTAGGTACCACACTCAGTCCAAAGGTCATTACGACACCCGCTAGTGCGAAAATATTTAGCATTCGTTTTTTATAGCCCGGATAATCGGCTAGTGCCCCGAGGACTGGAGCTAAGATAGAGACTAATAATGTTCCAAAACTGTTAGCATATCCCCAGTAAGCTGTTGAATTTGCGGCGCTGACACCATTATCCTGTGCAATTGCTTTAAAATATACTGGCAAAACAGCCGTGGTAATAATGATACCATAACCTGAATTCGCCCAATCATAAAATATCCAGCTCCATTGTTGCTTGTTAAACCTCATTTGATCACTCCTTCAATGCATTCTCCTGCTAACGCATCTTTGAAGTGAAGACCTAGTAAACGTGCAAACGTTGGTGCCTCATCAACTAAATTAGCGTGCTCAATGGTCTTTCCAATATTAACAGCTGGACCGTTGAACAAAATCGTAGTTTGATAATCTGGTTTATTAGGATCGTATCCATGCACACCGTGATAACGATCGGGTTGTCCCAACGTATCAAGATCAACCTTTTCAACTACTCCCGGTCGACTACTTTCGTCCGTGAAGTAATAACCCTCTTTGGCTTCCACCATAAAGGTACAATCTGGATCAGCACCGAATTCGATAGCTTGATAACGTGGATAAACTTGCTCTACTCCTTCAACCTGACTGATCAACTGAGCTAATTCTTCCTTTTCAGCGAAATTCTTGGTGTAGATATAAGTTGAACCATCACAGGTTTTCGCCATAACTCGCCAGTCTTTTTCATACGTTTGATCTGATTTAGGCGTTAACCAACCTTTTTGGGCAAACAAGGTGTTGAGATGAATCATCGTATCGACATTGATTTGATAATGGTCTCCTAAAATAACAAAATTAGTGTCATAAAAAGTTCCTGCCCGTTTAGTCGCATCAACAACCTGTGCCACGTGATCGTCCAAGCGATGTAAAGCCTCCATTGCTTCCTTAGAACGAACACCATATCGATGACGCATGCTGTCCATATCAACCAAGTGAAGTAGTGTTAGATTAGGCTTTTTGTGTTCGATCGTATCTACCGCACAGGCGGTGATAAAATCATCTAATTGTGGTTGCTTGATACCATTTCGCAACTTGCCGTATTTATGATCCATTTCCATCAAGAATAATGGTGAGCTGGCCTTGAGTGAGACTAACACTTGGTTAGTCCAAATACGATTGGGAAAAATTTCAGCCAAATTATAATTTATCTTACTCCCAGCTGTCACTGGCCACAAAAAAGCAGCCGTCTTCATCCCTCTTTCATGTGCCAGATCATAGAGTGTTGTTGATTTAATATCTTTTTGGTACCAGAACCAATCTGGTGAACGACGTTCCGGTTGAATCTTAGTATTATTAACGACCCCGTGCACATTTGGATATTGTCCAGTAATGATCGTAGTATGTGATGGATAAGTCAGTGTTGGATAAATCCCCGTAACAGACTTGACCCACGTACCACCTGTTATTAGTTTGTTCAATGTTGGTAGTTCTGCTTGATGCTCACGAATATCTCTAAATCCCAACGAATCTAGCGAGATTATGACCATATGTTGATTTGTTGACAAATTAAATCCCCTCACTCTCATAAGTGATATTATAACGCAAGTAAGTGAATACTTACCAATAAATGTGGCAACTAAAAAATCCGAAACAAGCTCTAACTTGTCTCGGATTTTAACTAATTATTAATTATTATTCCCAACCTTCAATAACCTTAGCAAAGTTATCGATCTTAACTGCGGCATTGTTATCACTGTCACTAGTAATTCCAATATAGAATTTCATCTTAGGCTCAGTACCAGAAGGACGAATTGCTACCCAAGTTCCATCTTCCAAAATAAACTTCAGTGCATCAGCTTTTGGCAAGCCAGTTTCTTTGACACCATCGGCAGTTTTGTCAGTTTGATTCAAATAATCAAGTGATTCCACTACATCAACACCGTTGATTTCTTTGATACCTTCTTCGCGGAATTGTTTCATGATAGCCTTCATTCTATCCTTACCTGAAATACCCTCAAAAGTCTTTGAGATGGTCTTTTCACGGTAATAGCCAAATTCAGCATATAAATCTTCTAGTGCATCATAGATCGTCTTACCCTTTGATTCATAATAAGCAGCAGCTTCAGCCAATAAAATAGTTGACTGCATGGCATCCTTATCACGAACAAATGGTTTAACTAAATAACCATAACTCTCTTCAAATCCGAATAAGAATTCGTGACTACCAGTATCTTCAAAGCTCTGAATTTTTTCAGCGATATATTTGAAACCTGTCAAAACATCGTACATTTTGACAGCATACTTATTAGCAATTGCCGTTGCTAGTTCTGAAGAAACGATGGATTTGACTACGGCACCGTTACTTGGTAATTGTCCTAATTCTTTTTTAGCGTTCAAAATATAATTCAATAATACCGAAGCAATCTGGTTACCAGTCATTAATTTGTATGAATCATCTGGTTGACGAACAGCCGCACCCAATCTATCAGCATCGGGATCAGTAGCGATCAAAATATTAGCACCGATTTTTTTACCCTTTTCAATTGCTAAATCAAATGTTTGAGCAAACTCAGGGTTAGGGAATGGTGTCGTTTCAAATTCTGGATCAAGAATAGCTTGTTCAGTTACCATTGAGAAGTTCTTGAATCCTAATTTTTGAAAGATTCTTGGAGCAATCATCTTACCAGTACCGTGAAGTGGTGTGTAGACAAAATTCATCTTGTCCCCTACTTCTTCAATCAGCTTGTGATCGACAACTACTGTATCTAGTTTTTCTAGATACGCTAGATCAACATCTTCACCGATCAACGTCAATAACTTATCAGCACGTAATTGTTGAACGGTTTTGGTTTCAATAGCAAATAGGTCACTGGCCTTACGTGCGAAGCTAGTAATATTATCTGACTCTACTGGAGGCATCTGTCCCCCATCAGGTCCATAGATCTTGAATCCGTTGTATTGTTTAGGATTGTGACTGGCAGTGATCATGATTCCGGCATATGTGTGGAGACTTCTCACTGCAAATGATAATTCTGGAGTTGGACGCAAGCTATCAAAGATATAACTGTGAATCCCATGCGCACCTAAGACTCTTGCAGATTCATAAGCAAAGTCTTGTGAATGATAACGTGAATCATAGCTGATAGCCACTCCTTGTGACTTCTGTGCATCATCTAAAGTGTCCATGAATGCAGCTAATCCTTCCGCGGCTTGACGAACAGTATAAATATTCATCCGATTGATTCCAGGTCCAATCAATCCACGCATACCAGCGGTTCCAAACTCCATAGGAGCATAAAAAGCTTCTTCGCATGCATCAGAATCATTTTGTAATTCAATTAATTGAGATTTTAACTCAGGATCTAATTCCTTGTAATCTAACCATTGTTGTACTGTTTCTTGCCAAGACATTAAACGGTCCTCCTAATTTGTAAGTACTTACACATTTTTATTATAACAATAAAATTTAAGTAGAGCTTAAAATACACATAAAAATAACCCGTTACCTTAATAACGAGTTATTTAATTCTAAATTGCTTCACAACTTATAATACAGTTAACTGTCGTGCCATAATAATCTGCTAACCTGATCAAAGTTTCAATATCGGGCACTCTAATTCCTGTTTCATAGTGAGATAGTGTCGTTACATCAATGTGTAAAACTTCTGCCACTTGTTTTTGAGTTACCCCATATTTTTGACGGAGTAATTTTAAATTCGTGTGAATATTCAATTCAGAATCTTGAAACACTTGGTTACTTTCATTTATAAATTCGCGCATATAAAACACTCCAATCCTTATCTTTAATTCATAACATATTATATGTTTAAACAAGTTAGAAGTGAAGTCAATTTCGACAAAAATATTTTAATTATTGTGGGTAAAAAAATAAGCCTAGGAATGTTATCCCAGACTTATTGTCTTTATCTCAATTAAGAAGTAACTTTGTCACCTAATGTTTGAATGTAATTGAAGGCTTCTTGACCCGCAACTCCACCGTCACCAACGGCAGTTGCTATTTGACGTAGATCTTTCTTTCTTACATCACCAATAGCATAGACACCGGGTACTTTTGTCTCCATATGGTCAGTTGTATCGATCCAACCATCAGCATCAAGAATACCCAGACTCTTGAATGAATCTGTCATAGGTTGGATTCCCACATAGATGAAGGCTCCACTAGCGGGAACAACGTGTTCATTGCCAGTTTCCTTATCAACGTAACGAACTCCACCGACTTTGCCGTCTTTTTCAACGATTTCTTTTACATCAGCATTCCAAACAAACTTAATCTTGTCATTCTTGAATGCACGATCTTGAAGGATCTTTTGAGCACGTAATTGGTCGCGACGATGGATAATCGTAACTGACTTAGCTAGTTGTGTTAGGTAAACACCTTCTTCAACAGCGGAATCTCCACCGCCAACTACTGCAACGTCTTTGCCCTTAAAGAAGGCACCGTCACATACAGCACAGTATGAGACACCACGTCCAGAGAGTTCTTCTTCGCCGGGAATGCCGATCTTCTTGTATTGTGATCCAGTAGCAATAATGACAACTTTTGCTTCATAGTCTCCATCATCAGTATGAACGATCTTAGTCGTTCCCTTATCCTCAACTGATTCTACAGCACCATAACCAAAGTCGGCACCAAAACGAGTTGATGAATTATACATTTTTTCACTCAAGTCTGGTCCTAAAATAGAATCAAACCCAGGATAATTCTCAATCTCAGCGGTATTGTTCATCTGACCACCATAAATACCGCGATCCAGAATCATTACTGATAAGTTAGCTCTCGATGCATATAGAGCGGCGGTCAATCCACCAGGACCTGCACCAATAACTACTACGTCATATGTTTTCATTAATAGTACCTCCTCTTATATATATTTGCAGATAAGCAAACACATGTACTTATCTGTCTCAACTTTTAAAATCTTACCATTTTCAAAATAAATATCCATTATTTTGCCTCAACATACCACGGCAATCGAAAAACATTGCGACGGCGATAAATAAAAATACTGATAGCGGCGATGAATAAGATCACCGATAACATCTGCGAGACTCTAATGCCGGGCAAAATATACAAACTATCAGTTCTCATACCTTCAACGAAAAATCGTACTGTCGGGTACCAAATCAAATAGGATAAGAAAACTTCTCCTTGTTTGAGTAATTGCTTACGATGCCTGATAGCCAAAATAATAATCAACCCGATCAGATTGAAAAACGACTCATACAAAAATGTCGGTTGACGATAAGCACCGTTGATGTACATCTGTTCAACAACAAAATTAGGCAAATGTAATGACTGCAAAAAGATAAGGCTAGTCTTAGCACCGAATGCCTCTTGATTCATGAAATTACCCCAGCGGCCGACGATTTGTCCAACTAAGACTGACGGAGCGGCTATATCTAACATCAACCAAACCGAGATACCTCGTTTCTTACACAAGACGTATAATACGATCCCTGCAGCGATCAATCCACCATAAATGGCAATGCCTCCATGCCATATTTTGATGATTTCACCCGGATTAGCTAGATAAAATGGCAATTCAAAAATCACATAGTACAAGCGTGCACCTACTAAGCCGATAGGTACTCCCCACAAGACTAAATCCAAAATATTATCGGGATCGATACCACGTTTTTTAGCCTCGGACATCGCCATAACCACTCCGACCAAAGCTCCCAAGGCAATAATAATACCGTACCAATGGATCTCTAGTCCGCCCAGATTAAAGGCTATCGGATTTAATGCTAATAAACTCATTTGTTACCTTCTTCTTCGTGTTTAGTATTTTCTTTGATCAGTGAACCGAGGTTCTCTTCAAATTTCTTCGTGGCGTCATATCCCATATTCTTTGCACGGAAGTTCATTGCGGCAACTTCGATAATAATTGAAATATTACGACCGACCTTAACTGGCACGGTGATTTGCGGAACTTGGACATCAAAAATCGGACGATTATCTTCCATCGAACCTAGACGATCGTAATTTTTGTCAGGTGACCAATCTTCCAGATTTATGATCAATGAGATCTTGCTCTCTTGACGAACAGCTCCGGCACCAAATAAGTTCATCACATCAATGATTCCAATGCCACGGATCTCAAGAAGATGATTCAGGATTTTTGGTGCCTCACCAACGATTGTTTTTTCATCTTGCTGGTAAACATCAACACGATCATCAGCTATCAAACGATGACCTCGCTTAACTAATTCTAGTGCTGTCTCACTCTTTCCAATTCCTGAGTGACCAGTAAGTAAGATGCCAATTCCATAAACATCGACTAAAACACCATGGATCGACTCTCTAGGTGCTAATCGTTGATCCAAGTATTCAGTAACCATACTTGAAAGTCTAGTAGTTGGTAATTCTGACCCAATAACTGGAACACCGTGTTCTTTAGCAGCTCGCAATAGTTCGTCACTTGGTCGAATGTCACGAGATATCAACAATACTGGCGTATCTTCTCGACAAATCTCTAGCATGACTTTATAACGATTATTCGCCGTCATCGAATGTGAATATGCTGATTCTGTTTGACCGAACAATTGAATACGTTCACTAGGGTAATAGTCAAAGTACCCTGTTAATTCGATTCCCGGACGTGAGATATCACTTGTAGTTACTCTTTTTTTATCTAAAAGTTCTTTCCCACCATAAACTTTTAAATTATTTTCTTTAACTAATTCAGATACCGTAACAAAACTTGTCATAAAACAACCCTCGCTAATTTTTATTATTACTTACAATTCTATCATTTTCATCCCGATAAAAGTATTGAGCTGAATCAAGAAAACCAAAATAAAACAAGATGGCAAGTCAGCGGTTGAATACCGACAACTTGCCATCCAGATAACAGCATATTATATCTTCAATTTGAAAGCTTCACTTCAAAAAGGTACTTCTTTGACATTCGTTCTCAAAGTCTTTTATTGAAATTATCTGAAGCATAGTTACTAATAATCGAATTGCAAATCGCTAGGATGATTGCAACAACTACAGCAGCACCAAAACTACTAAAATGAAAAGTATTTGGTCCCATCAATGTCGATGTCAATTCCAAAGTAGCCGCACTGATAACGAACGAGAATAACCCGAAGGTTATGAACGTTATTGGTAGTGAAATAATATGCAGGATTGGTTTGATAGTCCAATTTAAGATTATTAATACAAAACTAGCTAAAATAGCAGTTCCTAGACTGTTCACATAAAACATTCCCGGCAATAATCTAGCAATTGCCAAGAACAGTAAAGTATAGGTCAACATTTTGATTAAAAGTCTCATTTGTTTTTATCACTCCGCTCTTTCGTATTATTTATTTTTCGAATCCGTTTATTAACTCGATTATATGGATTATACGATTTATCAAAGTCTGTTTGTTGGATGTTGCGTTTTTCAGGCATCAGGTAGACGAAAATTATATAGGCTGGAATCGTCAATAAGTATGTGAATGGAGTAATAAAAATCAAGCCCAATCTTATCCAAGTTGAGTCCACTCCAAAATATTCACCTATGCCACCGCACACTCCGGCAAGCATTCTATTAGTGCTAGATCTCGCCATATGTTTTTTCAAGAAATTTCACCTCAACTTTGTCTGAAAAATATACAACATAGTTATGGTGAATTCAACCAACAACCTAATTTGAGTCCGCCATATGTTTACGATTCAATTCAATAACATGTCCACTGTTAAGGTAAACTACCCACTCACAAATGTTAGTTGCATAATCACCAACACGTTCGAGGTAACTGGCTACCAACATGTAAGACGAACCACTCAAAACATTGTCGGCAGTCTTTTGCATATCTTTTATACACAATTCATTGATCATCTTACTCTTATCATCGATCTCGATATCGCGTTGTGCCACTTCCTCTGCCATACCACCATCTTTTTTCAGATAAGCTTCCAATGAATCTTCGACTATACTAGTACTCATGTCGCCCATTTCACTGATCAATTTTTCAATTTCAGGGATACGTGTCTTCCCTTTAACTCTAATCGTCTCCTGAGCAATACTTACAGCATGATCGCCCATACGTTCCAAGTCAGAACTAGCTTTCAAAACCGTAACAATCATACGTAAATCTGATGTAACAGGTTGTTGTAATGCAATCATTTCGAATGAATCTTTTTCTAGATCCATCTCGCGTTTATTGAGATAAGCGTCTTTTTCAATAACTTCCTTAGCTAGTGCTTTATCGTGATTAATATAAGCTTTCACGGACTTCATAATAGCCTCACTAGCCATCATACCCATCTCTGAAAATCTTAAATGCAAATCATTAAGTTGTTCTTCAAAAGTACTACGCATACCGTTGCCCCCTATCCGAATTTTCCTGAGATATAATCCTCAGTTTGTTTTTCCTTTGGATTCAAAAAGATATTTTTTGTTTTATCAGCTTCGATCAATTCTCCATTCAAGAAGAACGCTGTTCGATCAGAAATTCTTGATGCTTGTTGCATATTATGTGTAACTGTAATAATAGTATAGTCTTCACGCAAGTTTAACATAGTAGCTTCAACCTTGGCTGAAGAAATTGGATCAAGCGCAGACGTTGGTTCGTCTAATAGAATGATATCAGGTTTCACTGCTAAAACTCTAGCAATACAGACTCTTTGTTGTTGACCACCAGATAGTGACAATGCACTCTGATGTAGTTTGTCTTTCACGTCATCCCAGACGGCTGCATTCTGCAAGCTCGTTTCCACTGCTTCATCCAACACTTGTTTGTCTCTGATACCTGCTAAGCGTAATCCATAGATTACATTATCATAAACAGAGAACGGAAAAGGATTGGGTTGTTGGAATACCATTCCGACTTGCTTCCTTAATTCTACCGTATCAATGTTAGGTGCGTAAATATTTTTACCATCTAATGAAATAGTTCCGGTGATCGTTACGTCCGGTATTAAATCGTTCATTCGGTTCAAACAGCGAAGATATGTTGATTTACCGCAACCTGAAGGTCCGATTAAAGCGGTGATTTCGTTCTTGTTGAAATCTAAGTTGATTCCCTTCAGTGCTTCTTTCTTACCATAAAATAGGTGTACATCCGAAGATGTTAAAATTTTTTCTGCCAAAGGTGGATCCTCCTACCCAAAATGTCCTGAAACATAATCTTCCGTCGTTTTAATTTTTGGACGAGTAAAGATTTTTCTGGTTTCGTTAAATTCTACAACATGTCCCATATGGAAAAATGCTGTGTAGTCACTAATTCTTGCAGCTTGTTGCATATTGTGTGTAACGATGATGATCGTGAATTGATCCTTCAAATTGAGCATTGTCTCTTCAATGTTGGAAGTAGAAATTGGATCAAGTGCACTTGCCGGTTCATCCATCAATAAGATGTCCGGTTTCATCGCAATTGCACGTGCAATACACAAACGTTGTTGCTGTCCCCCAGAAAGCGCCATTGCACTCTTGTTCAGATCATCTTTGACCTGATCCCAGAGTGAGGCTTGTTTCAACGTCGTTTCCACGATTTCATCTAGCTTTTTTCTATCATGCAAACCGTGACGTTTAAGAGCAAAAGTTATATTTTCGTAAATAGATTTAGCAAAGGGATTGGGGCGTTGAAACACCATCCCTATATGTTTCCTTGTTTCGTAGATATCTACATCGTTCTTATTGATGTCCAAGCCGCGGTAAATGATCTGACCCTTAACCGTTGCTCCAGGTACATTATCGTTCATCCGATTCAAAGACCGCAAGAAAGTTGATTTCCCAGAACCTGAAGCTCCGATCAAGGATGTTATCTTGTATCGCTCAAATTGTAAGCTAGCATTATGCATCGCTTCCTTTTCGCCATAAAACACTTGTAGGTCCTTAGTTGACATGGCAATTTCATGGTCTTCTTCATCTAGATGATGAATAAATTGTTCTTCGCCTTGTTGATTATCCATAAAATTACTCTCCTGTCATTTTTTTGTAGACTAAGTTACCGATGTATCTTGATAATAAGTTAAATAATAATACCGCAATTATCAGAACTGCTGAAGCTCCTGCCGACACTTGAACCGCATCAGGGATAAGTCCTTCAGAGTTGACTTTCCAAATGTGAACCGCCAATGTTTCGGCTGGACGCATTAGATTCAACGGACTAGTAATACTGAAAATATTAAAGTTGGTAAAGTCCAGTGGTGGAGCACTTTGACCGGCTGTGTAAATCAAGGCAGCGGCTTCACCGAAGACTCTACCAGCACCAATGATCATACCAGTGATGATTCCTGGTAGTCCATCAGGAATTATAACATGCAAGACGGTCTCCCACTTTGATAATCCCAGTGCTAATCCAGCTTCACGCTGTGATTGAGGTACTGATCTTAGGGAATCTTCAACGTTACGCGTTAAGATCGGCAAGTTGAAGACTGTCAACGTCAACGCACCTGATAAAATCGAAAAACCAAATTTAAAACTGATTACGAAGATCAAAAATCCAAACAAACCAACAACGATCGAAGGTAGTGAACTTAGTACTTCGATAGAAATCCTGATGACCTCGATCAATTTGTTTTTACCGGCATACTCTGACAAGAAAATACCAGCAGAAATTGAAATCGGTATTGAGATCAACATTGATAAGATCAATAAGAAAAATGAATTGAACAATTGTATCCCGACACCACTACCTGCTTGAAAGGCTTTTGATCCTGATGTTAAGAAGTGCCAGTTAACATAACGTAGACCACTACCCAAAATGTATAACAGTAAACCAGCCAATATCAGAACAATGATGCCAGACATTGCATAAATAACGCCTGTGGCAATTTTATCTTTTACTTTTTCACTGAACATTACATCTTACCTCTCTTTGCAATTAATCTAATGACAAAATTAAATAGCAATGACATAAGAAGCAATAGTAACGCTAATGACCACAATGCATTGTTAGGCGTCGATCCCATGATCGTATTACCCATGTTCATTGTTAAAACACTGGTTAGTGTTGAGGATGGTGATACTAGATTGTTAGGCAATAGCATTGCGTTACCAATAACCATTTGAACAGCTAACGCTTCACCGAAGGCACGTGACATACCAAAAACTACTGCTGTCAAAATCCCCGGCGTAGCTGCCTTGAGGATAACTTTGTTGATTGTTTGCCAACGAGTTGCTCCAAGTGCCAATGATGCTTCACGATAATACCTAGGAACAGCCTTGAGTGCATCAACTGACATTGAAGTAATAGTTGGTAAGATCATAACAAACAGTACAAATGAACCTGCTAAAATACCGAAACCACTACCGCCGGCGATTTTTCGAACAAACGGAACAACAATTGTTAAACCGATGAAACCATAAACAACTGAAGGAATACCAACTAATAATTCAATTACTGGCTGCAAAACCTTACGTCCCCATTTTGGAGAAATTTCTGTCATAAACAAGGCAGCAGCAATTGCAAATGGTGTTCCTATCAGTGCTGCAATCAGCGTAACTGCAAATGAACCAACGATCATCGGTGCAGCACCTACGATCGGATGCCCAGCACTATCTAGCTTATTTGGAGACCAAACTGAATGTGTCAAAAAATTAATTGGATTGACACCATCTTTGATAAAAATAATCAAACCACGGGAGGCAACAAATCCAATGATAGTTACAACCAAAATTACGATAATTGCGGTAAAACTAAATGAAATTATTTTCCCTCGAGTTTCGCGTTTGGCTGAAACTGATTTTTTCGTCAGACTCTCTCTAATCGGATCTTTCATACTACTTTGCCCCCTTTGAAACAGGTGTTACATTACCCTTGTCATCTTTTTGATATTGCATATCTTTGATCGGAACATATTGTAATTTTTTCACGACTTTAGTTTGGATCTTATCTGTCATGATGTAATCCAAGAATCTTTTGGTCATACCAGTAGCTTCACCTTTAGTATATAGGTGCTCATATGACCAGATCTTCCAAGAATTATTTTCGATGTTCTTGATCGTTGGTTTCACATTATCAACTTTAAGTGTCTTAACCGTATCATTCAAATACGGCATAGCCAAATAACTAATAGCACCGTCAGTGTTGTAGACGATTTGACGCACCATACCACTAGAATCTTGTTCTTGTGAGCTGGCAAATTGAGTGTCATTCATAACATCATCTTCAAAAGCTGATCTAGTACCACTTCCGTCAGCACGGTTGATGATAGTTATCTTCAAATCTTGTCCACCAACTTGTTTCCAGTTAGTAATTTGTCCAGAGAAAATTTGACGTAACTGTGTAATTGTCAATGTCTCGACTTTGACTTTTTTGTTGACGATCGGAACCATACCAACAGCGGCAATACGATGATCGACTAGTTTGCTAGCATCAATATTGTCTTTTTGTTCAGCATAAAGATCAGAGTTACCAATATCAACGGCACCCTGTTGAATTTGACTTAACCCTGTACCCGTTCCTCCACCTTGAACATTTACATACTCGTTAGGATTTTCCTTTGAGAATTCTTCACCTGCAAGTTCTACCAACGGTTGGGCTGCCGAAGAGCCAACAGCAGTGATGGTCTTTTGGTCACTGCTACCAGAACAACCAGATAAAACAAAAATTGCAGAGAGCATTACTACGCATAATGCAACAAGCCTTTTTTTCAATATCCTCACCTCTATCCTTTCCATAGTAATATAACGATGTATATTTTTTGTATAAAATAGGCTTAAATTACAAAAAAAATCATAAAAAAAGCAGCTGCCGATTTAATCGGAAGCTGTTTTGTAAATATCATCGTAAATTATAGAACTGTGATGTCATTTGAGCTGACCCATTCTGTTGTAGCAACGTGATACCAAACAGTACCGTTAGAATCAGTCTTAGTCTTGTTGTAATACCAATCAGTGTTAGTCATCAAAGCACGATTTCTAACAATATTACCATCATTGTCATAGATTCTAGCATATGGTGAAGTTGTTGTACGAACTGTACCAGTAGTGGCATCATTGTCAGCACCACTGTTTGTTTCAGCAGTTCCATCGTATTGAGCCAAGTTGTATGTTGCAATCAAACTGTTCAATGATGAAGCATAGTTAGGAGCAGTTGCATATCTACCTTGTAGCCATGCAGTTGCGTCTTTGTATGAAGAAGTATTTTCTTTCCATGTACCACTATAATAGCTTGAATCCCATGCAACGCCGTTACGTAACTTATTACCATTGTCTAAGAATGATTCGTAGTAACTTGGGTATTGTCTAAAGTTAGCATAGATCGTATACCAACCTTGTGAAGCACTCCACTCTGATGTAGGCATTGATACATAGGCACCGTTATAGTCACCCTTGATACCAAATAAGTTGTGACCTTGAGTAGCTAAAGTTGATGTGCCCCAAGCACTTTCAAGGATTGCTTGAGCTAACATAACAGATGTATATAAGTTATATTTAGCAGCAGCTTGTTGAGCCATTGGTACAGCATCGGCTAAGAATGCTTGTTGTTGTGCTGAAGTTACGCCACTGCTTGTAGCTTGAACAACAGCTTTTGTGGATGATTGTGTTTGAACCGCTGTAGAATGTGTAACGGTTGTGTCGGCTTTTTGTACATTAGATCCGGCGATTACATTAGTATTATTATTATTTTGAGTTGTATTACTTACTTGTTCCGAAGACTCTGGAACGCTTGTTGTGTCTGTTGCAGCTGAAGCGACCGTTGGAGCAGCAACGGCAGCCAGTGTGTTGAGAACGGCAACGCTTGTTAACAGCACTTTTTTATTCATTGAAGGTATCCCCCTATATAATATCTAATTATCAGATTACTATTTTGAAAACGTATTTTCAATGAATCTTAGGTTCTGTAACAGAAACTAAATATTGTGTAATAATTCTGCAACATTCTGAGTAAATGAGTACAGTTTTTAAGAATTTATTAAGGTTTTATTGCCTTTACCTTAAATATTAAAAAAAACCACTTTCATTTTCAGAAAGTAGTTTTAAAAATTATTTCATGACAACGTCATCAGCATTGACCCATTCATTAGTTGCAACGTGATACCAGACTGAACCATCAGCGTGGGTTGATTTTTTATTGAAGTACCAATCTGTACTAGTCCTTAAAGCACGGTTCCCGATCGCCTTGCCATTGCTATCACTGATCCTAGCATATGGAGTGGATTTAACGGTAACTACGCCCGTTGTCGAATCATCATTCGAGCTACTGTTAGTTTGAGCACTATTATCAGTGTTATCATCGATACTAGTATCCACATCAGAATTATCAACTGATGTCTGTCCATCATCATATTGTGTCAATCCATATATTTGGATTATATTATTCAAAATAGCAGCATAGGTTGGCTCAGTAGCATATCTACCTTGTAGCCAAGCTGTAGCATCCTGATATGATGAAGTATTCTCCTTCCAAGCTCCACTATAAAAGCTAGAATCCCATGCAACGCCGTTACGAATCTTATCACCATTATCAGCAAAAGACTCATACAAACTAGGATACTTCCTAAAAGCTGCATTAATGTAATAATAACCTTGTTCTGCACTCCATTCAGCGGTTGGGAAGGTGATCGAAGAACCGTTATAATCACCCTTCATACCGAATAAATTATTGCCCATCGTAGCTAAGTCTGATGTTCCCCATCCACTCTCAACAATAGCCTGTGCCAGCATGACTGACGCATAAACATTATATTGTGACGCAGCTTGTTGAGCCATTGGGATGGCTTTAGCCAAAAACTCTTGTTGCTGTGCTGATGTAATATAATTTGTCGATGATTCTACTATCACTTGTTGCAAAGGATTAGTAGTCCCCGACTGAACGATTTCCGAATGAGCAATAGTCGGATCCGCCTTTTTAACATCAGGACCAGCAATCACATTCGTATCACTAGTCTGGTCTGGTGATTGTTGTGCAACAGTCTCATTAGTACTTGCAGCAGAAACGACCGTTGGAGCGGCCACAGCTGCAACGGTATTCAAAACTGCTACACTGGTTAATAGCACTCTTTTATTCATATGCATCCCCCTAATAACGTTATCTAGTTCACAGACTACTATTAGAAAAATACACATTCAATCAATTACCGATTTCATAAATAAAAATTAAACAAATTTGAATTAAAACAACAAAAAACTGAAACAAATAAAATTTATTTCAGTTTTTAAAAATATATTATTGAATTATTTTAACCGACGTAGGAAGTAGCGACCCATTCGTTTGTAGCAACACGACGATAAGTAACACCATTTGATTCTCTAGTCTTATCAGTTTGCCAGTCAGTCCCATTCATTAAGGCACGGTTAGTAACACGGGCAAAAGTTCCGTCATTTCTCAAAGCCATGATCGGAACATAACTACCATTGGCATTGTTGACGCGGATAACATTGCTGTTATTGTTAGCTCCGTTATTTGTCTCATTGGTACTAGTTCCACCGTTACTACCGTATACATTGCCGTAACTCTTAAGATTATTGTAATAATATGCGATCATATCATTCATCTGATCCATACTATATCCTTGAGCAGCAAAGTAAGTATCAGGATCGACGTGAGTAGTCTCATGATACATCAAACTTACTTGATGATGTGATACAACTGTTTTTCCAGGAATATCTGGTAAGTTGTATTGAATCAGCTTGGAAGCAACATAATACGCATCATTGGCGATCGAACGAGCAAAGGCATCGTATCCATTCACACGACAAAGTTCGATTTGAATGTACTTGCTGTTAGCAGTTGGGCCTGCTCCCCAAACCCCATAATCGGCACTGTGGATGTTGATTGTTTCTTTATCATCAGTGAACGCATGAACATACGTCTGTGCAGACTTCCAATTATTGTTGAAACTAGCAACGAATCGTTCAGCGTTTACTCCTGGAGTAGCCGTTTCGTGGACCACTACACCTTCTGGTTTTCCAACTCCATTCTCATAACCAAACCATTCACTGAATGTACCTTCACGATACTGAATGCTTGCTGGCTGAATTTTGTTGGAGATTATATAATCATTGACGCTCGCCTTAGCTTCGGTGTTATTTGTTGAGAGTAAAAGCACTCCTAACAAGATAGACAAGAAGCTTAATATATATATTCTTTTCCCCTTAAACATATGAACCTCCCCTAGTTTATATACTTACCTGAATACTATAACTTATAAAAATTCACTTGCGAACTATTTTGACATTACATTTTGGTTACAAAAAAAGTTTGGATCTACATCCAAACTTTTTGAAATTTATAGTGGAACATCTACGGTGAATTTAGTTCCTAATCCCTTATGTGATTCGAGACTGATCGTACCATTCAAAGTA
Organism: Companilactobacillus sp. y65-5; assembly: GCF_057541095.1. NCBI lineage: Bacteria > Bacillati > Bacillota > Bacilli > Lactobacillales > Lactobacillaceae > Companilactobacillus > Companilactobacillus sp. y65-5. Next base: position 68,260 of record NZ_BAAJOA010000008.1, read on the forward strand.
TCGACAGTTTCTTTGACGATGGCTAATCCTAATCCAGTGCCACCCGTCTCCAAGCTCCTAGATTTATCCACACGATAAAATCTTTCGAATACTCGACTTTGATCATCCTCTGAGATACCGATTCCAGTATCTTCAATCACAAACCTAATACGATTTTCAATTTCATCATGATGAAATTCAATCAGGATTTCCCCGTTCTCTTTGTTATAAGAGATAGCATTCTTAATTAAATTACTCATAATAAGATTCATTTTTTCTTTGTTAATAGTGATGTTCTCATTACCGAAGAAATGCTTTTTGACTTTCAACCCATGCTTATTGATCGTAATTGCTAGACCGTCGATGATCTTACTGATGTCATCATTCATGTTGACTAACTGCGTTTGTTCAGTGTCCTTTTTGATCTTAGACAACGAGAGAATATCTTGGATCAGCTCTGTCAATCTAACGCTCTCGTCATTAATGATGTGTAAGAAATGATCTAGTTTAGCTGGATCATCCTTAGCACCATTCAACAAGGTTTCAGAGAAGCCTTCGATCGAAGTGATCGGCGTCTTCAACTCGTGACTAACATTGTTTACAAAATCAACTTGTATTTGCTCAAAACGACGGCTCTCAGTCAAGTCGTAGAGTATGACCAAAACTTGTTGATCAAAATCTTCACGGGAGTGAACTAGTCGGATAACATTCGCGTCAACGAATTTTTGTGAATTACCAACCAGTTGAATTTCACGATGATGATTTTTATTTTTACGAAGTGTGTGTTCGATCATACGACTGAGACTGTATGTCTTAACATCTTCGATGAATGGATGAATCTCATTCGAAATATTGACATCTAATAATCCTGCCATTGCTTGATTATGCATCAACACTTCGCCTTGCGAGTTCAGTAACATAACACCGATCGGCAAGTGTCCGATCAAACTCTTGAACCGTCGTTCACGCAATCTGGCATTATCTCTTAACTCATTGATATCCATACTTAGATCATTTGTCTGTTCAACTAGTTCATACAACTCATTGTCTGGCGATAAAATCAGCGATGCCATATCTTTGTTCTTGCGCACGCGCTTCAAGTTATTCGTGACACTTTGAATATCCTCGCTCAATAACTGACGTTTGCGATAGAAGAACAAGATCATTGAATCAGTGATTATGAAGTAGATAAAGGCGACCATGACAAACGAGAAGGTATCTTGATTCCAAAGTCGCTTGTACTTTTTGGCAACCACGTAACGATTGGAGCCGTGCATATAGTACATTGTCCGAGTACCAAATGTTTTTTTGGCTACATAATTTTGGCCCGGTGAAAGTCGTCCACGATGTATCAGATCGTATGCGCCCTTCTCTAAGTTGGTGCTGCGCTTAGTCGTGTCAACATAGGACAGACTGGAATATCTCGCTGCTTGCAATTGCGTATGTGTCTTCTTCAATTCACGATAGGACACAGTCTCCTCCGCAAACATATCAGTTTGAGAATTCCCCAAGATATTATCGGCAAATATAGACAGTACAATAAAAACTATTACAGAAATAGCGATTGCAATTACTGGACCTAATTTTTTCCTCATTATCCTCACACCTCTAAGACATAACCGAATCCATGTACGGTTTTGATTATTTGCGGATCTTTTGTATCTTTTTCAATTTTATCACGAAGGTGACTGATTTGAATATCAACCATCCTCAATTGCGAATTAGAATTCAACCCCCATACACTATCAAAAATTTGATCACGAGATACAACTATACCTTTATTGTCTAGCAGAAATTCCAACAACTGATATTCCTTTCGAGTTAATGGGATTTCGTTGCCGTTGATGATCAGACTCTTGGCTGCAGTATTCAAAGCAAAATGAGTCTTATCAGAATCTGATGTTCTTCTCAGCACGACCTCGATTCTAGCTAACAGTTCTTTGACACTGAAAGGCTTAGTGACATAATCATCCGCACCACTGATCAAGCCTTCGATTTTGTTCTCTTCAGCATCAACAGCTGTCAAAAAAATAACTGGTGTGGAGTTACCTTCCGAACGCATTTTTTTCAAAATTTCGATGCCACTCAACTTAGGCAACATTTGATCCAACAAAACTAGGTCAAATTTTTCCATCAGTATCCGATTCAGTGCATCTTCTCCATTCGTGGCACTATCCACATCATAACCCTTAGAAGTTAAATTATATTCGATCAATTCAAGAATTGATGCTTCATCATCTACAACTAAAATTCTCTTTGGCATATTAATCTGGATTCTCCTCTTGAAGTTTCCATTGTAAGTAAGCATAGATAAATTGATCCAAATCACCGTCCATCACCGCTTGGCCGTTACCAGTCTCATAATTAGAACGATGATCTTTGACCATTGTGTAGGGATGGAATACGTAAGAACGAATCTGTGAACCCCATCCAATATCCATTTGCTCACCTTTTATTTTTGCATTCTTTACAGCTTGTTCTTCTTGTTCTTTTTGGTATAGCTTGGCCTTCAGCATGCTCATAGCCGTTTGGCGGTTTTGCAATTGCGATCTCTGTGCTTGTGAGCTCACAACTATCCCAGTTGGTATATGAGTGATTCTTACAGCTGATGATGTTTTGTTAATGTGCTGTCCACCCGCACCAGATGCGCGGAAAACATCGATACGTATATCTTCATCATTTACTTCCACATGTATCGAATCATCTAGCTCTGGCATGACATCTACTGAGGCAAACGATGTATGGCGACGACCGGCTGAGTCAAACGGTGAAATTCTAACTAGACGATGTACGCCACGTTCAGATCTCAACAGTCCATAAGCATTTCTACCTTTTATCATCACAGAGACAGCTTTGACTCCACCGTCATCACCCGGTTGGAAGTCTTCGATTTCAATCGAAAACTCATGTTGATCAGCCCATCTTTCATACATTCTCAACAACATTGAACCCCAATCTTGGGATTCCCTACCACCAGCACCGGGATGAATCTCTAAGATGGCGTTGTGAGAATCATAAGGCTCAGAGAGTAGCATCGTCAATTCATAAGACTGTAATTGTATTTCTAATGCTGCGGTGTCACTCTTTAATTGTTTCAATAATTCGTCATCTGGATCGTCTTGATATAACTCTTCCAAAATTTGCAGATTTTCAAAATCATCATTTAATTCTTGGAAATTATCAAAAGCTTCTTTTAAGTCATTATTTTCATCAATAACTTCTTGTGCTTTATCATGATCATCCCAAAAACCATTTTCAGTCATCTTTAATTCATTCTCTGCGATGGCCTCCTCTAGACCATCTAAGTCAAAGAGACCCCCTGAACTGGCTGATTTTGTTTTCAATATTGCTTATTTTTGTTTTAATTTCTCCAAATTCCATAGTTACACCTTTATAAAAAAAGCAGGCCAAATGGCCTGCCGATTTATCTCTCCATGTTTTGTCTAATTTCGGCCTTCATGAACAATCTGGTTACATCGTATTCAATATCTGAAACCATTTCTTCAAACATACGATATCCTTCTTCTTGATATTCAACAAGCGGGTTCAATTGTCCATAACCACGTAGACCGATCGATTGACGCAATTGATCCATTGCATCAATATGATCTGTCCAGTGTTCATCAACAACTCTAAGAATAACAACCTTTTCAAATTCTAGCATTTGTGATGGATCACCAAGTTGTTCTTTCTTAGATTCGTAGTTCTTGTTAACAAAGTCCATTAAATACTTAACAATTTCGTCAGATGTCTTCAATTGTAAATCAACGACACTGAATTCCTTGTCACTTACCAAGGCTGATTTTGCAAAATCAGCGATAGCGTCAAGGTTCCAATCTTCATCTTTACCTTGTGTATGAACGTCAACTTGTGCTTTGATAGTACGTTCAATCATTGGTAGAAGAACACGATCAAGATCTTCATCCTCTGTAATAACTTCCATTCTCTCTTTGTAGATAACTTCACGTTGTTCACGCATAACATCATCATATTGCAAAGTATTCTTACGAGTATCGTAGTTATTACCTTCAACACGTTTTTGAGCAGATTCAACTTGACGTGTCATCATTCTACTTTGGATAACGGCATCGTCGTCTTCGATCTTCAAAGCCTTAAGGACACGTTTGATTCTATCTGAACCAAAACGCTTCATAAGGTCATCTTCAAGTGACATGTAGAATTGTGTAACACCAGGATCACCTTGACGTCCAGATCTACCACGAAGCTGATTATCGATACGACGTGATTCGTGACGTTCAGTACCAATAACACATAGGCCACCAAGATCCGTAACTCCGGGTCCCAGTTTAATATCAGTACCACGACCAGCCATATTAGTAGCGATCGTAACAGCGCCACGTTGTCCAGCGTTCATAACGATCTCAGCTTCTTTGGCGTGGTTCTTAGCATTCAAGACAGCATGTGGAATTCCTTCATTGTCGAGTAACTTAGATAGGTATTCCGATGACTCAACGGCAACAGTACCAACCAATAATGGTTGACCCTTTTCGTGTCTTGTCTTGATGTCCTTAACAACAGACGCAAACTTACTCTTCAAGGTAGGATAAAGGACGTCTTCCTTATCATCACGAATAACTGGCTTGTTAGTAGGAATAGAAATAACTTCCATGTTATAGATTTCTCTAAATTCTTCAGCTTCAGTCTTAGCAGTACCAGTCATACCAGATAACTTGTCGTACATACGGAAGAAGTTTTGGTATGTGATGTTAGCCATAGTCTTAGTCTCATCTTGGATCTCAACGCCTTCTTTGGCCTCGATAGCTTGATGCAATCCATCTGAATAACGACGACCATCCATAACACGACCGGTAAATTGATCAACGATCTTAACTTCGCCTTCTTGGACAACGTAGTCAACGTTAAGACTCATAATGTAGTTGGCACGTAAAGCTTGGTCCAAATGGTGATTCAATACAGTATTGTCAATGTCATACAAGTTATCTAAACCGAAATAATCTTCAGCTTTTCTGATACCTGTTTCTGTCAAACTGATTGACTTTGTAGGCCAGTCGATCTTGTAGTCGTCCTTTTCAAGCGTCTTACAAAATCTATCCGTACGAACGTACATCGCAGTTGACTTTTCAGCGGCACCTGAAATGATCAATGGTGTTCTAGCCTCATCAATTAAAATTGAGTCAACCTCATCAACGATAGCGTAATGTAATGGACGTTGTACCATTTGTTCTTTGTAAACAACCATGTTGTCACGCAAGTAATCGAAACCTAATTCACTATTAGTTGAATATGTAATATCACAGTTATAGGCATCACGTTTTTCTTCTGAATCCATACTATTGACATTAAGGCCTACTGTAAGTCCTAACCAATTGTATAGTTCACCCATTTCCTTGGCATCACGAGATGACAAGTACTCGTTAACTGTAACAACGTGTACACCTTGTCCGGCAAGAGCATTCAAATAAACTGGTAATGTAGCAGTCAAAGTTTTACCTTCACCAGTTTTCATTTCAGCGATATTACCTTCATGAAGTGTAATACCACCAATGATCTGAACTCTAAATGGAAATAGACCTAGTACTCTTTTAGCACCTTCACGAGCTGTAGCAAAGGCTTCAGGCAAAATATCATCCAATGTTTCGCCATTTGCCAATCTTTCTTTAAACTCAGGGGTCTTAGCTTTGAGGTCATCGTCGGAAAGCTCACTGAAGGCATCAGCGTAACTCTCTACTTTATCAGCAATTCTGCCCATACGTTTGACTTCTCTTTTATCACTTTCGACCCATTTTCTTAATGGATTTGCCATATGTAATAATCTCTCCTAAATACTAAACATACTTTTAATAGTAGCATTTTTTTTTCATGTTTTAAACTCACATTTTTATAGAGTCTTCCAGATTTAATATGATACACCATATTTTTATATTTTTGTTATATTTTGCATAAACTTTACAAAAAGAAGCTGGAACAATTAAATGTCCCAGCTTCAATCAAAATTTCCTATTCGTTTGTTTCGATCAAACCGTATTTACCGTCGTTACGTTTATAAACAATGCTTGCACCATTGGTTTCAGCATCTTCGAAAATGAAGAATTCATGTCCGAGCATTTCCATTTGTAGAACTGCTTCTTCAGCGTCCATTGGTTTTAGTGATAGACGTTTTGTTCTAACGATTTGTGATTCGTCTTCTTTGGCGTCTTCAGCAGTAACGTCATCCAAAGGAATGTCTTTAATACTACCTGATTCACGTCCCTTACGATTTACACGTGTCTTAAATTTCTTAACTTGTCTTTCAAGTTTATCAATTACAAGGTCAACACCTGCATACATATCATCGTTGATCTCTTCAGCTCTAAGAGTCATGTATGGAAGTGGAATAGTTACTTCAACTTTTGTACCCTTTGATGGATAAGTTTTCAAATTAACGTGAGCAATTGGATTGCTGTCGTCACTGAAGTACTTTTCCATTTTTGATAGTCTTTTTTCAACGTAGTCGCGAATTGATTGTGTTACCTCGATATTTTCACCACGAACATTAATTGTTAACATAAGAATCTCTCCTTCCGACGATAGGAAATTAAAGAGTGTATCTACTCTTCAATTCAATTATATAGTTCTTACAAGAATGTGACAACGGTTTCACTATCTAGATAATGAAAAAGTATAAATATTATTGAATCCGACTATTTTAAGAGCTTGTCTAGCATGCATCATCGTACGCCCAGTAGTATAAACATCATCCAAGATCAAAACCTTACTATCCCTTGATAAATATGGCTCATCTGACTGATAATAAAAGGTTTGTGGCGTTTGAAGTCTTTCATAGCGGTTCTTTTGAGCCTGAGGTCGATCAGAATCTAACTTAACTAATAAATTCGTCAAATTAAATACTTGATGATACATTTCCCATACGGGATCGAAGCCTCTGGCCTGTAAATGTCCATTACTTGCAGGAATATATGTAATTAAATCAAATTTATTGTGCTGGGACCAAATAGATAAATCCTTAGAAAATAACTCTGCTAATAAGATATCGCCATACCTTTTATAGTTTTTAAAATAACTATGTATGAACTGATTATACTCAAACAACGACTGATGGCAATTAATAATTTGATATTTTTCTTCCCACATTAAACAATCTTGACAGATATTTTGATTATTTTTTTTATAACATCGTTGGCAGCTCTCCGATAATTTCAACGGATTGAGTTGACTGCGGCACAAAGAACAAAGCCTATCTGGAATTATTTTTTCCCAACCAAATAATTCTTTTAAGGTCCAATTATTAACTACTGAGCTCCCACAACTTAAACATTTCATTTTTGTGCCTGCCGATTCAGATAATGTATTTCTGCACAGGCCTGTCGTATTTGTCGATTATAACTTTGATAATAAAAATGAACATCGTCATCGTAATATTTTTTATCTCGGCCAGCTCGACCAGCAATCTGAATCAGTGACGTTTTGGAAAATTCTGTGGCATCAGCGTCAATTACGATCACAGTAATATGCTTGAAAGTAACTCCACGTTCCAAAATCGTTGTCGTCAGTATAGCCTGCACTTCCCCATCTCGAAATTTTGCGACTTTTTCTAATCGACGTTCATCTTTGGAACTCACGTCGACAAAGTCTAGTTCTGGGAACATCAATCTCAAGTCATTCGAAAATTGTATCATTTGCGGAATTTTGGGGAAAAATAGCATGAATCGCTCGCGATCGTTAATCATTTTTCTTATTTTAGATTTCAATCGGGGATTTATTTTTTTGTAATCAATTGATTTGAACAACATGTGACACTTGGGTTCTGGTAACGGAAATGTATGAAATCTTTGATATAATTTAGAAATAGTGATTTTTTTATCTTCGACTTGTTTGAGAAGATGTCTTGGTGGCGTGGCAGATAAATAAACTATATTGCCAGTGGTCTTCTTAGACTTGTCTATGGCCGCATTCAGCATCAAGTTCCCTGCCAATGGATATGAATCTACCTCATCAACTACCAAGACATCAAAGGCTCGTTCGAACTTTACTAGCTGATGTACGGTGGCTAAAACGATCTGTGTTAAAGAATACGGAACATCACTTCTACCATGGAATAGTCCAATACTGACTTGTGGAAATGCAGCTTGAATCCTCGGAAACAATTCAACACAAACGTCGATCCGAGGTGAAGTTATCGCGATCCTCTTGCCTTGAGAGACTGCCTTTGCGATCAGCGGAAAGATCATTTCAGTCTTACCTGCTCCAGTTACAGCCCACACTAGATGATCGTTATGCGTATTAAAAGCCGTAATTAGCTCTCCAGCAGTTTTTCTTTGCATAGTCGTCAATGTACCTTGCCAAGCCATAGGATGACTCAAATTCGGTAATTTGACCTCTGACGGCGTGATAATTATCTCGTCAGTCTGAGATATTTTACCTAGATTGATACAGTTTCGACAATAGAGCTCTTTTGATTTAAGATTTTGGTGAGTGATGCTCATCAGACATCTTTGACATTGATAATCAATGATTGCGGATTTACGAGTACTACCGATCCCCAATAACATTGCAATTTCATTGTCAGATAGATCATTCGCATTAAAAATGCTACCGCCTAAATAATTATTTAAATTTTCCATAAACTAAATTACGAAAGGAAGTCATATTTTTTTGCAAAATTACAAAACAATTGCCAAAACCGGCAGCTTTGAAAAAGACATAAAAAAATCTCGCTTCATTGCTCACCTGGCACAAACTTTTTCAGAGGATGAAGCTAATAGTTTTATTAAAAAAATCAGAGAACAGGAATCTAGTGCCACGCACAACTGCACGGCCTTCATAGTATTAGAAAACATTGAAATAGAGCGCATGTCAGACGACGGTGAACCTAGTGGAACTGCCGGTTCTCCCATCCTGAACGTGCTTCAACAAAACAACTTAAAAAATGTCACTGCCGTAGTCACTAGATATTTTGGAGGCATCAAACTCGGAGCTGGAGGATTGATTCGTGCTTACTCGTCCACGACTGCTGATGCCATCAAAGAGATCGGTTTAGTTGAGAATCGCTTGCAACAAGGATATCAGTTGTCGATTCCTTATCATCTTTATGATAAATTTGAAAATTACGCTAAGAGTAAAAAGATCAATCTAGAAAATAAAAATTTTTCGACTGATGTAACTTGTGAGGTTTTCTTAGACCTAGAAGCTCACGAAGAAATACTTCAAGACATCACTGATCAATTTCAAAACCAAATCCACTACGATCAGACTGAACAAGTTTATAAACAAGTGGAACTTTAAAAGGGAATGCCGTTTAATTGGCATTCCCTTATTTCAATCTTTCTTTTCTAATCGCTTAACAAATTTTTGAATCGCTCGCAATAACGGTTGCCTGTCATCGCCCATTAAGCCGATGGACTCGACGAACAGCTCGAGTCCTATAAAAACCCCAATGGTCAGTAAAACACTTCCCCACAGGCTTGATAATGGGTATAGAAGTGAAATAAAGGCAAAGACTAGTGATAATCCGTAAATAACTAGCACCGTCTGTCTATGTGACAAGCCTAGTTGCATCAATCGATGGTGCAAATGATGCTTATCAGCCTGCGTTATAGGTTTTTTGTTTAAGAATCGACGCAACATTGCATAAACCGTATCTGTGATCGGAACTCCTAAGATAACTACTGGAATCAACATCGTAATGAAGGTAACGTTCTTCAATCCCTTGAGTGAGAACACGGCAATCATGAATCCGATGAACAAAGCTCCCGTGTCACCTAGGAAAATACTTGCCGGATGGAAATTGTGCGGTAGGAAACCTAATAGTGAAGCTACTAAGGCAAAGATCCAAATCGAAACATAAACGTTAGTCATATTCAAGAAGAAGTAACCAACGATACCCATCGTGAACAGTGCAATGATGGAAACTCCTGTCGCCAATCCATCTAATCCATCGATCAAGTTAACAGCATTTGTGATGGCTAATATCCAAATAATAGTAATCGGGAAACTCCACCATCCCAATTTGAAAGCCCCAAATATCGGTAGTACCACTTCATTCATCCTGATGCCAGCTAGGAAATAAATCACTAACGATGCTGCAAAGATACCTGCCATTTTTGCTTTTGGGGATAATTCTCTAATATCGTCAATGACACCAGTCAGAATGATTATACATTCAGCTAGAAAAACACTGAATAACTCATGACTGGGAAATTGGTCTCGTAACAAAACAAAGGTTGAGAAGGTGAACGCAATGAAGATTGCTAATCCACCCATCGTCGGCATTGGTTTTTTGTTGACACGACGAGCATTAGGATTATCAACAGCACCCAAAATATAAGCAAGTTTGATTACAAAGGGAGTTATGATCGCTGACAATATCATTGTCAAAAACAAATATACAATTACATTAAACATACATGGATTACCCCCGAAACTCACTTTCTCATAATATTTCAATTATACAATAACTATGTTCAATACTAAAACTTAATTAAAAAAGACCGCAACTTATTATAAGTCACGATCCCCTTTGCATTCATCTGTTAGATTTTACTTAGCTAATTCAACTTTTCTAACCTCACGTACGACTGTGACTTTAATATGTCCAGGGTATTCAAGGTTATCTTCAATTTCGTTTTTAATATCACGTGAAAGAATTGCGGCTTGATCATCAGAAATTTCTTCTGGTTTGACCATAACTCTAATCTCGTGACCTGCTTGTATTGCATAACAGTGATCAACACCATTGTGTTTATTAGCAATTTCCTCTAGTTTTTCTAGACGGTGAATATAATTCTCCATTGATTCAGATCTAGCTCCCGGTCTAGCGGCTGATATAGCATCAGCTGCTGAAACGATCGTAGCGATCAAGGAGGTTGGTTCCACATCCCCATGATGCGAAGCAATCGTATTAACGACTACTTCTGGTTCTTTATACTTAGTTGCAATGTCCACACCTATTTCTACGTGTGAACCATCAACTTCACGATCAATAGCTTTGCCTATGTCGTGTAATAAACCTGCTCGTTTTGCCATCATAACATCTTCACCCAATTCGGCTGCCATTACGGCGGATAATTTAGCAACCTCAATAGAATGACTTAAAACATTTTGACCATAACTTGTACGATACTGCATGCGACCGATAATCTTGATTAAATCTGGATTGATCGAACTGATACCCAAACTATAAATTGTTTGTTCCCCAATTTCTCTAATGTGATCATCCATTTCTTTTCTAGCTTTATCAACCATTTCTTCGATACGGGCTGGATGGATACGACCATCTTCGATCAACTTCTCCAAAGCCATACGGGCAATCTCACGTCTGATTGGATCATATCCACTCAGTGCCACTGCCTCTGGAGTGTCATCGATGATCAGATCGATTCCAGTCAAAGCCTCGATCGTGCGGATATTTCTACCCTCACGACCAATTATCCGGCCCTTCATATCTTCATTAGGTAATGTAACAGTTGTAACGGTTGATTCAGAAACGGTATCTGCAGCGCTTCTTTGAATAGCAGCAACGATCAAAGCCTTAGCCTCTTTGTCAGCATATTGTCTAGCTTCTTCATTACTGTCGTTGATCATCGTAGCACGTTCGTGTGTTAACTCTTTATTTAAATTCCCTAGAATAATTTCCCTTGCTTGATCACGAGTTAAATTACTTACCCTAGTTAGTTCCGCCTTTTGTTCTTCAAGAGTTGCAGTCAATTGTTTGTCTTTTTCATCAAGCTTGTGTTGACTAGCGGCAATATGATTCTCGTTCTTTTCGATATTTTCCTCACGTTTTTCAAGCGATTGGTCTTTTCTATCCAAAATATCTTGACGCTCAAGAGCGCGATTTTCTTGTTTTTGAACATCCTTACGACGTTCTTTCAAATCGTTCTCTTGCTCTTCACGATAATTATGAATTTCATCTTTTGCCTCAAGCAATGTTTCCTTTTTTAAGGATTTAGCTGCTTTCTTAGCATTTTCAACGATATCATCAGCCGTTTGTTTGGCCTGTGAAAGTTTTTTTTCATAAGAATCTTTACAGAAAGCATATCCAAAAAAGATTCCCACGATTAATGTTATTAGCGCGAAAGAGAAGGTTACGATAGCATGATACATGCCATCACCTCCAAATCGGTAATTATTATTTGTTTGTAAAAGCAATTATTACAGAATTTTTACATACAACGTTTATATTATAGAATAAATATCACCAGTAAACCAAACAAAAAGCAAAAAAGAGACCTATTTGGTCTCTTTTTCTTCTGAAGTATCCAAATCTAGCTCTGTACTAGCTGTTTTAGGTTCTTCAGATTTTTCTTTTTTTGTATCTTTTTCTGTTTTTTTGCTGTCAGTTTCTTTTTTTTCGTCGGATTTTCCGTCCATATTATATGCGTCACGCACTAATTGGCGAATCTCTGCCATCTTATCTGGATTGGCAGCCAAGAATGCCTTCGCGTTCTCGCGACCCTGTCCAATACGTTCTTCATTGTATGAGTACCACGAACCAGCCTTATTGATTATGTCCTTTTCAACGGCCATATCAACTAATTCACCAGTCTGTGAAATACCTTGACCATACATGATATCTACTAGCGCAACCTTAAATGGTGGAGCGACCTTGTTCTTAACGACTTTGATCTTAGTTCTGTTACCGATCACGTCAGAACCATCCTTGATCTGTTCTGCTCGACGAACTTCTAGACGAATAGTTGAGTAAAACTTCAAAGCACGACCACCGGGGGTAGTCTCTGGGTTACCAAACATAATACCGACTTTTTCACGGATCTGATTGATAAACAACGCAATCGTCTTAGTTTTGTTGATCGAGCCAGATAGCTTACGCAATGCTTGTGACATAAGTCTAGCTTGCAATCCAACGTGGGCGTCACCCATGTCACCCTCGATCTCGGCACGTGGTACCAAGGCAGCGACTGAATCGACAACAACGATATCGACGGCACCACTGGAAACTAGGGCATCAGCGATCTCTAGTCCTTGCTCACCAGTATCTGGTTGTGACAACAACAGGTCATCGATATTAACGCCTAGTGCAGTGGCGTAAGCTGGATCCATAGCATTTTCAGCATCGATATAGGCGGCAGTACCACCTTCCTTTTGTACTTCTGCGACTGCATGAAGCGCAACTGTAGTCTTACCAGAACTTTCAGGTCCATAGATCTCCACGATTCTACCACGTGGGAATCCACCAACACCTAAAGCATTATCTAATGCTAAAGAACCACTTGATACAGTAGAAATTTGAGTGTTCAAATCATCACCCATTCGCATTATGGCACCCTTACCAAAATCCTTTTCGATTTTCTTTAAGGCGACGTCTAATGCTTTTTGTCGTTCATCTTTAGCCAAATTGTTTTCCTCCTAATGCATTCATCATTAGTATCTTATTAGTAATTATTCAAAAAAGCAAGAAAAAAGCGAACAAATGTTTGTTTAAAAAAATAATTATTGATGAATTAGTCTTTGTACGAGGACAAATGCCGTAATGACTGACTTCAAACGAACAGCTTGTCTTGAACCTTCAAAATGAAATTCTCTAGCAACGCATGAATCGACTGTCTTGTCGTAGATACCAATAAAGACCGTTCCCACCGGACTACCTTCAAGAGCAGTCGGACCAGCCACACCGGTCAAGCCAACGCCAATATCGGCACCAACTAGCTTAGATGCATTCTCAGCCATAGCTTGAGCGACTATTTGACTGACCACGGTGTATTTCTTGATCACAAACGGATCGATATGTATCAATTGAGACTTAGACTCATCTGAATAAGTTACGAATCCGCCCTCAAATATCTTTGAGGCACCAGGTACATCAGCGATCATCGATTGGAACATCCCCGCCGTAAGACTTTCAGCGGCCGAGATACTCATATTTAATTCTTGAAGTCTTTTAACTGTTTCATCGGGAATTGACTTGAATTCATCAGGGATACCAGACTCAAAATCTGCCGCTTCGATCAATTCACGATATTGAGCAAAACTCTTTTCGTTTTCCATTGTCCTCACTTCTAAATTACGTTTTATTTTTTGAACAAGTCTTTAGATTGGATAAAATAATCTGCTCCAGAGTACAAAGTAAAGAATAAGCAAATGTATAGGAAGATTTCACCGATAGGTATGTGGATCGCTGAGAAGAAAACATTATGCAATAGTAAGAAAATAATGGCAAACATTTGTGTTGTAGTCTTGATCTTACCAGGCATTTGGGCGGCCATGACAGTACCACCTTGCTCTAAAACTAGCATTCTCAGACCTGTGACAGCTAACTCACGACAAACGATGATGGCAATGACCCAAGCTGGAGCCATCTTTAATTCAACTAAGAAAACAAAGGCTGTCATAACTAACATCTTGTCCGCTAGCGGGTCAGCAAACTTACCGAAATTAGTTACGATATGATTAGCACGCGCGATTTTTCCGTCGGCTAAATCAGTTAATGATGCCACAATGAATACGATAGTTGCTAGAACGTGGTTAACAGGGATCAAATCGTTAGCAACATAAATATCCCCCATACCTGACCAACTGAACGCTAGTAAGATGATAAAAACTGGGATCAAGATAATACGGAACATAGTTAATTTATTTGGTAAATTCCATTCCATTTTTAAAATTCCTCCGATTTTTTAACAAAATAAATGAGGCTGGACACAATGTCACAACCTCATTATTTTAACAGGCTGGTACATATTGTTTAAGCCTCTTTATTTTTTCTTAACTAAATTATTCAACATTGAATGTCAATGTTTGAACAATTGAACTGCCATCACTAACACTACTCAAGTCGACTGACTTACCACCAACAGAAACTTCAGTGTTGTTGATATTTCCTGTTTGGATCGAGAATGTCGTGGTATCACTAGTGATCTTAGTTGTCTTCTTGTCACCTGAACTCAAAGCTTGTTGCCAAGTAGTGCTAGAACCTTCTTGGAATTGGATCCATGCTTGACCATTCTTAGCAGTGACAACTACATTAGTCCCACTTGATGGTAGATTCTTAACTGTATAAGTACCAGTTGTACTAGATTCTTTTACAGATAAGTCACTTGAGCTACTCTTTGATTTAGACTTCGTTGCTGCCTTCTTCTTAGTAGTTGGCTTCTTAGTGTCTGAGCTACTCTTTGAAGTTTGTTCTGTGTTGTCCTTTGGAATAGTTACTGATGAAGCACTCTGATTCCTGTGCACCATCCCAAATACTATAACTCCGATGATAACAACTACAATGATCCCGACAATTATTTGTGGAATATAGTTACCTAAATTAGAGAAAAACGAACTAGATTCTTCTTTGATAGATCTAGTATTGTTTTCTTCACTTTGAGTTGGTTCTTTTGGTTGAGAATCAGGGATTTCAGACTTGTATTCTTCTAAAAGATCGTCACTCGAAATTCCTACAGCATCCGAATATTGCTTGATGAATGCTCGTACATAAAAATCGCCGGGAAGATGATCAAATTGTCCTTCTTCGATCGCAATCAAATATCTCTTTTGGATCTTTGTGACTTGTTGTAAGTCATCAATTGTATATCCTTTTTTTATACGTGCATTTCTTAACTTTTGGCCAATTTCGTCCATTATTTACCACCGATTAACTAATTTTTCTAAGTATAACATATATTATTACTGAACTACTAGCGACGTTATAATAACCATCCACCAGCAAAATAAATCGTTTGCCCCGTCAAATAATTGGATTTTATGTTGACTAAATAACTGACTAAATCGGCTATCTCATCCGGATTAGCCAATCTATCTGCCGGGATTTCTTCCTTGATACTTTCTAAATCTTCTGGTGAAAATTCAGCGTTCATTTTGGTGTTGACAGCACCGGGAGCGACTACATTGACTGAGATGCCTAATGACGCCACTTCTTTAGCATATGCGTCAGCAAACGAGCTCATCGCTCCCTTGACAGTGCTGTACACTACCTCCATCGCCGAACCGATTTTACCGTAGATAGAGCCGATGAATACGACTCTCCCATGATGTGTCGAGGCCAATTTATCTTGTAGGGCTTTGAGAATCAAAATCGGCAATTTGATATGGATCTTCCATAACGCATCGATCTCTGATTCTTCAATATCAACTAATAACTTATAGAAGGTATTGCCTTGAGCAAACACAATTGCATCTAATCCAAAAATCTGCTCGGTCAAAGTCTTCACATCGTCTGACTCCATATTGAATTGAACTGGAATGAAATCTTGATCTGGATAACTCTCAGCTAACTCTGATTGTAGAGAAGCAATTCGCTCGCGGTTTTGATTGTAATGAAGGTACAACGACCAGCCTTTGGCGGCTAACGTCTTCGCAGTACTCGTCCCAATGTCACCGGAACTTCCCATAACTAATGCATACATAAGCTACTTCCTATTTTGGCAAAATATTATAGTAGGTACAATTATCGTCCTTAATAAAACGTTTGGCGATTTCTAAAACATCATTGTAACTGATTGAGTCTATTAACGAAACCAATTGTAAATAATCAACATCGTAAAAATACAATTCAGCCATCTGATTAGCAATCGCTTCAGGAGAGTTTTGGGCAAATAAATACGATCCGATCGCATCACGTTTGATTCGTTCAAAACGTTTTTCATCCAAAACTTCATTCAATTTGTTGAATGACAAGTGTTCTCTCAAATATTCTTGAAATTTATCAGGATAATTAGTAGAACCACTTACAATGATAAAGCAATAGTTGTTTTCTGCAACAACATTATAAGAAAAACTATCGTCAATTATGTTCAAATTACTCATTTTTTCATAATTATCCGAAGCCTCACCTATTAGGGTTTCCATGATCATGTTTAATTCGAATTGTAATTTAACTAAATCAGGCATTGATACGTCAGCATTTATCCTGATTCCATAAGCTGAACGTCCCTGACTGATCTCCATAGTTTCATGTCCGCCCTGACCGATTGGCTCAAAAATCTGCTTGGGGATCGGCTTTATTTCTGACAGTTCATGAAAATCAGAATTTTCAACTATATTTTCAATTTTTTCAAAATCAACATCACCAACTATGACCAAGTCCATATTGTCAGAGCGATAATTTTGTTGATAAGTGTCTAACAAATTGCTCTGATTGATACGTTGGAGAGACTCACTCGTCCCAGCGATATCTTGTGCGATGGGATCATTGGGGAACAATTGACCTAAGATTCGTTGCTCCAAGACCCATTCTGGCATATCCAAGTACATCTGAATCTCTTGATCAATGATGCCACGCTCTGAGGCAACATTTTCTTCGGTGAAATGTGGGTTCTGAACTAAATCTAATAAAATTTTTAAATTGTCATATGGATTATCGAGAGTTTGGAATAAGTACGCTGTCTTCGTGTAACTAGTATAGGCATTCGAATTAGCGCCATACTCAGCAAATTTCTCAGAAACATCGTAACTCGGCTTGGCAAATAACTTGTGCTCAATAAAATGAGCGATACCAGCAGGTAATTCACCATTACGAGTATTCACTGAACCGAAGTCGGCCATTGCCAAGCCGTACACTTGGTTGTATCCCGGCAATGGTACAACTTCGATTTCAAATCCATTCTTTAGTTTTTTAGAATATTTTTGTAATTTATCCGCCATTCTACTCTCCTAATCTCCAATAAGTCGATACTGTGCGATGGCACTCATATCTTTTGCGACACTGATGATTTGCTTACGATCGATCTTATCTAATTCTGCCTTGAATTGTTCATCATTCAACAGTGATTTGGAATAAACCGTCTCCCAAATACTACGCATGATATAGTGCTGAATCGAGTCAGAAGAAATCTCACGTCTAGTATCTAGAACTTTTTTAGCATGGGCTACTTGTTCATCAGAAAACTTGTCGTCCTTGATAAAGTTGATCTGTTCGTTGATCAAGTCAATTGCTTGTTCGATCGTCTTGGCATCTAGTCCTGCTTGAATAGTTACTAAGTGATTGATAGGTTGATAAGTACTTGAAACTGAATATGCCAAGCTGTTTTTTTCACGTACTTGTAAAAACAATTGTGATTGATCATCTCCACCAAGAATCAAGTTCATGGCCTGTGCTGACAAGCGGCTGGCATCTTGATCTAGTTTCTTAGTCAGATAGGCTAACGCCAAGCGACTTTGATTCAAGTGTTTGTGTTCTTCCTTTTTAGCGGGAGACTCAACCAACTCATCAAATTTGTCAAATTGAACTTTTAAATCATGACGAGAACTGTTGACACTGTTAGCGAATATACTATTCATAAATATTTTTTCGAATTCGTCTTCATTAACATCACCGACGACATTCACAACAATCGCATCGTTCTTGATAACATCTAGATAATGACTATACAATTCCGCATTCGTCAGAGCTTCCAATCGATCCATATCACCAAAAATCGGCACCTGTCGATCGGGGTTGTTTTGATACAACAGACTAGTCAGACCTAAGATACTGACAAGATCTTGATTATCCTCAACTGAAGCCAAATTAGACATCAGATTGCGTTTTTCAGTATCAAACGCTATCTCATCGAATTCATGTTGACTCTTCAAGTTAGGTTGAAAGACGATCTCACCTAACAAATTCAAGTTTGCTTCCAATTGGTTTGGGTCCCGTATCAAAAATTTGGGATCAGCGAATTCAACGCTGAAGGCCAAGTCATTGAAGTTTAAGAGATTTCGTGTATAAACGTTGATCTCTGAACCATAAAGCTCCATCTCGCGGTCATTCAAGGCCTTAAAAGTTGGATAGTGCTTGGTGGAATTAGACAAGACATTGGCTAGGAGACGGCGAGTAGTCGTTTCATCCTTAGCTAAGGGTCTTAAAAAATCAATTTGAATCTTGATCGTACGAAATTTTTTGATTGGATTAACGTTTAAGACAACATTGTTTGCGATTGTTTTTCTCAATTTTTCACCTGTTTTTCTTTAATTGCATCTAACTGTTCTTGAGTTAATAAAACCTTACGAGGTTTACTTCCTTCAGAAGGACCGACGATCCCCTTCTCTTCCATCTCATCGACCATTCTAGCGGCCCGATTATAACCGATCTGGAAGCGACGCTGGAGCATCGATACACTGGCAGATTGTTGTTGAACGATCATGCCGACAGCATCATCCCAATATTCATCATTAGGTTTCTCATCACTGCCTTTGCCTTCTTCGATGTCAGTTGGAATCATATCTTCGTCATAGTCCGCCTGTTGTTGCTCACTTACGAACTTGACTACATTTTCTACTTCATTTTCGGAGATGAACGCACCTTGTAATCTGACTGGCTTGCTCTTACCGATCGGCTGGAATAACATATCTCCACGTCCTAGAAGTTTCTCCGCACCTACCGAATCCAAGATAGTTCTAGAATCGACTCCACTGGAAACGGCGAACGCCATTCTTGATGGGATATTGGCTTTGATCAACCCTGTTATGACATCTACGGAAGGACGCTGAGTAGCGATGATTATGTGTAATCCCGCTGCACGTGCCATCTGAGCCAATCTGACGATAGCTGCTTCGACTTCATGGCCCGCAACCATCATTAAGTCAGACAATTCATCAACGATAACCACTATAAAAGGCAATCGTTCCATTTTTTTATCTTCATCCGCCGTCTTATTGAATTCATCAACGTCAGCGTTGTACTCGCCGATATTACGATGGTTTGTTTCAGCGAACAATTTATAACGACGTTCCATTTCGGTCACAGCCTTTTGCAAAGCTCCAGCAGCACGTCTTGCATCAGTAACAACGGGAATCAGCAAGTGTGGAATACCGTTATAAACATTCAACTCGACCATCTTCGGATCGATCAAGATGAGCTTGACTTCACTCGGCTTGGCCTTCATCAAAATACCAGTGATTATAGTATTGATGGCGACTGACTTACCACTACCGGTTGAACCGGCGATCAACAAATGCGGCATCTTAGTAATATTGACTTCAATAATATTACCAGAAACATCCTTACCTAGGGGAACAACTAGTGGGTGTGTTTTATCTTTTTGATTCTGAGTGATATCTCTAAACGACACTGTTGAGACAGTCTTGTTAGGGACTTCGATACCAACGAACGATTTACCAGGTATCGGTGCCTCGATACGAATATCTTTGGCGGCTAGTGCCAGTGCTAGATCATCAGCTAGATTAACGATCTTGCTGACTTTGACCCCGACCGCTGGTTGAACTTCATACTTAGTGATTGTTGGTCCCAAACTGGCTTTTTTAACTTCGACGTTAACGCCAAAACTTTTGAAAGTTTGTTTTAACTTGTCCTTGTTATCATCGATCAATTGAACCTCTCCACTCTGATCGACATGTGGAACTTGTTTCAAAAGATCTGCCGGAGGTAATTTGTAATCATCGTCGTCAACATTTCTCGAACTGACCGGATCTGGTAGATCTTTTTTGACAGTATTATCAACTCCATACGGCTTAGACATGATCTGAGCTGAACTACTCTCTGGTTCAGCTTTAACATTTGTCGTTGAAGACATTGGCATGTCGATTTTGAAGTCTGATTCTTCAGTCTTGGGTTCCTCGCCATCTTTGGCGAAGCTATTAACATCCTGAAAGCGATCGTCGTCACGTTTATTCTGAGTGGCCGTCTCTTTTGGTTTATCAGGTTCAGTGGCTTTTTTGGACTTACGTTCATCAATATAATTACTGTAATGTCCTGATAGTGCATTTTTTATAGAAACGAAACCATGCTTAAAGTGTACCAAAATACTCGTCGTAACAACGGCAACTTGCTTCATCGTCACGTTGAACAACATCAATATCCCGACGAAGATCATCAGTGCAGTAATGAAATACGTCCCCCAAGTGGAGAATAATGGCATAAATAAACTATACAAATACGAACCGATCATCCCACCACCAACTGATTTGGCGATAGTAAAGTCTGCCATATCAGCAGATAAAGTATTCCAAGTTATCATATTGTAATTGTGATACAGTTCGATTTTTGAAAACATTATTATATGTAGAATCACTAATGTTCCTAAGTACGTGAACAAGAAACCAAAGTTTCGCTTAGGCGTCATAACGGGTAATCTACCTGTTGCAATCAAAAACGCTCCAGCAAAGATACTGAATATCAGCATGACTGGATAACTATCACCGACAAATATACGATAAATATTAGCGAAAAAATTACCAATGATGCCAAACTTAAACAAGCCTAGGACTGATAATACAATCAGCAGTAGGCCCAAAACAGATCTGATCAGTCTGCTATCATTATTTTTCTTTTTAGTAGTTTTTCTAGTACTTTTCGTAGTGCTTTTCCTTGTTCTTTTTGTAGGCGTTGAACTCGCCCTTGTTTTTACCATACAAACCTCACACAATTCTTGTTAATCATAGAAAATTATACATTTAGAAGTTAGGTAGTACAAACTTCTAGAGACTATTTTTTATAAACAAAAAGCTGAGGTCTAGTTTTGCCCTCAGCATCTTCATTATTTCTTTTTCTTATTTTTTAAATCTTTTGTAGCTTGATTAGGTTCCACTGTACTGTGCGCCATAAAATTTAACGAAACTCCTTGATTGATTGCGACAGAAGTTACTTGATACGTTAGTGTTTCGATATACTCAACGACTGGACGTGAAATTTGTTCGACTTGTTTGGGTTCAAGGTCTTCTTGGCTACCTTGGAATCCGACTAATTGAATGACTTGTCCAATCAATCCCGAAACCTTGAATGGAGCATTTTCTGGGTGGATCTCAAACGGAATAACTACTTGAAAAATCTTACCTTCGGACTCATCTAAAGGTTGTCCCTGTTCATCCTGGAAGTCAGGATGTTCAATTTGAATTTGTAAATCTGATTTAACATCAGCCGCTGGTGATTCAACATCATAGTGAAATGATTGAACCGTGACAGCTCCCTTATGCGTCTTCATAATACATATCCCCTTTATTCTGAGAATCTTGGTACTAATATACCGCTACTCTCTTATTAATCCAGTTTATCATGTTCGTAGTGATGAGATAACTCAAGTCCAGAAAATTTTTGTTGTCTAACTGCTTCATAAATCACCAAAGCAGCACTATTGGATAGATTCAGAGCTCTAATATTATCATTCATTGGAATTCTGAGACATTTATCAGGATTATCGCGCATGAAATCTTCAGGCAATCCCGTAGTTTCTTTACCAAATAGGAAGTAATGATCTTTAGAAGTATCTGAGAAATCTTGATCACTATATACTTTGTCTGAAAACTTAGTAATCAAATACAAATACTTGTCATCAGGTATCGACTTCAAAAAGGCATCTAAATTATCGTGATATGTAATGTCTACCTTATCCCAATAATCTAGTCCCGCACGCTTCATGTGGGCATCGTCGGTACTGAATCCCAGTGGTCTGATTAAGTGCAATTTTGTATTTGTACCTGCGCAAGTACGTGCAATATTACCAGTATTAGCAGGCATAAGTGGTTCATACAAAGCTATATGGTTGGTCATTTTACGTTCTCCTCAAATAATTAAATTAAAAAAACGCATACCCTCGGTGATCGCCACAGCAAGGACATGCGTTAGTCAAGCTTTTACCTTTACGTGCTTTTGTCAAAAATAATCCTGAGAAAAACAAGTAACCGCAAAGTTTATAGATATGATACACCATACAATCTGTAACTACAATAAGAATTTGAATTAATTGTGAATTTTGTCGGAATTATTTGTATCTTCGGGGTTTTTGTCAACTATTTCGCTCTCAACTTCAGCGTCATCGTACCAATGAGAGTTACGCTTGACCCATCTAAAGATTCTCGTTGTAATGATCTTGAGGATCGCGAAGATGGGGATTCCTGCAATCATACCGATCAAGCCGAATAATCCAGCTGATACTAGCAATACTAAAATAGTCGTTACAGGATGCATTGACATTTTATTACCCACGATGATCGGCGAGATAACACGGGTCTCAATCGTCTGTTCAACCGCGAAGACGATCAGGATCTTGATAACCATAGACGGCGAGATGAAAGCACCAATTATAAGAGATGGTATCAAAGCCAATGTCGAACCAACATAAGGTATCAAGTTTAGGATTCCTGCACTGATACCTAAGATCAATGCATAGCGCTGACCGATGATCAAATATCCCACGAAGAACATCACCGCCACCCAAAAGGCAACGGTCAATTGTCCAGTGATATATGAGCTAAGTGATTGGCTCATCTCTGTCAGCATCTCACCAGTTGATTTTTTCATTCTAGTTGGCATGAATGCAACGACAGACTCTTTGAACTTATTCTTGTCCTTGAGCATGAAGAACAAGATAAATGGAGCAGTTAACATAATTATTACAATATTAGTGACCGTACTTACAGCCGAACTAATGCCACTAAAAGTCTGCGGAATTATCTTATTCATAGTCTGCTCAAAGTTCTTAGTGATCTTAGCATTTGAATTAACTAGATTCTCACGGAAAACATGTAATTTCGGATCTTGAAACATATCTTGTAAGCTTTTATTCAAGTAATTCCAATAATTGGGCCAGTTCTTAACTAACGAATCCACTTGGTTCTGGACGAATGGGATCAACGACATGATACCCCATATCAACAATGCCGCGATAATAATAAAAACAAACGTTATCGAAATGACACGATTGACATTAAATTTGTTCTCAAGAACATCGACCAGTGGATTGATCAAATAATACAGGACTAATGCCAAAATGACCGGAGGCATGGTGATCCCAAGTATTTGATTGATCGGATCAAAAACAAAACTGATCTGTGAAAACAAATAAATAACTAGAAAAAATATGAAAACATTCAATAAAACTATCGTTACTTGATTATTTAAAAACCATTTGTAAAACCAAGTCTTTTCTTTTTCCGGAATTTGTTTCATGTGTTCTCCTTACATATACAAAAAATATCTTAGTAAGATTATACTGTATACTATACATTGTTTGGAGGAATTTGTAATGAAAGAAAGAGTTCTCTTTAGTGGCTACACAAAAAAAACTGGTACAGGAGTTTATCAAGCTGAATTGGATTCAGAGACTGGTAAATTATCAACACCAGAAACATTAGTTGAGCTTGATAGCCCAACATACATTGATGTGACTAACGATCTAAAACTAATCGCTTTGGCTAAGAACGGTGACAAGGGTGGCATTGTCACCTA
This sequence comes from Companilactobacillus sp. y65-5, assembly GCF_057541095.1. Taxonomy (NCBI): domain Bacteria; kingdom Bacillati; phylum Bacillota; class Bacilli; order Lactobacillales; family Lactobacillaceae; genus Companilactobacillus; species Companilactobacillus sp. y65-5. The sequence continues at coordinate 92,345 of NZ_BAAJOA010000008.1, forward strand.
CGACATCAGCGACGGTCAAGCTAAGCTGTTAGATGAAGACTTCTCTGAAGATAGTTCACCATCATATGTAAAATTCGATGCAAGTCGCAATTTAGTTTTCAGTGCTTATTTTCATTTGAGCAAAGTCACCATCGATCATCTCAGTGATGCAGGCAAGCTCGAACGTTATTCAGAAATAAGCTTTGAAGGCTCAGGTTCTCGTCCTGAACAAGACCAGTCTAAGCCTCACTACGCTGCACTGACACCTGATGGCAAGCTGATCATCTGCGATTATGGTGCTGATCGAATCTATATCTACGATATCGACGATGCTAAAAATCCTAAATTACTAAATAATTATATTGCTCCAGCAGGCTATGCTCCTAGACATCTAGTATTTCACCCTACTAAGCCGTATGCCTATGTAGCCTGTGAATTATCATCAAAAGTCCTTGTTTTGGAATATGACGAAGAATCATCCCGTCTGACACTAGTTGATGAGATGGACGTCGCCAAGGATGAACAAAAAAATACTACCGCTGCGATCAGGATTACTAAAGACGGAAAATATCTATATGTATCAACACGTGGAGCTAACACCATCGCTACATTCGAAGTCGATCCAGCAGGTGACCGTTTGAAAAAAGTCGATACCGTCAAGACCAAAGGCCATGGACCTCGTGACTTTGAGTTGGATCCTTCCGAAAAATACTTATTGGTCGCTAACCAGGATTCTGACAATTTGAGTATCTTTACACGGAGTTCTAAAAAAGGCAGATTGAATCTTCTTGAAGAAAATATTTCCATTCCTGAGTGTGTATGTGTACACTTTATTTAGTTCCAAATTTATAGGAGAAAATAATAATAATGTTCATTGAAATTATAAAAACCATCATACTAGGTATAATTGAAGGTTTCACCGAGTTCCTACCTATCAGTTCGACCGGACATTTATACTTAGCAGATGAATTCGTTAAGTTAAACGAATCACCAGCTTTCATCCATATGTTTATGGTTGTTATTCAATTCGGTGCCATCCTTGCGGTCATCATGATTTATTTCCACAAGTTGAATCCCTTCTCACCTCAAAAAAATCATCGTGAAAAACGTCTGACTTGGGATATTTGGTTCAAGGTTCTAGTTGCTATCATCCCTTCAGTAGTGATCGGACTACCATTAAATGATTGGATGGATAAGCATTTAACTAGCTGGCAAGTTATTGCCGCCACATTGCTGATCTATGGTATTTTATTCATTTTTGTTGAAAACTACTTCAAGAATAAACGTCCACAGGTCACTGACTTAGACAATCTATCTTACGGTACAGCACTTAAAATCGGACTATTCCAAGTTCTATCATTGATACCTGGTACTTCACGTTCAGGTGCTACGATCCTTGGTGGTATCTCAATTGGTACATCTAGATTTGTTGCTACAGAGTTTTCCTTCTTCTTAGCGATTCCAACTATGTTTGGTGCCAGTCTATTGAAGATCGTAAAATACTTCGCCAATGGTAATGCCTTCTCCACCGACCAAGTGATCATCCTCTTAGTTGGTACATTAGTATCATTTATCGTTGCCTATGTCTCAATCAAGTTCTTATTGAACTACATCAAGAACAATGACTTCAAGGCATTTGGTTGGTATAGAATTATCTTAGCTATCATCGTGATCCTATACTTCGGATTCTTCAAAAATATGATTGCTTAAAAAATCGAAAGAAGTGATTCTCATTTATAAAGAAATCGCCGTAGAAAACTTCACAAATATTCCCCAAGCCGTCTTGGCTGGAGCTAATAGAATTGAACTAAATGATAATCTAGCCGTAGGTGGCACTAGTCCTAGCATCGGTGTCTTACAAGAAGTTACCAAGTATCTCCAAGAAAAATCAATTCCGCTAGTTGAAATGATCCGCCCTCGTGGTGGCAATTTTATCTACAACGACTTGGAATTGAAGATGATGGAAGCTGATTTGTTCCAAGCTCAAAAACTCGGTGTTGACGCTGTAGCATTTGGCGCCTTGACTGAGAGTGGTGAACTAGATGAAGATGCCATGGAGCAATTGATCGCCGCTAGCTCAGGCATGCAAGTAGTCTTCCACATGGCCTTCGATGACATACCAGAGGACAAGCAGCCTGAAACAATCGATTGGTTAGTCGATCATGATGTCGATCGAATTTTGACTCATGGTGGACCACTGGATATCAACATCAACGAAACACTTGCTAATATCCAAAAAAATCTCGAATACGCTGCTGGTAGAATCAACATTCTACCCGGTGGTGGGATCAGCTATGAAAATTGCGATGAGATCGCCTCAAAACTCGGTGTTAAAGAGTTGCATGGTACTCGTTTGATCGATCTAGCTTAATACAAAAAAGTCGACTTTAATTAGTCGACTTTTTTATTTGCGAATTTTCTCTCTGAATTGAATTAGTAAATAACAGATTCATTGTATTCTCAATCAACTCATCGGTGATGTTTTCATCATGCTCAAAATCTTCCTTTAATTCCGTACGCATTTTATCCATGCGTCCGTTTTGGACAACCGAAACATTATTGAGTTTTTTGAAAGCGGCGACTTCACGCACGACGTCGAAACGTTGTGAAATCAAATCAAAAATTTGTCGATCGATACTGTCGATCTTGCTACGCAGCGGAATCAAGTTATCTTGATTCTGATTAAAAGTCAGGATCTCCTGAGCAATCCTCAAGGGTTCCTTATTAGTGGTTTCAATTGTCAAACTCGCTAGTTCCCGATAAAAGACACCTCTGCGTTCCCAGCAATTTTGTAGGTCGATGACTGACATGTTGCGTAACATTGGGCGGACGCTGTCATTGGTCAATCTTGCCAATATATGAGCTAAGTCAGTTTGCAAGTAGACTACTGGTGCTCCGGAATCCCGAATTAGTTGACGATTGGCGGCAGACTCAACTACTCCGCCACCAGTACTGATAATCGCTGACGAATTGATGTGTTTCTTTAAAATACTAGTCTCTACATCACGAAAACTTTCCTCGCCGTTTTGTTCCAAAAAACACTTGGGTGAAAGTCCCACTTCTCGTGTAAATTCGTCATCTAAATCGATCATCGCTTGACCTGATATCTGCGCTAGAGCATGTCCGACGGTGGTCTTGCCGGCACCCATGAATCCGATTAAAATTACGGTTTCAGTCATGTAATTCACCTACTTTCTGACGTACTTTTTTTGATCTACTGATAATACTAATCAATTCTTCACTATCTTTGGTTATTAAATCTTGCCGATATTGTTCTAAGGTACTTATCATCTGATCAATTCCATCCACAACTGAATCACTGTTACTGATCAAAATTTGTGACCACAACTCTGGATTGGATTGAGCAATTCTCGTCGTATCAATGAATCCTCCAGCTACTCGAGCCTGCCAGTCTAGCTGATTGTCTGGTAATTCAGCATCGATCGTATTGACCAGCGCGAACGCTACGACGTGAGGTAAGTCACTGATACTAGTAACTAGTCGATCATGTTCAGGCGCTGAGATAGATTGGAATTTTGCCTGTAATGACTGTAATATACTCTCAACGCGTTCAGTCTTGATGGCATCTCCAACTAAGAAGAACGACTTATCTACAAACATATCTTTGTTTCGGCTACAAATTCCAGTTTGGTCAGTGCCAACCATCGGATGTCCACCTACAAAATTCGACCAGTCTGCTGCTACTCTCATGATGTCTACTTTGGTTGAACCGATATCCATCACAATCGTCTCTGGATCAAGGTCGAGTTGTTTTAATGAGATAATCTCTGTTTTGATCATCGCGATCGGTCCTGCCAAAATTATCAAATCAGCCTGGAGGATGGCCGGAGAACTTAGCGTTATCGTCTCATCTACCACTTGTTCACGTTTCGCTATTTCACAAGTTTTAGGGTCATTATCGATACCTAACACTTTATTATTAGATTCATGCAACTTTTGAGCGATTGAAGCTCCCATCGCGCCTAATCCGTCTACGATTATTGTCTTCATTATTTGATCAACCCTTCCAGCTGTGAGAAAAATGTCGGATAAGAGATATTAACCGACTCTTCATCGTCAATGATGACCTTTCCAGCTGTGATCAATCGTGCTATTGCCAGCATCATCGTAATGCGGTGATCTCCGTGACCTGACACATGAGTCTCGTTTGCTACTAGTTGGGTCGGACCATCGATGATAAATCCATCGTCAGTCGCTTGAATCTTGGCACCTAGTTTTTGTAATTCTGTCGTTACATTCGCAATCCTATCAGTCTCTTTGACTTTCAATTCCGCTGCATCGTGAATGACCGTTCGTCCATCAGCCTGTGTGGCGGCTAAGGCTATGACTGGCAATTCATCAATGCAAGTGGGGATGATTGGACCACCGATGTCAGTAGCCTGCAAGCGACCAGAATGTGGCAGTATGTCGCCAATGACTTCTCCATCAGTCGAAGTCTGTTCAAGATCGATGTCGGCATCCATCTCTCTCAGAATAGTAAGAATACCCGATCTAGTAGGATTGATACCGACGTTTTTGATCATAAGCTCACTGTCTTCGACTAATAAGCCTGCAACGATCCAAAATGCCGCCGAAGAAATATCTCCCGGAACTAAGACATCGTTAGCCGTCAAATGTTGATTAGCTGGCACGGTTATTCTTGGTCCATCGACTTCCACATCGACTCCAAATTGTGGCAACATCACTTCAGTATGATTACGTGTTTGAAATTCATCAACGACTGTCATTTCGGAGCCATTGGCAAGGCCTGCTAACAAGACTGCACTCTTAACTTGGGCTGAACCTACGGACAGTCTAAAATCAAACTTGTCTTTAATAGCACCGTGACCGATCACCAATGGCAACTTGCCCTCATTGCTGGTGATATCAGCCCCAATCTCATTCAGTGGTTTGATAACTCGATTCATCGGACGTTGAGAGAGACTGTCATCACCGACGATGGTCGCAGTTAAGTTAGCTCCGGCAATCATCCCTGTCAATAATCTAGTCGAAGTACCAGAATTTCCCATGTCCAAGACATGCTGTGGATCATGCAGTCCTGCTATGCCACGACCAATAACTGATGTAACATCATCTTCTTGATGGATCTCAACACCCAAGTCGGTCAAAACCTGTCGTGTAGTGTTGACGTCGGCGGAGTTCAATAGATTAGTTATCTTAGTCACACCTTCTGCCATGGCTCCAAACATCAAAGCACGATGAGAGATACTCTTGTCGCCGGGAACTGAAACGATTCCGCGTAGTGATATTGTATTATTCATTCTTCATCTTTCCTCTCTATCAAAAACTCTCCGACAAAACCGCTTAATAATGACTGTAATAATTGTTCAGCTCTTCAATCGTCGGTTGCCCTGGTGCTGAAGATTTACCTAAGGTACCAAAGGTAAATTTCGAACCATATTTGAAGCCTTCATAACGGCTGATCGCTCCTAATTCTCCCATACTGATAGAAATCGCTGGTTTAACAAGATCTCTAGTCGATTCTAATAATAATTTGACATCAGATTTTTCCTGTGGCATAACGGCAACTTTGACGATGTCTGCAAGGCTGTGATCAATTTCTGTCATTATTTGCTTTAATTCCACAGGTGTCTCATTGAAATCATGAAAAGAACCAATGACCTCGGTTCCGTTACGATGAGCAAATCCTATCAACTGTCTGAGTTCGGGAAATAATCTGAATTCAATATCGACTATTGAGATTCCAGCGCTGATTGCGTTGGTATAAATCTTCTCATATTCAGATTTATTGAACTGACATCGTCCACCCTCAGTTTTAGTTCTCCAAGTCACGATGATCGGTAACGAAGTAGCTTCATTTATCAGTTGAAAAGTGGATAAAGTCAAGTCTGACAACCGTTCCCAGTAATCGACTCGTAGTTCGATCATATCTGCACAAGAGTGTTCGACCTGCGTTATAACGGCTAATGTGTCCGTCAAATTAGTTTCGACGATGGGAACTACTAATTGTGGACGTTGTTTTTCTAGGATAATTTGCTTCATCATTTGATTCACCTTATCTGATCTCTTAATTCAAATTTCTCGTGCCTAATCTCTTAATAACTCGGTTAACTTTTCAAAAACTCTGCCATTGATGATAAACTCTTAGGAACTAAAACTGGCTTGCCGATTTCTGACAGTGCCACTAAGTTCAATTGTTTACCGTCATTTTTTTTGTCGTTTTTTAAGTGGTCAAAAAATCCAGCCGTACCGATCAAGTCAGAATCAGTTGGTAAACCGACCGCCTTTAGCCTCTCGACTATGGATTGTGTGATGCCTACTTTCGTTATCCCTGCATCTTCAAAGCGCTGACTGATTTGAACCATGCCGATGGCAACTGCTTCACCGTGTTTCAAATCTCCATGTGCCAATAGTTCGATTGCATGTCCGAATGTATGTCCAAAGTTTAAGATTCTCCGCAAATTTTGTTCTTTCTCATCTTTCATAACTACATCGGCTTTGAACGAAATCGAATCGGTGATCAGCTCTAATGCCCGCTCAATGATGTCAGCAGGACTGCTGATTTTACCGGTCAATTTGAAGAATTCCCCACCAGCTAAGGCGCTACACTTTACGACCTCGCCGTATCCTTCAACTAAGTTACGTTGCGATAAGGTAGTTAAAAATCCTGGATCAATAATCACCAAATCTGGTTGATGGAAGGTCCCAATGATATTTTTGACATTGCCTAGATTGACCGCCGTTTTACCACCAACGCTCGAATCGACCATCGCCGTTAAGGAAGTAGCTATTTGAATGAACGGAATACCACGCATATATAGACTTGCGACCAAGCCTGACAAGTCACCGACAACTCCACCACCTAGAGCAACAACTCCGTCTTTTCTAGTAAAACCAGCGGCTGCCATGTCAGTAACGATCTTACTGACCGTCGCCAAGCTCTTGGAAGATTCCCCCACTGGCACGATTTCGACTAAAACGTCAAAGCCAGACTTTTTTAATTGTGATTCCGCATCTTGTAGGTAGTGTTGAGCTACCTCTTGATCGGAGATCAAAACTATTTTTCGAGAACTCCAAACTGATTCGACCAAAGAACCGATTCTTTGATTTAAACCTGATTTGATTTCAATATTGTATGTTTTGGTAGGTAGAGTTACGGTAATCATCTTTTACGCTTCTTTCACTATTTCATGTATTTTGTCAGATAACTTGGCTAGATGTTGAAATTGTTCTGGTGTTAATGCTTGTTTACCATCAACGAAGGCTTTTTCAGGATGATCATGAATCTCCGTCATCAAACCATCAGCGCCAGCAGCTACTGCAGCTAGACCGATCGGTGTAACTAAGTCTGATACTCCAGCGGCATGTGATGAGTCAGCCAATATTGGGTAATGTGTCAATTGTTTAAGAACGGGAATGGCTGAAACATCCATGGTGTTACGAGTGTACTTGTTATCAAAAGTTCTAATTCCACGTTCCATCAGCATAATTTGGGTATTGCCACCTGCAGCGATGTACTCGGAAGCATTCAACAGGTCATCAATGGTCGCTGACATACCACGTTTTAGAATGATTGGTTTGCGTGTCTTACCCAGTACTTTGAGTAATGCGAAGTTTTGCATATTACGTGTCCCAACTTGGAAGATATCCGTGTATTTATCGACTAAGTCAATATCTCTAGTGTCCATGATCTCGGTAACCATATCCATCTCTAACTTATCCGCCGCAGCACGATGTTCTTTCAAACCTTCTTCACCATTACCTTGGAACGTGTATGGATTAGTTCTAGGTTTGAATGAGCCACCTCTTAGCATTGTTCCACCGACTTCTTTGACCGCACGTCCCATCTTTAGAACATGTTCAGGAGATTCGATCGAATCAGGTCCAGCAATCTTAGTGAATGAGCCATCCCCTACCACGCTGTGTTCCGTGCGGATAACTGTATTCTCTGGATGAAATAGTCTTGATGCTTGTAATGCGGCGGGATGGTCTGTGATGACTTCCTCGGCTTCGATTGCAAAAGGTACATCGGCAATATCCTTGGCATGTGCAAATCCTACTCGTTCATTATGTTGGAAGACGTCCTTTAGACCAGCTTCTTCAGCTTGTTTCATAATTTCATTAGCACTCTCAGTATTTTTAGTTACGATAATCATATTAATTTCCTCATTTCAATTTTTTATTTAGTTTTTGACTACTTGACTCATCAATTCAATTGGAGCTGGTCTTCCGAACCAGATTTCAAAACTCAATGCTCCCTGTGCAACTAACATATCCAGACCATTCTTGGTTTGTAATCCTGCGTTTCTAGCTAATTCTAAAAATCGTGTCGACTGATCGCGATAGATGATATCCACCGCCATACCACCAGACATCAGTGCAAAGTCAGACTCTGATAATACGCTGGTCTCATCTTGCATTCCGACATTAGTCGCATTGATGACTAAATCAGTCGTAGGTAAAACTTGCTGAATATCTGCTAAATCCTCAAGTTCTATCCCCATCAGTCGATAAATATCTCTAGCGTGTTGTTCGAAGCGACTGCTACGATGATTAAACACATGTATCGTTATACCATCGGGTTTTGAAGCTAGGATAGACCTTGCCGCCCCACCTGATCCGATCAATGACACCGTTTTTGGTATCGTAGTTATCGTCTTCCAGAATCCCGCACCATCAGTTGAATGTCCGATCCATTTGCCGTTGATATTTTGTACGGTATTGACTGAACCCAACTTAGTTGCTTTGGCATCAACTTCATCTAAGAAATCTATTATTTTATTCTTATAGGGCATGGTCACGTTGAAACCTTGAATATTTAGTTTTTTCAATTCGGCGATTTTTTCAGCTATATCACTAGGTTTGAAACCAAAAGCTTGATATTTAGCGTTAATATTTAGTTCTTTCATAGCGGCGTTATGCATCTGTGGCGATTTGGAATGCGCTACTGGATAACCTATCAAACCGTATAATTCTTGTTCCATAATCTCCACCTCGTTTTATGATGCCATGCGCTTGCGATTGATTCTGACTAATTTCATGACCTCTGCTACTACATCTTCGACTGTAAAATCAAACATATCTTCGACGTCAGCCTCATCACCGGATCGACCAAAGCCGTCCATACCGATGATCTCACCATCTAAGCCCACTAGGTTAGCCCATCCGAGTGAACTTCCCATTCCGATAGCAACTCGGCAACGTTGATTATCTGGTAAGACGCTCTCACGGTATGACGACGCTTGATCCATGAATTCGGCCTGATTAGGGATCGAAACCACTCTGACATGAATATTGTTCATGGCTAATTGATTCTGTGCCTCACGTGCTAGTGGTAATTCCGTCCCATTAGCCATTAAGATGGCTGATAGCTGTCCGTGTTCGAAGGACGAAACGTATCCACCTCTTGATTGAAGTAAAATAGCTGAATTATCATTTTGTAGTTCTTCGATATCTTGGCGACTTAGTATGATCACCGTTGGTTTATTAGTAGATTCAATCGCCGTTTTCCATGCGGCAACGATCTCATTAGGACTACCCGGTCTAATCACGTTTAGATTAGGTATGCTCTGCAATCCTGCCATCTGCTCAACTGGTTGGTGAGTAGGTCCATCTGAACCTACAGCAATTGAATCATGCGTGAGTACAAACGTAACAGGTAGTTTTTGCAAAGCACTGAGTCTGATGGCACCTTTCATGTAATCAGAAAATACTGCAAAAGTTGATCCGAAGACCTTAACTCCGCCGTGCAGTGCCATCCCATTCAAGATCGTTCCCATCCCAAACTCATGAACGCCGAAAGGAATATTGCGACCTAGTGGATTACTAGCGTCGAACATCCCACCGTTATCAATGCTAGTCTTGGTGGAAGATACTAGATCCGCCGAACCACCGATCAGATTCGGGATTTGTTCGGATAATGAATTGAGTACGTCCTTACCAAAGACCCGTCCATTCTTCTTAGCTCCGATTTCAAAATGCGGTAGTTGGCTTTCAGATACCGTCACCGGAGCAAATGACCGTAGTAATTCTGAACGTTGTTTGGAATTGTGTAGTCGTTCTTCCCAAGCCAATCTAGCTTGATGTCCTCGGTCAAAAATTTGTTGCTTGAATGATTCTCTAACCGTGTCCGTAACTTCAAAATCCTGATGGTGCCAGTTCAAATTGTCTTTTAAAACTTCAATTTCGTTCCAAGTTAGTGGTGCTCCATGAACTTTGTTAGTACCTTCATTAGGTGTTCCGCGACCGATGACAGTTCTTACTTCAATAAAACTAGGTTTGTCGGACTTCTTAGCAGCGATGATAGCCTGGTCGATCTCCTCGACATCTTCGCCATCTTCAACTAAAAAGGTTTCAAAACCGTATGAATCAAAACGTTGTCTGACGTTAGTCTTAAAGGAACGATTTGTTGGTCCATCTAACGAGATATCATTTGAATCGTACAAAACGATCAGGCGATTCAAATTATTATTACCGGCGAATTCTGAAACCTCATGAGAAACTCCCTCCATTAGATCCCCATCACCGACGATCACGAATGTATCATGCGACATCAGCTCGCCAAATTGTGCCTCCATGCGCTTTTGGGTCATTGCCATGCCGATACCCATTCCTAAACCTTGTCCTAGTGGTCCCGTAGTAGCGTCTACTCCAGGAACGATGCCAAATTCTGGATGTCCCGGTGTCTTAGAACCTAACTTACGAAATGACTTCAAATCATCAATGGATAAATCAAAACCAGCAAGATGTAAGAAACTGTATAACAGTGCTGAACCGTGTCCCGCCGACAAAACTAAACGATCTCGATCGATCCATTTTGGTGAAGTCGGATCAACTACTAGATGTCTTGTTGCTAGAGTGTAAAGTGTAGTTGCTAGGTCGATGGCAATACCTGGGTGACCTGAACCAGCTTTAGTAATGGATTGAACGGCTAACATTTTCATCGTATTGATATTTTCTCTATCTTGTCTCATAATATTTACCCTCTTTATTTACAGATTATTTAAAATTGTTTGATTTCTTCACGGTAATTTTTTAATTGTGCTTGTAAACGTTCTAAGTTATCTGAATCAAATTTGTCTAACATCGCCTTGGCTAGTTCAATCGCAACCATGTGCTCGGCGATAACTGCTGCTGCAGTAACTGCGGTCGTGTCTGAACGCTCGATACTTGCCTTATGAGGAGCATGTGTGTCAACATCGACTGACATCATCGGTTGATATAGCGTTGGAATCGGCTTGACGACACCTCGTACTACGATCATCTCACCAGTCGTCATACCACCTTCGAAGCCACCTAAGTTATCTGAACTACGATAAAAGCCTTTTTCTTCTGACCAAAGAATCTCGTCCATGACCTGACTACCGAATTTTTCAGAGTTATCAAAACCTCCACCGAAATCTACGCCTTTGAAAGCATTGATGCCAACAATACTAGCGGCAATCTTCGCATCCAGCTTCGTATCTGCTGAAACATAAGAACCTATACCAGCGGGAACTCCCGTCGCCACCACTTGTACCGTACCACCGACTGTATTACCTTCTTTTTTTGCTTGATCGATGATTTCCTGCATGGCTGAATCGGTCTCAGTATCAAATGTTCTAGTAGCAAAACTTTCAGTCACCTGTCTTAATTCATCTAAATTATGAAAATTGGTCAATTGGTCGACCTTAGTCTTCACTGGTCCGATGTTGGCAACGAATCCGTGAACATCGATTCCTAATTCCCTTAGTAACTGCTTAGCAACTGCCCCGACGGCTACTCTCATAACGGTCTCTCTAGCTGATGAACGTTCAAGGACATTTCGTAAATCCTTGTGGCGATACTTCATTCCTCCGACTAGATCAGCGTGTCCCGGTCTAGGTCTAACTACTTTCCTGACCGAATTTTCTTTTGTTGCTGCATCGTCAGCTGACATGATGCTTGCCCAATGATCATGATCATCATTGTGAACATTTAAAGTTATCGGTGAACCTAATGTTAATTGATGTCTGACCCCTGAGAGGATCGAAACTGTATCACTCTCGATTTTTTGTCGATTACCACGTCCATATCCATGTTGTCTACGACTTAGTTCCTGATTAATATCTGTATTTGTAATTTTTAATCCTGAAGGAATTCCTTCAATAATTGCGATTTCTTCTGGTCCGTGGCTTTCACCGGCTGTCATGTATTTCATATTTGAATTCCTCCTGATCTTTGAATAAAAAAATAGCGATAAACCAATCAACTTGGTTTATCGCTATCAAAATAATCTATTGTTCTAAAACAAAAAATGAACGAGAATAAATTACTTGTAGTTGGTTTAACCAAGTGATGAAATTGTTACCTTCACTCGATTAATCCAACAACAAAAATTGTTTTATATCGAGTGTGCCTGATCGACACACTCGTGACGACCAGCTAGATATAAAACAAATAATAATTTCTCAAATTAGTCGTAAATCGTTTCATTTTTGTTTCCTGCCTTTATTAGTTATTTTTTAATGTTTCTCAGTTACTTTTAACATGCACATAATTTAGCATTAATTTTTTCATTGTGCAAGTCTATTTTCAGGATTAGTTTACATTTACACCGCCAAACACGACGCTAAAAACTACTGGGACAACGTTTAGAGTAATATTAATTTTTTTAATTTAATTCAAAAAAAATAGCCTGAGACTTTAGTCTCAAGCATAGATGTGTTCACATTCGTACAAATGATTGCAAAAAGATTCCGGCAATACTGAAGTAGATCAAGACACTAGTCAGATCACTAAGTGTCGAAATAAATGGACCACTGGCAACCGCCGGATCAAAACCAAAGCTAGACATCATCATTGGGATCAAACTACCCGCTAAGTTGGCCACGGTGATGGCTGCGCACATGGCGAGGCCGATAACCATACCGAGTATGAAGTTATGCTTCCAAAATCCAACTAGTAACCAGACTGACGCACCAGTAACGATCCCGGTGATCAGTCCTGTCAGTAATTCTTTAGCGATCAGCTTGAAGAAATCATGTCGATCGATCTCCTCGACTGCCAAACGTCTAACTGCCACAGCCAAACTCTGAGTACCAGCATTACCAGCGGTACCGGTAATGGTTGAGATGAACACTGCCAAGATACTGGCCTCAGCTAGCAAACTCTCATAGTGGTTGATCAAAGTCGCTGTGATCATACTCAATAGTAATAGAGTGATCAACCAAGGTAGACGTTTTGACGCCGCCTTGAATGGATTATCTTGGACTGTCTCATCGACACTAACACCGGCAAGTCCTGAATAGTCTTGTAAGGATTCGTCATCGATAACTTCGATAACATCATCAACCGTAACGATACCGACTAGTTGATTGGAATGGTCAACAACGGGAACGGCAAGAAACTCATAGTCTCTGAAGACTTTAGCAACTTCTGCCTGATCCGCATCAACGTTGACCGTTATAACGTCGCTGTTCATTTTTTCTCCCAAAGTATCATCTGGCTCTAACAGGATCAAGTCACGTAATGACATGACCCCGACTAAATCGTCATGATGATCGAGAACATACAAATAATAAATCGTTTCGGCTGTTTCGGCAAAATCCTTTAAGTCACGGATCGCATCAGCGGCAGTCTTACCTTCATGAAAACGGACGTAATCCGTTGTCATGATACCACCGGCAGTCTCAGTATCGTAATGAAGTAATCCACGCAGATTGTTAGCATCGGAACGAGGCATCTGGCCTAAGAAACGATCAACATCGACTTTATCCAAGTGTTCCAAAACATCGGCAGCATTATCATCATACATGTCATTCAACATTTCTGCCGCAAAATTCAAATCCATTTCTTTTAGAAATTCAGGTATTTCTGGGAGATCATCCTCGATCGTATCGAACATATCACCCATTTCATCTGGTTCTAATAGTGTATACAAGCTCAAACGTTCTGGTTTATCTAAGGTAAGGTAAAAAGTGCTCTGGTCATAAAAATGCATATCTAGATAGGTTTTTCTAAATCGCTTTTTATCACCTTTATCTAAATACGTTTTTAGTTGTGCAAACTTTTCTTGCAGTCTTTTTTCATTTTCATCCATTACTCTCACCCCTTTAACGCACCCCTTAACGATACCATATCTTGGGGAATTGGCGCTTTTAATTTTAGTATTTTTTTCGTCACAGGATGGACTATCTCTAACTCATAACAATGCAATGCTTGCCGCTTCATAATGGTATCTTTTTTGTGACTATACATTTCGTCTCCAATGATCGGATGACCCATAGCACTGAGATGCACACGGATTTGATGCGTTCGTCCGGTCAATAATTTCAGCCGCAGCAGGCTGGCAGAATGATAAGTATCGACTGTTTCATACATTGTCTTCGAATCTTTGCCATTTTTCCAATCAATTGCTCGCAAATAAAAAGCCTTAGGATCGATACCGATAGGAAGGTCGATCAATCCTGAAGCTGGTTTCATCTGTCCATATACAAAGGCTAAGTAGTATTTTTTAAACCCCTCTGAATGCAGAATCTGGTCTAATAATGAATGTGTATATGAATTCTTGGCAAAAACCATTAATCCTGAAGTATCTCGATCCAATCTAGTGACTAGATGGATCGTGCTATTTTCATGTTTCTGTTCCAAATAATACTTGACGATGTTTGCCACCGTCTTGCTAGACCTTGCCCTTGCTGGTAGACTAGCCAACCCCGGTGGTTTATTCACAACTAGTAAATACTCATCTTCATAAACAACGTCGATCGTGCCTTCCATTGATTCGATCAAGTCCGATGGACGTTCATCATTCAAGACTATCAGTAAGATATCCCCGGTTTTCATCTTGAAATTAAAGTGACGTTGCTTGTGGTTAACAAAAATTTGACCGCCTTTGTTCTTCAAATTATGCAGTTGACTTGAGGAGAATCGCTGATGTTCTAAAAATTTGCGGATGATTTTTTTATCGTCATCCTTAATCGTGAATTTTAAATAGCGATTATTGTTGGTCATCTTTTCCTAAGAAGGCCGTTTCTACTCTCGTCCAGAAATGGCGGTGACGGTATTGAGCGAATTGTGCTCGCTGATAATTGAGTTTGACTGAGATTTTTTTAACGTTTTTTAATTTGGTTGAAATTCCATCACAGGTGATGACATAATCATCTGCTCGATGTGGATAGAGATCGACTTGTTGATTGTGGGGAATAATAATTGGCGATGAGATCGTTCTGTAAACACGATTGTTGATCGATGCCATCTCGACCATCTGATAAACACTGATCTTGGGGTGGATCAGCGCGCCACCGATAGCCTTAGAATAAGCCGTAGAACCAGTTGGCGTCGCAAAACACAGTCCATCTCCACGGAAATTCTCAAAGAATTCTCCGTCTAGATTAACTTTTGTTTTCATCGTCAATGCTGACAGGCGCCGAATGACCGTCTCATTGATGGCAGTCTCGTGGAATGATTCACCCTCTGTACGTTCAACTCTAATATCCAATAGTGGATAACTAGTCGACGGAATCTTCTCATTACACTTGATGATGCAGTCCACCAATTCATCGATCTCCTCATCAGTCCAATCAGAATAAAAGCCCAAATGTCCAGTATGTAACGCTAGGAATTTGACCTTGTCCAAATGTGCAGCATAGGCGTGAAAGGTACTCAATAACGTACCATCGCCACCGACACTAATGACCAACAGTGGGTCACGGCGATCTTGTTCCATTCCATTATCGACCAAAGCCTGTCTGAGCTTATTGGCAGCTGCCACTGACTGCTCTTTGTTATTATTATTTACCCAAAATTTCATTGTTATTTATCCTTATGCTCCGTTGTATTATTTACATCTCGCTTACGATCAGTGAAATACTGTTGTGCATCTTGAATCTCTTCACGGATCTTCGACATCTCTTCATCCAGCATGAATGAAGCCTCAGCTGCACGTTTCAAACGTTCGTTGATCTCTTCGGGGAAATCACCTTGGTACTTGTAGTTGAGTGAATGTTCGATCGTTGACCAGAAGTTCATCGCTAAAGTTCTGATTTGAATCTCAGCC
Source organism: Companilactobacillus sp. y65-5 (assembly GCF_057541095.1). NCBI lineage: Bacteria > Bacillati > Bacillota > Bacilli > Lactobacillales > Lactobacillaceae > Companilactobacillus > Companilactobacillus sp. y65-5. Next base: position 108,324 of record NZ_BAAJOA010000008.1, read on the forward strand.
AAGATCTTTTTCTGGCCACTAGCCGTCTGAATAGGATACTCTATAACTACATGGTACGAGCGATATCCACTAGACTTACTATTGGCGATATAATCACGTTCCTCGATGACACGCATATCTTCGCGCATATGTAATAGTCTAGCAACATCGTAGATATCTTCAACAAATTGGCATTGAACTCTGATTCCAGCAATATCTTGCATATCCTGTTCAAGCAGATCTTCGGAGATATAACGACGGCGCATCTTCTCTTTGATACTATCGATCGTCTTAACACGACCTGTAACGAATTCAATCGGTGAGTGCTCGTTTTTTTCCAAAAACTCCTTACGAAGATCTCTAAATTTTATTTTTAATTCATCTACTGCTTGCGAATATGGTATCAAAAACTCATTCCATTTGATTTCTGTCATGATAACCCCACTTACTTCCTTATTTAATATATCGTAATTTTGGGCAAGTTGCACTACAATGATAGAATTACGAAAAAAATTAATTCGTGAGTTAAAAATTTTACCTTTTATATTATTGCTGTTAGAATGACTATGCTAGAGAGATGGAGGGAATCAAAATGTGGGAAGTTTTTGTTTATATAAATCCCGTATGTTCGTATTGCCTAAAGGTAGAACAATCAATTATTGACTTCACAAGAAAACATGAAATTGAAACGCAATATCATTTTGTTACAAATTTTAATATGGAAACAATCAATGAATATATTCAATTACAAGGTTATAAGTTATGTGATTTGAAACAACGCGCTAAAGCTACACAAGAAGTAGAAGAAGCTGCTCGTTTGTATCAAGCCGCATCATGTCAAGGCAATAAAAAAGCACGCAATTTTTTAATGAACTTACAAGAACAGATCAACACCTATCAACATCCTTTCGACGATGAAACTATCAAAAAAGCCATTGTCAACAGTGGTTTGGACTATAAATCCATAATGGCTGAAAAAGATAGTTACTGCGTCGAGCTTGGTATCAAACGTGATAAGCAATTATCAAAAGAAATGCAAATCGAAAAAGCTCCTACTATCGTGATTTTTGACAACGAACATCCCGAAAAACCGGGTATCATGATCAACGACTTCGGTAGTAAAACGTCTGAAGAAACTATCAATCACAACTTAACTGCAATGCTGGAATCCACTATGCCGCAAACCAAACCGACATACATCAACAACAGCACAGTCGTAAGTATTGACCAATTCAGAAGGTAATCAGTTGCCTTCTTTTTTTGTACTCAAAAAAGGTTGCTGAAAATACTTAGCTTTTTCACCGCAGCTCATTCTCCACTGATGATTTTGATAGACTGGCTTGATAGCTCCGAATTTTTTTCCTTGTAGATGTTCTTCAACTGTCAGACCGGAATTGTTATAAAAACGCAATTTTAAATCATCAGTCTTTTTATTTTTTAACTTGCGGATTTTTTCCAGTTGATATGGACTGATCTCAGTCTGACTATTTCGAGTCAACTTAGGTTCAAATTCCAACAGATTCTTGATATCTTCGATCAAAAAGTTCTTTTTTTGATATTGAAGTTTATTGAATGGCCCAAATAATTTTATACCGTAAAATAAATTTATTTGTTCCTGCATTGAATCGAGCATAATCAAATAAAATCCCCATGGCTGACGATATGAGATGAATTTCATATGGGTCCGATACAATTGATTCGATAGGTATTCTCCCCCTAGTATCCACAGATTAGGGATTTTTAACGCATGGTAACTTTCCACACGATTGGATAATTTATCAGCGTTTATTTTTGCGCACTGATACTCAAGAATCATCTTATTGGCAACCAAAACATCCGCTCGCTGCTTGATCGGCTTCAAATAGTATTCTGTTGCAATCTCTTGATAGCCGAGTATCTTCAAAGCATCAACGATCAGTTCTTTGCCTTTTTTGTGAATATCACGCTCATTTTCTTCATTGTGAGAGGTATTCTCGTGTCGAAAAAAAGCCTTGTCGTCATTTTGGATCAAAACAACTGGGAGCTCACATTCGACACAGTAATACTTATCTTCAAAATTACTCTCAACTGCATAGATCAGTTGCTTAGCTTGATTAAGTGCCGCATACATATTTTTCACCTCTTAAATTAAATTACGTGAAAAATACATCAAAAAAATCGTAACTGACAAGTGCCGGCTACGATTTTTAATTAAAAGTATTGAACTAAGCGCTTGTTCCCAGCCCCATCAAAGTAGGTCTGAAAGTGCGTGTTGAAAATATAGCTGAGGTTTTGGCTGTCCAAGATATTCGTATCACCGCCATTGACGATCACACCATCCTTATACAACAAAACCCAATCCGACAGCATCGCCAAAGTATCAATGTCATGGTCAACGATGAAGAAAGATTGGTACTGCTTTCGGAACCGAATCAGATTTACCAACTTGGACTTGTACAGTGGGTCTAAGTTATTGAATGGTTCATCTAAAAAAACATAGTCCGTATTCTCAATTAAAACTGCCAAAACTAGCAAGACTTGTTGTTGACCACCAGATAGATTGTTAAAAGATTCATCCAACTTGTCAGCTAACCCGAAGTAATCAACAAATTCCATATAGTCGATATTTTTTTGATTGCTCATGTCCAAAATCGCGCGGACACTGATCAGTCCGTAGACACGCTCCCGCTGATTAAAATACGAGACTAGTTGCGAGCGTTGTTTGACTGACATTTGTAAGAAATCACTATTGCGATATCGCACTTGTCCTTGATAGTCCTGGATCTGACCAGTCATTATCTTCAGCAACGTGCTTTTGCCGCTACCATTAGGGCCGATCAAAGAAGTTACACCGCGCTCAGGCAGTGTCACTGAAAGATTGTTTATCACTATGTCATCATCATATGAATAATTAATATTCTTTGCTTCCATGGCTGCCTCTCAATACAAAATAAAATAAAATCGGTGCACAGATCAGACTACAGATCAGCCCGGCAGGAACTTCTACTGGGAAAAATAAATTTCGCCCGATAAAATCTGATATCAGCATCAAGTTAGCTCCCAATAAGACCGTATCAAAGAAATAATTCTCAGTCTTAGTCCCATTGAGCGACTTGACGATATTGGGGATAACGATCCCAATGAACAAGAATTCCCCGACAATGCCGACGATCGTAGCGATAATGATACTTATGATAACGAGAATATAAATATTTATTTTTTTAATATCAATTCCCAATTCAGTAATCTTACTATCGTTGAACGAGTAATAAGGGATGAATTTGTCGAACAGAACTAAGATCGATAATAAGATGCCGCCTACGATGACCATCAAGTAGGTCACGTCAGGGCTGACTAAATTAAAGCCTGAAAAAATTGCATTATCCGCATGGGTGACGTAGCTCATGACTTGATTCAGACTGATGAAGAAGACGGTCAGACAGACACCGAACAAGACGAATCTAGTCGGTCCGATATCCTTTGACTTCAGCCAGATCAAGATTAATACCAAGATAAATGATCCCACGGCACCGTAGATAATATTGGAACCCAAAAATGCTGGCAAAAATATTGCCAACAGATTTTTGAAGAAACTCGTACTTGAAGTCAGACCGACTAATCCCGGATCGACTAGGTTATTGCGAAAGATCAACTGTAAGAACAGACCAGTAATACTGATCAATCCACCAGTAAAAATCGCCACCATCGTACGACTGATGCGGAGTTGTAAAATCGGATAGTCACTAGTTTTAATGTCTAGAAGATTTACCATACTATTGTCACCTGAGAAGATATTTAAGAAGACAAATAATAATAAGACAATAATATTCAAAAATAAAAATTTATTAAACTTACTTTTCTTACTTATTGACAATTTTATCAATCCCATTCATAGCTTTGATAACGTTCATATTGGCGGTGGATGAATAAGTCGGTTCTCTCAGGTAGTAAACCTTCTTATTCTTAAAAGCGGGCAATGATTGCCACAACTTATTACTAAATTCTTGCTTAAAGGATTTTTCCACCGTTTCCGGCATAGCATGTGCCAAACAAATGACGATCTCTGGCTTAGATTTTTGGATTTCTTCCATATTAACGGAGATGTATTCACCCTTAGAATTCTTAGGTTCGATCACCTGATTGTTGGTGATCTCGACTAATGAGCCAATGTAAGAGTTACTCGTCGCTTGCAAGTAACTGCCACCCGGCATCCCAAATAAAACCAGCACTCTTTGACGAGGACGATTTTTATTCTCTTGCTCAATCGCATGTTGTCGTTTATCCAGCTTATCAATGAATGCCTGTGCATAAGTTTGCTTATGGTACTTCTTCGCCAGCATATTCATCGACTTCTTCAAATCATCGACCGTCTGGACGTTGACGTACTTGACATTGATGTCATTAGCTTTGTAGCTATCACCGTGCATATCCTTGAGTGTCGTCACTGAATAGACCGCATCGGCATTTAGTTTTTTGATTTTTTCCATACTCGGCGCGTTGGGCGTACCCACTCGAGCAACGTCCTGATAGTCCTTGGGTAAGGGATAGGCTGAGCTAGGCATCCCCTTTAGATCCATGTGTAATTCATCTGCCATCCAAGTCAGAGCATCAGTCGTCATCACGACAGAGCCGCTCTGTTTGACTTGGTCCACCGAAAGAGTGTGTAAGAAAAAGATCGAAGACAGGCTGATCAACCAAAGAAAAAAGACGAAGATTATTTTTTTAGAAGAACTTCTTCGCTGCAAAATATCCTCCGCCTGCAATCAGTGCCACTACGGTCGTGATTGCTGTAATTCTTGGGATGTTAATATTGTTATCTTTATTTTTCTTGTCTTTTTTCTCGATAGCTTTGGTCTTACTATCTTTATTGGTTGGAGCCTGTGCTTCAGCCTTTTTTTGTGCCTTATTATTGATTTTTTCAGGCTCACCGATCGTAACGGCCTTCTCGCCGTTATCTGAACCAGCAGCATCTCCGCCAGCATTGGTTTCATCGCCATTGCTAGCTTGTCCAGAGTTGGCAGGAGCTGACTGCTCGCCATTATTAGTTGCTTGGGCTTGGGACGAACTACCTAGACTGGGGACGTCATAAAATTTCAATGTAAATGTATGCGTTGCATGAATCTTGTATGAATCGATATTGATCGTCATCGTACCTGTGATATTTGACAATTGGTCGGACTCAAACGTTACAGCCGAATAATAATTATTACCATCCTCGTAATTTTTGACCCCTGTGGTATTAACATTCATCGACTTAACTTGTACCGGATACTTACCTAATGTTTTCTGCGTCTTGATAGTATAAGTAACTTGATATTTGTTATTGACGATGTTGATCGTTGCAGGTTTGACCATATAAGCATCAGCATAACTAGTATCACTAGTTCCAGATTTTAGTGCGCTAAAGTTGATTGTTGCGGCATCTGCCGTCAGCTGGAGACCGTTGAACAGTGCCACGATAGAGAAGATTAAGCTGGCAAAAACTACATACCATAGCTTTTTCATTATTTTTTACCTGTGAACTTTACCTTACCAGCACCAGCTAATGTGACCGCAAGAATGATGAAACCTGCGTACATGATGTATGTTGGTAAACCTTTAGCGTCTGTCTGTGGTAGTGTACCTGATGTTGTGCCTGTTGAACTAGTAGTTCCGGTGGTTCCAGTGGTTCCAGCAGTTCCAGTTGTAGCCGTGCTGGTAGTACCAGTTCCGGAGCCAGTGTCTGAACCAGAACCTAGGACTTGGTCAGATGTATTATTATTTGCTTCATTGATCGGTAACTTAGCCGTGTTGAAGACCAAGTCAGCTGATTCAGTCGCCGTGATAGCATTGGGGATATCCAGAGACATCGTTACAGGTGTAACGTCGTTCAAGTCAGATAATTCGTCAATATTGAATTGGAAACTCTTAACGTAGTTATTGTCATCAGAAGTTGTCTTAACAGTGCTTTGGTCGATGTCCTTACCACTGACAGATTTAATAGCCACTCCGTTTTCAGTGTATGCCAGAGGATATTGCATTTGAATTTCCACCGAATAGCCCTTGCCATCAGAATTCTTGGTTACATAAGCCGTCTTCGTGAAATATTCTGATGATAATGAAGCCGTGTTAGTGCCAGTCTTGTTGACAACATAAGGAACTTGGTACTCGTCAGCAATATCATCCGAAGCATCGTCTGAAGTTTTGTTGCTGTCAGTTTCATCCTTAACATCTACTGGATCAGCAGCGTTAGCATCTGCTAGAGCCTCTTTTAGTTTAGTTTTTAGTTCGTCCGCTGTTGTTTGTAGCGTATCAAGCTGCTTATCAACTGCGTCTTTAGCAGTTTTTATTTTTTCCAAAGCCGTTTTAGCTTCGGTTAAAGCATCCGTGGATGTTGTTCCATCAGTTGTTAACTTGCTTATCTTATCAGTTAATTCAGTGATTTGAGTTTTTAAGTTTTCTTGTTGGGTTTCCAAGTCTTTTTTGTTATCTTCTAATTTTGATACTTGTTCTGTTAACGACTGTACTTTGTTGTCAGATGCATTCTTATCTAATTTTAATTGTGATAGTTGCTCATTAAGATTGGCAACTTTACCATCAAGATTCTTCTTTTCAGTAGCTGCATCATCCTGGATCGCGGCTAAACGATTCTGTAAGTCAGTTATTCCACTTTTAAGTATGTCAGTTACATCGGCATCTGGATTCTTAGCTTTAATAGCTTTGGCTAAGTCCAATGCATCAAACTTGAATTTTGCTGAAGGATACATTGTTGGAAAATTTAATGCAGCAGGTAAGGTGATAATAAAATCAACCGGTATATCATTTACTAATGAATTCAGTTTATCCACCTTAAAGTTAAAATCATATACAACATTACCACTAGTATCTATATCTTTATGAATTGTAACTGGAATATCAGTCTCACCATTAATCGAAGTTATTTGTAGCAATGGTATCTTAGGATCTGAATCCAACGACTTAGATACTTGTGCCTCCATGCTAACTGTATAGCTACCATCATCGTTCTCTGTGACTTTTGATATTCCTGTTAAATATGGATTTGCTGCCGAAAGTTTAGAATCATCAGCATCATTCCGAACCGAATACCCAATTTCATAACCATCTTCAACCTTAGTAACCGCACCCTCACTAGCACCTTCCGACAACAAATTACTAATAACTGTATTCCCACCCAAAAGTGGTGCACTACCAGACGTACCAATCTCTTTCGCAGTTACATTAGTAGGATTATTAGCGATATATACCGTGGCAGTGCCAACGCTTCCAAGTAGAATGAGTGCCGTACTAAATAGTGTTACTCCCTTATATTTCATGATTTAATCTCCCCTATTAAATTGAAATTTATCAATTTCCCTATTTCGATAAATGTAATTCGTAATTAAAGAATATAACAGCGTTTCCATTACGTCAATCAGGAACACCCCTAATTGAGGAATATTTAAATATTCCTATATTATATATAATAAAAAGAAGCTGCCAAAATGGCAACTCCTTTTTTCAATTTCTACTATTATATATAAAATTTAATAAGATTTTATCAGTTTACTAATTCATGGTCATTCCGCCTGTGACGTTAATCCCCTGCCCCGTCATATAATCTGACAGATGGCTCGATAGGAATAATACGACATTAGCGACATCTTCTGGCTGACCTGTCCTTCCCAACGGAACTTGGCTATTATCTTCTTCCTCGATGGCATCAGGCGTCAGGCCACGAATCTCTGCCCCATCTTTTCGTTCACGATGCTTCATTGAAGTCTCAACGATACCGGGGCACACTGCATTGACATTGATTTGATCATGAGCTACTTCGATCGCCAAGGTCTTAGTTAATCCCAGCACGGCATGCTTGGATGCAACATAGGCGGACATTGCTCGATAGCCATTCTTCCCTGCTTGAGAAGCTATCAGGACAACCTTACCAGGTCGCTTGGCCTTGACCATTTCCTTGACGATATACTTGGTGACCAAATAGGTTCCTCTCGTATTCACCGCAATCGTCTTATCAAAATCGCTCGTCTTACTCTCAATCAAATAATTCATTGTCGAAATACCAGCCACATTCACTAGAACATTCGGCACCAAATTATTGGCGATAAGTTGAGCTGTAAGATTTTTCACACTATCTTCATCACTGACATCAAGATGGAGCTGGTACAGTCGTTCTGATTCTTGAACGATATCGTTATTTTCAAAAGCTAAATCGGCACAAACGACGATAGATTTTTCATTCAAAAAGGTCTTCGCGACTGCGGCTCCAATCCCTTGGTGTCCTCCAGTAACTAATACTATCTGATTCTCCACTTCCGTAAATAAGCTCATCGTAAGACCCCTTTATGTAAGCAATAAGCACTAAAATCTCTTAAATAACATGTCTCTCAAAAGGATCATCACTGATACCTTCATCTAGGATCTTCTTAGACCATTCTTTGGCTGAGAAGAGTGAGTGGTCACGATAATTACCACAGCTATAAATATCAGTCCCCTGAACGTCCTTCCATTCGATCTTGTTAGCAATGTCATCAAGGGCACCCTTCAATGCTTCAGCGACTTCAGTAGTAGAATGTTCACCCCAAGTGATCAAGTGAAATCCTGTACGACAACCGAATGGTGAACAGTCAATAACACCATCTAGACGGTCTCTCAATAGTCCAGCTAGTAAGTGCTCGATCGTGTGTAGTCCAGCAGTTGGGATCGCATTAACGTTGGGTTGAACTAGACGTAGGTCATAGTTAGAAATCTTGTCTCCCTTAGCGCCACTTTCTTCAGCAATCAATCTAACGTAAGGTGCCTTAACCTTTGTATGATCCAATGTAAAACTTTCAACTTTTGCCATGATAAAATATCTCCCTTAGTCTATTTATTTTGTAAATAAGTCAGTGGCTTATTTACTTCGATCTTAGTTCCGTAATACTTCTTAGTGATATACTTTTGAATCCTCTTATTATGATACAACTTAACTAACTTCTTGTACTGCTTATTGTTCTTATTCTTAGCCGCAGTGGCGAGGATATTAATATTATCCTTCGTGCTTTGATCGACACTTTCGTGGTAGATGGAATCTGTCAGAACATGTAGGCCGCCATCTAATGCGACTGTGTTAGAGATCAGAACTACATCAACATCGTTTAGGACACGTGGTCCGGTGGTATCGTCAATTTCTTTGAACTTCAAATTCTTAGGATTGCTCTTAATATCTTTCGTGTTACCCAAGGCATCGAAATCTTTATCAAGAGTTAACAAACCTGCTTTTTGTAGTAGCAACAAGTCTCTGGACGTGTTAGCTGGATTATTGGCAATCGCAATAGTAGTGCCGTCAGGAATATCACTGACTTTTTTGTATTTGTTTGAGTAAATTCCTAATGGTTCTAGGTAAGTTGTTCCTAGCGCTGCAAGTTTACCCTTGGGGTTTTGCTTGTTGTATGCCAAGTAATATGACCATGATTGGAATGCATTGACATCGACTTGACCTTCTGTCGTTGCCTTGTTCAATTGCGTTCCGTCTGTTATTTCTTTTACTTTGATCTTCAGTCCCGCTTTCTTAGCTTGTGGACTCTTGGCGATATGTTGCCAAATTTCAAGGTCTGAACCTTGCGAACCTACTGTGATCGTCTTGTCAGACGAATCTGCTGATTGATTGCCACATGCAGCTAACAAGAATACTGATAACGCTAATACTACTGTTCCAAAGATTTTATGCCACTTTTTCATTGTAATGTCCCCCTCAAATTTAAATCAACTAACTTGAGTACCACATGGGTGGTTTATAAATTAGTATCTGTCTCATATATCCGCCTCCTCAAAATCCTATGCAAAAAAAATCGTCCCTACACCACAGACTTACTCTGCAATGTAGGGACGACTACCGTGATACCACCCTAATTCGTATTTTGATCACCCAAAATACCTCAACGACACTAACATGTCCGGGATGATATCGCATCCTTGCGTACCCACGGCTTCCACCTTGGGTAAGACTCCAAGCTCATCTTCAGTTAAGATTTCGTTCCGCCTTTTCACCATCTAGCGGTCACTATACAAACTACTAATTAACCTACTCTTCTCTTCAACGTCTAATAAGATTAAATAATCTTTAATTATTTGATTGGTGATTAATTTACACTTTTAAATTTATATTGTCAAATATATTTTTTAATAAAATAAAAAAAGACACCGTTATAACGACGATGTCTAATTTTTAAAGTAATGTCTAGTCAACTCTAAAGCAGTGTTGCTCATAACTTCCTTACCGTACTCAGAGAGCACGGCAGCAGTTACCTTAGTCTTAAAACTGTATTCACTCAACATAGCCATAACGTCGTTATAAGTCATGTCGTGCATTTCATCAGTAAACAGGATCAATTGCAAGTAATACTTACCTTGGTACTGCCATAAATTAGAAATACCACTTTCCAAATGTAACAAATCAGCAAGTTGAACGTAATCCTCGAAATCATTGAATTCAACAATGGTTGCCTTAGTAGGCGTGTCAGGGTCATTCAAGTATGGTGCAGTATCCTCATCGTACTCAGAATTACCTAACTTAGCGTTGTCATATTCAAACTGATTACCTTCGTTATCTTCATCATCATTTGAATCTTGTAACGTATTCAATGGCAATGAACCAGCGCCATCAACATCGTCACTCTTGCTAATAAGTAACTCCAAACCTTGTTTATTTGGCATAATCTGAAAAGTTACTGGTTCGTTGTTAGAGAAAACATGATCCTTGTCAACTTCATCCAAAATACTGTAGAAAAATGATTCGATCTGTTTCTTATTTCCCAAGAGATCAAGAACTGTTACTCCACGATCTTGCAAATCCTGCGTACTAAGAATGACTCTGATTGTGTTCTCATTAAGTCGATCCATTTCCATCATAGTCACCTCAATTCTGTATCTACATTTTAACAGTCTCAGAAACTTTGTAAAGTAAAGTCCTCCTAAATATCGACTGCGATTCCAATTATTTAAATAATAGAATAATACAAAAAAAGATCGATACAAAACAATACGTCTTGTATCAATCTTTTATTTTTCAATTTTATAAGCCAGCCATAAGTTGGGCTTTTTGTAACTCCATAGTTCTAACACTTCTTGGCAAGAATCTTCTGATCTCGTCTTCGTTGAAACCTACTTGAAGACGCTTGTCGTCCATGATAATAGGACGTTTCAATAGACCAGGGTTTTCTTGAACTAATGTTAACAATTGATCAATTGTTAAATCGTCAAGATCGACCTTTAAATTTTGGAAGGCTTTGGAACGAGTAGAAATAATTTCTTCAGTTCCGTTTTCTGTCATTTGTAATACTTGTTGAATTTCTTGTTTGTTTAAAGGTTCTGAATAAATATTTCTTTCTTTGTAAGGAATGTCATGTTCTTCGAGCCAAGCCTTTGCTTTACGGCATGAAGTGCAACTTGGAGATGTATAAATAGTTACCATTATAATCTCTCCTTTTCTTGTATATTATTCAATACTATTTGAACACATAAATATTTTACCTTATTACTAAAATAAAATCTATACTTTTCAGTATAAAAAATACGAATATTTGTTCTGTAAAACTTTTATTGTGAAAAATAGTGCCTTTAAAATCACCGTTTATATAAACAGTTCACAATTGATATAAATATTTAATTATATATCACATTAGTCTTAGGTTATCAACTATCATTAAAAACTAATAGTAGCAGTATATTTACTAAACATTGATCTCTAATTCAGCGAACGCACTCATCACTGGAATATCACCAGCGTATTTTTGTGATTGTTCTAACATAGTCTGTGAGTCAACGGTCTGAGGTAAATGACTGATCATCAATCTCTTAACTCCTGCATCCTTGGCTAAGGTACCTGATTCCTTGGTGTTCATATGCCACTTCCTACCTGTAACATCTTCTGGGAAGTTGGTATCTGTGATCAACAAGTCGGCATCCTTAGCAAAGTCTACCAAGCCATCGAAGTAAGTTGTGTCAGCCGTGTAAACGATCGTCTTGTCACCTTTGGTGATCCTCATTGCATAAGCTGGTACCGGGTGAATCGTGCGCATGAACTCGAACTTGAATGGCCCGATTTCAGTTGGCTCGTAATCGTTATAGGCTATACCTTTACTTGCCCCTTCGCAAGTCAATTGTGCAAAGTTGACAAAATCTTGGGTATGACCGTAAATTGGAAGTGGTTCGGATTTCTTGGCCGCGAGCCAATTATACTGCAAAACTCCTAGATCAGCGGTATGATCATGGTGATAGTGAGATAAAATGACTGCGTCCAGATCGGTTGGAGCTACGAAGTTCGAGAGTTCGTTCAAAACTCCACTACCACAATCGATCAACAGATTGAAGTCACCATCTCTCAATAAATAACCAGAAGTACCAATACCCTTATATGGGTATCCTCCATAATAACCTAATACTGTAACTAACATAGAAAACCTCCAAAAATTTTTTTAATGAAAGGATTTCAAATTATGAACATAACATTAAAGTTAGGCACATATTCATTTTTAAAGAGTCAGCAAGAACCTGCTGATACTTTATTAAAACCCTTATTTGACGACAAATCCGACCATCTTTTGATAAAAAAATTAGCCAGATTTGGTCAATACCGCAAGCTGACAGGCTTTGATGATTCTGACGACGAGTTGTATTTATTGACATATTTGAAATTTAATGCTGACCAATCTTCATTATTTCAAAGTAAGTTCGTTTATACTGACAAAATCAACTATAACTCGGCTATTTATCAACTCAGAGACAACTTACAAGAATATCTGATAATCAGTACCTTTGATAATCAAACACACATTGAAGACGGCCAAAAATACATTCAAAAAGAAATCAACAAAGGCATCCAATTGGATTCCAAAGTTCCATTTGGCTTCTTCACCAAAGAGTATAAAGTCATCAGTTAAGCTTTCGTCGAACACTGCGCCATGATATCAGATAGGTGACGACACCGATCATCCCATACAGGATGACATACCCCAAGACGACCCAACGGAACTCGCGAATGATCGATAAATCGCCACCATCAGGCAGGGCTATCGACACATAAGCTTGAACTACTGCCAGTATTAATGGGATCACAAAAGTCATAGCATTCTCAAATAAAACGATACCGCGAACTTCTTTAGTGCTGATACCGATCTTTTTGAGCGTCTTCAATTGCCTCCACTCATGATCATCACGCAATAGTATCCTCAATGTCAAGACACTGCCCAGAGCAACTAATAGTGCGATACTAAAAATAGCAATCATAAATATAAAGAACCCGACCGTCTGATGTAGATGTCGCTTGGCATTCTCCTGTCGGACGAATCCGGTTTGGATATAATCATTATCGGTGATTGAGTTGTATCCATACTTTGTAGTAGTAAATGTAGAATCATTAACATCCGACTTGGCGTCTACGTGGATCACGTAGGCGTTTTTTCGCATGTTAAGGTTATCTACCTGTGATTTGGTTAATTTATCCCCATGCTTAAAATACCAGCCGTAGAGAGTATCGGTCGTGATGGCATTCAACTTCTTGTAATACTTATCAGGAACGATCATCAACGAACCAGCGAACATCCCCCCACCATAAGGGAATGACGATCCATTCAATCGCGTGCGGATCTTAGCTGCATTTTTGACATTCCAATCGACTCTTTTCTTAGAGAAGCCGTAAGTTTCGTTCAAACCAAAGGCAATCCGCAAGTATTGCTTAGAGTTGATGCGAGGATTCTGATCACGAATCTTTTTTGGCAATTTCATATATTCAGAATAAGACATGAATGATGCCGGACGCTGAAGTAATTGACTCCTAGTTGAATCCAATGTGGATACCATCGTAATCTTAATATTCGAATGGTATTCTTTTTTTATTTCGGTTTTACTATCATATATCGTATTACGGACGTTATCGACCGTGCTCTTATTGGCTGTCACAGCGAATGGATACTCGGTATGATAATTCTGATAAATAACTTGATATCCAAAATAACAAATACTCAATAAAATCAACGCTAAGGTCGACAACTCGGTCACGAACCACAAAACCGAAGTATTCTGCTTCATCCGTTCTTTTAGATACTTGAAAGTAAACATATTCAGACCGGAATAAGACAGCCGTTTGAACTTCTGCATGATAGTCAGTAACACTGGCAGAAATCCAAAATATACTAAATAAGTACCGAAAAAAAATGCACCGATGATATATACCGATTGCATGACGATCTTGGAGGTTTGTGCGGGATTACCGACGTTTTCAAAATCACCAATAAAACTAATCGAAACTATCACTGCACTGATAAATAGAAAGATTCCTAATGTTCCCGCTGGCACCCGCAACCATAAATTGGCTTCTCGTTTTTTATTTTTCTTATTTCGAATGATTCGATAAGTTCTAAAAGCATTGATCGCACTGAAAATCACGATTGAGTAGCAAGCTATTCTTAACAAATTGATTAAGCTCTGAGGGTTGAAATAGGCCATGAAGCCAGTTCTAACGTGCATCAAGTATAGGAGCAACATTCCGAAGAATTTTTGAAAAACGACCGCTTCGATTATACCCAAAACCCAAGCAATCATTTGAATGATCAAAGTTTGAAAAAATCCGATAACAATGATTGTAAACTTAGACATACCGAGCTTTTGAAACGTCAAAAACTCGTGCCGCTGTTGCTTGATAAAGAATCCACCAACATATGCCATGTAAATAAAAGCTGACAACGCAAAGACTACACTCAACGCGAGTACGATCGGCATCAAAGATTCTCTCCACATACTGACGTTATTCTTCATGATGCGATTATTGGTCAGTGAAATCAGAATACTGAAGATACCAATCGCAAAACTACACGCCAAAATATAAATCAAATAACTGTCGCGCATGTTCGTGAGGCTCTTTCTAATTATCTTGAGATACATTGAAATAACTTCCACCCCCAATCGTACGTTGCATATTGATGATTTGTTCGAAGAAATCTTCGCGCTTACCGGAATTGACTATTTCTGAAAAAATAGATCCATCTTTGATAAAAATCACTCGACTACAATAACTAGCCGTGAAAGCGTCATGGGTCGCCATCAAAATCGTAGCGTCCTCGCGCTGATTGATAACTTGCATGTAATTCAACAAGATCGTCGCTGACTTGGAATCCAAACTACCAGTCGGTTCATCCGCAAAGAGAATCTCTGGGTTATTGATCAACGCCCTAGCCGCTGAAACAATCTGCCGCTGTCCTAATGACAAGTCTTCTACGTTACGATTACTTAGTTTTTCGATATTCAATAAGTAATTCAAATGCTTCACACGTGATTCGATAAATTTTTTGTTAGCGTGATTGAGAGCCAGTGGCAAAATAATATTTTCTTTAACATTCAACGAATCCAATAACTCAAAACTTTGGTAAATAAAGCCCATCTTGCTACGACGATACTTCGATAATTCTTGATCGTGAAGTTGCGTCATATCAACTCCATCAATAATTATCTGTCCGTGATCAGGGCGTTCGTTAGTTGAGATCATATTTAATAAAGTCGACTTGCCCGCACCACTGGGACCCATTATCCCCAGAAATTCCCCTTTATCGACTTCGAGGCTGATATCCTTGATAGCATGGACCGCATTCAGACGTTTTCCGTAATCCTTAGCAATGTTATTTACGATAATTTGCACGTTTATTTCTCCAATAATTAAGATAAAATTGTTATTATAGTAGTTAGTGTCTTTATTCTAGCACGGGGAGGTTTCACAATGGCTAAAATTATGATTGTTGAAGATGATCAATCAATCGCTACACTGATCAGTGAGAATCTTGAGAAGTGGCAAATAGATACTCACATTATTGATGACTTCAATAATGTAATGGAAGAATTCCACGAATACAAGCCAGATTTAGTATTATTAGATATCAACTTACCAGTTTATGACGGTTATTATTGGAATCAAGAAATCCGCAAGATCTCCAAAACACCGATAATTATTATTTCATCTCGTAATTCTAACATGGATCAAATCATGGCAATGAATATGGGAGCGGATGACTTCGTCGAAAAACCTTTTTCTGTCGATATCCTAGTTGCCAAGATCAACGCACTTTTGCGTCGTACTTATGATTTCACCAAAAATACTAGTGACATCATCGAGCACAACGGTCTGAAACTGAATTTATCTAGCGGAACGGTCGAGATCGGCTCCGATAAGATAGACTTATCAAAAAACGAATATAAGCTGCTACAACGACTTCTTCGTGACCAAGGTAAGATTGTTACCCGTGAACAATTATTGAACTTCATGTGGGACGACGAGCGCTTCGTGGACGATAATACCCTGACGGTCAATATCAACCGTCTTCGTGGCAAAATTGAAAAATTCGGTTTAAAAAATTACATTGTAACTAAAGTGGGACAAGGATACATCATTCCCTAAGCGAGGCTAACATGACTTTTTTTAAATTTTTACGTGACCATTTATTATCTTTGCTGTCGATTCTACTAACCGTGACATTTATCGAAGCAATCTTATTCTTAGATCCACACGTTAAGTTTCAAACGGGAACTTTACTATATTCGTGGATAATCGCCGTGCTATTCGCCTTCTTAGGCCTGTACTTGTCATATTTGCGAAAAAAAACTTGGTACGAGCAACTCAACAACTATCAAGAGGACCTGTCAAAGGAACTCCACGGTGCCGTCAACAACGAGCAACGTTTCATTCAAGACAAGATCAATAATATCGGTCTGGAATATCGTAATGAATTGACAGAATTGTACCAGAATCAGCACGACCAACAAGAGTATACCGAATCATGGGTTCACGATATCAAAGTACCATTGGCGGCTCTCAAACTAGCCCAAGATGGTGATTTGGACCAGAGTTTGGTCGAAGAAGAGATCGATCAGATCGACTACATGGTTGATCAAGCCTTATACTTCGCCAGACTGAATAATTTTTCTAATGATTACTTGATTCAAGAGCAAGATCTGAACAGCATCGTCAAGTCATCGATTAGGACCAATAAGCGTATGTTTATCGCTAAACGAATCGGTATTAGTTTGGACGTGACTGACGATAAAGTCTTAACTGACGAAAAATGGCTGAGTTTTATTTTGAACCAGATACTCGCTAACAGTCTGAAATATACTGATCAAGGTGGCAAAATCGAGATATTCACAACCAATCGGAACAACAATATCGAATTACACATTGCAGATAACGGTATCGGAATCGTTGACAAAGATATCAGCCGCGTCTTCAACAAAGGATTCACCGGTGATAATGGTCGCAAGTCAGGTAGCAAATCAACCGGTATCGGACTGTACCTGGTCAAAAAAATGACCGACAGGCTGGGACATAAAATCAGTATTCGCTCAGAAGAAAAACATGGGACGGAAGTTGTCATTACATTCTTAGATCTACCGTATTATCAATAAATTGAATTAAATCAAAAAAAACTACGACTTATTTTGTCGTAGTTTTTGTTTGTTAACGTAATGTCATTGCATTCAAGGCAACGATCACGGTTGATAAGGACATGACTACTGCCCCAACCGCTGGACTTAGCACGAATCCAACACCAGCTAAGACGCCAGCTGCAAGTGGAATTGCTAAGATATTGTATCCGGCACCCCACCATAAATTCTCAACTGTTTTACGGTAAGTCTTTGCGGATAGATTCAAGAACTTAGTAATATCACTAGGATCTGAATTGTAAAGAACTACATCCGCTGAATCAATCGCAACGTCAGTTCCAGCACCGATTGCCACACCGATCGTAGCACTTGCCAGACTTGGTGCATCGTTGATACCATCTCCGACCATCATAACGTGATGACCTTCTAATTCAAGATTCTTGATGACCTTATGCTTATCCTCAGGAAGTAATTCCGCCTTGAATTCATCAATACCTAATTGTTTGGCGAACGATGCTGCAGCTTCCTTGTTATCACCCGTCAACATGATTGGAGTGATATTTCTAGCCTTCAAGTCCTTGATGAATTGAACTGAGTTAGCCTTGACTTTATCTCCTAGGGCCACCAATCCCACTACTTCATTGTCAACAACTAGATAACTGACTGTATTACCTTCGTCTAAGTATTGTTTAGCAGCCGACTTGTCAAAAGTCATTTTATGAGCTTGTAAATATTTCATATTTATCAATAAATAATTGTGTCCATCTTTAGTAGCACTCATGCCGTATCCCTTGATAGCTTGGATATCATCTAATTGTGCCGGTTGAACGTTTTGATCCTTAGCGTATTCAACCACACTGTTAGCAATCGGATGACTAGAACCACTTTCAATTCCGGCGATCAATGATAATAATTGATCTGCATCCATCTTATTTAATGACTTCAAGCCATTAACCGTAAATTTACCTTCTGTTAAAGTACCCGTCTTATCCATTGCTACATAGTCGATCTTACGACTATTTTCCATTGCTTGATTGTCACGAATGATCAAACCATTCGTTGCAGCGATAGATGTACTACGTGCTGTAACTAATGGAATAGCTAGACCCAAAGCGTGAGGACATGCGATAACTAAGACCGTAACCAAACGCATCAATGCCAAGTTCATATTACCAAAGACTAGCCAATAAACGAACGCCATCAAACCGACGATCACAGCCGCATAGAATAGCCAACCCGAAACCTTGTCTGCCAACATTTGTGTTTTTGATTTATTGCTCTGTGCATCTGAAACTAATTTACTGATTTGTGATAAGTAACCCTCACTTGAAGTTTTAGTTACTTTAATTCTGATCGTACCTTCACCGTTAATAGAACCACCAACCACTTTATCGCCAAGTGATTTCTTAACAGCCTTTGATTCACCTGTGATGAGTGACTCGTTGATATAACTTTGACCACTGATGATCTCCCCATCGAGTGGAATCGATTCGCCAGCTCTGACTTCAACTACATCATCGATCTTTACCATAGAAATATCATGATCCATCGTTTCTTCGCCGTGAATCATATGAACTTGATTCGGTACTAGTGAAGCGATTTTTTGCAATGCATTACCAGCACTCATCGTAGATTTCATTTCGATCCAGTGACCTAGCAACATGATAACGATCAGTGAAGCTAGCTCCCAGAAGAAGTCCATGATATGCTGGTCGCCATTTAAAATATTTCCCATCACGAATGCATATAGACTGTAAATATAAGCAACGCTGATACCCATCGTGATAAGGGTCATCATGGCTGGTTGTTTAGCTTTCAGTTCACCCTTTGCTCCAGTTAAGAAAGGTTTACCACCATAGAAAAACAAAATTGAACTGAGAATCATAACGATCCAGTCAGACCCTGGGAATTGAAATTGAAATGGTAAGTTCAATCCCATGAACGGCGATAAGATGAATACTGGAATTGCAAGAACTAGCGAGATCCAAAACTTTTTACGCAAGTCCCCCATATCCATCATCATACCACCGTGATTCATCATCATATGTCCGTCGTCCATACCTCCCATGTCCATATCCATATGGTTCATGTCATGCATCTTCCCGTTTTCCATCATCCTACGCCTCCAAGCAATCGCACTTAACAGTTTCAGGTGCGGTTTTTTCTTTTTCCTCTAATAGATTAATCAAATCTCTAATGTCACTCTTAGATATTTCAGAATTTTGAATCAAATCACCAATTGCCTTACCCTTTTTCATACAACACAAACTGTCAAACATATTGTTGGTACTCTGGTGAATCGCATCACTCTCTGAAATCTCAGGAGAATAAATATAAGGTCGCTTCGATTCATCAGCCTTCAAGAAGTTTTTCTTCTGTAATCTGACGATCAATGTTTTGACAGTAGCCTGTTTCCAGTCAGTCTTGGGCTCTAATACTTCTATAACCTGTTTACTAGTTGCTCCGTTCAAAGTCCAAACTACTCTCATTACTTGCCATTCTGCTTTTGTCATATTTTCGATTTCATTCATAATTGTCAAATCCTTTTTCGTCTACAATTGTAATCCTTATTACAGTTACTAGTTTACAACTGTAAACGAGAATTGTAAAGAAAAAAGCACACTCAAAATTATTATTTTGTAGTGTGCTCTTATAAATGCCTATTTATAGCCGTTTGCACGGTTAGAAGTAGTGATATTTTGATTGACGTTCTTTGTGGCCTTCTTCAAAGCCTTATGAATATCTCCACCATTATATGCTTCTTCCATGGCTACTTCTTCAAGCTGACGTGTTACTTGCATACCTTCAAGAAGAATACCTGAATTGACATAATTTGGTTTGGCATTTGCTAATTGTTGTCCAGGAACCTTAGCTTCTGGATTTTTAGCGTATAGATCAGTCAAAATCTTTTCTTTTTGAGAATCCTTGTTTAGTGCCAAGTATCCCGTAGATTTTTGCCATTGAGCTTGAACTTTTGAACCTAACGCATATTTAGCGAATTCATAAGCACCTTGTTGAACAGCCTTTGGTTTATCGTTTGAGATCCAAAGAGCTGCCCCACCGATTGACACACCATTGGCCTTTTGACCATCTGGATGTGGGAAATATGTAATTCCTAACTGGTCCTTATTATTTGCAGTCAACTCACCAATACTTGCTGATGATTGAATGAAGATCCCAACCTTACCAGCCAAGAAACCAGCTGTCTGGTTAGCGCCTGCACTGGCACCTGAACCATAGTTAATAAAGTCGCCAGACTTGATATTTTCTTTGATCCATTCCAAGAACTTAACAGTAGAAGGATTATCCATATTGATACTTGTTGGAATACCGTTGTGACCATTGTTGTTATTCGCTAAAGCAGTACCAGCGTTAGTTGTAGCTTGTTCTAACAACCAACCATAAATTTGAATAGTCATACCTTTTGTCTTATGACCTGAACGTTCGTACAATTGCTTGGCCACACGAGTAATATCTGAATAAGTTGGTGACACTGGTGGTGGTGTAATGTTGTACTTCTTCAAGAGCGAAGCATTGTAATAAAGAACTGGTTGTGAAGTGTTGAAAGGCATCGCTTGTTGCTTACCACCATTAGAATAGAAAGATCTAGCAGCGGGAGCAATTTTATCAATATCAAAATCTGGATCTTTGTCAATGAAGTTTTGTACTGGTGTCGTGTACTTGCTGTGAAGCATTTGAGCTGTGGCAATATCAAAAGCTTGGAAAACTGCAGGTGATGTACTTGTACCATGTGTTTGCAGAATTTTTTGGATAGCTTCATCATAGGATCCTTGATACTTAGGGATCACTTGATACTTAGTTTGTGATTTGTTAAATCCATTAACTACTTCTTCAAGCGCATCTTCGGATGCTCCACCTAATTCGTGCCAAAAAACTACTGGGATGCGGTCAGATGAACTTGAAGATTTAACAGGATTATTAGTTGTAAAAATACCAGTTGCTACTGCAGCCAATATTAAAACTAATGAAATCAGCGATCTTTTTAACCGTTTATTCATGTTATTTAACAGCTCCTTCGTTCATACCTGATTTGAAGTAATGTTGACCAATGAACAACACTAGGATTGTTGGAATAACAATAATAGCTGCACTGGCTTGGATCATACCCCAGTCGTTGAATGTTTCTTCAGATTGTAATTGACGTAGACCATTTTGGATCAAACGAGAATTGTTACTGAATGTTGTTAGCATTGGCCATAAGTATTGGTTCCATGCACCTAAGAAACTATATGCACCTAAGGTGATCAAACTAACCTTGTTATATGGAAGAACGATATTCCAATAAAATTGGAAATGATTCAATCCTTCAATATCTGAGGCCTCTTTCAATTCACTCGGTGTTTGCATGAAGGCCTGACGTAACATGAATGTTCCAAAAGCGGAAGTTAAAAATGGAATTAATAGAACTGAATAATGATCTAACATACCTAGGTTCTTCACAGTAGTGAAATTAGGGATGATCTCAGCTTCAAAAGGAAGCATCATTGTGATCAGGAACAAAATGAACAGTGCATTGCGATATTTGAACTTCAAGAAAACAAACGCATACGCACTCATAGAACAGAAAAGTAGTTGTGCGATCATAGTCAGAGTTGATACAGCCAAACTATTGGCTAAGTAGCGCAGAATCGGAGTTCTAGTAAATGCTGCAACGTAATTGTTCAATGATACATCGGTACTTAGGAAATTACCCTTAGCGATTTCCATTGTAGGTAAAAAGCTCGTCCAGATACCAATGAAAAATGGAGCTAAAATGATGAATGCCAGTAATATCAATAAAGTATAACTAACAATCTTATTCAAAGGGCTTGTCTTGTTTGTACTAATCATTAGTAATTCACCCGTTTTTCTAAGAATTTGAATTGTAAGAATGTGAAGAAGGCAATGATAATCGTTAAAATAATTGCTTCAGAACTTGCTTGTGCATAATTACCACTGTAAAAGGCGTCCTTGTAAATTCTATAAACCAACATGTTTGTTGAGTTAGTAGGACCACCCTTAGTGATCAAGTCGATCAATCCAAAACTCTTGAATCCTTCGATCAAAGTAATTGTTGAAACAAAGAATAGCGTTGGTGAAATCATTGGTACAGTAATCTTAAAGAATTGTTGATGTTCTGAAGCACCTTCAATACTTGCTGCTTCGTACAATGAAGTTGGAACTGATGAAATAGAACCCAATAAAATCAAGAATGTGAAGCCTAAGTTCATCCAAACGGTAGTAATGATAACTGCCCACATCGCCATAGTTGGATCTGTTAACCAGTTGACAACTGGTAGACCGAGCATATTACTCAATAATGCAAAAAATCCGGTTGAGGGGTTAAAAATGAAGAGCCAGAAAATGGCAGCAACTGACACAGATACACCCATCGTTACGGAGTATAAAGTTCTAAACACTCCAATACCCGGAAGGCGCTTGGACGCTAGATTGGCTAGCAATAATCCAATCCCAACGGTCAATACCGTAACAGCGAACACGTAGATCAAGGTGGATCCTAAACTAGCGATATATTCAGGCGAACTCAATAACTCTACATAGTTACCTAAACCATTGAATACCGTTGTCTTACCTAATGTGTTAGTTAAGAACAAACTGATGTAGAGTGTTCTAAACATTGGATAAAAGACAAAAACACTTAGGATCAATAGCGATGGACCAAGGAACAAGGTTGCATAATATTTGTCATTTGCACTCAGCGAAAATGTATGATGTTTTCTTCTTGATTTTGCCTTAGATCCAACTACCGTCGATGTTGTTGATTTAAGCATTGACCAGATCCCCCGTTTCGATCGCGATACGGTTATTTGAAGCATCAAATAAGAAAATTTCATTACTTGAACTTATGCTGACCTTTTCAAAAGCTGCATAGACTGCCTTACCGGGTAACAAAATACGAATGTCATGACCACTATTAGTAGTTGCATATACGATAGTTTCGTCACCTAAGAACTCTGTACTCTTAACAGTAGCGTTAGCAGTTAATTCATCTGCCTTTTCGATTGATAGTTCACCGGGGCGAATTCCGATCTTAGCGGCTTTATCAGTGATCTTTTGATCCATAGTGATTTCAAAATCACCATCAACGTTCAATGTATAATCATTGATCTTTTGAGCAGGCATGATATTGATAAGAGGTGTTCCAAAGAAATTAGCCACGAATTCGTTGGCAGGTTCTTGATAAATCTCTGTTGGAGTTCCAATTTGTTGAACTTGGCGATCATTTAAAACCATGATATGGTCAGCCATCGTCATTGCTTCAACTTGATCATGAGTAACGTAGATCAAAGTAATTCCAAGTTTTCTTTGTAGTTGATAAATCTCTTGACGCATTTTCACACGCAATTGTGCATCTAAGTTTGATAAAGGTTCGTCCATCAAACAGATCTTAGCGTCACTGGCAACTGCACGGGCTAGTGCCACACGTTGTCTTTGTCCACCTGATAACTCACGTGGCTTACGATCCTTTAATTCGTTCAAATTAACCATATCCAAAGCATCGTTAACACGTTGATGAACCTCAGCTTGGTCTAATTTTCTAGCTTTTAGTCCAAAGGCTACATTATCCCAGACATTTAAGAATGGAAATAGTGCGTAGCTTTGGAATACCATCGTTAACTTACGGTCCTTAGGTTGTAAGTCATTTACGACTTGGCCATCGATACTGATCTCGCCGTCAGAAATATCTGTTAATCCAGCGATCATTCTCAATAATGTACTTTTTCCACACCCTGAAGGTCCTACGATAACGAAGAATTCACCCGTTTCGATCTCAGCAGAAACATCGCTCAAGATAATATTAGTCTCATCATATCGTTTTGATACTTTATTCAAAATTGTAGACATATTCTTCACCCCATTAAATTTCGGTAGATTCAGTATGTGGGAAGGATGTATATTTAATTTTTATTTATTGTAAAGTTTGTGTAAATTTTCAGAAATAATCTATAAAAAAACTAATTCATTTTCATAACAAAAATAGCCCCAACCGATGAGTATTTTCATCGATCGAGGCTATTATTTTTTTATTTAATTGGGCAAGCTCCGCTTTCGCAGTCAGATTGATCAACTAATTCAATATCTTTTTTATCATGATTATCGTTCATTTCGGCAAACTTCTTAGCAACATTGCCACTAATAAGTGCCTCACGAGCAGTATAGATCTTCTTATTGATAGGTTCCTTTGGAGCTTGTTTCAACTCACCACCACTATATGGTAGTAGTGAAGTTGACTTAGTTATATGTCTGTATTGATACATCAATGGAGCGATTTCCTTAGCTTCGTCTGGTTGGAACGTAACTGTACAGCTGACAGCATTATCTGACCAGTATGTCTGTAAAAATGCTTGTGTAGCAAATTGTTCAGCGATAGAAACATTACCAGCTGAAGCGAAGTTAGGGTTGTCAGCATTAACAGCCTTCACTGGGAACTCGACACACATTGTATGCTTAGTATAAATATCAGGTTCGATCTTGTAACCACAAGCTTTCAAAGCTGGAAGCAACGGGTCACTGTCTTGGAATCTGATTCTTTGGATCAAGTAACCGGCATAGTGGAAGTGCATCCCTTCAGAAACACCTGCCAACTTAGCAACCGTACCTGATGGCTTAACCGTTGTATGCTTGATCGAAGTATTACAATTCAACTCATCAGAGTAGTTCTCGTCAGCTTCAACAACAGCGTGGTATAAGTCATCGAATCTCTTAACGATTCTTTGGTCGTAGATAGGTTTTTTGATAGCTACACCGTCTTGGTCTTTAGCATCTTCAAAGCCTGTGACCACACGATTACCAAATGTGTTTAAGATCCAGTCTTGGATACCTGACATTGATACACCGATACGACGATTCTTTTGGATAGCCGTGCGTGATACTTCCCAATCGTAACTGCTGAATGTGACACGCTTAGTATATCTTGCTGCTAGATTAAAGGCTTCTTCTAATTCCCAACCTTGCTTCTCAGCAATCACTGGAAAGACTTCAAACAAGTTACATGGTTCACCATTGCTCAATGAAATCTCGCCACATGGATTAGTCCCTTCGACAGCATCATCGATTCCTGGTTGGTAACCATCAGCGATACGTCCATAGTTACGTGACAATTCAAGATTGACGATACCGGGTTCACCATTGTGAACGATCGAGTCTGCGATTGGTTGATACTTAGTAAACTTAGAATCAACTGAAACACTGTTATTTGAAGCCCAACGGTGATGATATAACTTCTCTTGGTCTTGTTTCATAGTGATAAAGTCATCGTCTGTGGATCCACCAAGAGCTAACTCAGCTGAACGACGCACATTACCAGCAACGACCGTCTTACCGATCAAGTTACCCATATCTGTACAATCAACTGATGTAAGTTGCTTACCAACTGCACCATTCAATACTTCATTGATATCAAAGAACATCTCGATCAATGGCACAGGACCTGATGCAGTACCACCAAATCCCTTGATTTTAGCACCCTTAGGACGAATATCAGTAATATCTAGGACAACGTCATTCACACCTTCAGCGTTAGTAGATGCAAAGTGAGCGTCGATCATATTAGCATTAGCAATGACCCAACCTTCACGAGTATCTGGAAGCTTGTAAAAACGTACGTCAGCGATGTCATGATCCTTCAAGTATGTTTCACGATCAATCGCACCGGCTTCGATAGAATCCTTGTAAGAAGCGCTAGATTTGCTGATAAGAACAGTTAAATCAACTTTCTTATCCACAACTGGCATTTGCTTCATGTTGCTAGGAACAACGGAGAAGCCAACTCCGCCACCCTTCATCAATTGATCGAACATGAATGAAAATGGCATTGATACGGCAACTTGATCTTCCGTCAAATAACTAGGAAGAATATGACTTTCGCCGTACTTCTGTGGTCTGATTGCAATAAACCAGCAGTTGTTCAGAGCGTCTCCGTTACGATCTTGGTATTCAGTACCAGAGATCCAGAGATTTCTACCTGATGGAGTGGCTGCTAATCCGTAGACTAACTTGTATAGTTCTTTAGCTTCGTTAACCAAGCCTTGATATTGTTCTTCTGTCAATGAATCATCTTTCAAACGTGGGTCAAGGTTGATGTTACCCTCAACAACACGCTTAACAGTTTCTGACCAATTTTCGGTACGTCCTAATTCTGGGATCCAACGCGCATAAGTACGTTTATAAGTTACCCAGCCAAGTTCTCCCCAATGTGGTTTCACCGTTGCTTTGATTTCGTCGATAAATTCATCGTCTAATTTGATTTTTCTTAATAAGTTCATCATATTGCTTCACTCCATTTGCTTAGAAATAACACTATATATGGTATCTCATCTCGAATTATATAACAAGATGTAGTGTTTGTTAAACAAATAAGTGAACCTGATTTTCATAACTATAAACACCGTCAATTACGTTATTTATAAATTTGTTTTCATAAAAATTTTTTTTTGGAATTAAATTTTGACATAATTCAATTCAACTTGATATTTTAAATCCGCAACTACCATTCTAATATGCTTATCGCTTGATAAGCAATCATAAATTTAATTAGGCTATTTTGCATAATTTCAAGTCTTTTTTAAAATATTTTTTTGTGGTAGTTTAGATATTCTATTCCAAAGTGGACATGTCAATTACAAAGCGATAATGAACATCGCTGTCAATAATACGTTGATAAGCCGTAGACACATCGTCTATCCCGATCATCTCGATCATTGGGTGAATATCATTTTCGGCCGCAAAGTTTAACATCTCCTGTGTCATAGCAATGCCACCAACATTAGAAACCGTGATAGTACCTTGTTTATTGAAGATACTGAATAAATTGAATTTTTGTTCATCCATCGTCAATCCTACGAAACAAAAGATTCCATTGACGCTCAATAATTTAAGATATTCATCTAGGTCGAGTGCCACGGCAGTCGTATTAAGAATAAAATCGAATTCTCCATTGAGCTTATCGAAGTCGCTTGAATTTTTGAGGATCTCGTAACCAGTGGCACCAAATTGATTGGCTTCGTTTCGCTTCTTCTCTGAATGCCCTAAGACGGTCACCTCAGCACCTAGCTTGTTAGCGAATTGAACAGCAATATGACCCAAACCACCTAGACCGATAACAGCAACTTTCGTACCTTTTCCAACACCATAGCGCTTCAATGGATTGTAAGTTGTGATGCCAGCACATAGTAAAGGTGCGGCTTCAGCTAAGTCTAAATTGTCCGGAATCCTCAAAACAAAATGTTCCTTAACAACGAGTGATTGAGAATATCCACCTTGAGTGATTTTTCCCTCATAATCAGGCGTGTTGAAGACGGAAACAAAACCTTTTTCACAAAATTGCTCTTGTCCTGCCTTACAATACTTACACTCACCACAAGAATCTACGAAACAACCAACACCTACTCGGTCACCAACTTTATATTTGGTAACTTCTGAACCCACCGCACTGACGATACCGGATATTTCATGTCCCGGTACGATCGCATGGTCAAAGGCAGTTCCGATGCCTTCTACTTGGGCGATATCTGAGTGACATATTCCACAATACTTGATGTCAATAGCCACATCGTCCGCTTTCAAAGCTCGACGAGTAATGACTGTATGATGGAATGAATCAAATTTGGCACTTTTGGCTTCTAAAGCTTTAACTTTTATTTCTGGCATGAGATTGTCCTTCTTTTATTTAGTATTATTACGCATATAATTTAACATATATTTGGTTGCTAACTGGGCATCAGCTCCATAGAAATCGTGTCCAGCGCCTTTGATTATCTTTACTGTGGCGTGTGGCAAGACCTTGGCTGCTTTTTTAGAATAACTATCCGGAACCACATCGTCAGCACTTCCATGGATCAAGAGTGCATTCCCCTGAAAACCCTTGATGTGATCCCAAATATTGTAATCTAGTAAATGACTATAGTATGTCCGTCCTACGGTCATATAATTATCGACTGTCTTAGGAATTTGATTAACATTACTGAATCGCTGTCTTGCTTCATCAGGGATGACTAGTGCTGGATATAACAATATTTCACCTTTGATTTTATTTTTTAATTCAGCTGCCACAATAGCTGAGACTGCTCCGCCTTGACTCAATCCTGCCAAGAAAACTTGTGAAGCATCTACTTCTGGTCGCTTCGTAATTTGATCGATGACAGCCTTTAGATCATCAGCTTCAGTAAAAATCGACATGTCCGTCGTCTTCCCAGTGCTTCGGCTACTATCGCTTCCACCACTGAAGTCAAATACATATGCGACATATCCAGCTCGTGCTAAGGGACGTGCATAGACCGAAGTATCCTCATAGGTACCTGTCAAACCGTGTGAAAGAATCACTGTTGGGGCTGATCTTCTTCGATCGTTATCAGGAAGATATAACTTGCCATACAAATTTTTATTATTGTATTTTACATGCACTGTTTCTACTTGATAATCCATCTGTTGGCTCCTTTCACTAGTTGATTGTGATGTCTGACTTCGATGTTGATAAAATAGCCATCCACTCATGGCTAACACCACTAATATAATCATTGAAATCCATAAAATGATATTTTTCTTCATAATTACACTAATTTACAGCCGAAATTTTAACTGTAATTTTTCCTGATTGAGATTTGATAAATTGACGATAACCATTGGATGTTATATGACCGATATTGTGTAGCTCATCGAATTGTCCTACTTGACCATAGTATAAGAATAAACTCTGATTGTTTGAATTATAATCAATATCTCCACTCTTAGGATCATCACCTGACATCCCCGCAGTATTCAAGGCACTATCAAGTTTGGCATACTTTTCAGGATAACCTGAGGCAAAAGTCTTAAAAGTCCATGTTTGTGGGAGTGACTTGATCAAATCTTGGCTGGCAGATGAATCATTCAAATAGCCATCAAAACTACGGCCATTTATCTCTACCTTAATAGCTGTGCTGGCAGATGAATCTTTTTTGGTTTCAGACTTAGTCCTTTGAACGAAGGCATTTGCATCTAACCAATTCTGAATCCTTTTAGAACTAGCATCACCAGACGTCAAGTTCAAGCCTTTGGCAATAGTTGCCTGTGGAACTAGTTTTTTGATTGTATTATTCGTTTGCTTGATAGCTGCAGAATCTGCCATTGCACTGGTACTGAATGGAACAATCCGCTTATTAGCTAACTTGTCAGCATTCTGTGACAAAAATGATTGAATTGGATATGCAATATCATTACTCCAGATAGGATATCCTACCAAAATCGTATCGTATTTATTTAGATCTTTCGGTACATTAGTCAACTGATCATATTGATTATTCTGACTTTCACGTTTCACACGGCTATTAATAGAATCATTGTCATCAGTTGGATAAGCTTTTTTGGCATCGATCCTAACGATATCTATATCTCCTACCTTATGAATCTTCTTTGCTAAAGTATCAGTATTATTAGTCAACGAATAGTACACGATCAACGTTTTCTTAGCGTTGCTATTAGTTTTAGTAGCCGTTACGGCTGATGATGATGAAGCTGTCTTGGAACT
Source organism: Companilactobacillus sp. y65-5 (assembly GCF_057541095.1). Lineage (NCBI taxonomy): Bacteria > Bacillati > Bacillota > Bacilli > Lactobacillales > Lactobacillaceae > Companilactobacillus > Companilactobacillus sp. y65-5. Next base: position 138,205 of record NZ_BAAJOA010000008.1, read on the forward strand.
ACTCTTTTGTGAACAAGCTGTGAGAACCAATCCCAGTATCAATATCATCGTAATCAATAAATTTCTTTTTTTCATTTTGTCACCATTCCTCTACATAGTTAATCTTTCATCAGTTAGGTGTTCCGACGGAACGCCTATTTTTTTTAACATTTTTTCTACTTCTAAAACAGCCTTAGACCCACCGACCGTGATAAAGCGGGCATTCTGGACTTCGGTTAAATCCAATAGATCGGGTAATTGTGACTTAGTCAATCTACCGACCTGTACGTGATATTTGAAATCTTTATTTTCTAAATTCTTAAAATCCTCATCAAAAAACATATCTTCGGCACTGTGTACCGTCCACAATACGTGTATTTTACGTTGATCATGATACGCTGCTGCTAAGCTCATCAGTGGAGCAACTCCCGTTCCTAATCCGATCAATACTAACGGTCTAGAGTCTTGTTCCACGATCGACTCAAATCTACCAAACGGTCCTTCAGCTTTGACTGGACTACCGACTTTTAAATTTGCAATCTGTTTCGTGTAGTCGCCTAATTCCCTAATCGTAAAGACTACTAGATTCGGTGCAGACAGGGTGTCATTAGTGACAGAAAACGGATGTGCTTCTTTAGAAATCTCTGGAAAGGTTACGAAAAAATAATCTCCCGGCATGAATAGATTGTGTTTGTGTCCAAAATTTACTGTTATTTGTTGAACAGTATTATTCAAAGAAGCGATTTTCTCGATTTTTCCCACTACTAATTGATTTGAAACCGCCCAATGCTTCCACAGATAACTGGTCAAAACAACAATTGTGTATGCGTCAAATATGATCATGAAACCAAAATGAGTATTGATTCGACCGATCAGATGTACGTGTAGCCAAATCAACAAGATCGCAACTAAATTAAGTCGGTGAATCCATATCGATACTTGATGTTTAAAAAAGAACTGTAAGTTTCGTTTGACCTTTGCTATAACTGGTAGTCGATCGACTAACCAGCCTGACAAAAAGACCATTGCGTAAATTATGCCGAAGATAATCAAATACCAAGCCCAATCACCGGTTAAGATTATCCAACGCCCCATAGACATCAAATAATGCCGATGAACAAAGGCTAAAAGCAAGGCGCCTATTCCTAAGAAGCTGTGAATGGAATACGTAGCTGGCAGGCCTATCAGCCTGTCTAACCACAATGGTCGTGTGGATAAGAAGACTTCAAACAACCACCAAGTGTAGGCAACTAGTCCTGAATCAATTAATAACAATTGGCTAGTTGCTGACGAACTCATTTCCCAATTTAGAATCAATACTAATGGCAAAGGGAAGATGATCAATGCCATGATCCAAACCAAATATAATGCCAGCGGATATTTTTTTAACATTTACTTCCCTCCATAGCCTAATTTATTTAACCAACTGTCGATCTTTTGTTGCGAATGATCGGCTTGTTGGCCTTCGATCTCAAATCCCTTTTTCATAGTAGCTTGAGGATACTTCTTCTTGATAGTTGATAATGAGTCTCCCCAACCTGAACCCTCATTGGTTGAAAATGGAATGATCGTCTTGTTATTCAAATCCGCTTGATCCATAAAGGTTTGAACCGCCATGGGGATGTCGTTCCACCAAATGGGATATCCGAAGAAGATCGTGTCGTACTTTGATAGATCTGGCAATGGTCCTTGTATCCTTGGTCGAGCATTTCTCTGTTGCTCGTTCTCAGCTTGATCAACGGTTTTGTCATAATTTTTAGGATATGCCTTGACCGTTTGAATTTGATACTTATTTCCACCCGTAACTTTTGCGATTTCATTAGCTATTCTCTGCGTATGACCTATTTTCAAATTTGTATCGGGATAATTGGTCCCAGACCGTGAAAAGAATACGATGAGAATCTTGTCACTATTTTTGCTCGTACTAGAGCTAGTTTCACGCGACTTTTGTGTAATTGAATTCTTTGTTGGATCGCGATTACTTGCCTTATGGCTCTGTGACAAATTCCAACTGAATAAACCGATGAACACTGCAATAGCTCCTATAATCAAAAAAATCTTTTTTCCCATACAATCACTCCTCATACTGAAAATATTCACTAAAAAAAACTTTACTTACTGAAAATAACTTGTGATTAGTATAAGTGCGTTATAAGCTCATGACAAATACACATATTTTATAGATATGTATAAGTTATTGTTATATGTTGATTGGTGATGATCACATAATAAAAAGCACCCAGCAGATTGCTGAGTGCTTAATATATATACATTGTTTTATAACTCATCGTTCTAAAGTTGACTTTATTTTTTCTTGTAAATTTTTATTGTTTAATAAGTCTGCACAATAATATGCAATATTCTTATATCGATCAAATTGCCTCTTATCTGATTTATTTTTTAAGCCTAGAGCAACGTTATAATTTATCTCATCAATGAAATATGAGACATGTTTTTCATTAGCATAATTAATCCCTCGTTTTGAAATGTTAATAGATTCGTTGTACTCCTTAACCTTTATCAACGATTCTCCTAATTCTTTACAGATAAACAATATTTCCAAACTATTTGAATTTGAAATATTAAAATTTTCTTTCAAAGAATCCTCTACGATCCCAAAATAATACTTAGACATATCATCATACTCTTGATAACAAGAAATAACGCCTTTAATGAGATACGACATCAATGTATAAATGTTATTATTATCTGATTTTGTATCTAACAAAACTTTGTCGGCATAGAACGAACTTCTATCATAACTACTGTTTTTAAAAAAAAGAATACAATTAATGAAGTCAAACTGTGCAACGTTCTTAGTATCGATTCCGTCCTTAACTAGAGCTATTTTCTCATTCACTTGATCCAGTCTACTTAGTAATATATCACTTTCAATCTCATCTAATGCGATAAATTCTTCTTCTTTAGAATCGCTAGAAAAGTCACTAAAAACATCATTCAGTGATAAATCTAATCTCTTACAAATTTTTATCAACACATCGATCTGAGGATTCATATTATGTTTTTCCATTTTACTAATTGTATTTTGATTACAAATGCCTGAAGCTAGATCGTTTTGAGTCAGATTTAAAATACGCCTTTTATCATAAATCACCGTACCTAAGAACATAGAATTACTCCTTTCATTACAATTAAGTGAGGCATTACCGCTTGAGACTATTTTTTACCTTTTAAAAAAACACAATAATTATTATTTTAGTTATGTTAGCATGTATTTTGTACGTCTTAAACAATAATTAGGAAAAAAATATTAACGATAAATTTCTTATATTCATTAATAATTATTAAAAATCCATTTAAAAAGGAGAATCATAATTTGGGTACACTATCATCCATTCCTTGGTTGTTATTAGACGCCACAAACACAATGTTAATTTTTGTTATTTCATTCATGCTTATTCCAAAATCAATATCAAAATTTAATATCATGCTAGTAATAGTAGCTGATATATTCCTTACTTTTTTGGATAACTTTTCATCAAACGTAAGTACAATATTAATAATACCTATTTTTATACTTATTTACCAAGGATACAAAAATGAAAAGATATACAAAACGATAGTATTTATTGTAGCGATAATAATATCAGGCATAACCCAACAGATTTCTATTTACTGTATGGTTAATATTTTTCATTTTAATACAAATTTAAAATCAAGTTCCGCTCTTATGTTTACTTTAATAGTTTCTTTGATGAATTATGTATTATCAGTAACATTAATTTTTATCATTAAAAATATTTCGAAGAGAGTAGAAAAAGATTATTGGAATGACATAATTATAAAAAGAATTATTTTATTTTCGTCAATAATGATTTTTGTACTATACATATTCATAAATTATCTTGCTCAACAACTTGAAATTCAGCTGACATATCTAAATGTAACTATATTGATTTCGATTTTAATATTGATTTTCATTTCAATAGGTATGACTATGTTCGTCAATTCTCATATAAAAGAATTAAAAATTAAATACGAGCTGAATAACCTAAAAGAAATGAATAATTATATTTTGGAACTGGAAAGAAAAAATAACGAATTACATAGATTTAAACATGACTATAAAAACTTTTTATTATCACTATCCACATCCATTGAATCAGATAATATAAAAAATGATTCTATAAAAAAATTACTACAATATGCCGACATTAGGATGGATGATAGTCTTAGTATTGAAGATGGTAATCTATTTAAACTACAGGATGAATTAGTAAAGGGGATAATTTTTTCCAAGCTAATATCTGCAAAAAGGCAAAAGATTAATACTGATTTTGAAGTGGATAATAATATAAGTATTTCCAAAGATCATTCAGTTAGTATTATTAGAATTTTAGGAATTTTATTCGATAATTCAATTGAGGCTTGTTTACATATAAATTCACCTGAACTAAAATTCGGACTGATTTCATTCGGAGAATATAATGAATTCATTGTTAAAAATAATATCGAAAACAAAACTAAGATAGATTTAAATGAAATATATAATAGCGGATACTCTACCAAAGAAAATCATAGCGGACTAGGATGGGCAACCGTTAAAAAAATAGTTGATTCTAATGATAATTTTTTATTACAAACAAAAATAGAAAATGGATATTTTGAAACCATTCTCACCGTATTGGAAGACAAATAATGTTATTAAATATAATAATTTGTGAAGACGACAACTCTATAAGAAATTTATATCAATTGATGATTAAAAATTATATAAAACATCATAATGAAATTGAAGCAAAAATAATACTATCTACATCCAATCCAAGTGACGTAGAAATATATATAGAAAACAATTCGAATGATCCAAAATTTTATCTACTAGATATAGAGTTTCCCAGTTCTAAAATCAAAGGTATTGATTTAGCTTCAAAAATACGAAAAAGTGATTTCAATGCTAAAATAGTTTTTATTACAACACATGAAGAATTAACGACTATGATTTTTGATAGAAAAGTTGAACCATTAGATTACATAACTAAGGAATTAGGCCTCGATGAAATAAAAAATCAATTGTACAAGGATTTGGATATAACAATTGAACGTCTTATCCCTGCTGATGAAAAATCAGCCAAGAAATTTTCATTTTCAATAGGGTTTAAAAAATACCAATTTGATACTGATAAAATCAATTACTTTGAATCATCAGAAAGTACTCACAACGTATATCTACATACAGATAATGAAATCATCGAGTTTTTTGATACTTTAAAGTCTATAGAAATCAAACTAACAAACTTCTATAGAGCCCATAAAAGTTTACTAGTTAATTTGGACAATATATCAAGTATCGATACCAAGAATAATAAATTAATTTTTCAAAACGGATCATCATGTGACATCTCACGTCGTAAATTAGTTACCCTAAAGAAAATATTAAAATAGCTTATACAAAAATTTGTATAAGCTATTTTTATACTTTGAAAGTATAATATCCGTTTATTAAAGAACTTTAAATTATAAATATATAACGTGATAGTATATTACCTATGATATAGAAGAAAATTAATCATTACTTATTAATCCTCTTTTAAGAATAGGAAGTTCAGACTATCACTAAAATTCAAAACATCTTAAACAAAATAATTTTAGTTTGCCTAGCAATATTCACCAGTGTAGTATTTTTATTAATGTTAACATTCTATGCTGAGAACTATGTACTTCAAGCAAACTACAAATACATAGTTCTATTGATAGCATTCGTACTGTTCATAACGCTGATAGGCTATATACTGATAACTATAAATACAACTAATAAACGGATCAATAATCTTGTTCTAGGCATAATGTTACTAGTCTTCATGATTACGGCTTTAGTCTGGATTGCAAGTGTACCTACGAATCAAATCAGTGATTTCGGTAATTTTTGGAGTCGTGCTCCGGGATTCTTCCAGGGAGACAAACTTTATTATAGTAACAAAGACTACTTTGCAAAATATGCATATCAAACCGGATTTATGGTTTACGTATTGGCAGTTGTAAAAATATTTGGTTATAATATTTTTGCAATTCAATTTCTAAACGTTGTTTTTCAAACACTAACACTACTATTCACTTATCTAATAGTTGATAAAATTTTCAATAATATCAAAATTGCTCGATTGTCAGTTTTATTATTGATGATTGATTTAGATTGGTTTGCACTAAACAGTCAAGCTAGTAATCAATATTTAGGATCATTACTATATCTGATAACCTTCTACCTGTTAATGCAAGACAAGTTATGGAGCTATATTTTAGCTGGAATAACTTTGACTGGTGGATGCCTAATCCGCCCTATCGGACCAGTTATTATCGCAGGAATTTTCGTATTTACAATAATTTTTATTTTGATGAAGCATCATAATTACAAAACTAGCCTCAAATTTTTACTTTCTCTAGCAATTTACTTTGTTTTATTCAGCCTTGCTGGATGGGGCATCAAAACTTCAGGAATCAATCAATATGGTCTATCTAACAATGATTCTGAATGGAAATTCCTTACTGGATTGAATTACCAATCTGGAGGAACTTACTCTCCAGATTTAAACAATTTAATTGATCCTAATAAAACCCGTGCTCAAACTAGAAAAGTTGAAAGAAACAGAGTAAGTGAAGAGATAAATTATTTAAATAAAAATAATAAGTGGTTATCACTATTCGTAACTAAGACACAAACTCTCTGGTCAACTAGAACATTAGCCACCGACTTTACTAGTTACAACCTAATGCATTCATTAAAAACAGTGAAGTTAATAGATTATCTTGCCTATATCGGCTCGGTACTCTTGATCATCACTTCTTGGATCGGTTCACTGGAGTTATTCAGAAACAAGTTCAGTGATCAACTATACTTGTTGATATTGCCATTGTTGGCATTCGCCGTTGTCCAGTTGCTCATAGAAGTTCAAGGTAGATACAGAATTGAATTTCTGCCCATTATCTCAGTAGTTTCTGGATTAGGATTTTATAAAATACTGCTAGAAATAAAAAGTATCTTAATAAAAAGATCTGACAAAAAGTCATCTAATTTAATTACAAACGAACAATTAAATAGTTAGATTCACTCAAAAAACGAGTTTTCGATATATGCCGAAAACTCGTTTTTTTAATCCAATTCCAGTTCTGTATCTACCGAGATACGCTTGATGGCTTGTTTAAATACGAATGGTGCAATGATGGTAATTAATATGATGATCAAGATGATATCTGAATAGTATTCATGTGATAACAAGTTGGCTGAGAAGCCGATTTGAGCTGTGATCAAGGCCATCTCCCCACGAGAAATCATCCCTGCACCTACCAGATAATCGCTATCCTTAGAAAAGCCGTTCAGCTTGGCTCCTAAGCCACAACCGAATAACTTCGTAAATACGCCTAAAATAGTCATGACGGCAATAAATGGTAAAGATGATGTTACTCCATCAAAGGTCATATTCAAGCCGACACTGACGAAAAATATCGGTATAAATAGCGTATATCCAACTGGTTCGATGTTCAAATCTACTTGTTCTTGATAATCTGTCTGTGCCACGGCGATGCCAGCGAAGAACGCTCCGATAGCACCACTTAAACCAACTAAGTCAGCTAACCACGCCATGCCCAAACAAATGATCAATGACATTATCGCCGGACTAACTGACATCAATAGTCGATTGCTCAATCCCATCAACAGAGGTGCAATCCATCTAAACAGAGCATATACACCGGCGAAGAAACCAATTTGTTCCAGCAAGACGATACCTAAGGTCGACTGCTTATTACCGATCATGGAGATAACGATGCTTAGCAGGATAACGCCGATGATATCATCCGCAACTGCTGCTCCCAATATCGTCGCTCCTTCTTTGGTATTCAAAGTGTGGAATTCCTTCAAAACTTCTACTGATATCGATACAGAAGTTGCTGAAAAGATAACTCCAATGAATAATGCTTCGAATTTTGAAAAATCAAAAGCTAGACTAACGCCACCCATTACTACTACTGGGAAAATAACGCCAATGATTGCGACGATAATCGCCGGTCGAAGGTATTTCTTCAACAACTGTAAATTACTCTCTAACCCACCGATGAACATGAGGATGACTACCCCAATCTGCGAAAAAGTATCAACTAGCGAGTTCAAATGCACTAAGTTCAAGATGGCTGGACCAATGACAACTCCTACGAGGATTTCACCGATAACAGCGGGTATACCGAGCAAATGTGAGAAATGTCCTGCGATAGTCGTGAATAATAACAAAAGACACAGTATTCCTATGAATTTCATAATCTATCCCCCCATTACGTTATTATTCTTCGATCCTTAACTTGGCACGTTTTGAAATCAATTGGGCGTAATGAATCGTTAATCCAATCAATAGACCAATAAATGCCGGAAGCAACCAATCCATACCGTATTTAGCGAATGGCAAGTACATGCTGTCCCACTTCAAGATCATCCGTGATAGTGGTTGTTGAGAGATGATCGCTGGTGCAGAATTAAGTGCATCGATCAAGGCTGGAATGATCGTAAAGGCTGTCGTCATTTGGTAAACGATAGGATTACTGTTAAACAATGGTGAGGCGATCGATAAAATGATCAAGGTAATGGCAAGTGGGTAGAGGAACATTAACATCGGTGTAGACCAAGCGATGATCTGTTCAAGTCCCATGTTCGCAATCAAGAATGAAGCAACACAGGATAGGATATTCCATGACTTGTAAGAAATCTTAGGAAATTTTTCATGTAGAGCTTCCGCAAATGAGGAGATCAAACCAACGGCTGTTGTCAAACAGGTCAAGGTTGCCATGATGGCAAGGATGATCTCACCGGGTACGCCCATAAAGTATGAAGCAATCTGTGAGAAGCCGATGCCGCCATCAGCCGAGATATTGAAATGTGTCAATGATGTAGCGCCGATCCAGATAAGACCTAAATAAATGAATGCTTCTAGTGAGATGCTCAATAAGCTAGACTTAGCAGCGGTTTTAGCGATAGCAGCTGGTTCATGCTGTCCCAATCCACGAATGGATGTAACAACTACGATTCCGAATAACAAAGCTGCTAATGCATCCATCGTGTTGTATCCTTGTAAGAAACCATTTAAGAAAGCACCGTTTTGATAACCAGCTGTAATGTGTGCAGTCGTAGCACTACCCATCGGATGGGTGAAGGCGATTCCGAAGATGATCGCTAATAAAAGTAAGAACATTGGATTGAGAAATTTACCAATCATATCAATGATTCCAGTCGGCTTACGTGATGCCCAACCAGCGATCAAAAAGAAAATCAAAGAATATCCTAATAAATAAAATGGTTGTTGACTAGAACTGATATGAGTTGCGATACCGATTTGAAAAGGTGTAGTAGCCGTTCTAGGAGTAGCGAATAGTGGGCCAAGGGTCGCACATGTGAGAATCATGAAGAAAGTCGCATATCGATGTCCGATCGGCTTCGCTAAATCATAAATACCTGATGAACGTGTAATACTGATTGCGATGATGCCTAGCAATGGTAACAAGGTTCCGGTCAATAAAAATCCTAGTCCGGCAGTCAACCAATGTCCTCCGGCTAATTGTCCTAGATGAATCGGAAAGATCAGATTTCCGGCCCCAAAGAACATCCCGAATAACATCGATCCAATAATGATGTAATGTTTAAAAGTTAGTTTTTTATTAGTATTTTTCATAAATAGACTCTTCCTTTAATTGAATGTATAGTTGTTTTTAGTTTATTTCACTGTACACTCGAACCAGTCCACCATTGCTATTATTAAAATTAATCACATTAACCGCCCCCATATTAAATGAAAAAAAGCGTCCTTTGAAAATCAATTAAGATTTTCAAAGGACGCTTTTGCGCGGTACCACCCTTGCTTCATGTTATTCTCACAAATAACACCTTTTCGCGTACAAATTTATACGCTAGCACTGTAATGGGTGCACCCATGCAACACTCACCGTAGTTCGCATTGCCAGCTCCGTGGCTACTTTCGTCGATCGACAAATACCATTTCTCAATTATCATGGCTTCCTGTGATTTATCTAGGATCGATTACTTCTCCACTTTATTGCTGTTAATTTCATTTGTTTTTAATGTTGTTAGAATATTCTAATTTTAGGACTTTGTCAATATTTTTTTACAAAAAAAAACGTGAGCTCCAAAATGGACTCACGTTTAAATCATTGATTACTTATTGATATATGATTCAACAAGCTTTTGGTTGTCTTCATTTGTGATTGATTCATTAACTGCGCGTTCAGCTAATTCTTTAAGGTCAGCTGTGCTCAATTTCTTCATCAAGCTTCTTACACGGAGAACTGATGTAGCACTCATTGAGTACTCATCTAGACCCATGCCAAGTAGTAATGGAACCATGATGTTATCACCAGCGGCTTCACCACACATACCAGCCCACTTGCCTTCTTTGTGAGCTGACTCAATAACATGCTTGACCAATCTCAAGATTGAAGGATTATATGGTTGATATAGATATGAAACATGCTCGTTACCACGATCAGCAGCCATTGTATATTGGATCAAGTCGTTTGTACCAATACTGAAGAAGTCAACTTCTTTAGCAAATTGGTCAGCCAAAATAGCGGCAGCAGGAACTTCCATCATCATACCTAATTGGATATGATCTGAAACTTCTACACCTTTTTCAACTAATTTAGATTTTTCTTCTTCGAAGATCTTCTTAGCTGATCTGAATTCTGCCAATGTACCGATCATAGGGAACATGATACGTAATTGACCAAAAGCAGAGGCACGTAACAAAGCTCTTAGTTGTGTTCTGAAGATTTCTTGTCTATCCAAACTGATACGGATAGCACGGTAACCTAGGAATGGGTTCATTTCTTCTGGAAGTGGTAGGTATGGCAAATGCTTGTCACCACCAATATCCATTGTACGAACAACGACTGGCTTACCTTTCATTCCTTCAAGAACCTTCTTGTATGCAACGAATTGATCGTCTTCTGTTGGAAGTTCATCTGATTGCATGTACAAGAATTCTGTACGGTAAAGTCCGACACCTTCAGCACCGTTGGCGATAACGCCTTCGAGGTCATCAGGTGTACCGATATTAGCTGCAATATCGAAGTGCTTACCGTCAGCAGTAACAGTAGCTTCGTTCTTTAGTTTTTCCCATTCTGCCTTTTGGTCAGCAAAATCCTTAGCCATCTTGTCATACTTCTTGATGTCATCATCTGAAGGGTCAATAATAGCTGCACCATTTAATCCATCAAGGATTATAGTTTGGCCTTCTTTGACTTCTCCAGTGATAGTGTTAGTACCAACAACAGCTGGTAATTCAAGAGAGCGAGCCATAATAGCTGAGTGGGCAGTACGTCCACCGATATCTGTAACAAATCCCTTAACATATTTCTTGTTCAATTGAGCTGTATCACTAGGTGTCAAATCGTGAGCCACGATGATCACCTTATGATCGATCAATGCAGGATTAGGTAATTCAACACCAAGAAGATGTGCCATAACACGTTTTGTAACATCACGTACATCGGCAGCACGTTCTTGCATGTAAGGATTATCTGTCATGCCTTCGAACATAGCGATGAAGTTATTTGATACATCGCTTAATGCTTGTTCAGCATTAATACTTTGATCTTTAATTTGTTGTTCAACTGCACCGGTAAATTCTGGATCAGCCAGAATCATCTTATGTGCATCAAAGACTTGAGCTTCTTCTTCACCAAGAGATTCCTTAGCAACGTCTCTAATTTTTGTTAGTTCAGCATCTGATGTAGCGATGGCATCTTTCAAACGGCTAACTTCAGCGTCAGCGTCAGAAATGCTTTTTTTATCGAAAGACAAGTCTGGTTGAACTAAAAGGTATGCTTCAGCAGTAGCGATACCATCACTAGCTGCAATCCCTTTGATAGTTTTAACCATTATTCAGCAAGTCCTTCCTTTGTCATTGTTTCTGAAATAGCAGCAATTGCGTCAGCAGCGTCGTCACCGTCAGCAGTAATTGTAACGTCAGCACCTTGGCCAACACCTAGTGACATAACACCCATGATTGATTTAAGGTTAACTGATTTGCCGTTGAATTCGATGTTGATATCTGAAGCGAATTTACTTGCTGATTGTACCAACATAGTAGCTGGACGTGCGTGGATTCCTGTTTCTGCAATAATGTGAAAATCTTTCTTTTCCATAATATAAATACCTCACCATATTTTTGATTGATTATGTAGTATCTCTACAAATATACACTAAATAATTTAACATTATATAGATTCATTCACAAGTGATTTGTAAAAAATCTATTGTGAACCCTAGTTATAATAAGTCATGTAACGCTTTCATGCAACCCCTTTGTAAGCGTTAAATTTTGTGATACAAAATTTATGCCAGATTATTAATATTTTTCAAGACTTAGCACTTGCATTATGAGAGTGCTAATTATATACTACCGTTGTATCCTGTATATGAGACAGAAAGGTGGGGTGCTAGTGCTTTGTCAAAATTGTCACAAAAATGAAGCAACAATTCATTTGTATACAAGTGTTAATGGCCAACGTACAGAAATAAACCTCTGTCAGAATTGCTATCAACAACTACGAAATCAAGCTAACGAAGGTATGAATAATATGGCAGAAAATCCATACGGTTTTTCAAGTTTTGAAGACTTGTTCAATGCCTTAAACAACGGTGGCGCACAAGCTGCTAATGGCATTGATCAACAACAAGGTCCACAAACACAGACTGGTGGAAACGGCGGCAATAACCGTGGACGCAGTCGTGGTAATGGTGTGCTAGATCAATATGGTGTTGACTTAACAGAATTGGCTAAAAAAGGCCAAATCGATCCTGTTATCGGTCGAGACAAGGAAATCAACCGTGTAATCGAAATCTTAAATAGAAGAACAAAGAACAACCCAGTTTTAATTGGTGAAGCTGGTGTTGGTAAAACAGCTGTCGTCGAAGGTCTTGCTCAAAAGATCGTTGACGGAGATGTCCCAGAAAAACTCCAAAACAAACGTGTCGTTCGACTTGACGTTGTGTCACTAGTGCAAGGAACTGGTGTCCGTGGTCAATTCGAACAACGTATGCAACAATTGATCAAAGAATTACAAAAGAGTCAGGAAATCATCCTATTTATAGATGAGATCCACGAAATCGTCGGTGCTGGTAACGCTGAAGGTGGAATGGACGCAGGTAACGTTCTAAAACCTGCCCTAGCCCGTGGAGATTTGCAATTAGTTGGTGCTACAACTTTGAATGAATACAGAACTATCGAAAAAGACTCAGCTCTTGAACGTCGTTTACAACCTGTTCAAGTAGATGAACCTTCAGTAGAAGAAACTGTTCAAATTCTAAAAGGTCTCCAACCTAAATATGAAGATTATCATCATGTAAAATATTCTAACGAAGCTATCAAGTCTGCAGCAGAATTATCAGCTCGTTACATTCAAGATAGATTCTTACCTGATAAGGCGATCGACTTGATCGATGAGGCTGGTTCTAAGAAGAACTTGCAGATCAATCACGTTGATATGGCTGACTTAGATAATAAAATCTCAGATGCTGAAGTCCAAAAGCAAGCTGCCCTACGTAATGAAGATTACGAAAAAGCCGCTTACTATCGTGATCAAGTAACTAAGTTCCAAACTATGAAAGATAACGAAAAAGAAAAACCATCTGACGAAAGTATCATCACTGAAAAGAATATTCAACAAATCGTCGAAGAAAAAACCAATATCCCTGTTGGTGAGCTCCAATCTAATGAACAAGTTCAATTGAAGAACTTGGGACCAGATCTGGAAAGCCACGTTATTGGACAAGATGAAGCAGTTAACCAAGTTTCTAAGGCAATCCGTCGTAATAGAGTTGGATTCAACAAGTCTGGTCGTCCAATCGGTAGCTTCCTATTTGTAGGACCTACTGGTGTTGGTAAGACTGAACTCGCTAAGCAATTGGCACGTGAATTATTTGGTACTGAAGACTCAATGATTCGTTTTGATATGTCTGAATACATGGAAAAACACAGTGTGTCTAAGTTGATCGGTTCGCCTCCAGGGTATGTCGGTTACGAAGAAGCTGGTCAATTAACTGAACAAGTTCGTCGTAATCCATACAGCTTGATTCTTCTAGATGAAATCGAGAAGGCTCATCCAGATGTAATGCATATGTTCTTGCAGATCCTTGATGATGGCCGTTTAACAGACTCACAAGGTCGTACAGTCAGTTTTAAAGATACTATCATCATCATGACTTCAAATGCTGGACAAGGCTTGCAAGAGGCAAATGTCGGCTTCGGTGCTGAAGCAAATGGCAAGACTCATTCAGTTATCAATAGTCTATCTGAATTTTTCAAACCTGAATTTTTGAATAGATTTGACGGTATCGTTGAATTCAATTCATTGACTAAGGCAAACCTAATGAAGATTGTCGACTTGATGTTAGCTGATACTAACTCAATGATTGCTGATCAAGGCTTGAGCATTCACGTCACAAACGAAGCTAAAGAAAAACTCGTTGATCTCGGCTTCAATCCTAAGATGGGTGCTCGTCCATTGAGAAGAGTCATCGAAGAACAGATCGAAGATAAAGTCGCTGATTACTTCCTAGATAATGCCCAAGAAAAAGAATTAGAGGCTAAGCTCGTTCAAGGTAATATCGTTATCGGAAAATATAACGAATCTAGTGAATCAACCGTTGGCAATTCGTCCAATGATAATGAAACTAGTAATTAATGACTAACTAATAAAAGCTGCGTGAAATCAAATTTCAGCGCAGCTTTTTTGTATTGTATCAACCACTTCCCACTAAAGTAGGAAGTTTGTGAGAATACCACTCAATAGTGATACGACCACAATTAGCTTAGATACAACGATCGCCTTATAGGTCTTACGTGCTAATTACCAAAGCCTTTTTAGTCCACAGGTTGCCGATGGACTGTTGTTTTTTAAGCTGAGCCTTTGATCAAAATGTTTTGAGCAGCGTTGTGATCACGAATATGGAAGGTGTCGCAGTTAGGACACGTCCACTCCCAGTCAGCTAGTGTAAGTTTGTTAGTTGTCTCAGTACCCATGACAAAACCGCAACCATGACATGTTTGTGTGGTGTTTCTAGGATCAACTGTGACAAACTTTTTTTCGTAAAGGTCAGCTTTATAGCTAAGCATATCTAAGAATGTCCGCCAACCGACATCAGCGATACTCATCGCTAGAGCGTGATTTTTTAATAAGTTTTTACTTCTCAATTCTTCCGCAACGACCAAGTCGTGGTTCTTGACCAGTGTAGTTGAGGTTTGATGTAAGAAGTTTTTACGTTGATTGGCTATCTTGATATGGAGTGCGGCAACTACTCTACGTTGTTTCTGGTAGTTCTTAGAGTCGACCAGTTTTCGGTGTTCCTTTTTGGCTCTTGCAGCTCTTCTGGACAACTTCCGTTGCTCTCTAGCTAATTTACCTTTGATAGAACGATAATAACGTGGATTAGCTATCACGTTACCGTCTGAATCAGTCAGGAAGTTGTCAGTATTCAAGTCGATTCCAATAGAAGACTTGCCTGAGTTTTCTGC
>NZ_BAAJOA010000009.1:0-140792 GCF_057541095.1 Companilactobacillus sp. y65-5
ATTTGATTCCAGACAAATCTATTCGCCCCAAAGTTATATTCGATAAGTTCTTGTTGATATTGATTAGGGTATATCCTTAGCTTCTGTCCTTTTAAAGTCATACGTCACCTCCTTTTGTGTTGAACTAAAATAATATTATAACATTATAATATTCAGGAGTATGTATATGTTAAAGAAACAACGAACTAATGTTTATGATTTTAACTTCCATGGTTAAGTCGTTTAAGGGTACGTCGGCAAGAGCGTGGTTCAAAAAGTACCCAGAAACAAAAAAGAAACTGTGGGGTGGTCACTTATGGTCGAGCAGTTTCTTCATGGGTACGTTAGGAAATATTTCTAAAGACGTAGTAGAAAAATATATTGAGGATCAATTAAAAAAATACAACAATGGTCGCCCAAGACGTTGATTCATCACGGCAATGAATTACTGTGTTTTCTCAATTGACGACCTTATAAAAAATAAAGATCGATTGAATTGGATCTAGATTAGCTGATATTGGTTAAACCCAATATCAGTTTTTTTATCGATATTTTGATCTGCTCTCAAAACAAAAATAGTATGACGATCCTCAGTCAAAAGCTAAGAATGTCATACTATTTAGAATGCATATGTAATTTTTTTGATCGTCAGAACTAGAACAAACCACCAGCCAAGTTATCTAGATCGGGTTTATCAACAGCAACGATAAGTTTTTCGTTTACGAATGCCTCTAATCCGAGGCCACTCATTTCACGACCAAATCCTGATTTTTTGATACCACCAAATGGTAATTCAGGGAGTGTGAACATGAATGTGTTGACAAATACCATACCAGTTTCGATTTGTTTAGCGATGTCAGTTCCGTGTTGTTTGTCACCAGAGAAGACGATGCCACCAAGTCCGTATTCGGAATCATTGGCGAGAGCAACAGCTTCCTCATCACTAGCAACCTTGAATACTTGCGCAACAGGTCCAAACATTTCTTTAGAATAAGCTGGATTTTCTGGTCCAATGTCAGTTAGGACAGTTGGCATGAAGAATTGACCAGGTAGGTCGATTGGTTCGTTACCATATTGAACTTTAGCACCAGCTTTGACAGCTTCATCTACTTGTTTAGTAAGTTTCTCTTTAGCTCTAGCTGAAGACATTGGAGCTAGAGTAGTGCTTGGATCCATTGGATCGCCAGGTTTAAATGTGGCAAATTGCTCTGTCAGACGTTCAACGAACTCGTCATAGAGATTGTCAGCAACTATGAAACGTTTAGAAGATGTGCAGACTTGACCAGCATTATAGATTCTAGCTTTAGCTGCTACGCTCATTACTTGGTCGATATCAGCATCACTTAAGACTACGAATGCGTCAGTACCACCAAGTTCCATAGTTGATTTCTTGAGGTTTTCACCAGCAACTTTATTAACTGATTGTCCACCACGTTCTGATCCTGTTAGTGCCACGCCTTGAACACGTTTGTCAGCAATAACATCAGCAACTTGATCATATGATAGGAATAAGTTAGTCAAACTACCCTCAGGTGCGCCAGCTTCATTGACTATTTCTTCAAAAGCAACAGCTGATCCGGGAGTGTTTGAAGCATGTTTCAAGATCATTGGATTACCAACCATGAAGTTTGGTGCGAAGACACGCATGATTTGGTAGTAAGGGAAGTTCCAAGGTTCAACCATCATGATCGTACCTGTGGCTTGTTTTTCAACCCAAGCTTCACCGGCAGTAGATTTGATAGGTGTTGGTTTGAGTAATTCTTCTGAATTGTCAGCAAAGTAGTCAGCGATTAAGGCGCAGAGTTCTACTTCACCCTTAGCTTCACCGATTAATTTACCCATGTCTAAGACCATTGTTTTAGCAAGGTCATCCTCATTTTGTCTCATTAAATCTGCGATTTTATGTAAGATAGTTGCACGTTCTGAAAGAGGTTGCTTCTTAAAAGATTGATATAGCTTACCATCTATTTCTAGAGTTTTTTGGATATCTTCCGCAGTTGCGTTGTCATATTCCTTTACGACTTCGTTGTTGAACGGATTGATTGTTTTATATGCCATACTAAAATACCTCCAAATTTTGATTACGTTAATATCATACATGTTAGAGTATGGTTTAAGTCAACCGTTTGCATTGATAGTAATTTCACTATCTTTGAAAATTTTTGAGTATCTTTTTGATGATATGAGGTCAAAATAATATCTATTAATCCACTGAAATATAGTTTTCAATAATATTACATTTACATTGTAAATTTTCAGTAAATTTTTAATTTACATTCATCGTCAAACTTTACATTAAATATATAAAACATATACATCCCTTTGTTAAGCTAAATCTGTTCAAAAAAAGAAATAGAAAGTTGGGTATTTTTTAATGAAAAAAGGGAGATTTATAACAGTTTGTTTAGGGTTGATGTTATTACTCGTTGGGGTACTAACAGGTTGTTCGAGTCAAAACTCAGCAAGTGCCAAAAAAGATTCAGGAAAGATTTCAGTAGTATTTTATCCTAATGAATCTGCAAAGAACTTCACCGCTTCACGTGAGGAAATGAAGAAACAGATTCACGAAGCAACAGGTAAGGAAGTAGATATTCAAACAACTACTGATTACAACGTTGCGATCGAAGCTATTGCTTCTGGTAAGGCTCAATTGGCATTCATGGGGGCTGATGGTTATATTCAAGCACATGCACAAAACAAAAAAGTTCTTCCATTCTTACTACAATCTGGTGAAGATGGAACAACTAAAGGTGCCAGTTACCGTTCTTATTTGATGGTACCAAAGGACAAGGCTGATTCTTATAAGAAGGACGGCAAGTATAATATCGACAAGATCAAGGGTGAGAAGATCTCATTTGTTTCAACTAGTTCAACATCAGGTTATGCTGTTCCAACTGATGAAATTCAAAAGCACTTCAAGTTAGCCGATAAAGACAAATTAGCTGAAGGTGGCAAGTTCTTCGACAAAGTTCTTTACGGTAGTTCACATCCCGGTTCAGCTATCAACTTATTGAAGGGTGACGCTGACGTAGCTGCATTCGATGATATTGATTTAGCACCATTCCTAGAAGTTACAGACGGTAGTTATGACAAGATCGGTTCAACATTCAAAGTTAAAGAAGACGCTGATGCTCCATTCGCAGACTTCAAGGGTAAAGAATTAATTAACATCTCAGTTCTACCAGTACAAAATGGTCCATTCGTAGTTAATACAGACTCACTAAGTGAAAAAGATCAAAAAGCTATTCAAAAACGTTTCACATCAAAAGAAGTAACAGAAAATCCTAAGTTATTCTCTAAAGAAGGAGCAAAGAATCCTACTTTATGGCAAAAGAAGAGTGCTAAAACAACACTACTTCCAGTTAACGACGACTGGTACAAACCTACTCATGAATTAATCGGCAAGTAAGGGGTCAAATCATGTTAGAGGTTAAAAACTTAGAAAAGAGCTATCAAAAAGACAAGCCAGCATTGACCGATATCTCGTTTTCTGTTGAACCGGGGACTTTTGTTGCCATCATCGGTCCTTCAGGTGCTGGTAAAACCACAATTTTACGCAGCTTAAATCAATTGATCAAGGATGATGGTGGTCAGATCCTTCTTGATGGTGGTGATCTTAGAACGGCTAACAAGACACAATTACGCAATTATCGTAGACAGATCGGAATGGTTTTCCAAAATTATAATCTGGTAGAACGTCTAACGGTGATTGAAAATGTCTTGCACGGTCGTCTCGGATACAAATCAACTCTAGCGGGGATGTTCGGACGATATACCGAAAAAGAGAAGCAAGAAGCAATGACATTGCTAGGTAAAGTTGGACTTGAAGAGTTCGCTCTCAGACGCTGTTCTGAATTGAGTGGTGGTCAAAAACAACGTGTCGGTATCGCTAGATCACTGATTCAACATCCCAAGGTAATACTCTGTGATGAACCGATTGCTTCATTAGATCCAGCTTCATCACAGACAGTTATGAAATTACTAAAGGATTTGACAACCGAATTCAATATTATTTGTATCGCTAATCTGCATCAAATTGGTCTGGCTAAAGATTACGCTGATAGAATTATTGGAATTCGAAATGGGAAGATGGTTTTTGATGAGGATGCAGACACATTATCAGAAGAAATATTGGGAACATTATATGATCAAAATGTTACTGAGGAGCATAGTTAATGCAGACGCCGGTAAATTACATAGCCAGAAAACACTGGAAACAAACAGGAATAATCGTGCTTATTGGAGGTATCTATTTATTAAGTAGTTGGATATTAAAATTCAATGGTGCCAGTGGGATTCTTTCCATCCCCAAAGCATTCTCTTGGTTATTGATCAATTTTCAACCAACCACTAGATCCGTAAATTACCTGCCAAATATCTGGCAAAAATTAATATCAACTGTCATGTTGGCAATAGCTTCCACTGTCGTAGCGTCTTTAATTGCTATCCTAGTAGCCATATTAGGATCAAAAGTCACAGGTGGTAATAGTTTTGTACAACTGATCGTTCGTGGAATAGCATCATTCTTAAGAAACATTCCATTAGTTGCTTGGGCGATGATCTTACTTTTCTCTTTCAAACAAAGTGACTTCACTGGCTTTTTAGCTTTGTTGTTATTGTCGGTTGGATACTTGATCAGAGCTTTTATGGAAATAATTGAGGACGAAGCAAGTGAAACGATGTTAGCTTTGAAGGCGACTGGTGCCAGTTATTTCCAAGTCATCTTTCAAGCCGTGTTACCACAAATAATGCCAAGTTTAATCAGTTGGATTTTGTATATGATTGAGAATAATGTCCGAGATGCCACTCTGGTAGGTATTTTGACTGGTACTGGTATTGGTTTTGTCTTTGATATATATTACAAAAGTTTTCGATTTGATGCAGCAGGAATGACGGTTCTTTCAATTATCGTTGTGGTAATTGTTCTAGAGCTTTTATCTAATCAAATCAGGAAGGTTATCCTATGATTTCTAATAGTAGTGATGAGAGATGGGTGATGAAGCCTAAGTCTCCACAACCTGAAAAAATAAAATTACGTAATCCTAGTTTATCTAGTTACATGATAAAAGGTGTTATCACCACCTTGGTTTTGATAACCATCTATACATTGATGAATTTGAACACGGCAGATGTAAAAATCGGTGCTGCGTTCCAAGGGTTGATGATGACATTGGATCAAATGTTTTTACAACCCAATGCCGGTAGTGATGGAATGGGACTGCTTCTACAAGCCTTGGGTGTCAGTTTGTTGTTGGCAATTATGACAACGATCATCGGTGCGGTAGTGGGATTTTTCTTAGCAGTAATTGCATCAAAGAATCTAACCAATGCTTGGCTCAGTGGGGGCATTAGAGTTTGTATGGCTGTGATCCGTGCTATTCCTACTATCATCTGGGTATTAATCTTTTCCATCGTTAGTGGTTTAGGTACGAATGCGGCGATATTAGGATTAAGTTTTCACAGTATTGCCTATTTGACTAAGGCTTACTCCGAAAGTATCGAAGAAATCGATCCGTCAATTATCGAAGCTCTTAAGGTTACAGGTAGTAAGTTTTGGGTAGTAGTATTTCAAGCAATTTGGCCCACAATAATTGCTTCATTAGTTTCTTGGACGTTTATCCGTTTAGAGATTAATTTTGCCAATGCAGTTGCCGTTGGTGCCGCAGCAGGTGCTGGTGGTATCGGTTATCAATTATTCGTAGCCAGTGGTATGAGCTTTGATTTCCATGAGGTAGGTATGATTGTTTATTTGATTATTGCAGTAGCAATTTTACTAGAAGTTATCGCAGTTAAGTTAAGGAAGGCATATATCGCTAAATAGGTGAGAGGATAATTATATGATTAAAACAGTAATTTTTGATTGGGCAGGTACAACTGTTGATTATGGTAGTTTGGCGCCCGTCATTGCCTTTAAAAAGGCGTTTGATCGTGCAGGGATAAATGTCCTAGATTCAGAGATCAGACAAGATATGGGAATTGCTAAATGGGATCATATCGGAAAAATTTTGGAGATTCCCAGAATCAAAGAGCAATGGAAAGAGGTTTATCATCGTCTTCCTAATGATGAGGATCGAGAAAACGTCTATGGGTTATTTCAAGAGTCACTGATCAATTACTTGAAGACAACGACAGAACTCAAACCAGGAGTTTTGGATGCTTTCCATTATTTGACTGCACATCACATTCGTGTAGCCACGACAACAGGTTATACCTTGGAAATGATGAATATCGTGAGAAAAAATGCTGCTAAATTAGGCTATTTACCTGAATTAGTAGTTACATCTGAAGATGTTGCAGGTCAAGGCCGTCCTTCTCCCGCAATGATCAAGATGATCCTTTCACAATTTAGCATTGATGAATTAGAAAGTGTTATGAAGATCGGTGATACTATCGCAGACATTCAAGAAGGTAAGAATGCTGGAGTAATTACTGTTGGTATCGTCGAAGGTAGTAGCCTAATGGCATTATCAGAGGAAGCCTTTGCCCGTTTGACGGAGGATGAAAAAATCCTCAAGCGTCGTGATGTTCGCAAGGCCTTTGAGAATGCTGGGGCTGATTTAATAGTTAACAATATGTCAGAATTGCCAGATGTTATTGAAACTTTGAACGCATCTGAGGAGGTTACCAATGGATAATAATTATTTACTACTAACACCGGGACCACTTACTACAAGTGCCACTGTGAAGAAGGCAATGGAATTTGATTACTGTACTTGGGACGATGACTACAAAGAAATCACCCAGTCTATCCGCCAATCATTATTAGCTCTAGCAGATGTGAATCCCTCCAAATACACAGCTGTACCGATTCAAGGTAGTGGTACATATGGCGTAGAATCAGTTATCAGTTCGATCATTCCAGATTCTGGAACTATCTTAATAGCTATGAATGGTGCGTATGGTGAGCGTATTGGACAAATGGCAGATGTGTACGGCATCGACCATGTTGATTTAGTTATCGACGAACAGAGTCCAGTCCTGTTGTCAGACGTTAAGTCAATGATTGAAGAACATCCTGAGATCACTCACTTTGCAATGGTTCATTGTGAAACGACCACGGGTATTTTAAATCCGATCGAAGATATCATTCCTTGGGTTCATGAACGAGGTATTGTTACGATTGTGGATGCCATGAGTAGTTTTGGTGGTATTCCAATTGATGTCAGTGGTATCAATATCGACTTCTTGATCAGTAGCACTAACAAATGTATACAGGGTGTACCCGGTTTTGCATTTGTAATTGCTAAAAAATCTATATTAGAAACAACTGCTGGAATGGCCAGAACTCTCTCACTCGACTTGTATGATCAATACAATGAGATGGAAAAAAGCAACGGTAAATGGCGCTTTACATCACCAACTCATGTTGTTCATGCGTTCGCACAAGCACTAGAAGAACTAAAACTTGAAGGTGGTCTGCAACGTCGTTATAAGAGATATTTATCCAACCAAAAACAGTTGGCTTCAGGAATGGAACATCTCGGTTTCAAAATATTAATAGATGAAAAATGGCAATCACCGATCATTACATCGTTCATTTATCCAACTGAAGATTTTGATTTCAAAGAATTTTACAATGAGCTTAAAGAATCCGGTTTCGTTATCTATCCTGGTAAAATCTCTCAAATACCAACTTTCCGTATTGGTAATATTGGTGAAGTTTATCGAGATGATATTGCTAGATTACTTAAAGCAATCGAGCAAATTCAAAATAGAGAAACAGCGCTGTAAGATCACTTAGTAATAGCACAAGATTATAATATCTTTAGCAAAAAGGCATGTCGCCGATATTTTATCGGGGACATGTCTTTTTATAATGTAGCAATTATTTTACCGATAGTCTTTCGTTCACTAAGTTTGGTAAGACCTTCAGGTATATCTTGAAAAGCAATTGTCTCTGTAATAACCGGATCTAGTTTACCTTCTGATATTAATTGTGCTAGTGATTCTGCCATAACTGATAGGTCGTCCAATTGGTTAGCATATTCAGATTGATGGACTCCACCTAGATTCAAAGCTAAAATACTTTGTCCCTTCGCAGGCAGACTATAATTACTGATTTCAGGTGTATTCAAAATGCAAACGAGGCCACCATTGTAGGCGAGCCTTGATAAATCAGCTTCACTGTTACCAATGTCATTAATGATAATATCTACACCACTACTGTGGGTGATTTCCTTTATTTTATCGTCTATATTCTCATGACGATAGTCAATGATATAGTCGGCTCCTAATTTTTTGACGATATCTTTTTTGTGTTCGGAAACAGTAGTAATGACAGTCAATCCGGCTAATTTAGCAAGTTGAATTGCAATAGTTCCGACTCCACCAGCACCTGCGTGAATCAGGATTGTATGTTTTCCAGTTAGGTTCATTTTTCTATACACGGCTTGATACGCAGTTAAGCCACTACATAAAATAGCGGCCGCTTCTTCATATTTGACCTTTTCAGGTATGCGCGCAACAACGTTATACTTTGCCTTGGCATATTCAGCAAATACTCCGGGTTTGGACAGATCACTGTGGAAAAATACACGTTCACCGATCTTGAAATTTTTAGGGTTATCAATTCCGACAGCAACCACCTCTCCGGCAGTGTCTAAACCCAAAATGTGAGGATAAGTCCACGCTGGATTATGACTTTCAATCAATTTGAAATCCACAGGATTCAAACCTAGGGCGTGTACTTTGATCATTACTTCATCACGTTCGACCACTGGTTTCTCGACATCTTTTAAGGTTACATCACTTATTTTGGTATCATTTGGCGATTCGACGACTAATGCTTTCATAAAAAAACCTCCTCAATTAACTTGATTATAGCAAGCAATGCCAGGATTAATAACAGCAATAGTATTTTATTTATAAAAAGTACCTTGTGTTATTGAGTAAACTACTTTATATTATTTGTTAATCAAGTACTCAATAATATTAAGTAGAGGTTTCATTATGGATATTTATTTATTCAGATTGGTCAATAACCTAGCTGGCAAGTCAGATTTGCTAGATAGCCTAGGTATTTTTACCGCTAAATATACAGTCTATCTATTAGCCGCAGTGATGGTTTACTTATGGATCGCTAAGCGCAACGATTTTCAAACTAGAAAAATGTTGTCGATTGGCTTTGTTTCTTGTGTTATTTCTGAATTAGTAGGTAAGTTGGTTGCAGGGAATATTTATTATCATCGGCAACCCTTTGCGGTGTTATTAGGAGCGCATCAATTAATACCTAAGAGTGTTGGCAATAGTTTTCCAAGTGACCATACGATTGTTTTCTTTAGTATCATGATTATTTTTTTCATTTATTCTAAATCTAGACTACGCTATGTGTTTCCAATTATTGCGTTAATAATTGGCTTGTCTCGAATTTTTGTGGGAGTTCACTACCCAATTGATATTTTTGTTGGTGCAGCGATCGGTACAACGATCAGTATCATCAGTTATATTTATCTCAATGATTCAAAATTTATCAAGAAACTGCTAATGATGATTCACAAATTAGAAAATAAGATATTTAGACGGAGCTTTATTAGTAATTAGGGCTGGCATTCTGTAAAATAGAAGTAATACATCACTTAGGGGATCTGGCCAAATGAATAAGGAAATGTTGAAGGGAACGATAGACTTATTGATTCTATCGGTTCTCAAGGAAGAAGATAATTATGGATATCAAATTTCCAAAACAATCACGGACAAGTCTGATGAAACTTTTGAAATTCAAGAAGCCACTTTATATTTAGCTTTGAAGCGACTAGAAAAACAGGAGTGTGTTGAAGCATATTGGGGTGAAAAAACTCATGGTGGTAAGCGAAAATATTATCATATTACAGATCAAGGAATTAAACAATTAGATAGTATGAAGCATGATTTTAAATCATTATCCGAAGTCGTTCAAATGTTTATGTGAGGTGGATGCGATGAATTATTTTTCTATTAAACAAATTAGTTATAAAACTATCTTAGTCATATCAATGATCTTGTTCTTTGTTTGTTACTATTTGGACAGCATCATTGACCCTAGACAGACGGAGTTTGCCTTCGTTGTCGGATACATGTTTGCAATCATGTTAGCAGCATTTTGGTCGATCATTAATTATATCGATCATCTTAGGATCAATCCGTTGTACAAGACTTATGAATCCATCAGCCAATTTGCCCATGACTTGAATACTTCTGATGATGAAAAGATGGAGATACAGACGATGATGGTCGATTATGTCGAGGATCAGAAGTCACTAGGTAAGGATGAAGATGCGGCTATCTTAGAGATTATCAGTCAGTTCAAAACAGAAGAGTTGCACAAGTCGAACAATAGTGATGTCTTCTTTGTCCACGTTCATAAGTACCTATTAGGTCTAGGTGGAATTCTATTGATTGCTGGGATTTTTGTATACGTGGTGAATAATCTAACGTCTAAGAATGAGGTCTTGACGGTTTTGGAAATAACTTTGATTTGTTATGCCGCTGGCTTTTATTTATCTTTTATTATGTATAACATTTTAAATAAGGTACTAATAAAGAAGTGATATTTCACACTTCCTTCATTTACTAATGCTATAATCTAGCATCATAAGGAGGAATGAAATGCTTACATTAATGGCAACTAGCACATCTAGTTCAGCACCACTTTTAATTGCGATCGGAGTGGCGGTTCTGGTGATAATTTGGTTGTTTATCAAAACAGGCGCCGCACTCTTGCGTCATCCTTTTATCGGAATCTTGTTGATAATTTTTGGTGTTTTAGGCCTATGGAACTTTTTCATCATTGGAATCGGCATTATCGTTGGTGGGATAGTGTTCCTAATCATGACACAATTCTTTAATAACTGATAAAACAAAAGGAACCTCTTGCTTTGACATATCGTCAAAGTGAGAAGTTCCTTTTTTAATAGTTTTATTGCTAAAAGCGTTTTCAAAAATTAAATCATAGGTTATTCTAAAGTTGTAATCAGATTATTTTTAATCAAGGGGGATTAAAAAATGAATGAAACAAAATTATTAGAAAACTTGAAAACTTTACAAGATTTAAAATTTGAAATCTATAATCATTGTTCAGATTCAATTGACTATCATAATTTTGATATCTTAACATTGAATCTTCCAAATCAGACGATCGACTTAGTTGGCGTCTATAAAAAATATGGAGAAGATCACACCGTCGAAGAAATTGCTGATTTAGTGGTAGATGAATACGAACTGTAATCGATTATAGATTGATTACTTTTAATAGTACTTCTGAGACACGTTTTCTTTCGTCTTCCGATAGGTTAGAAAGATATTTGATCAAGTCAAGCGTATAAACATCCGAGAGATTGGAGTTGGTAAAAAAATCTGACAGTTGCATATTTAAAGCAACCGCAATGTCGTTTAATTTTTTTATCCTAACATTATCAACCTCGCCTCTCTCAATACGTGAGATGAAACTCTCAGAAACACCTGATTTTTCAGCTAACTGTTCAATTGTTAAATTCAAAGACCTGCGACGTTCACGAATAAGCTTACTTATTTTACCAAGCATTAAAATGGTACCTCCAGTCAAAAAATGATTCTCTTTAACGATAGATTAATTAGATTGTTCATTGAAGAGCAAGGTATGATTAATTAGTTTATCAAAAAGGGCATATTAGCACAATCAAAAGCGCTTTCAAAAATTTTTATCTTGCTTTATGTTTGTGAAAATACGTCAATGAAACTTTTTTACAGCATTTACCACAATTATATATTTTATTCCTTAAAGAAAACTAAAAAATCTCAAGTTATTTTCAAGAATAATACTAATTTCTTAATTTAGAGTGCTTGTATGAATAATTAAAATAGATGATCAATCCAATTGAGAACCAGACAACGAATCTCAACCAAGTTTCCCAATTTAGACCGGCGACTAACAGAATACAAAAGGCGATAGCGATTATTGGTGTCACAGGTACCCAAGGTGCGCGGAATCCACGATGGATATTAGGATACTTGTGTCTCATCCAGAGCACTCCAGCTGATACAAGGATAAATGCTGTAAGTGTACCAATATTAACTAATTCCGAAAGAATATTCAAATTTATGAACCCAGCTGCGATTGCTGTGATAATACCGAAGAACCAAGTTCCTTTGTATGGGGTCTGATGTCGCAGGTCAACTTCACCAAAGAACTTGGGAAATAAGCCGTCACGTGACATGGAATAGGTGATACGTGATTGACCGTAAAGTTGAACCAAGATAACGGTTGTCATTCCCAGAATAGCACCAATACTGACGATGATGCCCAACCAAGTTTGTCCAGTAGCTTTTAAAACTGCCAAAATAGGAGCATCGAGGAACTTGGAAAAGACAGTGTATTTAACGACACCAGTCATGATCAGTGTCATTGCGATATATAGAATGGTTGAAATCCCAAGGGATAACATGATCCCTCGTGGTAATGTTTTGCTGGGGTTCACAGTTTCTTCAGCACTAGAAGAAACTGAATCAAAACCAATAAATGAGAAGAATACAATTGATGCGGCAGGGATGACACCTGCGGCAGTGCCCTTGTGGAAGGAATACAGTCCATAGGGCGTGAATGGTTTCCAGTTGCTTGGTTTGATGAACCAAATCGTGCATGCAATAAATAAAATAATAACGCCTAATTTTATTAGAACCATCGTGTCATTGACGTGTTTAGTAGTATTGATGCCCATCGCCAAAATACAAGTTATCAATAGGATGATCAAAAATGCTGGCAGATTAAAGTAAGTCGTAACTCCGGGAGTCGTACCAGCTGCGGCTGTTAATACTTTTGGGATATGGAAACCGATATTGTCCATTAAGTTGACGAAATAACCTGACCAACCAGCCGAAACAGTTGCGGCACCTAGTGCGTATTCAAGGATCAAGTCCCAACCGATGATGAAAGCAACGATTTCACCAAAGGAAATATACGAATAAGTGTAGGCCGACCCAGCTACGGGTGCCATTGAGGCAAACTCAGCGTAACAGAGACCGGCGAATCCACAACAGATAGCAGCAATCAAAAATGATACTGCGAGTGAAGGACCAGTTGTTAAAGCCCCCTTGCCAGTCAAAACGAAGATACCTGTACCAATAATGGCTCCGATTCCGAGGAATGTCAGATCCCAAGTATGCAAGGTCCGCTTCAAGGGGGAAGTGCGGCTTAGAAGATCATTAATGTCTTTCTTTTCAAAAACTCTCATGGTAAACACCACCGTTCAATAATTTTGGATAATTTTACAACTTGTTTAAACATATATCCAGAAAAAAGTATTTCTAAAATTGTAAAATTAAATTAATGAATTTGGCAAACTGACAAATTGATCGCGCCATAAGAAAGAATCTTTGACAATTTTCACGGTTATTGTAAAAATGATCGTGAATTCGTTTTCACAAGAAATTCAGTTGAAGGGAGCTTTTATTATGACAAAAATGATAGCAGGTCAAGCACTTGTCAAAGTGTTAGAAGAGTGGGGCGTAGATCATGTCTACGGAATCCCTGGAGGCTCGATCAATCATACAGTTGAGGGACTGTATTTGGAAAAAGAAAACATCAAATATATTCAAGTACGTCACGAAGAAGTAGGTGCCATTGCGGCTTCAGCTGACGCAAAATTTACAGGTAAAATTGGAGTTGCGTTTGGCTCAGCAGGTCCTGGTGCAACGCATTTATTCAATGGGTTATATGATGCTAAGATGGATCATGTTCCAGTTCTTGCCTTAGTAGGACAAGTACCACAAACTACTATGAATACTAATTATTTCCAAGAGATGGATGAGACACCAATGTTTGCGGACGTTGCAGTCTATAATCGAACAGTTACCACGGCTGAACAGATTCCTTATGTAATCAACCAAGCTATCCGTGAGGCCTATCGGCAGAAGGGTGTTGCTGTTGTGACATTACCAGAGGATCTGACGGCTGCCGAGATAGACTACGAGTCTCCTAAGACACCTAAGGTAGTGGAGAACAACTTTACACAGACTATTAACCCAGAAGATGTGGCTAACACATTGAAGATGTTAAAGGAGGCCAAGCATCCATTAGTATATGCTGGACGTGGCTTGTTAGGCGCTCGTGAGACTTTAACGAAGTTTTCGGAACAATTTAATCTACCAGTTATGAATACAGTTCCTGCCACAGGTGTTATCAGTACTGATCATCCTAATTTCATCGGTACATTTGGACGCTTAGGGAGTAAATCTGGATTTGAAGCACTGCAACATACAGATCTAATCCTCTTCCTCGGTTCAGAGTTCCCATTTGCCGGCTTCTGGCCTAAGAACCTGAAGATAATTGAAGTTAATAATAATCCTTACGACATTGGCAAGACGGTCGCAGTTGATTACGCAGTTATTTCCGATGCAAAGAGTTACTTACAAGCATTGATCGATACAGGGGAAACTCTACCAGCTGGTGATTGGCTAGAAGCTAATCAAACTAATAAGCACAATTGGGATGCATGGCTTGCACAGCGCGCTCAAGATGACAGTCAGGGATTGAACCCTGAAACGATCACCGCTAAGATTGCTGAAATGGCTGGTCCTAATGATACTTATGGTGTCGATACAGGAAATGTTTCTGAGTTTGGAGTTCGTGGCTTGCCAATGAATCAAAATCAGCGTTTTGCCTTATCAGGTTTATTTGCTACGATGGGATTCGGGCTTCCAGCTGGCATTGCTGGAGCTTTGAGCGTTCCAGATGGTCAAGCATGGACATTGTCAGGTGATGGTGGATTCTCCATGGTAGCTCCAGATATAATTACTGAGGCTCGCTACGAATTACCAGTTATCAATGTTGTTCTATCCAACGAGAGATTAGGCTTTATTTACTATGAACAAGTCGCTACCAAGCAGCATTTATACGGAGTAGATTTGACAGGTGCTGATTGGGCTAAAGTTGCTGAAGGACTAGGTGGCATCGGATTCACAGTTACTAATATTAAGGAAGCCAATGAAGCTTTTGACCAGATCAAGAAATTAAAGGCATCTGGAAATAAGAAGCCGATCGTGATCAATGCTGTTATCAAGCAGGAAGATCCGATTGCAACTGCCTTCATGCCACTAGATGCTAAATTATACGGTCAGGATGCTGTAGATGCATTTTCAGCTCAATATGACATTGACCCTAAGACACAGCCATCGCTGGGAGAATTACTACGTGCTAAGGGAGATAATCTTTAGACTTGACCGACAATATGGCATAATAAAGTCACTAGGAGTGATTAATTATGAAAGTTGCGGATCAAACCGAATTGTTTCAAATGGTGTTTTCTCGTCAAAATAATATTTATGTCATTGGTGAAGCATATGAAATCTGTCGTTCAGTTTTGTATTCAGTTGATGAAATAGCTGACAAACCGAATGTTTTGAAGAAATTCACAGGAATGTTTAGAAGTTCAGATAAAAAACAATTGGATAACTTACGCCGAATTATTGCTAATAAATATCATATTAAAGAAACAAAAACTGACGGAGAGTATCGTCTGGTTTTACGGCACAAGAAAAGCATGTGATCAAAAGTCACATGCTTTTTGATTACCCAAAATCACCGGAGATATAGTCATCAGTTGCTTTGATTTTTGGCTTAGTAAATATTTTTCTAGTTTCGTTGTATTCGATAATGTGTCCCATATGGAAAAATGCCGTGTAGTCACTAATACGAGAAGCCTGTTGCATGTTGTGAGTCACGATTATAACAGTCAAACTTTTGCTCAACAGTTGAACTGTATCCTCGATCTTGGAAGTTGAAATTGGATCCAGCGCACTGGCTGGCTCGTCTAATAGTAAGATGTCAGGCTTCATCGCAATAGATCTTGCGATGCATAGGCGTTGTTGCTGACCACCTGATAATGCTAAAGCACTGGTATCCAATTCGTCTTTTACTTCTTCCCACAGGGCTGCGTCTTGCAGACTTACTTCCAAACGTTCTTCCAACTCATTCTTATCGTGGATGCCGTTTTCTTTTAAAGCAAATTGGATATTTTCTCTAATTGATTTAGCAAACGGGTTAGGGCGCTGGAACACCATTCCGATGTGCTTTCTCACTTCATACACATTAGTTTTAGGATCATTGATATCTACATTACGATACATTATTTTTCCGTCGACAGTCGCAATTTTATCATTCATTCGGTTGAGGCATCTTAAATAGGTAGACTTACCTGATCCTGATGCACCGATCAGTGAAATTATTTTGAATCGAGGAAATTTCAAACTAGTGTCAAAAATAGCTTGGTTGTTACCGTATGAAACTTGAATGTTATCAGTTTCGATCGCCATTTCTGCATTCAAATCAATTATGTATTGGTCATTAAAATCGTATGTTTTCAAGGTAATACCTCACTTTGCTGCGGTCATTTTTTTGTAGATTCTATTTCCTAGGAATCTTGCGCCGAGATTAAAAATCAAGATAACGATGATCAAGACGGCAGATGAACCGCTGGAAATGATATGAGCATCGGGAGTAACAGCTTCAGTATTAACTTTCCAGATGTGAACTGCTAAAGTTTCAGCTGGTCGCATCGGATTAAGAAAACTGTTGGGGTCAAAAATGTTCCAATTTGTATATGATACAGCGGGAGCACTTTGACCAGCTGTATAAATCAAAGCAGCCGCTTCACCGAAGACACGTCCAGAACCTAAGATGACACCAGTTAAAATTCCGGGTAAAGCTTCAGGGATAATGATTTTGGTGATAGTCTTCCAATCAGATAACCCTAGTGAGATACCGGCTTCTTTTTGGAGATCGGGCACACTGTTTAGAGATTCTTCAATGTTACGTGTAAGTAATGGGAGGTTGAAGAAGGTCAATGCAATGGCACCTGAAAGGATCGAAAAACCCATGTTCATTTGATTAACTAATAATAAGTAACCGAATAATCCAACTACCACTGAAGGTAGTGAACTTAAAACTTCGATCGAAGTTCTAATAATATCTGTTATCCAGTTGTCTTTGGCATACTCTGCTAGATAAATCCCAGCACCTAAGGCGATGGGAAATGAGATGATCAAAGTTAACAGTAATAGGTATAGCGAGTTGAACAATTGATCACGAATACCACCACCAGCACTTACTGATTGAGCTTGAGATGTTAGGAAATGCCAGTTGATATCAGGCACACCGTTAAATAGGATATAACCGATTAAAAATACTAAGATGGCAACCACAGAGACAACAACTGCATAGATGACTCCCGTGGCGATTTTGTCTGTATATTTAGGCCGCATTTTTGATGTTACCTCTCTTTCCAATGAATCTCACTAACATATTAAAGAAGAGTGACATTAGTAAGAGGATCAAGGCTAATGACCATAGTGCGTCATTTGGTAGAGTTCCCATGACGGTATTACCAATATCGGTAGTTAATTTACTAGTTAAAGTTGATGCTGGAGAAATCAAATTCTTAGGCATCAAGATGGCATTACCGATAACCATTTGAACGGCTAAAGCTTCACCAAATGCACGTGCCATACCAAAAATAATGGCTGTCAATATTCCCGGAGTGGCTGATCTTAAAATAACCTTGTAAATTGTCTGCCAGCGTGTGGCACCCAAGGCAAGTGAGGCTTGACGATAATGCATTGGCACAGCTCTCAAACTATCCACGGTCAAAGAGGTGATGGTCGGCAACACCATTACGAAAAGGACTAAGGTACCAGATAAGATACCAAATCCCGTTCCACCGAAGATATGTCTGATGAATGGAACTATCAGTGATAGACCGATAAATCCATAAACAACAGAAGGAATCCCTACTAGTAATTCGATGACAGGTTGAAGCAACTTAGCACCACGTTTAGCCGCAATCTCTGTCATGAAGATAGCCACACCTAGGGCAAAGGGAGTCGCAACCAATGCCGAGAGTAGGGTGACACTAAACGAGGTCACGATCATAGGTAAGGCACCAACTATCGGGTGTCCTTTACTATCCATACTGGCAGGTTCCCAATTAGATGTAGTCAAGAACTGCCAGACGTTGACGTTATCTTTGGTGAAAGTAGCGAAACCTTTTGAAGCAATGAAATATAAGATACATGCGACCAAGAGAATGATCATTCCGATACAGAAGTAACAAATAGTTCTTCCTAAGTGATCTTCTCTGGTGGCTTTTGAATTTTGTTGTAATTTGCGTTGAATTTCGTCCATAGCATTTAGAGCCTCCTGTGAATTGAGACATGAAAAAAGGACTTTGACAGTCAACAATACTTACTAGTCAAAGCCCCTCAGAATTATTTGTTAGAAACAGTACCTTTGGCATCTTTTTGAACTTTCATGTCATGGATACTGATGTATCCCATTTTACCAACTAGGTCTTTTTGAACGTCACTTGATTCCATGTATTTTAGGAATTTAGCTGTTGCATCTTTAGCTTCACCCTTTGTATACATATGTTCATATGACCAGATTGGCCAGTCGTTCGTTTCAACATTTGCATCTGTAGGTTTAACATCGTTGATTGATACAGCTTGAACTTTATCATTAATGTATGAGAATGCTAGATAACTGATAGCACCCGGTGTGCTTTCAACAATCTTTTGAACTGTACCGTTTGAATCTTGTTCTTGTGACTTAACTGCTTTGTCGCCACCTAAAACGGCATCTTCAAATGTTGCACGAGTACCACTACCTTCAGCACGGTTAACAACTGTGATTTCTTGGTCTTTGCCACCAACATCTTTCCAGTTAGTAATCTTACCAGTGAAGATATCTTTCAATTGATCCATTGTTAGGTTCTTAACATCGGTTTCTTTGTTAACAACTGGAGCCATACCAACTACGGCAACTTTATGGTCAACTAGCTTCTTAGCATCGATACCATCTTTTGCTTCAGCAAAGATATCTGAGTTACCGATTGCTACTGATCCATCTTGAACTTGGCTAAGACCAGTACCTGAACCACCACCTTGAACTGTGATGCTGATCTTGCTGTTGTCCTTTTGGAAATTGCTTGCTGCCTTTTCAACCAATGGTTGAAGAGCTGTGGAACCTACCGCAGTTATTTTGCCTGAAGCATCAGAACTTGATGAACTAGAACTGCTCTTATTATTGTTACTGCAACCAGTTAATACGGCGATAAAAGCACCGAACAACAGGATAGCAGAGATAATATTTTTCTTTTTCATAACTAACCCCTTATTAACAATATTTAATACATGAACCAAATATAGCTCACGGATGTATAAAACTTGTTTGTTGTTTGTAAAGATTGTGTAAATATAGTATTTATATTTTTATTACAAGTGTATAAACAAGTTAATTTGAAATTGCCGTATCGGTCAATTATTCTATTTGTGTTGGTCTATATCAAATTGGATAGTTTATTCTGTGCAAATTAGATTACGACCATGATGCTAATAAGTTATAATCATGATGCATAAAGGGAAGACAGAATACTAGATATGATACTTGAGTAGAAAGAGGTTGGACGTATGCGACCATTGGTGTTATTAAGTAAAAATCTGCCGTTATTTATCGAGATGAATAGCTATTGTAATAGTCAGGGATGGTTTATTCATAATATGACCACGCCTGAAAAAACGGTAGAGATGGTAAGTGAAGACGATGTATCTGGTTTGATCTGGGATCTGTCAACGACGGATTTGAACACTTCATTGGAAACACTCAAAGAAATACGTGAGAAGATCGACGGTCCAGTTGTTGTTTTGTCCCCAACAAAAAAGAGTAACGAGAGTAAGTTGTTTTATGATATTAATGTTGATGCCTATTTAGTTGAACCATTGGAATATCCAGAACTGATTTCTAAGTTCAAACAGTTATTCTGGGTTTACGATAAGTTTGCTGTTAATCAGGCTAAGAAAAAAATATCAAAGGATGTTAAACACACTGTTCAATGTCATGATTTGTCGATCGACCTAAAACACTTTCGAGTTTCCCATCAGGGGGTTGATCTGGGACTTACTCCAAAAGAATTCAGCCTGCTATGGTACTTGATGCAACATCGTGGTCAAGTCCTTAGTCGGGAGCAATTATTATCTGGTGTCTGGGGATATGATTCAGCTGGTTCTAGCCGTACGATCGATATTCACATCAGTCATTTGCGCGATAAGCTAGAAGAGAATCCGGCATCGCCAACGTGGATCAAAACAGTCAGAGGTTTTGGATATATCTTAGATAATGATTATCCACTAGTAGCTACACAATAAAATACACCCTTGCCTATTATTCTAGACAAGGGTGTATTTTATTATTTATTTTTATTCATTATTAGCCGAACGATTTTATCCAATTCAGCAACTGAAAGAACGATGATTCCTCCAATTATAGCCAATCCCCATTCTTGCAATCCAATAGAGCCAGTGTGGAAAATACCTTGCATGAAGGGCACGTAAGTTAAGATCAATTGTAAGATTATCATTAATCCTACGAAGACAAAAACATAGGCGTTTGAGAATAATTCTTTTGATAAAGCTAATTTTGGTGTTCTGATATTGAATAGATAGAAAATTTTACCAACAACTAATACGTTGACCATAGTCGTACTTGCGATAGTTTGGCTGACACCATTGCCGATCAACCATGCATCTACCAGTAAACTCACACCAGCTATGAGTATTGCAACGTAAGTCATCTGGAAGACATCGTGTCGATTCATAAACTTAGCACCAGTTTTTCTGGGCGCTCGATTCATGATTCCTTCCTCAGCTGGTTCGAAGATCAGCGCAAATTGAATCGTGATGGCTGAAACCATATTGATCCATAGCAGTTGGGTCGGGTGAAGCGGGATTTCATTTTTCGTCAGGATCGCATATGCAACGATCAATCCTTCTGAGAATGAAATCGGTAATAAGTAGAGAATACTTTTTTTGATATTATCGAAGATACGACGACCTTCTTTAATAGCTGTGGAAATAGTAGCAAAGTTATCGTCTGTTAAAACCATATCAGCTGAATCTTTGGCAACGTCGGTACCTTTAATACCCATTGCTACACCGATATCGGCACGTTTAAGGGCAGGAGCATCGTTGACACCATCACCGGTCATGGCAGTAACTTTATTATTTTTTTGTAATGCTTCGATGATTTCAATCTTATTACTAGGTGTAGTTCTAGCAAAAACTTGATTGTTATCGGCGGCTTGCACACGCTCTTCATCATTTAACTGATCCCATTCAGGACCAGTTATGGCGTTGATTTTATCAGCCAAACCAAGTTTTTCACCGATAGTTTTGGCAGTAATAGCATTGTCACCAGTGATCATTTTGACATCAACACCGGCAGTACGCATGACCTTCAGTGCTTCGATCACTTCTTCACGTGGTGGATCAATGATGGCGGCTAATCCTAAGAAATTCAAACCATCAGTGATCATCTCATGAGTTATCTCGTTCAGGTCATCAGGCTGTTCTTCATAACCGACCGCAATGACACGCTTTCCTTCTTCAGAAAAGCGTTTTACTAGTGAGAACCACTTGTCGTAATCAAAGTTTGGGTCATTCTTTTGAGCCATATCTAATAACTTATCAGGAGACCCTTTAACGAATAACAGTCGATTATCATCTTGATCTTTAACGAGCTTTGCCATATAGCGGAAATCAGAATCAAACGGTAAAATATCAAGTTCTTCGTAATTACTTTTTTCGTTATGAGGAAATACCTTGTGATAAAGCGTCAGGAAGGCACCGTCAGTTGGCTCACCATTAATGACCCAGTGATTATTTTCTTCCATCAAGTCAGTGTCATTTGCTTGATATCCAGCTTCTAAGAAAAGTCTGAATTGTTCAGTTATTTCTACAGGTTTGCTATCTTGGGTGATTTGACCTTCCGGACGATAACCGATACCGCTGACTTGATATTCAGCATCATCGATCATTATGTCAGTTACAGTCATCTCGTTCTTAGTCAGCGTACCAGTCTTATCAGTTGCAACTACGTCAACTGAACCAAGAGTTTCTACTGCTGGCAAGGTTTTAACAATAGTATTTTGATTCTTAGCCATATCACTGACGCCTTTGGCTAAGATAACAGACGTTGTTGCAGGTAGACCCTCAGGAATAGCACCAACCATCATCGCAACGACGGCTAGAGCCAAGACTGAGAGTGAATAAGTATCGAAGAAAAACCCGATTATGAAAATAACGATTGAAGCAGCAACGATAAAGTAAGAAGTGTTAGTTCCTAATTTATCAATAACCGTCATCAATGGAGTTTTTCTTTGTTTTACAGAACTTACAGATGTAGAGATCTTACCGATCTCGGTATCTTCAGCTGTTGCGACGACTAGACCAGTACCACTACCATTAGTAACTGCAGTAGATGCGAACGCCATATTAGTCTGGTCAGCTAAAGCAACCGTCTCTTCATCGAGTGCATCGTCGATCTTTTCGACTGAGTTGGCCTCACCAGTCAAGGCAGATTCTTGAATTCTCAAGTTATCTGAATCAACGATTCTCAAGTCAGCAGGGACATTGTCACCAGCTTCTAAAAAGACTAGATCGCCAACAACTAAGTCCTCGGCAGGGACATCTGTTCTCTGACCTTCACGGTAGACAGTCGCATCAGTTGAAAGCATTTGTTTGATTTTTTCTAACGCATCTGACGCGTTAGTTTCTTGATAGTAACCGATCAGCGCGTTGATAACTACCACCATACCAATGATGATAGAATCAGAATAATGTCCCATTAGTAGGGTGATCAGGGTTGAAGCAATCAAAACGTAGATGACCATACTTTTGAATTGTCTCAAGAAGACTTTCCACTTGGGAGTTTTCTGTGCTTCAAGTTTATTAGGACCATCAGCTTCTAGCCGTTTGGCGGCCTCTTTATTAGTTAATCCAGTTTTAAAATCCTCAATCTTATTTAATTCTTTTAGTTCATTTAATCCCATTTGAAAAAATTTCTTTTTCAATTAGTAACTCTCCTCAATTATTAGTTTTTTTGAAAATAGGGTTAAAAAAAGCGCGTTGCCAAATAGCAGTGCGCTGTAAATAAACGTGATTAGCTTTTAATACTGGAAGTAATTGTGATGTTCGTTTTCAGTCCAGTTCCACTCCTTGCGAATATTTGTAGTAATAATTTATCAGGTTTTTGTTATCATGTCAATCTTAATAACTTTATTAGTTGAAAGTTATAAATATATATATTTATTGATAATTTGTATTTTATAAGCTAGGATAGTGCAATTTTAGTAGTACAAAACTAATATATGCAATGATATGTTTCGATCTAGGAGGCAATTAAGATGGAATTGATAGATTTGCATTGTCACATGTTGCCTGGAATTGACGACGGTTCAAGAGATATGGATATGAGTTTGGAAATGGCACGTTCTGCAGTTAATCAGGGAATAAGTCATCTGTTGTTGACACCGCATCATATGAATAATCAGTACGTCAATCATAGACAGGAAGTTATAGATAAAACCACGAAGTTTCAGATGGAACTAAATAAGTATCAGATTCCGTTAAAAGTCTATCCCGGTCAAGAAGTCCACTTAACAGGGAGTTTATTGGAAGCAATCGCGAATAATGATATTTTATTTATGGACGAATCTAATCGGTACCTACTGCTGGAATTGCCACACAATAGTATTCCCGAGTATTCAGAAAATATGATTTTTCAGTTATTGACCCAAGGTATCACACCGGTCATCGCACATCCAGAGCGTAATATGGGATTTCAACAAAAACCAGATCGACTGTATGATTTCGTTGAGCAGGGATGCTTGACGCAGTTGACTAGTGGCAGTTATTTAGGTATCTTTGGTAGACGCGTTGAAGAATTCACTGAGAGTATTATTAAGGCAAATTTAGGCTTTGCTTTTTCATCCGATGCACATGATTTAACAGGTAGACGCTTTTTGATGAGTGATGCTTTCAATAAATTATCTAAGCATGAAGGAAATGGAAAGGCAAAGCAGTTTAATGAAAATGCTAAAAAAATTCTCAACGGTGAAGATGTTAGTTCAGAAAACATCTTAAAAATATCTTCTATGGGTAACAAGAAAAAGATTTGGGACATATTTAAATAAAATTATTATATTTGTTAGTATTAATAAGATTATTAACTTTGTCAGAGCTAGTATAAGAGCAAAACAGCACCTTTGTACCATAACACCGTTATATAACGATACAAATGAAGTTATTTATAAAAATATATCCAAAATTACAAAAATATCGTCTTATTTCCGCAAAAAAAACCTAAAAATAAAATGTTTTCTACTATATAATAATCAAATACAAACATATTAATGTTAAGAACACGTTACAATTTTGAAAGCGCTTGACAACTTGTGAAAATTCAATCATAATTTGAATTGGTTAAACATGTGGATCAATAATTACTACGATGGGCAACTATTGCATTCGCAATAGTTGTTATTTAGTTGGGAGGTAACAAATGGATATGGCAAAAGCAGATTTGGAAAAACTTCATACCATTGGTGAGACTGCCAAAATTTGTGGAGTTTCTCGAAAAGCATTACGCTTTTACGAAGAATTAGGTTTACTAATTCCAGATTATGTATGTCCAGACAATGGATACCGCTATTACAGCGATGATACATTGAATATGGTCCCAATTTTGAAATATTACAAGCAAATGGGCTTTCATTTACAGGAAATGAATGGTGTTGGGGGTACTTGTGATAGCTTCTTTCATGAACGGAACTTTCTTGCTAAGTTAGACGAACTGAAAAAAGAAGAGAAAGAACTGCAGAATCGCTACCAGGCAATTTATGACTGGGTTGGAATGTTACATGAGGGAAACACAGCGATTGAGAATGGTCTTTCTAGTATCACTTTGAAGTACGTGGAACAAGAACAATACTACTCTCTGGAACAAGATTTTAAATACGATTATAAAGATTCTATTATTAACCTACCGTGGGTTAACCACTTGGAGGAATACGGCAGTGCAATTACTGGTCCCGTGATATTGTCATTCAACAACTATCAAGAGAAGGCATCTGGTAAAATCTCCAAAGCTACAATTATGCAGAAGCCAGTCAGAAATGATCCACATCGTTTACAGACAATCGACTTCGGCGGACAAATGTTTTTATGCACTTATAATGTGGGCGCACCGAACACCTCGGCGTCTAAGTACCACGATCTAGAAGTTTGGGCAGAAAGTCACGGATATGAATTGAGCCCTGAATGTTACGAACGTTACTTAGTAGATTATTGGGCTACTAAAGATGAGGATGCGTTTGTCTGTGAGATTATGGTACCGGCAGAAAAATTACCTTAAAAAATAAGTTTTGAGTTGTGGTGAGGCAACTTGAAACTTATTTTTTTGTCTAAAATTCAACAATATCGTGAAAAAATCACAATATCAAAAATAATAGAAAAAAGGATTAATTATCAGTGAAAATCCAGCTTTTATCAGAAGTTTTATTTTACTAAAAAAACTTGTTACATATTTTGCATATTTGATAAAAACAGAATGGAATAATTATTCCTTTGGTATATAAAAGATTATACCTTGACCCGCAGGTCACTGTTGCTAAAAATATAATTATTTCTGTGATTATTGGTTAAATTCCCTTGCAACATAAGGGAGATTGATATTATTCCAATTTGATTCGTTTGTTGGAATATTTTTTGAAAATCTGTCTCAAAATATTAAAAATGTGTTTTTTATTCCTAAAATCATGGTTAATATTAAATAATTTTTTTTATTTCAAAAAATGTTTTTGGTGGTATTTAACTATCAGATTCACTATCAAATGAACTAGCAAATGCCGTTTAAACAGCATTTCACTCCAAAATCGTGCCGTATTTAGTATCAATAAATTCAAAGTAAAATCGTGCCAAATCAACTAAATTGTGCAGAATTACACAAAACTAAAAATGCTTGTTGACCTCTACCATAGGGACAGGCCATATAGTGTATTTGTTAAGTTATGTAAGCGTTTTAAATACATACAAACTAGGAGGAACGATTATGAAGTTCGATGCATTAGGTATGGTAGAAACAAAAGGTTTGGTAGGTTCAATCGAAGCGGCAGATGCGATGGTTAAAGCCGCAAACGTAACATTGATCGGAAAAGAACTTGTCGGTGGCGGAATCGTTACTGTAATGGTAAGAGGCGATGTTGGAGCTGTTAAGGCTGCTACGGATGCTGGTGCAGCAGCTGCTGAAAGAGTTGGAGAAGTATTATCAGTTCATGTAATTCCTCGTCCACACGGAGAAGTAGAATCAATTCTTCCCAACGCAACTGTAACTGAATAAGGAGGGTTCTCATGAATAGTGGAAAGAGCATTACAAATACTTCCGTAATTTCTGCGGATACACAAATGAAAGCCGCTGGAAAAAAATTCCAAGTTTCTGGAATTTCCAACGGCTTGGTTTCTGGATTGACATACGGTATTTACTCAACATTAGTTGTTGTGGCTAGTGGATATAACCCATTAGTAAGTGCTGCTGGTATTTTAGCAGCACCGTTTGTTGCTTCAGGTTTAAATGATTTATTTGCCGGTATTTGGCTATTATTCTATAACGCAAAACAAGGTCGTCTAAGAGAATTAGGACGTACATTGAAAACTAAACCGGGATTGATGTTAGTTGTTGGTTTCCTATTAGGTGGACCAATCGCTAACGGTGCTTATCTAGTTGGATTGGCACTTGCAGGTGCGTATGCGATTCCTATCTCAGCTACATGTAGCTTGTTCGGATCGTTATTCGCTTGGATTTTCTTAAAACAACGTCCTACTAAACGTGTGTTTTTCGGAATGTTCCTATGTGTTGCTGGAGCAATCATCATCAACTTTGTTAAACCAGCCGGTGCACCAAACTTTACTTTAGGAATTATTTGCGCATTGATCGCCGCTATTGCTTGGGGACTTGAAGGTGTGTTCTCAAGTTTCGGTGGTGCCATGATCGATACTGACGTAGCAGTTAACCTACGTGAATTGATTTCAGGACTATTCGCATTATTGATCGTTGTTCCACTTATCGGTGGAGGAATGAAATTACTTGGTGGCACACTTACATCTGTATCACCAATGATGTGGTTAGCAGTTGCCGGATTGAGTGCCGGAATTTCATTCGTTACTTGGTACAAGGCTAACGCAATGGTCGGTGTTGCCATTGGTATGTCACTTAACGTTACATACGCATTCTGGGGAGTTTTATTCTCAGTTATGTTCTTAGGACAATCATTAACAGCAACAATCGTTATTGGATCAATTGTTATCGTACTTGGAGCTATCATCGTTACAATGAATCCTTTGGATCTCTTTAGAAAAGGAGATGCATAAGATGTTATTACCTAGCAGAACAGCAGTTTTAAATTATATGTTTGATAAAGGTGAAGTAAGCGTCAAGTCAGTTATGGCGGCATTAAAAGACGACTACGGAAAAGAAAAACAATTTAATGAAAAGATGTATCTTGACCATTTGATGTCACTTGAGGCCAACGGCCTAGCTGAAATGACTAGCTATGATTTAGATGACAACGACGAATTGGTTATTAGATACACGATCACTGAGGACGGTAAAAGTACCGTTGAAAAATACGTTGATAAACGTTATCGGATTGCGTAAGGAGGCAGAGATGTGAGATTTAGAGGTGAAGAAGCGGTAGGATTCGTAGAAACTATTGGTTTAGTGCCAGCACTTAAGGCAGCGGATATCATGCTAAAAGCCGCAGACGTAGAGTTGATCTCTTATGAGAACATCGGTTCCACATTAGTAACAATCATGATCAAAGGTGACGTAGCCGCAGTTGAGGCATCAGTTGAAGCTGGAGCCAAAGCAGCCGATGCAATCGGTAAGTTAACTGCTCAAAACGTAATCCCAAGACCAATTCCAGCAGTTGGAGATATCGTATCAGTACACGATATCGATCAT
The DNA here is from genome assembly GCF_057541095.1 of Companilactobacillus sp. y65-5. NCBI lineage: Bacteria > Bacillati > Bacillota > Bacilli > Lactobacillales > Lactobacillaceae > Companilactobacillus > Companilactobacillus sp. y65-5. The sequence goes on from NZ_BAAJOA010000009.1 coordinate 27,776, forward strand.
CAGTAAAGTACGAGGAGAGAGAATATGAAGACATACCAAGCAATCGGTGCCATTGAAACATTCGGACTCGTCTTTGTAGTTCAAGCAGCTGATGCAATGTGCAAAGCCGCAGATGTCGATGTAGTCGGTTATGAAAATACGGCTTCAGGTTATATCTCGGTAATCGTTCAAGGTGACGTAGCCGCATGTAAATCAGCCGTCGAGGCAGGGGTTAAATCAGTAGAAGCAATGGGAGCAGAAGTATACAGCTCAGTAGTTATCGCAAGTCCTCATCAAGACTTGACTAAGATAATCGATCGCTACTCATTAGACATATTATTGGATGAAGAATAAAAAAGGAGTTGGGCAATATGCAGTTTGTGGATAAAGATCTGAAATCAGTTCAGGAAGCCAGGATATTAGTCGAATCTGCGCGCGATGCCCATGTTCTTTTGAAGGAATACGGTCAACAAGATCTTGACCGAGTAATTGATAAGTTAATGTCAGAAATTTTAATTGAGATTCCTGAATTGGTAGATTTAGAAATCGCAGAAACAAAATCTGGCGTTAAAGAAGACAAATTAAAACTATTTGAAGGATTTCTTCCACTTTTAGAAGATAAACTTAAAAATCAAAAAGTTATCGGAAGCTTGAAGGAAAATTCCCATAATCAAATCGAAACGATCGGTGTTTCATTAGGAGTAGTCGCGGTCTTACTACCAACTGAGAATATTATTTTAAACAGTTTGTACGCGACCTTGATCGCTCTCAAATCTGGTAACACGGTCATCTTGGTACCACAACCAAGAACCGAAAAAGTCGTTGCAAGATTTTTTAGTAAGGTAACTCAAATTTGTATGGCAGCCGGACTTCCAAAGGGAGCCATCGGTTATATGGAAAATACAGCTGATGAAGGTGTTACACAAATTCTTGAGCATCCTGATACTGCGATCGTCATTGACATTGGTGTTCCAAAATATTTTGATAACAATCACGTTATCAACAAACCAATGATCTACGGGGGGACAGGATCAACACCAGTCTTCATCGACCACACGGCAGATGTTACACAAGCAGCTAGGTCGATCGTTGACAGTCGTTCATTTGATAATGGACTATTACCAGCAGCTGAACAATTTGTTCTCGCAGAAGGCGTCGTAGCTAACGACGTGAAGTCACACATGAAAGAGTCCGGAGCTTATTTCATGACAGACGACGAGGAAGAACAATTACTAGGAAGCTTATTCTTAGACGAAGATCATGTAAATCCATTATTCGTAGGACAGAGCGCCACTTGGTTGGCAAAGCATTCAGGTTTCAGCGTACCAGAGAGTACAAGGGTTCTTGTTTCAGAGAAACCTTATATCTTCGATGAAAATCCATTTACGAATGAGTTGAAATGTCCAATCTTAACATTCTATGTTGAACCAGATTGGATGCACGCTTGTGAGAAATGTATTAGATTGTTGAAACAAAAGAGAAATGGTCACACGTTAGCAATTTATTCAGAAGACGAAAAGGTCATCAAGGAATTTGCCTTGAAGAAACCAGTCGGCAGAATGATCGTTAATGGACCAGCAAGTTTTTCAAGTATCGGAATTAATTCAACATTACCAGTTTCATTGATTCTAGGCGGTTTGACTACCGGAAGAGGATTTATTTCCAAAAACGTTGTAGCTGATGACCTAACTTATCAAAGAGACATCGGGTATACAAAACCAAATATTCGCAATAAAGTACAAGTTCAAGAAGTAACTGAAGAAAAAGATATTTCAGCGGACAAAGAATTATTAGCTAAAGTATTACAAAAAATTATGGAACAATAAATTTGAAAAGTGAGGGAGTCAGATGGACGTTAAAGAATTTTCAACTAAACTCGCCGCAGCAACACAAGACTTAAGCCAAGATGAAAGAAATGCATTGATGAAGATGTTCTCAAAGGTTTCAAATGAAATCGGTGGAGAAGCAACTGATCAAGGATGCGCATATACAGTAACTGGACAAGATCACTTGGACAGCACTGAAACAACAGAAGTTCCAGAAGGTATCACACCAAGATTGAGTTCATTGAAAGACAACTACTTGGATCAAGTACCTTCAATCACAACATATCGTGCACGTGCCATTACTAAGATTGCTAAAGAAAATCCTGGTATGCCAAAAATCGAATTACGTGCTAAATGTTTCCGCTACTGTTGTGAGACAGCACCTCTAGTAATTCAAGATAACGAATTGATTGTTGGTGCTCCTAATGGTGCACCTCGTGCCGGTGCCTTCTCACCAGATATCGCATGGCGTTGGATGGAAGATGAAATCGATACAATCGGTACTCGTCCACAAGATCCATTCTATATCTCAGACGAAGATAAGAAGATCATGCGTGATGAATTATTCCCATTCTGGAAAGGTAAGTCAGTTGATGAATATTGTGAAGACCAATATCGTGAAGCTGGTGTATGGGAATTATCAGGTGAATCATTCGTTTCAGATTGTTCATATCACCAATTAAACGGTGGTGGAGATTCAAACCCTGGTTACGATGTAATCTTGATGAAGAAAGGTATGCTTGATATTCAAAATGAAGCAAAAGAACACCTTGAACAATTAGATTATGAAAACCCAGATGACATCGAAAAGATCTACTTCTACAAGTCAGTTATCGACACTACTGAAGGTGTTATGATTTATGCTCGTCGTATGTCAGAATTCGCTGCTGAAAAAGCTGCTAAAGAAACAGATCCAAAACGTAAAGCAGAACTTCAAAAAATTTCTGAAATCAACGCTAAGGTTCCTGCACACAAACCAGAAACATTCTGGGAAGCAATCCAAGCTGTATGGACAGTTGAATCATTGCTAGTTGTTGAAGAAAACCAAACAGGTATGTCAATCGGACGTGTTGACCAATACATGTACCCATTGTTCAAGGCTGATATGGAATCTGGCCGTATGAACAACTATCAAGCCTTCGAACTTGCAGGTTGTATGTTGATCAAGATGTCAGAAATGATGTGGATCACAAGTGAAGGTGGTTCTAAGTTCTTCGCTGGTTACCAACCATTCGTTAACATGTGTGTCGGTGGTATCACAAGAGAAGGTCAAGATGCTACTAACGACTTAACATACCTACTAATGGATGCTGTAAGACACGTTAAGGTTTACCAACCATCACTAGCATGTCGTATCCATAGCCATTCACCAAGAGCATATCTCAAGAAGATCGTAGATGTTGTTCGTGCCGGAATGGGATTCCCAGCATGTCACTTCGATGATACACATATCAAGATGATGTTAGCCAAAGGTGTTTCCATTGAAGATGCTCGTGACTACTGCTTGATGGGTTGTGTTGAACCTCAGAAGTCTGGACGTCTATATCAATGGACATCAACAGCTTATACACAATGGCCAATTTGTATCGAGTTAACGCTTAACCACGGTGTTCCATTATGGTATGGCAAGAAAGTATGTCCTGATCAAGGTGACCTATCACAATACAAGACATTCGAAGAATTTGATACAGCTGTTAAGGAACAAATCAAATACATCACAAAATGGACTGACGTAGCTACAGTTATTTCACAACGTGTACAACGTGACTTAGCTCCAAAACCATTGATGTCAATAATGTATGAAGGTTGTATGGAACATGGTAAAGATGTTTCATCCGGTGGTGCAATGTACAACTTCGGACCTGGTGTTGTTTGGTCAGGATTAGCTACATATACAGATTCAATGGCAGCTATCAAGAAGTTAGTCTTTGATGACAAGAAATACACATTGGATCAAATGAACGAAGCTCTAAAAGCTGACTTCGAAGGATTCGACCAAGTACGTACAGACTGCTTAAATGCACCTAAGTACGGTAATGATGATGACTACGCTGACCTTATTGCAGCTAACCTTATCAGCTTTACAGAAACAGAACACAGAAAGTATCACACATTGTACTCAATCTTGAGTCACGGAACATTATCAATTTCAAACAATACACCATTTGGTCAAATGACAGGTGCATCAGCTAATGGACGTAAAGCTTGGGTTCCATTATCAGATGGTATCAGTCCTACACAAGGTGCTGACTACAAAGGCCCTACAGCTATTGTTAAATCAGTATCTAAGATGGCAAATGACAGCATGAATATTGGTATGGTTCACAACTACAAGATCATGGCTGGACTTTTGGACACACCAGAAGGAGAAGAAAGTTTGATCACATTGCTTAGAACAGCAAATGCTCTAGGAAATGGACAAATGCAATTCAACTACTTGGATAATCAAACATTGATCGATGCTCAGAAACATCCTGAACAATATCGTGGCTTGATCGTTCGTGTTGCTGGATACAGTGCCTTCTTCGTTGAATTATGTAAGGATGTTCAAGACGAAATCATTAGTCGTACAATGCTAACACAATTGTAGATTATAGAGCTGGAGATGAGAAAGTATGATTGATACACAAGAAAAAGAACGGATAGAAAGACAGGCCTTTATTTTCAACGTACAAAAATACAGTCTGTATGACGGCCCGGGAATCCGAACCATCATCTTTCTCAAGGGTTGTCCATTACGTTGTAGATGGTGTGCTAACCCAGAAGGCCTCAATCGAAAATTCGAAGTAATGTACAAGGAAAGTATCTGTAGTCAATGTATGTCTTGTGTTGATGCCTGTCCTAAGGGCATTCACTATATAGATGAGAACGGAAATCATCAAGTTCGTCGTGATATTTCATGTGATGGCTGTCGTAAATGTGAAGAAGTTTGCCCAATGAGTGCACTTCATATCACAGGTGATGTTAAGACAGTTTCAGAACTCATGAAGATCGTTCATGAAGATGATGCCTTCTACGAAACATCTGGTGGTGGCGTTACATTGAGTGGTGGCGAGTGTACTTCTCAACCTGATGCAGCCTTAGCAATCCTTAAGGCATGTAAGGAAGATGGAATTAACACGGCTATCGAGACATGTGGACATAGCCAAATGAATCGTTTGATGGAAATGGCTGATTACATCGACTTGTTCCTATTCGACATGAAGCATATGGATCCAGTTAGACACAATGAATTGACTGGTATCAGCAACGAAAAGATCCTTGCTAACTTGAAAGAATTATTCAAGCGTGGCTATGACGTTAAGATCAGAATGCCAATGTTGAAACAAGTTAATGATAGTCACGAAGAAATTCAACAAATCGTTGATTTCTTGATGCCATACAAAGACTTACCTAACTTCCATGGAATCGACTTGCTTCCATATCACAAGCTAGGAGTTGCCAAATATGGTCAACTAGGTATTGATTATCCAGTTAAAGAAGATCCAAGTTTGTCAGATGCTGACTTAACAAGAATCGAAGGCTGGATCAAAGAATACGACTTCCCAGTAAGAGTTGTTCGTCATTAATCTAGAGAGCACGTAAGAGCATCTCTATTATAGAAGGGGGATGAATTTCAATGGCAGACGGAAAAGAAACAACGCAACGTATGATCGAAGAATCGATTCCGGGTAAAACAGTAACATTGGCACACGTAATTGCCTCACCAATTCAAGATGTCTATCAAGCCTTAGGAATCGAAGAAGAAGGAGCCATTGGAATATTAAACGTATCGCCCTTTGAAACGGCAATGATTGCTGCGGATACAGCCGCCAAAGCTGCTGATGTAACGGTCGGATTCTTAGATAGATTTACTGGTTCAGTAGTTATCTCAGGAGATGTCCAAAGCGTTGAAGTCAGTTTGACCGAGGTTCTGCGAGTATTCAGAGATGTACTTGGCTTCGAAGTAGTAGGAGTAACTAAGACATGAGACCGAGAGTGATGCTCGTTGGACCAAGGTTGAGCGGTAAGGCAACAATTGCCACCTACCTAGAACATTCAGAAGTACCACTGAGAAAAGTTGACAATATCGTTTATCGCAAAGAGACAGTTACTGTTCCAGATAATTACTTAGAATGCCCGTGGATGTACAACCATATCATAGCGTTACAACAAACAGCTAAGTGTGGACTATTCATACAACCGATGAAAGCATTTAAGGATACTTATCCACCGAATTTCGCAAAAGTATTTCGAATTCCGATCTTTGGAATCATAACTTATCACGATTCATACACGGAGGACGAGTATTCTTACGCCGAAAGATTGTTGAAGGAAACGGGAATAACCAAAATAAACGCAGTTATCGATCTGGACAAACCAGAGGAATTTGAAAAATTAAATGGCTTATTAAATTAGAGAGGAGGCGAAAAAATGGGAAGTTTCAAAATGCCTACAAAGATATATTCGGGACACGGCGCAGTTGATAAGATTCGTGATTTCGGTATCAACCGAGCACTCGTTATCTGTGACCCATTTATGGAAAAGTCCCACAAAGTTGACAATATCACCAAAGTATTTGATGAATTGAAAACACCATATGCAGTATTTTCAGAAGTAGTACCTGATCCAAGTATCGATGTTGTTTCAAAAGGAATCGCCAAAGCAATTGAAATTGAACCTGATGCAATCATTGCGTTAGGAGGTGGTTCCGCATTGGACACAGCTAAATCAGTTAGACACATTTATCTCGGAGTAGAAAAAGATAAACAAATCCAATTGATATGTGTACCAACTACTAGTGGAACTGGTAGTGAAGTTACATCTTTCGCTGTAATCTCTGATCCAGCCAAAAATGGTAAGTACGCTTTGGTTGATGATTCAATGGTTCCGGATATTGCAATATTAGATTCAGAATTTACATTAAGTGTACCTGCTAGTGTAACCGCTGACACAGGTATGGACGTATTAACTCATACACTTGAGGCATACGTTTCAACTGATGCGACGGACTTTACAGATGCCCTTGCTGAGAAGGCAATGCGCATTATCTGGGAAGATCTAGTGGAAGTCTACAAAGACGGAAGTAATGCAGCGTTAAGAGAACGAGTTCATAACGCATCATGCTTAGCCGGAATGGCATTCAGTGAGGCGTCATTAGGAATCAGCCACAGTTTGGCACATGCCTTAGGCGGAAGATTCCACATAGCACACGGAAAATGTAACGCTATGCTGTTACCTTACGTGGTTGCTTATAACGCCGGCATGGATTTGCCAACTGATAGCGAACCAGCATTAGCTAAGTATCAACAAGCAGCTAAGATGTTAGGAGTTCAATCAGGAACAGCTAAGACTAGTGTTACCTTATTGATATCAAGGATTCAAAGAATGTCCAAACAAATGAATATTCCTAAGAATGTTCAGGAACTGGGAATCGATGAAGCTGAATTCTTGGAAGCAATTCCAGACATGGCTGAAGCCGCTATGAAAGACAAATGTACACTTACAAATCCAAGGCAACCTAAGAAGGAAGATCTCGAAGGGTTGTACAAGAGAATTTGCAGAGGTGGATTCTAATGCATTTCATAACAGAGCAAGATATTCAATTTGAAAACAGAAAAGCACCATTATCCAAATTCTTTCTTGCCTCTGACGATCGATTAACACCTGGAGCTCGACAGTATTTGGTGGATCATCAAATAAAAGTAGTCGACTCCAATTCCAAAGTTGATTCAGCAACGACCACAGTCGAGGATGTTGTCAAAAAAACTGAGGAGTTGAGTCACGACTTCCAATTGTTGGAAATAGAACTTCAAGATGCTGCTCTCAAAGCTAACGAAGTCGATCTAGCAGCCAGTCAACGAATCTTTTCATTGTCTGAACTGCCTGTGAAAATTCAACAAGATCAAGTAGTTGATTCATTAGAAGAAATTGTTCCAAGTAAGGAAGAACAATCTCAATTAAACAAACAAAATCTCCTTACACCACAAGGGAAGGTCTTACTCAAACTGAAACGCAGTTACTTGATTGCCGAAGGTTTGAAAACTAGGACCACGGATTCCCAAAGTGATTCATTGGACAGTTTAACTCAATGTATCGACAACGAAATTCATTTATTGATAGGAGAAAGCCATGATGGTAGCGAATGATATGCAAAAATGTGACGAGCTGGTAAACCAATTCGAACAAGTAGTTAAAAAGCCTATTGTTAGTAAAACAAAGACTTATTACACTGGGGTCGATTTGGGAACAGCCTGCATTGTGTTAGTAGTAATGGATGAAAATTATCAGCCAGTCGCTGGAGCATATCGTTACGCAGATGTTGTCAGAGATGGAATGGTAGTCGATTACATCGGTGCTATTACGATAGTTAGAGAATTAAAAGAACAGTTAGAAGAACAACTTTCTACTGAATTGATCTATGCAGCATCAGCTATTCCTCCAGGGACAGATACCTTGGACGGAGGAGCAATCAAGAATGTTGTCCAAAGTGCTGGTTTTGAACTTACTAGTGTCTTAGATGAACCAACAGCGGCAAATCTAGTCTTGAATATCAAAAACGGTGCGGTAGTTGATATCGGTGGTGGAACCACAGGTATCTCGATCATAAAGGATGGAAAAGTTATCAAAGTAGCCGATGAGGCAACAGGTGGAACACATCTAACCTTGGTAACAGCTGGATCATACAAGCTTCCATTCGATCAAGCAGAGTTGTTCAAACGCAATCCAAAGAACCAACCAGAATTAATTACAGTTCTAAAACCAGTAATTGAAAAAATTGCTTCTATAATTACTGAACAAATCGATGGATACGATGTTGATGGATTGTACTTAGTTGGAGGAACAGCATGTCTAGGTGGACTTGAAGATATCATCGAAGCCAAAACTAAGATTCCAACATTCAAACCTACGAATCCAATGTTTGTTACACCATTAGGAATCGCTTTGAGTTGTACGGATCAAATAATGTAAGGGATTAGGAGGAAATATCATGGACTTGAGAATTATCAAATCACCAGGCGAAGGTACACTTGCTATCTTGAAACGCCGTAAAGGTTCAGGACCTAGGGAAGACATTCCTACTCCTGATGCAGTTGGTCTAGTACAAGGTAAGTTGATCGAAATGGTATGTGCAGCAGATTTGGCTGAAAAAGCCGTAGGAGTAACAGTTGAAGACATCCGTGGGTCATGTCCACAAAATATGATCATGCTAGCGATCTTTGGCGACACCGCATCAGTAATGTCGGCCATGGAGACCATCGAAAAGGGAAGTAAGGCTCAACAAGAATGGTAACAGCAAAACTGATCGATAATATTTGGGCAACTAGAAAGTCAGAACGTTTGAATGGCTTGAAGCTCATGCTTGCAGAATTGATTGGTGGTTCTCGTGATGGTGAACGACTAGTAGTCTGCGACGTGATTGGCGCAGGAATCGGTGATCGAGTAATCGTGACTACCGGATCTTCTGCCAGAAGAATGCTGGAAGATGATGCGATTCCAGTTGACGCGGCTGTGGTTGGTATTATTGATGAAAATTGCGAATCTGTATAGGAGAGGGCTAGGCTATGAAAAAATTGATATGTGCTGAAGATGTTACTAAGGCACACGAACAAGGCACTCAAACGATTTGTATTGATGGTAAAAACACTATAATCACACCTTCAGCAAGAGATTTAGCAGACTCGTTGGATCTCAAGTTTGAAGAAGGGACAGCAAAAGAAGATAGTCCTCTAAATGTTGCCCTACCAAATGATTTGACTAAAGAGACACTTGTGGAAATGTTAAGAGCAATCCTAGCTGGTGATACAGCTAGCGACAAGCCATTTATCTATAAGAAACACAGTAATGGCTTGAAGACAGTGGATGGGTCAAGCGTCAAGATGGATGTATTCGATACAGGCAATCCAGATGCCAACGTTCATTTTCAAGAAATTATCAGCAAAGAAGAATCTCATATCAGCGCTGGATTCTTAGAAATCGATCATTCCAATTTTGATTGGGAATTGACCTATGAAGAAATCGATTATGTTATCGATGGAACATTGACGATTGCAATTGATGGCACCACATATACGGCTACGGCTGGAGATGTTGTTTTCGTACCAAAAGACAGCAAAGTAACTTGGGGTTCACCAGATAAAGTGAAACTCTTCTATGCTACTTATCCAGCTAACTGGGCCGACTTGGTCTAAAGGAGTAAGCGATGAAAGCATTAGGATTAGTAGAAACCCATGGTTTGATTGCTTCAATCGAGGCTCTCGATGTCATGTTAAAAACAGCAGAAGTGCAGTTGCATTCTAGAGAATTCGTCAGAGGCGGCTTAGTAACCGTAACAGTTGTTGGCGATGTCGGTGCTGTAAAGACAGCCGTAGACGCAGCTGATTCTGCAGTCAGAAATCTCGGTGAAGAATTACTTTGTTCAACTCATGTAATTCCAAGGCCTGATGGAAGTATCGAGGGATTGTTTCCACAAGGACCTGAAACGATCAAATCAGACGAAGATGATGTAGCAGAATTAATGAAAGAAACAGAAAGTCAAATAGACGAGGTCAAATCCAGATCACAAGAACAAGATTCGGATGTAACTGATGAACATGATGAAGTGGATTCAGAAGAGCAATTGACAGATGAAGCAAACACAACGGATGTTTCGACAGATAATCCTGACAATGCTGATTCGGCAGATGTGCCAGAGAATGATGATACTTCTGAAGGTGACTTGACTGAAGAAGACTTGAAGAGCATGAAAGTAGTCGATCTAAGAAATATAGCTAAGAAACATTCAGATTTCCCGATAGCTAGAAAAGATCTCTATCGAGTAAATAAAGACAAGCTTATTAAAGCGTTGATTGACTACTTTAATAAGGACTGACCTGAGGAAGTAGAGGAGTATCAGTAATGAATAACTTTGACAAAGATTTACGTTCAATTCAAGAAGCACGTGATTTAGCAAGAGCCGGACATAAGGCAGCCGTTGAAATGGCTACTTTCAATGATACGCAAGTGAATGCAATCCTTGAGAGCATGAAAACTGCCGCAGAAAAATTCTCCGTTAGCTTAGCTAAAGCAGCGGTTGATGAAACAGGTTTTGGTAAAGTTGCTGATAAAGCATACAAAAACCATGCTGCATCAACATTATTATATGAAGAAATAAAAGACGAAAAAACCGTAGGTATCATTCATGAGGACAAAGAGAAGGGTCTTCTAGATGTTGCTGAACCAGTTGGATTGGTACTTGGTATCGTTCCATCAACTAACCCAACTTCTACTGTGATTTTCAAAGCTATGATCGCTTTGAAATCAAGAAATGCTATCGTCTTCGCTCCACATCCTGCAGCAGCTGATTGTACTAAAAAAGCTGCTGACATGATGAATCGCGCAGCTGTTGCTGCCGGAGCACCAGAAGGTATCATCAGCTGTGTTGCCAATTCAACTATGGGATCAACAAGCGAATTGATGCACGCCAAAGAGGTTAAATTGATCATCGCCACTGGTGGTCCCGGTATGGTAAAGGCAGCCTATAGTTCAGGTAAACCTGCTATCGGTGTTGGTGCAGGTAACTCACCTGCATATATCGAACGTAGTGCTAATGTTAAAGAAGCTGTTGCTAAGATCGTAGCAAGTAAAACATTTGATAACGGAACAATCTGTGCTTCAGAACAATCAATCGTTTGTGAAGAAGTCAATAAAGATGAAGTTATCAGTGAGTTGAAAGCTAAAGGTGCTTACTTCATGTCACCAGAAGAAACTAACATGGTAACAAAAGTTCTCTTCAAAAATGGCGGACATGCGATGAATGCTAAATTTGTTGGACGTACTCCACAAGTTATTGCTGATGCTGCTGGATTCACAGTTCCATCAACTGCTACCTTATTGATCGGTGAACAAGGTGGTGTCGGTGATGGATACCCACTATCATACGAGAAGCTAACGACTGTTCTTGGATTCTATGTAGTCAAAGACTGGGAAGAAGCTTGTCAATTGAGTATTGACCTACTACAAAATGGTATTGGACATACAATGAGCATCCACACTAATAACCGCGATATGGTCTTGAAATTTGCTGCTAAACCAGCATCACGTATCTTGGTTAATACTGGTGGTAGTCAAGGTGGTACAGGTATCAGTACCGGACTACCAATTGCCTTCACACTAGGTTGTGGTACTTATGGTGGAAGTTCAGTTTCAGAGAATGTTAGTCCTAAGCATCTACTTAATATCAAAGAAGTTGCATATGGTCTAAAAGATGTAACAACATTGGTTGAAGATGATAAGTCATTCAACCATCCAGAACTAATTGATAGTTTTGGTGAGGATGAAGATTGTGAAGACTCAAGCTGTCAAACAGCTCCGGTAGAACAATCAGCTCCTAAGAAGGACTTCTCAGATGATGATTTGAAACAATTATCAGATGTAGTTCGTAAAGTTTTATCACAAATGAACGCTTAAAGAAAGGTGGGTAAAAAGTGGAAGATTACGAAGAATTATTAGGTACGCTTCTTGAGAAATTGAGCCCTAGTGCAGCTACAACAACGACGGCATCTAATGATCAAACGATTCCAGTGGGAATTTCGAATAGACATATTCACCTTTCTCAAGATGCGTTAGATAAACTTTTTGGAACAGGTTATCAACTAACTAAGTTGAAGGATCTGTCCCAACCGGGTCAATTCGCAAGTAAAGAATGCGTTATGATCTGCGGTCCTAAAGGGATGATCAATAAAGTGAGAATCCTCGGACCAGTTCGTCCCCAAACTCAAGTGGAAATTCTACAAGGAGATTCATTCAAGCTTGGAGTTAAAGGAGTTCTACGCTTATCTGGAGATTTGAGTGGAACACCTGGAATTACGATTGTTGGACCTAAAGGTTCACTGGAGATTCCAGAAGGAGTGATCGTTGCAAAACGTCACATCCACATGCTTCCAGAAGAAGCAGCTAGATTTGGAGTTACTGATGGTGAATCCGTTGCGATTAAATTCGATGGTCCAAGAGGCGGAACACTGACGGATGTTATTATTCGTGCTAAAGCGAATTCTGGCTTGGAAGTTCATATTGATACTGAAGAAGCCAATGCACTAGGAGTTACACCGGGTACAAAAATTAAAATTATTAAGAGTGAAAATTAGGAGGAATAAAAAATGAAATCAGATGCATTAGGTATGATCGAAACTAAAGGACTTATCGGTTCAATTGAAGCAGCGGATTCTATGGTAAAGGCTGCTAATGTAACACTTGTAGGTAAAGAAAGAGTTGGCGGAGGTATCGTCACAGTTATGGTTCGTGGAGATGTTGGAGCTGTTAAAGCAGCTACAGATGCAGGAGCAGCCGCAGCTCAACGTGTTGGAGAATTACTATCAGTTCACGTAATTCCTCGTCCACACGCAGAAGTAGAATCAATTTTGCCACACACAAACGCAGCAATTACAGAAGACTAATCTAAAAAATAAAATAAGAAGCTGGCCGGATATTATTCGTAGAAGGTTCAGCTTCTTTTTTCTTAACTGACAACAGATTAAGTAGGTGAAATAATGACAAAAACGATTATCATTGGTTCAAATCATGCTGGCATAGCCGCCGCTAATACATTATTAGATAATTATCCCGATCAAGAAGTAACGATGATCGATCAAAATAGTAATTTGAGTTATTTAGGTTGTGGGACAGCTCTGTGGGTTGGTCGCCAGATCGATTCATACGAAAAATTGTTTTATACGAACAAATCAGACTTTGAAGCTAAAGGTGCCAAAATCTATTTGGAGACCTCTGTTTCAAAAGTTGATTTTATCGCCAAAAAAGTTTATTGCAATTCATTAGACGGTAAGTCGTTTGTTGAAAAATACGACAAGCTAGTCTTGGCAACTGGGTCAGTACCTATTAAACCTGATATTCCCGGTGCAGACTTGGACAATATTCACTTTTTGAAGTTATTCCAAGATGGTCAAACGGTTGATAAATTGCTGGACCAATTCGACATTCGCAATGTGGCTGTTATTGGTGCGGGCTATATCGGTGTTGAAATCGCTGAGGCCGTTAAGAGACGCAATAAGAAGGTGCTTCTATTTGATACTGCCGATCGTTCTCTATCAAGCTATTATGACAAGGAATTCACTGATCAAATGGATCAAAATCTAATTGATCACGGAATTGAAGTTCATTTTAACGAACGAGCTCAAGAATACAAAGGTACTACTAAGGTAGAGTCTGTAGTGACCAACGCTGGCGAGTATCCGGTTGATTTAGTTATCAACGCGATTGGTTTCTTACCTAATAATTATTTGGGTAAGGAGGACTTAGAGTTATTTCGCAATGGAGCCTACTATGTCGATAATCATCAACAGACATCAGATACATCAGTTTATGCGGTAGGTGACTGTGCAACGATCTATTCGAACGCACTGGATAAAACCACTTATATTGCATTAGCTACTAATGCAGTACGTTCAGGTATTATCGCTGGTCATAATATTGGTGGAACCAAATTGGATGCGTCCGGTGTTCAGGGCTCCAATGGTATTTCTATTTTTGGATTGAACATGGTCTCTAGTGGATTGTCAGTCGCTGCAGCCCAGAAGAATGGTTTTGACGTTTTATATACTGACTTTGAAGATACACAAAAGCCGGGATTTATGAAGGATAATGCCAAAGTCAAGATCCGTATCGTTTATGATGCCAATAATCGTCGAGTTCTAGGAGCTCAGATGTGTTCGAAAGCTGATATTTCGATGGGGATTCACATGTTCTCATTGGCAATTGAACAAAAGGTGACGATCGATCAATTGAAGCTATTAGACATCTTCTTTCTACCACATTTCAATCAACCTTATAATTACATCACTATGGCAGCATTAAATGCCAAGTAAGGCTGCTATATCACGCTTTAACGCTTATTAAACACCTTGATTATTGCTAAGTTAGACTTGACTAAAACGTTTTCAAATGTTAGATTATGTTTGAAATAAACAACAACAAACAGTAAAAGGGGAAAGCGTTTAATGAGCACATACGAAGATTTTCAAAAACTTAATCCAGACTACAAAATTCTAACTATCGATAATCCAGACTTTAATGACTACGGTACTGTATATACTGACTATGATATTAGTGAGATCAATGATTTTATGAACAGTAAAGTCGAAATCTCAAGTCCGGGGAATACTTACGTACCTTCTAATCCAGACTTGAAAAAGATACCTGCTATTCAGGAGATCGGCACGGATGTATTTGCTGGAATGCCTATCGAAGCTGGCGAATGTACCGGACAGTCAACTAGCTTCACGGCTATTGAATACCATCAAGGAAGCGAGTTAAACATCTTCCAGACTGACGTTATTATGGTCTTAGGTAAGCGTCAGGTCTTGGATACAAAGGGCTTGTACAGTCCTAGTGAAGACGGACAAATCTTCTTTGTACCAGCTGGTACGGTGGTTGAATTTTATAGTGATACATTACACTACGCACCGATCAAGGTTCATGATTCAGGATTCAAGTTTATCGTCATGTTAATTGAAGGTACTAATCAAGAATTACCTGCCGGATTCAAGAGCAATAACCCTAGAATTGTTAAGAAGAATAAATTCCAAGTTGTTGATCCAAGCCGTGAGGATAAGATTGCAATCGGTGTTCAAGTTGGTTTAACTGGGAAATTAGTAACTATGAAGCCATTAGATGAATAAGCAAGTCAATTAAATAATTACACTTGAGGTTGGGACAATGTCCCAGCCTTTTTTGTATATTCTCCAATCAAGACATAATTTGGATAAAATATTTCATAAACGGTTAATAATGGTAGCTACCACTTTCAGTAAGCAAATTGGTCGCTACCAATATTTGATTTCATTGATATAAGCTAGAGCCCTTGGCATCACTGATAAAATACGTCTTTTATATGGAAGTATACTTTAATAAATCTTAAGAAATTTGAATGAAAATGTAAAAATAAAAAAAGTCCCTTAAAATGGAACAAAAAGGTGAAAGGATAGGCTAATGTATGGCTTTTCAGGATTGTTAGCTGTCTACTATTGTTCGATTAGAACATTAGTGAACTTTGGTTTATACCAAAGTACCAAGGTCTCAGGAGCGTTATAATGGCGGGCTTTTCACATGCTTATTAAGACGTTATATATACCAAAAAAACGAATTATTAATATTTGACTGAATGCCAATTTACGTGCCAATTGATTTTTTTTGTTTAAAGTAGTGTTTTTTTTCAGAAAAGAATGATACTATGAAAGGGTTCACATGAAGGGTGAGCTCATTAAGGCGTTTTGTTATGAAATAATTCAATTTTTATTTTTTTGTGCAGAACCTAGTGGTCTGTGTAAGCGCTTTAATACATATAACAATATAAGGAGGATTAAAGATGGTAGGGATTATCATTGCTAGTCACGGTGAATTCGCCAAAGGCATCAAGCAATCCGGATCTATGATTTTCGGTGAGCAAGAAGATGTACAAGCTGTTACGTTGATGCCTGAAATGGGACCTGATGACTTGAAGGCAAAATTGGAAGAAGCAATTGCTTCCTTTAAAGATCAAGATCAAGTATTGTTCCTAGTCGATCTTTGGGGTGGTACACCTTTCAACCAAGTCAATGGCTTGTTTGAAGCACATAAGGACAAGTGGGCAATCGTCGCCGGCTTGAACTTACCTATGTTGATTGAAGCATATGCTTCACGTCTTTCAATGGAAAGTGCACAAGAAATTGCTGCACATATCATTGAAACAGCTAAAGAAGGGGTTAAGGTTCGTCCAGAAGCTCTTCAACCTAAGGAAGCTGCTGCAGCTCCTGCACAATCAACTACTGCCAATGCAGGTAGACCTGGATCATTCGATTACGTCCTTGCACGTGTCGATTCACGTTTACTTCATGGACAAGTTGCTACTGCCTGGTCTAAGTCAGTAACACCTACACGTATTATCGTTGTATCTGATGCTGTTGCTAAAGATGAATTGCGTACGCAATTGATCCAACAAGCAGCACCAGTTGGTGTAAAGGCCCACGTTGTTCCAGTTGATCAAATGATCAAGTTAGCCAAAGATGACAAACACTTTGGTGGTCAACGTGCATTGCTATTATTCGAAACACCTCAAGATGCACTACGTGCAGTTGAGGGTGGAGTTCCATTGAAAGAAATAAATGTTGGTTCAATGGCTCATTCAGTCGGTAAAGTTCAACCTAACAAGGTTTTGGCTTTCGACCAAGATGACATTGACACATTTAAGAAGCTTGAGGATAAGGGTATCAAGTTTGACGTTCGTAAAGTCCCAACAGATTCAAAGGACGACATGGATGCAATCATGAATAAAGCTCAAGAAGAAATAAACAAAAACAAATAATTTTTTAGATTATATATGGAGGGTTAATACTTATGCAATTAAATGCTATTCAAATTGTATTAGTCGTTCTAGTATCATTCTTAGCTGGTATGGAAGGTATTTTGGATGAGTTCCATTTCCACCAACCAGTTATTGCATGTACATTGATCGGCTTGGTTACAGGTAATTTAATACCTTGCTTGATCTTAGGTGGTTCACTACAAATGATCGCCTTAGGTTGGGCTAATATCGGTGCCGCTGTTGCACCTGATGCCGCATTGGCATCTGTAGCTTCTGCTATTATTCTTGTTTTGGGTGGTCAAGGCAAAGCCGGAGTTCAATCAGCTATTGCTATCGCTATCCCACTTGCCGTTGCTGGTTTGTTACTAACAATCATCGTTCGTACAATCGCAACAGGTATTGTCCACATCATGGATAAGGCTGCTGAAGAAGGTAGCTTTAGAAAACTTGAAATGTGGCAAATCATTGCTATCTGTTTACAAGGTATCCGTATTGCTATTCCTGCAGCATTGATCCTTGCTGTTGGTGCTGGTCCCGTTAAAGCTATGCTTCACGCTATGCCAGCATGGTTAACTGACGGTCTTGCCGTTGGTGGTGGTATGGTTGTTGCCGTAGGTTATGCTATGGTTATCAACATGATGGCTTCAAAGGAAGTTTGGCCATTCTTCGCTATTGGTTTTGTTCTAGCAACAGTTACAAATCTTACACTTATCGCTCTTGGTACAATTGGTGTTTCATTCGCATTGATCTACTTAACTCTTTCTAAGAGTGGTGGTTCAAATGACGGTGGTGGAAGTTCAAACACCGGTGATCCAGTTGGCGACATAATAGATAATTACTAGGACGGAGGAAGATAGAAAATGGCAGAACAATTAAAATTATCTAAAAAAGATAGAATCTCCGTTTGGTGGCGTTCGACATTTATCCAAGGTTCATGGAACTACGAACGTATGCAAAACGGTGGCTGGGCATATTCAATGATTCCAGCACTTAAAAAGTTATACACAACTAAAGAAGACCGTGCCGCTGCTTTGAAGCGTCACATGGAATTCTTTAACACTCACCCATACTTAGCTTCACCTATCTTAGGTGTTACTATGGCCCTTGAAGAAGAGCGTTCTAACGGTGCACCCGTTGATGACGTTGCTATCCAAGGTGTTAAAGTTGGTATGATGGGTCCTCTAGCTGGTATTGGTGATCCTGTGTTCTGGTTCACTGTTAAGCCTATTGTTGGTGCCTTAGCTGCTTCATTGGCTATGACAGGTAACATTCTTGGACCAATCATTTATTTCGTAGTATGGAATGCAATTCGTATGGGATTCATGTGGTATACACAAGAACTAGGTTACAAAGCTGGTTCAGCTATCACAGAAGATATGTCTGGTGGCTTGCTACAAGACATTACTAAGGGTGCTTCAATTCTAGGTATGTTTATCTTAGGATCCTTGATCAACCGTTGGGTTGTTGTTAAGTTCACGCCGACTGTTTCAACAGTTAAACTTGACAAAGGTGCTTACATTGACTGGGCACATCTTCCAGCAGGTGCACAAGGTGTTAAAGAAGCTCTTATTCAACAAAATGCTGGTCTATCATTAACAGCTCATAAAGTTACAACATTGCAAGATAACTTGGATCAATTGGTACCAGGTTTAGCTGCATTACTTCTTACATTCTTATGTATGTGGCTACTAAAGAAGAAAGTTTCACCAATCGCTATTATCCTTGGATTATTCGTTGTTGGTGTTGGTCTTCACGTATTACACATTATGTAATAATAAAAACGAGCATTTGGCTCCTTATTGGATGGACTCTTATGGGTTCATCCTTTTTTAGTTGTATAATATTAATAATTATTAATTGTCACAGAAATGGAGTGGATTAAATGGTCCAATCGATCAACACAAAATCTGACCTTGTCATGGACGGTACTTCTCATATGGGGTTGTCCGAATATGGGAAGATCATGGTTGGAGATAAGGGATTCGAGTTTTATAGTGACCGAGATAAAAAGAATTTTATTCAAATTCCTTGGAAAGAAGTAGATAAAGTTGTCGTATCGGTCATTTTTGGAGGTAAGTGGATTCCACGTTATGCCTTTAGAACTAAGAAGAATGGTATGTATACCTTTTCCTCCAAGGATCCTAAAAAAGTTTTACGTGCGATCCGTAAATATGTCAAACCAGATAATATCGTCCAATCATTAGGATTCTTCCAAGTGATTAGTCGTAGTTTGAAAAATATTTTTCGAAGAAAAAATAAATAGACGCCATTGGCGTCTATTATTTTGTCATATTAAGGTTATTTATAACCTACTTGAGGGAATCATTTGAAGGGTGAGCTCTTTCAAGTGGATCAATGATGATTGAGAGAGTGTCGATTAGTGGTAATTACCACTTCTTGTCGACATATATAGGATACTATATCGAACGCGTTCCATGTCAAATGATTTTGGAAAATAGTTAAAAATGTTAGAATTACTGGAAAAAGAAAGAATGAGGCGTAAAAATGAGAATATTTAAATCCGTGCCTCTAAAAATATTTGTAGTCTGGTTGATATTTCCGATTATGTTATTTATAGGTGCGGCATTAGTCCCTACTGGATTACCGACCAGTCTCAAACAAGGGATGGTCGATCTAATTATTTTTTTTGTGGCATACTTGCTCAATCTACTGTGGTTTCATCAAAAAATCAACTGGCTTAATAACGACCGAATACTCAGTCAATTCAGTACGTCCTTACCAACGATTATTTTTATTGGATATACTAGTTTAGCGCTGTTCTTTGTGGGAGATGCGACCTTTCAACTAAACATCCTGATCATGACCATTTTAGTGGGATTAGCGGAAGAATTTTGTTTTCGAGGACTATTGATACCGTTGTTCTTAAAACAGTTCAGAGGTAATGCCTATTACGCCGTAATAGGCTCCAGCATATTATTTGGATTAATCCACTTGATCAACTTGAAGAGCCTGTCTATAGGTTACGTTTCGATTCAGGTCATCTTCGCCGTCTCATTCGGATTGTTGCTAGGAGCTATCTATGTCAAAACCAATAATTTGATTTTAGTGGTGACGTTGCACATGCTCAAGGATTTCTTCCCACTGCTATCACCATCCACATTGAAAGTAGCAGCTAAAATGCAATTTTCTATTGCGACACTGATCGTTTGTATCATATGGTTGCTAATAACGATCGTCATCGTTAGAAAGCAGACTAGAGGATTGATTATTGAATAAAACATAGCCTGACACTTTTTGGATAGTGTCAGGCTATGTTTTTTGATTAAAATGAATTATTTCAGCTTGAATGGCTGCATAGTATCCATCAAATCGTTAGTTTTAATATTTCTAAAGTACATGTTTACGTCAGAATCGGTATTGTTGACTTTGACTAGTAGGGCGCCGTCAAAACTTGCTCCTGGTTGAACTTGTTGTGTATTAGTAGCATTCACCAAGTCAGCGTAATCCCCAGTAGCGCCAGTGGGTTCAAGTTGCTTATCGTCTTGTTTCAAGATGATAGAGTTAGCTTGGACTTGTTGAGGTATTTCAGCTGTCTGAGTCTTATTAGTGTAGTTGTATTTGACTAATAAGGCTGCATCCCCGTTAGCATCTTTGACCAGTTTGACATCGTTGGATAATTTGAAGGTGAACCAGTCAGTATCATAACTTAATTTATTGTATGTGCCAGCATTATCAACTGAACTTGATTTAGACTCAGAATTCTTGTCGTCAGACTGATCATTGGTTTCATCTTTTGCCTTTTGTGAGTCTGGTTTTGTAGCCTTCTTTTCAGGCTTAGTCTTTTTTGACGTAGTTTTCTTACTTGGCTGAACCTTTTCAATATTGTCAGATTTTGGTGACGAATTGTTGGCAGCATTGACGCGCCATATGATAATACCAGCAACTATTGCTACTATCACTACAATAATCATTGAAACAATGAATGATGTTTTCTGATAAAATGGTGTTTTTTTACGACGCAGTGCCCCCCGTGTCGAGCGGCTATTCATAGTATTTGGCTGTGAATTACGCTGTGCTCTAGTTTGGCTTGATTTGTTGTTATGTTTATTTCGATTAGAACGTCTATCCATAATTTTCTCCCTAAATGACGCATCTCAAAAAAGTTAATTAAATTGATTAAAATAAAACCGATTAAAGTAAATGAAATTCTTACCCTAGCTTACTTAGACAATAATATCATATTTTATTTTATGGAAAATAAGAAGTGCTACTAAAAAGAGAATTAAGAAGAATTTGAGTAATAGGTGTTGTATAGTTCTCTGGAAAGTGGTATAAATATCTGGTCGAAACATCAGGGGTGTTTATCATTTTACGAAGGGGGTCACAATGATGTTGTTTTTTGGTAATCATGGCGATTATGAAGTAACGTGCAAATTCTTAGATAAGACAGGCCAACGAATTGCTAAGAAGCGCATTTGTCACAATGTTTCTAAGAAAGAAGCCAGTGACAGTATGAGAGATTATGTTACTAACAGATTCTCTGATATTATTGATGTAGCTCATCCAATTAAAGTTGTAGCTAAGCCAGCTGCAACAAAATAATGGACATATTGTGAAATAAGCTGGGTGTCAGATCAGCTTATTTTTTTTGCTCTCGGAAGAGTAATTCAGTAATTAGTCGATTCTTCATTTATAGCCTCTTAGATGAGTTTTTAAGTGAAGTAATGATTTTACCAATGGAGTGATCCAAACGAGCTCTAAAATCAAATTTTTAGCATTAATGTGATATTCTAATCCTACACACAGATGGAAATTTAAAATGGTTTTTTGCAGTTATTTTAGTAACTATCCAAATTGTATCTGAAAAGATATTTTGCCGTTGTGAGATTTCATTGCAAGGATAGTTTGCGGATCGATTGAAGGATTCAGCAATGACTGATTTATTAAGTGAAAAGCCATATGGGATTTTCAATTTATTTTTTGTGATAAAATAAATAATATATTGCAAGAAAGTTGGTAATGTCGGAATATGGTAAAACTTATCATGATTAGACATGGACAAAGTACAGCCAATGCAACGAATGATTACACTGGTTGGAATGATGTTGAGTTAACTCAAAAGGGAATCGAACAAGCTCATGAGGCCGCTTCAAAAATGAAAGATATGGATATTCAATGTGTGCATACTTCAGTGTTAAAACGTGCAATCATGACAGCTTATATTATTCAAAATGATCTCGATATCAATTATGTTCCAATTATTAAATCATGGCGATTGAATGAGCGTCACTACGGAGCTTTGAGAGGTCAGAATAAAGATGCGACTCGAGTAGAATATGGTGTGGAGCAAGTACGGCTATGGCGTAGAAGTTACTATACGATGCCACCTAAGTTAGCTAAGCCTGATCCTTCAGTAGGTCCGTATAAATATCTAGATCCACGGGTAATGCCAGTCTCAGAGAGTTTATATCAAGCCTACAAGCGGATCGTTCCTTACTATACGGATGTGGTAGCACCACAACTATTAGATGGTAAGAATCAATTGATCGTTGCTCACGGTAGTACGATCAGAGCTTTGATCAAGTATTTAGAAGATATCGATGATCACGACATTGATGGCGTAGAAGTTGCTAATGGTGTCCCTTTAGTTTACGAAATGGATTCAAAATTGAATATTATCAAAAACAATCGAAAATAAAAAGCTCGTTCCCAGTTTTGGGAGCGAGCTTTATTTGTTATTCATCTTCATCGTCGTCGATCGGTTGATCGATTGGAATATCTTTAAGTGCTGAACGATCTTTACGTACTAGACGAAGTCGATTCATTGAGACTTTGCCTAATACTAATGGGACACGTTCTTCCATAACATCACTGTAAGATAGACCGAACCAAATAGCTGGTGAAATGAATTTTTGCAATGCTAGACGAGCATGTATGATACTCTTCTTGATACCGCTGATCTTCGTATCAGGTGAGAGAACCTCCTTGATAAGAACGAAGGAGAAGTCACCAACTTGACGGTCAGGGATCGTTGTGTATTTCTGTGGTTGTGGTTTAATTTCGCCATTTGACATCATGTCATTGACGACTTGCCTCAAGTAGACGTTAACCTTTTGATCAACACGGAAGCCAAGGTATAACTGTACGCTGACCATGTAATCAGTATCGAATGTCTCGACTGAATAGGCTGCGGTATATGGTTCATCGGTAACATTAACTGTTACGAACCAATAAACTTCGGCACGTTTAGGTCGTTTATCGAGGATCGAGTATAGAATATTTTTCTTGATACGATAGCCATCGTGTACTTTTGTCAAGTAAACCAAATTAGTAGTATAAAGTGGATAACTTGGATCTTTTCTCAGGTCATTCAATTGATGTTTGAACGCTAGTAGAGAAGCGAAGTGGCTTCTGTAGGTATTGTCGTCCATCAGACGATCACCGTATCTCCAAATGAACATGGCGATGATGAGTAGGGCGGCAATAGCCATAGTGATATAAGCACCGTGAACGAACTTGCTACTGTTCGTAACGAAGAAAATACTCTCGATTATGAAGAAGAAACTAATTATCACAGTCGTAAAGAGCCGGTTCACTCGTTTCATCAGTAACCATTGATGCAACAGAATCGTCGTCATCAACATTGTGATAGTGATTTCAAGTCCGTAGGCGTTAGACATATTCTCAGAAGTCTTGAAGTAGAGAACGATGAATAAACAAACTACCCAGATTATCGAGTTAACAGTAGGGATGTACAATTGTCCCTTAAAATTAGTAGGATAATAAGTTTTCAAACGAGGAAAGATTCGTAATTTTGTTGCTTCAGATACCAATGTATATGAACCAGATATCAAAGCTTGAGAAGCAATGATGGCAGCCATAGCTGATAACAAGATGCCAAACAGTCTGAGATTATCAGGCATGGATTGGTAGAATGGGTTCATCGATGAACCCATAGCCTGTAAAGCATGATTGTCACGGAGACGTAGCAACCAGACAGCTTGCCCTAAGTAACTTAGAAGCAAGCAGATTTTAACAAAAGGCCAACTAGTGTAGATATTAGGTCTTCCAACATGTCCCATGTCCGAGTACAGAGCCTCAGCACCAGTTGTTGCTAGGAAGATGCTACCAAGAATGAATATTCCTCGAATATTCATCGGGCTTCGTAGTAGTTCGATAGCATAGTAAGGGTTCAGAGCACGAATGATCGTCCAATCAAATGAGATATTATAAATTCCCATTAATCCAAGAAAAGAGAACCAGACTAGCATGATCGGGCCGAAGGCTCGTCCAATCAACTGTGTACCGAATCGTTGGATGAAGAACAAGGTTGATAAAATAATCATGGTAATGATGATTACTTGAGTTTGATTGCTGATCAACACGTTATTGTTGAACTTGATGCCCTTTAGACCTTCTATCGCAGCGGTTACAGTAACGGCAGGGGTCATCATTCCATCAGCCAAAAAAGTAGCTCCACCGACCATAGCTGGTATTAATAGCCATTTAGCACGCTTTCTAACCAAGGTATAGAGGGCGAAGATACCACCTTCACCACGGTTATCAGCACGTAGAGCAATCAACACGTACTTTATAGTCGTAACCAAAGTAAGTGTCCAAAATATTAAAGAGACACTACCTAAGATAAAATTGGTGGACATTTTACTCAATCCACCATTTCCCACCATCAACGAGTGCATAACGTATAGAGGAGATGTTCCAATATCTCCATAGACGATACCTAACGCGATTAAAAATCCCGCAGCGCTCATTTTTGAATGGGGATTACTTTTTAGTGAATTCAATTGATTTTTTTCCATTATAATAATCTCCAAATTAAACAGTTCAACCGCGATTATAACATTAGAAATGGCTACATGGAACCATTTAATTTTGGTCTAGTTAGATAACCCTGACACTAATGTTAAAACCTATTTTTGGTTTAAATCGTTGAGTTGATTATGAATCGGAACAACGATATTCGATGTACCAGATTGAACTGAATATTCGATATTTTGATTACCACGAACTGTCATACCAAAGTCAGTTGAATAAACGATCAAACCTAGTTGATGGTCTTTTGGCAGACGATAAAAAGTAGGTTGCAGTTCAACCGAGATAGGATAGAAAGTATTTGGCTGCAAGTCGTTGGTCTTATATGCATTTTCGCGATTTTGTAAATTAATATGACCCTTAGATATCATCTTATAAGATGTTGGAGAATCTAAAGTAAATTCACGTAGATCGTCTTCACGCCAATCGTAAGTCCCAGCGATGCCGTTGTGAACAAACAAAGTAGGTGAAACTGTAAGACGTTTGGCAGTTCCATAGTCGATCAATTGAAAACTCAGCATACCGAAATTCTGACTTGATGCAACGTTCAGGTTAACAGTTACTTTACCATCAATAATAGTTTCTTTCATATTATTAGTAGTAAATATCAGACGATGATGTGACATTTTATCACTTGATAAATCTGCCAAGTTTTGCTGCCATTCATCGTTATGATTCTTATAACGGTCAAACAATGGCTTATCTAGTTGATCATTGAAACGTAATAATCCAGTGTTGGCTTCAGTAGTTAACAGCTTATCGTCTGATAAATTATATTTCATTTCCTTAGCAGATTCGTCACTCCAGTCTTTGTAACTATTCCAAGTCTCGGGTTGAACGTTGTCTTGGATAATGACGTTAGGGATGATCGCCTCGGCATGATTATCGATTCCATATAATTCATGGGATAACCAGAGGTTGATAATATCTGTATAATCAATGGAACGAAATGCGTTGATATAAATATGTTGTCCTTGATGTAAAATTATCTTATTTGTAGCGCCGTTATGGTGGATACCGTTCCACAGCCTCTCAACGTTACGAGGCTTAACGTTCCAGTCATTGAGACCATGTATCATTAGAACATCAGCTTTGATATTGGCAAAATTCTTATGATAGTTTCTAGCATCCCAAAAGGTATTGTAATCGCCAGTCGTTCTGTCTTGGTCTTTGTCGATTTCGGCCAATTTTTTCTCCCACAATGGTTTTACTTTATGGAAGTTTCCAGGTTGTAAGCGACGACTGAAGGTTTCTTCTGCTAAAACATCAGCATCTTCACCAGGGAAGCCACCAGGTGCAATGACTAATCCGCCGTCACGATAATAATCATACCAACTCGAGATAGCAGCTTCACTAATGATCGTCTTTAGACCTTCGACACCTGTGGTAGCGGCGGCAGTGGCTAATGTTCCAAGATATGAACGTCCCGTCATAGCGACTAACTTATTTGACCACCAAGCTTTAATCTCGATATTATCGGTTCGATTAGTGAAGGCATGACGATTTCCGGCTAACCATTCAATGATTGCGACTGTCGACGTCGTTTCTTCTGGACCACCAGTCGTTCTGACACCATCTGAATCCTTAGTCCCAATTCCAGAAGCATAGACGACCGCGAAGCCACGTGCTAGGAAGTAGTCATTCATTGTGTATGACGTTTCTCTAGTAAAAGTCTCCTCTGCGGCTTCGACATTACCATTGATGGTTCGAGGCTTAGGTAAGTTCTCGACTGGAGTCTTATATTCGATGTCCTCGTATGATAGATTGTTCGGTTCTTTACGTTCTAATGGAACATTGACATTATGCATCAATCTTTCACCGGTTTCATCGTTAGTGCCTTGGTTGTATGGACTAGCTGTATATAGTGTAGGAACTTCTAATCCGTCATTTGTTTCAGCTGGTCGTAAGATATCAGCTTTGAGCAAGTCTAATTTACCATCACCATCCGTATCTTGTGATGATTCTACATAGACCACTTCTCTGATGAGCTTGTGTGGATCGAAGACAGGCATAGACTTACCATTGAAGAATAAAGGTTCACCAATTTCCCCATAGAATGGCAAGAAATATCCATTGGCGGCTAGTGAATCAATGAATGTTTGACCGTTCTTGTTATGTGTAGCCAGTAACCAATACCAAGCTGATTTTAATTCATTGATCGTGAAATCATCATCTTCATGATCAGCAACGGTTAATTGGATTTTTTTCATTGCAGCAAGTGGATCTTCAAACGAAAAATCAACATCTGGATTGAATTTTAATAACTGTAATGCAATGTTGTAAAATACTTCCACAGATAATTCATCATGACCTTCAATGTATTCAAGTGCATCTTGGTCAGACGTTGCCATATAGTTCGACAGCTTTTGTTCAAAAGTTGCTTTTGACTTTGCTTCTAATAAACTGAGTTTCAAAAAGTCCGTGAACAGCTTGACTGGACTATCCATCATCTGATTATTAGACGTTAGGAAATGTAGATCCTGTAACTCTTGAATCTGAGTTTCAAAGTCAGTTGGACGAATGGCAAATTGATTATTTTTCATACGAATTCCCTCCCTTAATATAATTTTCATTATAGGGTATTGGAGGTATTAAAAAAAGGCAAGGGCGCTTTTTATGCACTCTTACCTCGAATAAATAATTAAGCTAGGGCACCCATTGGATCCCAAGGTGCTAATACCTTTGGTTCTTTTGATTCAGTTTCAAACGTATCTTTAAGCTCATCGCTCAAGAATTTTTTATTGATAACTAATTGATAAACATATTCGTCGAACCATGAGTCACTCATGACGAAGTAACCTTTAGTACCAACTTTTTCACCCCAAGAGTTTTCCACTTTCCACTTGAGGGGGTTACCGTTATCGTCTAGGTCGACACCAGTGATCACCATGGCGTGTGTCATCATACTCTCGATGTAGTCTAGTCGTTCGGCCTTTGTCATTGCAAGGTCGGTATTGAATAGTCCTTCAACGTCATAAATATTTGTATCCATGATCCCGATCTTACGGTCAGAGCTTTGACCAACATCGCTACCGAACCAAACAGCTTCACCGGTTTGTAGTTGTTTAACAGCAAGGTTCTTAAAGTCGTTGATCTCAAGGTTCAAATGGCTAACTTGGCGTCCACCCAAAACATTGCCTAGCATTTCCACTGTGTAGACGTGATTGTAAGGCTTGTCAGCAGTTGGAGCATTGATAGTGGAGATATAACTATCCAAGTCCCAGCCGACATATTTCTCGAAAAATTCTTGTGGAGTAATACCAGTTTCCTTATGATAATTTTTGTCATCATCACGATAGGCCCAGTCGAACTTTGCGGGTGGTTCACCGACTGTATAAACTAGGATTTTATAAATCTCACTCAGCATTTCATTTTTAACACGTTCGACATCTTCTTCAGACTTGTTGGCGTTGACCATTTCTCGAAGAACGATAGCATTTTTACGTAGTTTTGTATTCAAGACGGTGTTTAATTCAGATGACTTAGTCCTACTGTATGTATCGGGCATCACTGCCTTAGGAACAACGCCGTATTTTTGAACCAATGCCATGATCATATTCCATTGACCACCATCTTGTTGAGGAGTAGTCATTAGGAAGTCGACTTTGCGATCACCCACAGGAAGGGCGGCAGTATTGATAACATTTTCGTAGAAGAAATTAGATTTTTCTAACTTATCCCAGAATAACATGTAACCTTCTGATAACTCAAAGCCCTTGATTTTGAATTTAGTTTGAATAGGGTGTCTCATAGTGTTCAATGCTGCGAAGACCCAGCATAGTCCGGATTGTTTTTGATCAGAGACTGCACCTGTATCCAATTCAACTGAAAAAGTAGGGTCCATCGCTACTTTAGAAGCAATAGTTTCACTTGATTGTAAAATACCATTGGTAGCAACAGCATTTTTGATAGCAGATGAGCCAGGTGTTTGCTCAAAGGCCTTTTGAAATTTATCTAGTTCTTTTGAAGTGATTTCCTTCATATAAATATCTCCTTTGATTAGTTAAACAATTAAATTAACGAACGTCTTTTAGCACCCTTGGTCCATCATCGTAACCGACGATAACAGTGTTGACTAAGTCTAGGAACAGACCGTGTGCAACGATGCCGACTTGATGATCGAGCCAATCAGCCAAGAGATGAGGATGCTCGATCTCACCCATCTTTAGATCGATAACGTAATTTTTATTGTGAGTCAATACTCGCTCTCCATTGTCATCCAAACGGAACTCAGGATGCAACTCTTCTGCCTCAAGGTCAGCAAAAGTCTTTTCGCAACCAAATGGGATTACTTCCAGTGGGAGTGGGAAACTGCCGAGGGTATCAGCCATCTTAGATTGATCAACGATCCAGATGTTCTTGTGTGAGTTAGTGGCTACCATTTTTTCTAGTAGATGAGCAGCACCGCCACCCTTGATACCTTGGAAATTTTTATCAATCTGATCAGCTCCGTCGATAGTTAGATCGATATGGTCCACATCGTTGAGATCTTTCATAGGGATGCCAAGACCTTCGGCTTGTTTCTGTGACCGTGATGATGTAGCAACACCGACGATATTCGTGATTTCTCCAGCTTGGAATCTCTTACCAAGCTCCTCGATCATATAATAAACAGTGGATCCAGTTCCTAATCCAACAACTGTGTTACTTTCAATGAAGTCAACGGATTTGATACCGACGGCTTTCTTTAATTCATCTTGATTCAAATTAACGTTCCTCCTCCAAGAGTTTTTGGTAATTTTCGGTTAATAAGTAACGTATTTCCGGTTTGCTTTTGAATGCATGCTTGGCATACGAACAGACAGGGACGATCTTTAAATCATTCTCATCAGCGTAATCTAAAACCTCATTGAGAAGCTTACCAGCAATACCTTGACCACGATAATTGTCATTCGCAAAAGTATGATCGATCGAAATGACATTGTCCTTCACAGATGAATAAGAAATTTCACCGACCAATTCAGTTTCTTCAATGAAAAAACGACCGTCTTCTCGTTTTATTTCCATAAACTACCTCCTCTTATAATATTTAATTTAATATTACCGTATTAATAGAAGAAAGTCAGTCGATTCAATAGTTTTATGACAGGTTAAATGCTATTATTTTAGTTATCTAATGACAATGGGAGAGTTTAGATTTGGCAAAAAAACGTGGTTTTGAAATTGTAAAAAAGTATCAAGATAAGGGTATAAATTTACCAGTACGTCAGACTAAAAACGCCGCTGGGTATGATATTGAGAGTGCAGAAGACTTCGTAGTTCCTTCAATGTGGAAGTTCGGTGTCTTGAATGTAATCAAGTTTATCTTTGGCAAAGGTAACGTTGACGAAGATAAAGCAAAAGAAATTCAAAAAAATATCAAACCAGTTCTAGTTCCAACTGGCGTCAAGGCATATATGCAAGATGACGAAGTTCTGATTGTGGCTAGTCGCTCAAGCAATCCGCTGAAACGTGGACTTTCAATTCCTAACGGAATTGGAGTAGTTGATGCAGATTACTACAATAATGATGGCAACGAAGGTGAATTATTCATCCAACTGATCAACTTCTTTCCGTTTGACTATAAGGTCAAAAAAGGTGAACGCCTAGCTCAAGGAATTTTCATCAAATATTTAACAACTGACGAAGACGAGGGTGGGTTGAAGAAACGCCAAGGCGGATTCGGGTCATCTGGTATATAATGGAGTGTTTAGAAAGGAATTATTTTATTGGCTAAATCAAAATCAAAGTTTGTTTGTCAAAATTGTGGTTACGTATCACCTAAGTATTTAGGACGTTGCCCCAATTGCGGTTCATGGAATCAAATGGTTGAGGAAGTTGAACATCCACATACAGAATCTAGTAAGGCGACACCTAGTCGTAGAACTAGTGACTTAGATGCTAAACCTATCAATATCAACAACGTATCCTTCGAAAAGGAACCACGTGTCAAAACTGAATTGTCAGAATTGAATCGTGTCCTTGGAGGAGGAATCGTTCCGGGATCACTTATTTTGATCGGTGGGGATCCAGGTATCGGTAAGTCGACTCTTTTAACGCAAGTTGCTGGTCAACTTCAAACCACAGGTGGCAAGGTCTTATATGTCTCTGGTGAAGAAAGTGCGTCGCAGATCAAGATGCGTGCCGATCGATTGGATGTTCACGGTGATGACCTATTTATCTATCCACAGACCGATATGAGTTATATCCGTCAGACAGTTAACGAAATGAATCCTGACTATTTGATCATTGACTCTATCCAAACTATGGATGAACCTGAAATATCATCAGCAGTCGGTAGTATTTCACAAGTACGTGAAGTGACCTCAGAATTGATGAATATTGCCAAGCAAAAAAACATCACTGTTTTTGTTGTTGGTCACGTTACAAAAGGTGGAGCAATCGCTGGACCTAAGATACTAGAACATATGGTAGATACTGTTCTATACTTTGAAGGGGACACCCACCATAGTTATCGTATCTTGCGTTCAGTTAAAAATCGTTTTGGATCGACAAATGAGATTGGTATTTTTGAAATGCAGACG
This sequence comes from Companilactobacillus sp. y65-5, assembly GCF_057541095.1. Lineage (NCBI taxonomy): Bacteria > Bacillati > Bacillota > Bacilli > Lactobacillales > Lactobacillaceae > Companilactobacillus > Companilactobacillus sp. y65-5. The sequence continues at coordinate 59,212 of NZ_BAAJOA010000009.1, forward strand.
AAGGGTCTGGTCGAAGTAGCCAATCCATCTGAGATATTCCTTGAAGAACGTTTGAAGGATGCTAACGGTTCTGCTGTTGTTGTTTCCATGGAGGGAACTCGTCCAATCTTGGTCGAGATTCAATCATTGATCACACCTACTATTTTTGGTAACGCCAAGCGTACTGCTACGGGATTAGACCATAATCGAGTATCAGTGATCATGGCAGTGCTAGAAAAACGTGGTAACCTGATGCTTCAAAATCAAGATGCCTATTTGAAGTCTACAGGTGGTGTGAAGTTAGATGAACCAGCAATTGATTTAGCCTTGGCTATGTCAATTGCTTCTAGTTACAAAAACATCGGTATCCCCGCAACTGACTGTTTTGTCGGCGAGGTCGGTCTAACTGGTGAAGTACGTCGTGTTAATCGTATCGATCAGCGTGTTAATGAAGCTGAGAAACTCGGATTCCAACGAATTTATGTCCCTAAAAATAATCTAGGTGACTGGACCAAGGATAATCAGATTCAAATAATTGGCGTAAGTACAGTGCTGGAAGCAATGAATAAAATATTTAATTAGGAGGTATATGTTTATATATGCGAAAATACGTTATTAATGCAATCTTTGCATTATTTGGTATAGCAGTGGGTATCACTGTCTTGCCGATCTTATGGAAAATTACTGGATTAACAGATGTACGTTTAGTGAATAACGGCTATTTTGATGGACTTATTGGCTTGATTATATTTTATTTTTTGTCGTTCTTATTTGTTAAACCCATCTCGGATTTAAATGCAAGAATCGAAAAATATCTGAATTCACGATCACCCGGGTGGATCATTTTTGGTTCGGGATTCTTGATCGGTGGTTTGATCTTAGCAAACATCATCTCGATTCCGTTTTACATGATGCACAATATGTTTGCTAACATCATCCCAGTTATCTTGATGATAATCTTTGGATTCTTAGGATTCCGGATAGGAACTAGTCGTCGTAACGACTGGAAGAGCTTTTCGATCACAAAGCGTAAAGCGGTCGAGGCTGAAAAGAATGACTTGGATTACGATGGTGAAATATTACGTCGCTCAGCTAAAAAAGAATTTTATCCATATAAGATTTTGGATACTTCCGTAGTTATCGATGGACGAATTCATCAGTTAGCGCAAACGGGCTTTCTTGAGGGAAAGATCATGATTCCTGATTTTGTGGTCCATGAATTACAACTCATCTCTGACTCTAGTGATAATCAGAAGCGTGAACGAGGTCGCCGTGGCCTGGATATTTTAAATGAAATGAAAATGGATCAGACGATAAATATCGAAACAACGACACGTGATTATGATAATATTCCTGAAGTAGATATGAAATTACTTAAATTAGCCAAAGAAATAGGTGGCGCTGTGCTAACTAATGACTATAATTTAAGTAAGGTGAGTGAATTTCAGAACGTTCAAGTACTTAACATCAACGAACTGGCCAAAGTTTTGAAACCGATGATTTTGCCAGGTGAAACAATGACTGTTAAAGTAATTAAAGAGGGTACTGAACGAGAACAAGGTGTAGCGTACTTAGAGGACGGAACAATGGTAGTTGTCGAGGATGGTAAATACTTCATCGATAAGCAAGTTGATGTCGTCGTAACTAGCGCACTACAAACAGATGCTGGTAAAATGATATTTGCTAAGCCTAAGCATTCAATGAATGGTATCCAAAGTAGTACAGGTAACAATAGTAATAAGAAGAATGGTTCTAAAGAGACTCCTAATAATGCCAATAAGGATTCTAAGAACAATTCTAGAAATAAAAGGGGAGAACGTAGAAATGGCAAAAAAGTCAGATAATAAAATTCGTGTGAGATATGCACCAAGTCCAACAGGACATTTACACATTGGTAATGCTAGAACGGCTATCTTCAATTACCTCTTTGCGAGAAGACATAAGGGAACTTTTGTGATCCGTATCGAAGATACAGATACAAAGCGTAATGTTGAAGGTGGAGAACAAAGCCAACTAGAAAACCTCAAGTGGCTCGGTGTTGATTGGGATGAGGGTCCAGATGTCGGTGGAGATTATGGTCCATATCGTCAATCAGAAAGAAAAGAAATTTATCAAAAATATATTCAAGAGTTGCTTGATAAGGGACTAGCTTACGAATCATATCTGACTGAAGAACAGCTTACAAAGATGCGTGAAGAACAAGAAGCTAATGGCGAAATGCCTCATTATGAGTATGAATTTGCCGGCATGACTGAAGAAGAAAAGGCTGCTAAGATCCAAGAAGCAAAAGATGCCGGACTCACTCCAGTTGTAAGAATTCATGTACCAGTTGGTAAAGCTTACGAATGGGATGACATCGTTAAAGGTAAGGTTTCAATCGATTCAGATACTATCGGTGGAGACTGGGTTATTCAAAAGCGCGATGGCATGCCTACTTATAACTTTGCCGTAGTCGTTGACGACCACTTGATGGAGATCAGTCATGTTCTGCGTGGTGATGACCACGTTGCTAACACTCCTAAACAATTAATGATCTATGAAGCATTAGGTTGGGAAGCACCTAAGTTTGGTCACATGACACTTATCATCAATACTGAAACAGGTAAGAAATTAAGTAAACGTGACGAATCGATCCTACAATTTATTGAACAATATCGTGCACTAGGTTATCTTCCAGAAGCAATGTTCAACTTCATTGCTCTCTTAGGATGGTCACCAGTCGGTGAAGACGAATTATTCAATCGCAAACAATTCATCAAGATTTTTGATGAGGCTCGCTTGAGTAAGTCGCCTGCTAAGTTTGACCAAAAGAAATTAGAATGGGTCAACAACCAATACGTTAAGACAGCTGATGTCAGTGAAATAACTGATTTGACGCTTGAAAACTTGATCGAAGCAAAACGTATGCCGGAAAACCCAGATACTAATACGATCCAATGGGTAAGACATTTGACAGAATTGTACATGCCACAAATGTCATATACACAACAAATCGTGGAACTATCTGACATTTTCTTCAATCAACCAGACGTATTGACTGACGATGAACAAACTGAATTAGAGGACGATGATTCTCGTACAGCTATTGAAGACTTGCGGACTAAGTTAGAGAAACTAGATCGTTTCACAGCAACGCAAATCATGGCTGCTATTCAAGGAGTTCGTGCTGATACTGGTGTTAAGGGTAGAAAACTCTACATGCCAGCCAGAATCGCTGCTACACGTACAATGCATGGTCCAGCAATCGCCGAAGCTATTGAATTGATCGGTAAAGACAAAGCTCTAGCAAATATTGATAAGACATTGAGTCAAATGAAATAAAAATACATAACTAAAAAAAGAGGTTGAAGGAAAACTTTTTGTTTTGCCTCAATCTCTTTTTTCTTGTAGAAAGGAGAATATATGCTAAAAATATTTAACACCCTAACACGTGAAAAAGAAGAATTTAAACCACTAACTCCTGGCGAGGTCCACATGTATGTCTGTGGTCCCACTGTCTACAATTATATTCATATTGGTAATGCTCGTTCGATCGTCGCTTTTGATACGATCAGACGTTATATGGAATATTCAGGCTATAAGGTCAAGTTCGTATCTAACTTCACTGATGTCGATGATAAGATGATCAAAGAAGCCAATCGTGAAAATATCACAGTCCCAGAAGTGGCCGATAAGTTTATCAAAGCGTTCTTCGAAGATATCAACAAGTTGAATGTCCAACGGGCAACCGTCAATCCTCGCGCTACTGAGAATATCAAAGAAATAATTGAGTTCATTTCTGACTTGGTTGCTAAGGATTATGCTTATGAATCACAAGGTGACGTCTTCTATCGGGCACGTAAATTCAAGCATTACGGTGAATTATCTGATCAAGATATTGATCAATTAGTTCAAGGTGCAAGTGAGCACATCGGCGAAGCCGAATTCGATAAGAAACAAGACCCAATTGATTTCGTCCTCTGGAAAAAAGCAAAACCCGGTGAGATAAAATGGGATTCCCCTTGGGGGGAAGGCCGTCCGGGTTGGCATATCGAATGTTCAGTCATGTCAACTAAGTATCTGGGCGATACTTTTGATATTCACGGTGGGGGTCAAGATTTAGAGTTTCCACATCATGAGAATGAAATCGCTCAGAGTGAATCCAAAACGGGTAAGAAATTTGTCAATTACTGGATGCACAATGGCTTCGTAACGGTTGAAAATAACGAAAAAATGAGTAAATCACTTGGGAACTTCGTTACAGTCCATGACTTGGTCAAGACGGTCGATCCACAAGTTTTGAGATTCTTCCTATCTTCGACGCACTATCGCCGACCACTGGAATATTCAAAATCCAACTTACAAAAAGCGGCTGATAACTACGAACGAATCAGAACCGCCTTTAATAACTTGAACTTCAGATTGGACAGTGCTGCTGGTAGTGCCGATGACATCCAATCGAAGGTAGATTCCATCACTGATAAGTTCAAAATTGCGATGAATGATGATTTCAATGTTCAGAATGGAATCACGGAGATTTTTGAATTAGTGACTCTAGCTAATAATTATAGTTCCGAAGACGAGATTAACGCTGACAGTGCCAAGTATATCTTGGATGCTCTGTCTAATTTAGCCGGTATTTTAGGAATTCAATTCGGTGAAAAAGAAGATCTATCAGAAGAAATTCAAGCAATGGTAGAAAAACGTGATCAAGCACGTGCGGACAAAGATTTTGCAACTAGTGATGAATTACGCGATAAGTTGAAGGAAATGGGAGTTATCTTAGAAGATACTCCACAAGGAACACGGTGGCATATAGATGGTTAAGATTGAACAGTTAAACGGAGTTACATTGGCTTATTTAGGTGATGCTGTATACGAAGTATTTGTTCGTGAGCATTTGTTGGACCTTGATATTACCAAAGTCAATCAGCTACAAAATAAGGCGACACATTATGTATCCGCCAAAGCGCAGGCATCTCTGATCACTCTCATGATCGATGAAGGTGTATTGTCAGAATACGAGATCAGGGTTTATAAGAATGGTCGTAACGCCAAAAAAAATACCAAGGCAAAAAATACAAGTGTCATCACTTATCACATGTCCACTGGATTTGAAGCACTATTTGGATATTTGGATGTCAGCGGTCAAAAAGAGCGCTTGGCAGAACTTGCGCAATGGTGTATCGACAAAGTAGAATCGGGGGAAACTGATGCGGAAAAATTCGAATAGCAATGAGAATGATAATGAAGAAGTAGAATTAGTTTTTGGTCATCATTCAGTAGTTGAGTTACTGAGATCGCCAACAGCTGGACAACGTGTTAATAAGGTCTTGGTCCAAAAAGGTTTAAAGAGCGAGCATATCGGTGAAGTTATCGAACTTGCTAAACGTAGTAAGTTGATCGTTCAAGAGGTCCCTAAGAATAAACTAGATGACATCAGCAATGGTGGAAATCATCAAGGGATGGCAGCATATATTGCGCCTTATCAATATGCTGAATTAGCTGATATTTTCAAAGCCGCAAAGAAAAAAAATGAAGATCCATTTATTTTGATCTTAGATAAAATTGAAGATCCACATAATTTAGGCTCGATATTGAGAACAGCAGACGCGGTTGGTGTTCATGGAATCATCGTACCTAAACATCGTTCAACAGGATTAACTTCCGTAGTAGCCAAAACTTCTACAGGTGCTATTGAGCATGTGCCAGTAGTTCGGGTTACTAATTTAGTCAATACTATCAACGACTTGAAGAAACAAAATGTCTGGGTCTTTGGTACGGCTATGGAAGGTGACAACTACCGTAATTGGAATGCCAAGGGTCCAGTAGCACTGGTCATCGGTAATGAGGGTAAGGGTGTTTCGCCATTAGTTCTCAAACAAGTTGACCAAACTTTAAGCATACCGATGGTAGGTCATGTTCAAAGCTTGAACGCTTCGGTAGCGACAGGTGTACTGTTGTATCAAGCATTTGCTTCAAGACATTCATAAATCAAGGGGTCTTATCTGTGCAACATATAGATGAGATCTTTTTTTGTATAAGAATGCTTTCATAGATATACGAACTATATTTATAACGAAGTTTTTGTAAACAAATGTTCTCTTAAACTAGCATAAGATACATGATATTTTTAAATAGGAAAACCATTCTGTAATAATAATAAGGATGGGTACCAAAAGAATGAATGAATTTGAAGTAGAGCTTATTAAGCTTGTAAAGGAGGACGAGAGTTCAAGCGCATTAAAACTACTGGTCGAACGTTATCGGCCGATGATCGACAATATGTCCTGCCAATATCAGATTGGACTATATGATAAGAATGACTGGTACCAAGAAGCACTGATAATTTGTTACGCAACTTGTAAAGCTTTTGACGGATCGAGTGGCTCCAAGTTCGGCAGTTTTTTTAAATTAAAATTTCGAAATCATATAGTTGATATTGTCAGACGTGAAAATACAATTAAACGTCAAGCCAACCAATTAGCGTGTTCATACGAACAGGTGATGAATAATGAAAATTCTGAGGAATTTATTCGAAATTACGTTCATTTGTTAGATACATCAAGCCATTTTGAGCAAGCAGTCGCTGAGTTAAGCAGATTAGAACTGATTGCCTTAAAATTTTTGTTAGGAGAAATCCAAATGCAGATGGCTTGTGAAATTGCAATGTGTAATCAAAAGCAGTTAAACCGCGCCGCTAATAGGTGTCGCTTAAAAATGATAGAACATTTATAATTTGTCATTTGTTTGTCATGGACTTTTCAGACTTAAAAATTTATAATGTATAAGACATAAACTGCGTAGAATGTGGAGATACTAATGGGATTAAGAAAAGTAGCATTAGCTTGTAGCGTTTGTGGATCTAGAAATTATACGATTTCTGAGAATCCAAACCGCACAGAACGTCTTGAAGTTAAAAAATTTTGTAAGCACTGTGGCAAACACACATTGCATAAAGAAACACGTTAATTTGGAGGACTAAATGAAATTATTTAAATTTTTTGGTAGTGTAAAAAAAGAAATGAAATTGGTCGTTTGGCCTACTGCAAAGGAAAACAGACGTGATACATGGACTGTTATCGCCACATCTTTGATGTATGCTATTTTCTTCGCCGCTATTGATTGGGGACTAGTAGCATTACTACAACAATTCATTATGGGAAGCAAATAACATTGTAAGTAGACGAATAATTTGATATTATTTGAGTAATGAAAGAAAACTTCGACTCCGTTCGGGGTTTTTTTATTTTGATTTTTGGAGGAAATTATGACTGAAGCTGGCGACAAACAATGGTATGTTCTGCATACTTATTCAGGATACGAAAATAAAGTTAAGGAAAACTTGGAATCACGTGCTCAATCAATGGGTATGGAAGATTATATTTTTCGTGCAGTAGTTCCTGAAGAAGAAGAAACAGAAACAAAAAATGGTAAACAAAAAACAGAAATGAAAAAGACTTTCCCAGGATATGTCTTAGTTGAAATGGTTATGAGTGACGAATCATGGTTCGTTGTTCGTAATACACCTGGTGTTACAGGATTTGTTGGAAGTCACGGTTCAGGAAGTAAGCCGGCACCATTATTACCAGAAGAAATTGATCACATTCTTGATGATCTTGGAATCAGTGTCAAAGCTGGCAATGACTTTGAAGTCGGTGAGAACGTTACGATCGTTAATGGACCATTCGCAAACATGACTGGTAAGGTTACAGAAATCGATGCTGATCATGACAAACTTAAAGTTGACGTCGATATGTTTGGACGTATGACTAGTGCTGAAGTTGACTTCGGCGACGTACAAAAATAATAAATCATATTGATAAAGGGTATAATCCGTGATATTATAAGACGGTATGTTTTTTGAACATACATGTGGGAGAGAAAATTTAGATTCTCAATATGACCACATCACGGACTAAGGAGGTATGCACCGTGGCTAAAAAAGTTGCTAACGTAGTAAAATTACAAATTCCTGCTGGTCAGGCTACTCCAGCTCCACCAGTTGGTCCTGCTTTAGGACAAGCTGGTATTAACATCGTTGCATTTACAAAGGACTTTAATGCACGTACACAAGATCAACAAGGAATGATCATTCCTGTTGTTATTTCAGTATATGAAGACCGTTCATTCGACTTCGTTACTAAGACACCACCTGCAGCTGTTCTTTTGAAGAAGGCTGCTGGTGTTGAAAAGGGCTCTGGCGAACCTAACACTAATAAAGTTGCCACAGTCACAAACGACCAAGTTCGCGAAATTGCTGAAACCAAGATGAAAGACCTAAACGCTGCAAGTGTTGAATCTGCAATGCGTATGGTTGCTGGTACTGCAAGAAGTATGGGCTTTACAGTAGAAGACTAGACAAGAAGCAGTTTACAGGGATACGAAAGTATTCTTAACAAGTGGGAGGGGAAAATCCCCAATAGACCACAAAGCAAGGAGGAACTTAGCATGGCTAAGCATGGAAAAAAATATATGGAAGCTATGAAGCAAGTTGATAAGGATAAGACTTATTCTGCTTCAGAAGCTGCTGACTTACTTAAAAAAGTAGATTATGCAAAATTTGACGCAACTGTTGAAGTTGCAATTAACTTGGATGTAGATCCAAAACAAGCTGACCAACAAATTCGTGGTGCCCTTGTTCTACCTAACGGAACAGGTAAAACACAAAAAGTTATCGTTTTCGCTGAAGGTGAACAAGCTAAGGCTGCAGAAGCTGCCGGTGCTGACGTTGTTGGTTCTGACGATCTTGTTGAAAAAATTCAAGATGGTTGGTTGGACTTTGATGTTGCTGTTGCAACACCACCAATGATGGCTAAAGTTGGACGTTTAGGTCGTGTACTTGGACCTAAAGGTTTGATGCCTAACCCTAAGACAGGTACTGTAACAATGGATGTTACAAAAGCTGTTAATGATATCAAAGCTGGACAAGTTACTTACCGTGTAGATCCTAATGGATTGATCCACGCACCTATTGGTAAGTTGTCATTCGATACTGACAAGATTGTTGCTAACTTTAGCGCATTCTACGATGCTATCGCAAAGGCACGTCCTGCATCATTGAAGGGTAACTATATTGTTAGTGTTAATATGACATCAACATTTGGCCCTGGTCTAAAAATCAACGCTTAATGTTGACTAATAACCAAAATAATGATAATGTACAATAGTTGATTTCTACCGAAGACTCAGGTGATGTGAATCTTAATATCCTGCCGAGGCCAGAAGATTGTTAATTAATCTCTGTGTCCTTTGGGCGCAGAGATTTTATTTTAGCCTTAAATTTGTAGAATTAACTAAAATAAATTGTGGAGGTGAAACGTAATAATGAAGCAAGAAAAACTAGCACAAAAAGAAGCACTTGTTACAGAGGTTGCTGCTAACTTAAAAGGCGCTAAGTCAGTTATTGTTATTGACTACTTAGGTCTTACAGTTGAACAAGCTACTAGCATGCGTGCTGAATTACGTGAGCAAGGTGCTACTATGAAGGTTATCAAGAACACTGTCTTAAGACGTGCTGCTGAAGAAGCCGGATTAGAAGGTCTTGAAGAATTCTTCGTTGGCCCAACAGCCATCGCTTATTCTGAAGAAGATCCAGTTGCACCTGCAAAGGTTGCTGCTAAGTATGCCAAAGATGTTGAATCCGTTGAAATCAAGGGTGGAATCATCGAAGGTAAAGCTGCATCTCTTGAAGAAATTCAAGCACTTGCAACACTACCAAACAGAGACGGCTTACTATCAATGTTGGTATCTGTATTACAAGCTCCAGTTCGCGACTTTGCATTGGCTATTAAAGCTGTTGCTGAAAAGAAAGACGACGAACCAGCTGCTTAATTTTTAAATAAAAAAACAAACATAATTTGGAGGACATTAAAATGGCTTTAGATACACAAAAGATTATCGAAGATTTAAAAGATGCTTCAATTCTAGAACTTAACGACCTTGTTAAGGCTATCGAAGAAGAATTTGACGTTACAGCTGCTGCTCCAGTTGCTGCAGGTGCAGTTGCTGGTGGCGACGACGCTGCTGAAAAAGACTCATACGACGTTGAACTTACAGAAACAGGTCAAGAAAAAGTTAAGGTTATCAAGGAAGTTCGTGGTATCACAGGACTTGGCTTGAAAGACTCAAAAGACCTTGTTGATGGCGCACCTAAGGTTATCAAGGAAGGCGTTGCTAAGGCTGACGCTGAAGACATGAAGTCTAAACTAGAAGCTGTTGGCGCAACAGTTACTTTGAAATAATAACTTTTAATAAGTTTATTATGATAAAATTAATCCTCGTAAGAGGATTATTTTTTTGTCCTCATTTTCGCCTTTAGAAAGGAAAAAAGTATGGCTAATCAATATTTTGAAAACTCAAATGAATTAGAGCATGAACTAAAAGAATTCAACTTCACTTTACGAAATAATAATTTCAATTTCACTTCAGATGCTGGAGTTTTTTCACGGCAAACAGTTGATTTTGGATCACGAGTATTGATCGAGGCTATTAACTTCGATGAGATACCAACAGGTAATATTCTTGACGTTGGTTGTGGTTATGGTCCAATCGGATTATCTTTAGCAAAAGAACAAGATGATAGAAAAGTTGACATGACCGACGTCAATTTACGTGCGATGGATCTGGCAAAGAAAAATGCTGAAACAAATCATATTAAGAACGTTAATATTTTTGAATCAAATATTTATGATAATATCACTGATAAATACGCCATTGTCGTGTCTAATCCACCGATCAGAGCCGGTAAGAACGTAGTATCAGGGATTATTAGTGGTGCTAAAGAACACTTGAATGACAATGGTGAACTGTGGATCGTTATTCAAAAGAAACAAGGTGCACCTTCTGCCAAGAAGTTGATGGAGACGACTTATGGGAATGTTGAAATCGTTACTCGTGAAAAGGGTTATTATATTTTGAGGAGTAAGATGGTTTAACTAAATGATATTTTCAGACGAACAAATCAATAATTATATGGATCAAGCAATTGCTGAAGCAATCAAAGCACAGCAACGAGAGGAAGTGCCTATTGGCTGTGTTATTGTAGACAATCAATCAGGAGAGATCATCGGCCGTGGCTCCAATGAACGTGAAGAGACACAGAATGCCATTAAACACGCTGAGATAATCGCTATTGAGCAAGCCTGTGAAGTAGTCGGTAGTTGGCGCTTAGAGCATACTAGTCTATTTGTGACCTTGGAACCTTGCCCCATGTGTGCAGGTGCTATTATCAATAGCCGTGTTGAGGAAGTCATCTTTGGTGCAAATGATCCTAAAGCCGGATCCGTTGGCTCGATCGTAAATTTACTGACTGACACACGCTATAATCATCAACCAACGGTATTGGCTAATGTTAAAGAACAAGAGACTGGAGACTTACTTCGTAATTTCTTTAGAGAAATCCGTCGTAAAAAGTAGCATTCAACTGTGATTTATAGTAATATAGTTAGTGCCGAAAGGCCTTAGGGCAATGGTGCTCTTGCGAATCGTGTCAGGTTCGGAAGAAAGCAGCACTAAGTGAGTTGTGCCATGTGCCTTTTGTTTTGTAAATTAGCCTCCTAATCTTAACGGATTAGGAGTTTTTTTATTTTCTAGAGTCTAATCATTTTCATAAGTCTGTATGATTATTTGTGGTAAAATTTAAGTACTGTGTTAAAGCAAGGAGGAAATATGGCATATCAAGCACTATATCGAGTTTGGCGTCCCCAAACTTTTTCAGATGTGATTGGCCAAGGCGTCATCACGCAGACCTTACGTAATGCGGTTGCAAGCAAGATGACTAGTCATGCCTATTTATTCAGTGGACCACGTGGTACTGGTAAAACTTCTTGTGCTAAGATCTTAGCAAAGGCAGTTAATTGTTTGAACCCACATGATGGTGAGCCTTGTAACGAATGTGAAATCTGTAAGGCTGCTAATGAAAACCGTCTGAATGATGTGATCGAGATCGATGCTGCTTCGAACAACGGTGTTGAAGAGATCCGTGATATTCGAGACAAAGTAAAATATGCACCGACTGAAGCTAAGTTTAAAGTTTATATTATTGATGAAGTCCATATGTTATCTCAAGGGGCGTTCAACGCTCTCTTGAAGACATTGGAAGAACCGCCGGCTAACGTGATGTTCATCTTAGCGACTACTGAACCACAAAAGATTCCTGCAACAATTATTTCTAGAACACAAAGTTTTACTTTTAGAAGAATCTCACGTCAAGACATCTTAGATAGAATGACTTTTATCTTGGATGATAAACACATCAATTATGATGATGAGGCACTGAATATCATAGCCGCTTCGGCTGAAGGTGGTATGCGTGATGCACTGAGTATTTTGGATCAGGCATTGTCATATGGCGATGATGAGTTAACATTGAAGAATGCTCAAGAAGTTACTGGTGCCTTGAGTAATGAACAAATTGTTTCATACATGACAGCAATCGCAGATAACAAACCGGCAGATGCGCTTTCTAGTCTGTATCAGATATTAGCCAGTGGACGTTCAGCGATGAGATTCACAGAAATGATCATCCGTGTCTGTCGAAACTTGATCTTATATAATTCTAATTCCGACTTGTCGCAAAAAATGGATAAATCTGTTATGACGGATGAATTATTAACAATTGCTGATAAGTTTGACAATACTAGGTTGTTCTATATCGTCGATCAAGTTAGTGCGACCCAAAAGAATCTCAAGAATTCTAATCAAACTGATGTTTATATGGAAATATTGACCGTCAAGATCAGTGAACCTAAGATCGAACAGCCAGTGACGGCACAAACCAATGTGACTGTTCCTGAAGCTGATCACCGAGTGGATCAACTGGACGATGAGATCAATAACTTGAAACAGCAGATTCAAGAATTATCTGATCGACCGCCCATTCAAGGAACTCCTAGTTCTCAGACGAATGTCAAACCAAAGCGTAAATCCAAGAAAAATTCGCACCTTAACAAAACAGCTATTTATCAAGTGTTGGAGAATGCTACCAAGGATGATCTCAATACAGCTAAAGATATTTGGCCGGATTTGATGAGTATGCTATCTATCACGCAAAGGTCTATAATGAGAGTTTCAGAACCAGTTGCAGCGTCAAGTGAAGGAATCGTTGTGGCGTTTGATTATGAGATGTGGTTTGAAACAGCTCAAGATGGATTCTTAGATGAATTGACTAATAATGTAGGTAGACTACTAAAAAAAGATTGTCAGGTTGTTCTAGTGCCAAAAGCACAATGGCCTGAGATTCGTAAAGAATATATAGCAAATAATATTGATTCTGGTCAGAATAAAAATGTAAAATCTAAATCAGAACAAAAGAAGACTGACCCTACCGTTGACGAAGCGTTAAAATTGTTTGGTGACGACGGTGTGGTTGAAATAAAAGATGATTAATTAATAAAGGAGAAAATAATTATGAGTAAAGGAATGCCAAATATGGGTGGTATGGGCGGAAACATGGCTAATATCATGCGCCAAGCTCAAAAGATGCAAAAAGAGGTTGCTGCTACTCAAGAGGAATTGAGTAAGACAGAATATGAAGGTCATTCAGTTGATGACTTCGCTGTTGTTAAATTAAACGGTGATAAAAAAGTATTAGATATTAAAATCGATGAAAAGATTATTGATCCAGATGATCCAGATACACTTCAAGATATGATCATCGACGCTATGAATGATGGTGTAGCAAAGGTCGACAATGATAAAGATGCCAAGTTAGGTAAATACACAAACGGGTTGATGTAATAAATGAAATATCCAGAGCCAATTTCAAAATTAATTGATAGTTATATGATGTTGCCAGGAATTGGCCGCAAAACAGCGACTAGGATGGCGTTTTTTACTTTAGGCATGGATAAGAGTCAAGTGCAAGAATTCGCTGACAATCTCATGGCCGCAAAGACTGATTTGAAGTTTTGCAAAATCTGTGGAAATATTACTACGGATGAGATCTGTTCTATTTGTAGTGATAAAAATCGTGACCAATCAACAATTCTGGTCGTTGAACAACCTAAGGACATAATGTCACTAGACGACATGAACAGTTACAATGGATTGTATCATGTTCTCGGTGGCGTGTTGTCCCCAGTTGACGGTGTTGGACCAGAAGACTTGAATATTAAGTTATTGCTTAATCGTTTACGCGATAATGATCAAGTTCAAGAACTGATCATAGCTACAAATGCTACTCCTGAAGGAGAAGCGACAGCTCAATATTTAGCCAAACTTGTAAAACCAGCAGGAATAAAAGTAACTAGATTAGCACACGGATTAGCTGTTGGCTCCGATATTGAATATGCCGACGAGATGACTTTGAAGAGTGCAGTTCTAGGTCGCAGGGAGATCTAACATGTTTGGTAGAAAAAAAATCAGTGTTGAAAAGATGGAAAATGATCGTTTGATGGATAGTATTCACAATATCCAACGTGAAATTAGTAATGCGCAACATTTGATGAATAATTCACTGGAAGTTTCAGATGAAGCCCGTCTGCAATTGAGAATTGACCGCGCTAAATATCAATTCTTGTATTTAGAAGCTAGACGTCGTAAGGCACAGGCTAAGCACACTACTGATATTATTTTTGGTGATGAAGATACATTCTTGAAACAACCTAGTAGAGCTGAGAAGCACTGGTAATATTAGAGAATTTTTCTTCGTAAGTTGATAATGTTTTAAACTAAAAAATCTTAACTACACAAGTCTTTAAATTAATAGATTTGTAAGTTGAGATTCTTTTTTTAGTATTTTGGAGTGATATTGATCAGTGATCGGTTTACCGGAATACTATAATCAAGTAAAATGGAACCAATGTATCAAAAGGAGAATATTAATGTCAGGGATATTTATATCGTTCGAAGGACCAGATGGAGCTGGAAAAACTACGGCTTTGAATGCACTGGTCCCACTACTTAGGGAGCATACAACAAAAGAAGTAATTGAATCTCGTGAACCAGGTGGTAGTGAAATAGCTGAACAAATCAGAAAAATAATTTTGGCAGTTCATGACGAAAAAATGGACGATAGAACTGAAGCCTTACTGTACGCTGCTGCACGTAGACAACACGTAGTTGACGTAATCAGACCAGCCGTAGCTAGTGACAAGGTATTATTGAGTGATCGATTCGTGGATAGTTCGATTGCGTATCAAGGCGGTGGACGTGAGATCGGTACGAAGGAAGTCGCAGCCATTAATGACTTTGCCATCGATGGGACCTTGCCGGATCTGACGATTTATTTTGACGTTTCACCAGAAGTTGGAATATCCAGAATTCGCAAAGATCACGAAGGTGAAATGGACCGCTTGGAACAAGAAGCGTTGAGTTTTCACAAACGTGTTCATGACACATATCTTGACTTAGTACAGGCTAATCCTGATAGAATAAAGAGTATCAACGCAGAGCAAGCACCTGAAAAAGTTGTTTCTGATGCATTGGATGTTATCATCAATAGATTTCCAAAGGTATTTAATGGAGGTAAGTAAAATGAAACTCATTTTAGCGATTATTCAAGACAAAGATAGTCAACAATTACAGACACATCTAGTAAAGGAAGGCTTCCGTGCGACTAAACTTCCTTCAACAGGTGGATTTTTAAGATCAGGTAATTCAACTTTCATCATTGGTGTTGAAGATGACAAGGTAGATCCAGCGCTTGAAGTGATCAAGAAAACTTGTCACACTAGAACACAATTCGTGACTTCAACTTTTGCTTTGCCAGAAGCAGCTGGGATCAATGATCCGATTGAAGTTCAAGTGGGAGGAGCTACTTGTTTTATCCTACCTGTGGATAAATTTGTTAAATTCTAATAATGGAAAGTTTAATAGAAGAGCAACCTAAAGTATTGCGTGAATTTCAAAAGATCATTCAATCAAATATGTTGTCACATGCTTACTTGATTGATAGTGCTTCTTCTAAATCCCGTCAACAAGTGGCTATTTGGTTAGCTCAAAGTCAGTTTTGCGATAACTTACAAGCTGGAATCCCAGATCAAACGTGCCAGAGATGTCAAACCATCGCCTTAGGAGATAATCCTGATGTTTTGGAAATAAAAACTGATAAACAAAGCATTGGTGTCGACGATATTAAATACTTCAAAAAAGAAGTAAATATGACAGCTACTCAAGGAAATCGCAGAATCCTGATCATTGATGAAGCTGAGAAAATGACTAATGCTGCCAGCAATAATTTGTTGAAGACGATCGAAGAACCAGAAGGTAATTTGATGATCATTTTGTTAGCCGATTCAGCTAAGCAATTGTTGCAGACGATTCGGTCTCGTGTTCAGATCTTCCATTTGTCGAATAAGAGCAATGAAGAAGAAATCAATACTTTAGTAAAATTAGGATATAAACCTGAACAGGCCAAATCAGCCTTAAAAATTTCAGATATTAAATTTTTACAGGCTACTACTGGTGAAGGTTATCAGCAATTAGCGGCTGCTTTGGTTATTTGGATGCAGGAATGTAACCAAAAAAGAATAAATAGTTTTATAGATGTTCAGACCGATATCATGCCTTTGGTGGAGAACAAAGATCATCAACATTTGGTTTTTGATATGATGAATCAGATGTTTAGTGATATATTATCTTTTAGGTACAATTTAAATAAATCACTTCTTATTCAAGAAGATGTTCTTTCAAAAAAAAGTATTCAACAGATTGTTAGTTTTTCGGATGAATTATTTAAAGCTGAAGAAATGTGGAAAAGCAATGTCGCGTTTCAAGCAATTTTAGAGGATTTGTCATTAAAATTTGTTAGTTAGTAGGTGAGATAATGGCAGAAAAAGATTTGTATGATAAGTTTGAATCTATCTCTAATCAATTAAGTAGTTTGAGTGGTCAGGTCGATACCCTCAAAGAGCAACTATCAAAAGATTTAGAGGAAAAAGAAGAGCTTAAGATGGAGAATCATAATCTTCGTAAACAGTTAGAAAAACTGGGCTATGAAGATAAAAGTTTTAATGAAAGTGAATTACCTACTTCACGTTTAAACTTAGAAAAGTTGTATCATAAAGGCTTTCACGTATGCCAACAATTTTATGGTTCTCATCGTAAAGAAAATGAAGAATGTGTCTTCTGTCTCGGAGTGATTTATGGAAATCATAGTAAACCAAATAAAAAATAAACAAGGGAGCATTTTGAATGAATGAACAAAGGAGTTTTGTTAATAATTCGAAGGGCTGCCTTTTTTTGGTGCCAACGCCGATCGGTAATCTAGATGACATGACCTTTCGAGCTGTCAAAACTTTGCAGGATGCCGATTTAATTGCGGCTGAAGATACTAGGAATACTAAATATTTGTTGAATCATTTTGAGATCACAACAGATTTGATCAGTTTCCACGAGCACAACACGGCTCAAAGAATCCCAGAATTAGTTGAGAAGATGAATTCGGGCTTAAATATCGCACAAGTAAGTGATGCCGGCACGCCTTCAATCAGTGACCCAGGTAAGGAATTAGTCAAGGCTGCGATCGAATCCGAAATCTCGGTCGTTCCATTACCAGGGGCCAGTGCTTCAACGACCGCCCTGATTGCGTCAGGAATTGAACCGCAACCCTTTTACTTTTATGGCTTTTTACCTCGTAAAGGTAAAGAACGAACATCTGCTTTAGAAAACTTGTCACAAAGGGAAGAAACATCGATTGTATATGAATCGCCTTACCGTGTAGTGAAGACTATTGAAGACTTAAAACAATACTTTGGTGGAAGCCGAAAAATCACCTTGGCGCGCGAATTGACCAAGATTCACGAAGCCTTCTTACGGGGAACGATTGACCAAGTTATCGAATATTATCAGGAGAATGAACCAAAGGGTGAGTACGTACTGATAATATCTGGTAAAGTAATTGAAGAATCTGAAGATATGACGGATTCAGAAATCATCAATGCAATCGATCTATTGATTCAATCAGGTGAAAAACCTAATAAAGCCATCAAAGAAATAGCTAATCAAAACGACATACGTAAGCAGATCGTTTATAATCTATACCACGGAATCGGAAAGGAATGATATAGTGGCAGAACAAATTTATTCACAAGAAATCGAGTTTCCTTTTTATTTTGCAAATTTAACCGGAGATATGCGTTTGTCATCGTTGATAGATGCCATGTTGTTAATATCCGAGAAGCAATTACATGAGTCAGATTCTGATAGTTCAGAAATGGTACAACGTGGACTGGGATGGGTCGTCGTTCAGTATCATATGGATATTAAGAAAATGCCAACACTAGGTGAGAAATTAAAAGTCAGTACACGAGCTACTAGTTATAACAAATACTTCTTCTATCGAGACTTTTGGATCGATGATTTAGATGGCAATCGGATGGTTGATCTGACTAGTGCCTTCGTTATTATCGATGTAAAGGAACGTAAGATGGTCAGTGCGGCTGAAAAATTGACAGACGTGTTCGGTGCTGAGGAAATCACGAAGATCAAACGATTTGCCCGCCTGCGCGAACCAAAAGATTACGATATCAAAAAAGAACAACATATTGGATATTACAATATTGATGTAAACCGTCACGTTAATAATTCTTATTACTTTGACTGGATGGTAGATTCCTTAGGAATTGATTTCGTTGAAAAACATCGCGCTAAGAGCATGGATATCAAGTACGAAAAAGAATTGAACATTCACAATAAGCCTGAGATATATGCGAACATTGATAATGAAAATTTAGTTACTACTCACTGGATCAAAAACGACGGCGAATTAAATGCCTTGGCACAGATCACTTGGGAAGAGAAATAATTATCAGATTTATATAACTAATGTTATAAGCAAAAGATATAGGTATAGACTACTAGTTGTGGTACTATGTTTAGGTAAAATTATTTATGGGGTAGGATTCAAAGCGTAAAGTGCTGATGGAACGGAATGTGAACATCAGACGAAGAGCACTAGCTTGCGATTTTGATTCCGCATTCGCCACTTTATATAGTTAGTTAATTCGTTAGCCTCTAGTTATATGCTGTGGCAGCTCCTACAAGGAGATGTCGAGAATGAATACGAAGAGTCGTATTATCAGTGTCCACGAGATGACGTGGATGGCTTTACTAATTGCAATGGATATGGTCTTGAGTAAGCTATCGATCGGTAGTAATACTTTGAAGGTCGGATTTGGTTTCATTGCAGTAGGACTAATGGGATATTACTTTGGGCCGTACAAGGCTGCCATAGCTAATGTGATCGCAGATATTATCAGCAATGTGTTAATGCAAGCATCCACAGGCTTTTTCTGGGGCTTCACACTTTCAGCACTAGTTGCTGGCCTTATCTATGGATTCGTACTTTACAATCATAAAGTAACTATCCTGAGAACTTTCATTGCTGTATTATTAGTTACAGTGATAGTTAATACTGGATTGAATACTTTATGGGTCCAAATGATAACAAACATGCCATATTGGGCAGTTTTGGTTCCAAGAATCTTTAAGGAATTATTTAGTTTAGTTTATCAGACAGGATTGTTATATTTGATTCTTAAGTGGATCAGTAATTCTAGATTTAACAGAATCGGCCGTTAGTGGTCGATTTTTTTATTTTAAAAAATACAAATCATATTTATAGGCGCCCTATCAGATTACTTATGTAGTCAAATTGTGTGGTAAAATATTTTTATTAAGAACGAGGGGATCATATGAAAATTTTAGCTTTTGATACATCGAATAAATCACTAAGTGTTGCTGTTGTGGATGATGGCAAGGCGATTGCACACATTGAATCTACTGAAAATAAAACTCACAGTATTACTCTGTTACCTGATATTGAGCGCTCATTGGATGAAGCTCATATTTCAGTGGACGACATCGATCGTATAGCTGTTGCTGATGGACCGGGGTCCTATACGGGAGTTAGAATAGCTGTGACAGTGGCTAAGACGTTAGCCTTTACATTAGGCAAACCTCTGGTAGGAGTGTCTAGTCTGCAATTATTAGCTGCTAACGGGGATGCTGGTAAACTGTGTGTCCCATTGATGGATGCAAGAAATGACAATGCCTACGCTGGTGTTTATTCGAATGAACAGGGGAAAATAACTAATATAGTTGAGGATCAACACATTACGATGACTAAGTTATTAGAACTCTTACAAAAATACGATGAGGATAAACTAGAATTTATTAATGCTACTCCCAGATTAACCGATCTGATTAGAGAAAAATATTCACATGCCCAGATCATATTGGAAGAAGATAGTCTTCCCGATGCTGTGAAATTAGCTAAGTTGGCTGAATCAATGGAACCAATAAAGGATATCGATAGTTTCGTACCGACGTACTTGCGCCTAACACAGGCGGAGTATGATTGGTATGAAAAAGGTCATAAGGACGACGGAAATATTTCCTATGTTGAGGAAGTTTAAAGAAACAATTTGGCCAACAGGACATGTAGTAAAGTATCCCTTTGAACAACAGTCGGTTAATATAGATAGCAGAAGTTTCATTTTGAGAAAATCAAAACCGAGTGATACTGGTGATTTTATGAATATTCAAGAGAAAGTTTATTCCACACCAGTTCCTTGGCCAACTGATATTGTTGATATGGAGCTGAGAAATAAAAATGCACTTTATTTGTCACTGGTAGAAGATGAAACTTGTGTGGCATTTATTGGAGTGTCCTTCAAGAATAAAAACGAAGCTCATATAACAAATGTTGCCGTCATGCCAGACTTACAACATTTAGGAATTGGTCATTTGTTTTTGAATCAAGTCTTTGATTATTGTCGCAAATATGGATTTTTAACTCTTTCACTTGAGGCAGACATTGAGAATGATTCCGCGATCAGCCTTTATCGAGCATTTGGTTTCAAAACCAGAACAATTCATGAGAAGTATTATTTTAGAAATCACCACGATGCACTGGAGATGGTGGTGGATTTATAGGTGGAAGAAATTTTGAAAAAAGATACATTGATAATGTCATTTGAGAGTAGCTGTGATGAAACAAGTGTGGCTGTGATCAAGAATGGCAAAGAAATACTGTCGAATATAATTGCTACACAAATTAAGAGTCATCAACGATTTGGAGGAGTAGTACCTGAAGTTGCTAGTCGTCATCATGTGGAAGAAATCACCCGTTGTATTGAATTGGCTATGGAAGAGGCTGCAGTAACGTATGACGATATCGATGCCGTTGCGGTCACATATGGACCGGGACTGGTCGGGTCATTGTTGATAGGTATTATGGCTGCCAAGACAGTTGCTTTCGCACATGATTTACCATTGATCAAAGTAAACCATTTGGCAGGACATATTTATTCCGCAAATTTCGTTACGGACCTACAATACCCATTCATGTCACTGTTAGTTTCAGGTGGGCATACAGAATTAGTTTTAGTCACAGCTCCGGGCGAATTCACGACATTAGGCGATACACGAGATGATGCTGTCGGCGAAGCCTATGATAAGATTGGCCGCATCTTAGGTATCAACTATCCTGCGGGTAAGCAAGTTGATCAAATGGCCGCAATCGGTCAAGACATTTTCGATTTTCCGCGTGCGATGGTTCAAGAAGATAATTTAGACTTTAGTTTCAGTGGTTTGAAGAGTTCTTTCATTAATCGAGTACATCATGCCGACCAAGTGCACGAAGAATTGAATAAGAATGATTTAGCTGCAAGTTTTCAAGGTGCAGTTTTGGATATCTTGAGTAACAAAACCTTTAGAGCACTCAAACAACATCCGGTTAAACAACTAGTCGTTGCTGGAGGAGTCGCCGCTAATCAAGGTCTACGAGAACGTTTGAAAAATGAAATTAAAAAACGCAATCTTGATTTGGAGTTGATTTTTCCACCATTGCGACTTTGTGGCGATAATGCTGCAATGATCGGAGCTATCGCTCAGATTCAATATGAAAAAGGTGATTTTGCTGGTCTAGATTTGAATTCAGATCCTAGTTTGGATTTTTAAAATTATAAATATAAAAGAACAAAATTATAAAACATAATTTTTATAATTTTGTTCTTTTTTTATGCCTAGATACATTTTTTTACTTATTGTAGTTGTGATATATTAAACTTATAAAATATTGTCATCTGGGGAGAATACTTATTATGGATAAAAAAATAAGTTTAGGATTAGATATTGGAGTCGCATCGGTTGGGTACAGTGTGATTGACGTCGAAGCTGGGAAAATACTGGAATTAGGTGCAAGATTATTTAATAGTTCAGTTGCAGCTGAGAACGAAACACGCAGAGGTATGCGTGGTTCTAGAAGATTGAGTAATTGTAAAAAACAGCGTCGAAAAGATGTTGTTAAATTATTTGATAAGTTTGGATTGATTGATTCCTATGACAGGGACAATTTTTTTGAGGAATTTGATAATAACGCCAATCCATATGAATTAAGGGTCAAAGGACTGTCGCAGCAGTTAACACGAGAAGAAGTGGCGACAGCGCTATATAACTTAGTCAAGCGTCGAGGTATCAGTTATGATTTAAAAGATGCTGACGACGAGTCAGAGGGTACAGACTATGCTAATAGCTTGAAACTCAACACTATTGAACTAAAGGATAAGACACCCGCTGAGATTCAGTTGGAACGACTGAATAAGTATCATGCGGTCCGTGGAAAAGTTCAGGCTGATCCAGATAATGAGGAATCAGAGATATTGCTGAATGTCTTTCCAACGAAAGAATTCGCTAAAGAAGCCAAAAGAATTATTGCAACTCAACGTGAATTTTATAGTGATATTTTGACTGAGGAATTTGAAGAGGCTTATATCGCTATTTTAACTAGAAAGAGAGATTATTTCGTAGGTCCCGGAAATGAAAAATCTCGAAGTGACTATGGTATTTACAAGGAAGATGGTCGAACTCTCGATAATTTATTTGAAGAACTGATCGGTCACGACAAGATTTATCCGGATGAATTGCGTGCCTCAGCGGCTTCTTATACCGCACAAAAATTCAACGTGCTGAATGATTTGAATAACTTACGGATTTTGAATCATGAAGACCAAAAATTAACCACGGCTGAAAAGAAACAAATACTAGATGAATTAAAAACGACAGTTAAATCAATTCAAATGATGAAATTAATTAAAAAAGTCGCTAATTGTTCTGAGGAAGAGATCCAAGGATATCGTTTGGATCCTAAAACAGATAAACCAGAAATCAGTGGAATGAAAATTTATCGAAAAGTTCGCAAGGACTTCCAAGTAGATGGCATCGACATTACCACTTGGCCAGTAGCCTTTTTGGACGAATTGAGTTTTATCGTTACTTTGAATACTGAAAATGGTGAAATTAGAAAGCAATTAAGTCATAGATTAAAACCAAAATATGAATTTTTGACGGATGAACTGATTCAATACATTATCGATCACAAGAATAGTTTCGACATTAAAACTAATAATAAATGGCATCGATTATCTGTTAAGACGATGAATTTGTTGATCCCAGAAATGATTGATCGACCTGTTGAACAAATGACATTGATAAACGAGATGGGATTGATCAAAGATAACGGTGAACGCTTTGCTAATAACAAGTTCTTACCTTATAAGGAGATTGCTAAAGATATTTTCAATCCCGTCGCCTCTAAATCCGTTCGGGAAGCTCTAAAGATTGTTAACCAAATTTTAAAGAATTATGGACATATCGATTATTTAGTAGTTGAAATGCCACGTGATGATAATGAAAAAGACGCCAAGGATCAAATCGCTAAGTTCCAAAAGAGTAATAAAAAGCAAAAAGATGATGCATTGGATGCTATTGCTAAAAAAACCAGCAAGAGTGCCGTTGACGATGCACTACGTACCTATGGCGCAAAACTTTTCTTTAAGATCAGACTTTGGTATCAACAAGATGGAATTGATTTGTATAATGGTAAACCAATTTCAGCTACTGATTTGTTACGTAATCCTGACAAATTTGAAATCGACCATATTATTCCGCAGTCGGTATCGTTGGACGATAGTATCAACAATAAGACCCTGTGTTACTCTGAGATGAATCAAATAAAAGGTCAAAAAACACCGCTAGGCTTCATGAGTGAAGGTCACGGTCAAGGCTTCGACGTCATGAAAGCAATGGTGATGAAGAATAACAAGCTGCATGACAAGCGTAAAAATTATTTGTTTATGGAAGATATCAATGATATTGAGACTCGTAAGAGATTCATTGCCAGAAACTTAGTTGATACTAGATATTCTTCACGAGTCGTTTTGAATAGCTTACAAGAATTCTTCAAGGAAAAAGATTCTGAGACGAAGGTAACTGTCATCCGTGGTAAATTCACATCCAATATGCGTAAGCATTGGCATATTAGTAAGACAAGAGAGACGTTCCACCATCACGCAATCGACGCTTCCATCATTGCCTCGACGCCCTTCCTTCGTATTTGGAAGAAAGGTGCCAGCATTTTCCCGGTACAAATAGGATCTAACACCATTGATATTGAAACTGGCGAGATACTCGATGATAAGGATTTTGATAAGGCAGTTTACGAGCAACCATACAATGGATTCGTGGATGAATTGATGAACGCTGACGATCGAATCAAGTTTTCTCATCAAATAGATAAAAAGATGAATCGTAAAGTTAGTGATTCAACTTTGTATTCAACGAGAGTTGGTAAATTAGCGAAAGATAAAAAAGATTCAGAGTATATCATTGCTAAGATAAAGAATATTTATGATGCGGCCGAATACGCACGTTTTAAAAATATCTATGATAAAGATAAGACTAAATTCCTACTAGCAAGATATGACCCACGTACCTTCGAATTGTTGGAGGATATTATGGATAAATATCCTGATTATGTTGAAAAAGTTCAAAATGATAATTCAGTAAAAAAGGTAAGTGCATCTCCATTTGAACTTTATCGGCGAGATCATGGTATGGTTCGTAAGTATTCTAAGAAGGGTAATGGTCCCGAGATTCAGAAGTTGAAGTATATGGATGGTAAGGTAGGTTCGAAGATTGATATTACTCCGAATAATGCTAAGAATAAACACGTTATTCTACAGTCTCTGAAACCTTGGCGTACTGATGTATATTTAAATCACGATACTGATGAGTATGAAATTATGGGTATCAAATACTCAGACTTGAAGTTCAATAAATCTGGAGAGTACGGTATTAACCACAATAAATATTTGGAAATAAAACATCGTGAGCAAGTCAGTGATGGTTCTGAATTTATGTTTACGTTATATCGTAGGAACAGGATTAAAGTAGAAAATTTAGCCAGTCATG
The DNA here is from genome assembly GCF_057541095.1 of Companilactobacillus sp. y65-5. Taxonomy (NCBI): domain Bacteria; kingdom Bacillati; phylum Bacillota; class Bacilli; order Lactobacillales; family Lactobacillaceae; genus Companilactobacillus; species Companilactobacillus sp. y65-5. The sequence goes on from NZ_BAAJOA010000009.1 coordinate 84,367, forward strand.
AAAGCGTAGAGATGCTGTTCTGGTCTAGGACAAAAGATGCATCGAAGGGTTATGCTGAAATGAAACCGATTTTTAAAGTGAAAACTAGCGAAGATGACGATTGGGGTATTTACGGGAAGGCTAAAAAGCAAATAGTCAAACGCCTAGTTCCAAAAGGATGCAAAATTTGGAAGGTCAACACGGACATTCTGGGCAATCCATTTTATCTTGAAAAAGAAGGCGATGAACCTAAAGATATTCTTGATTAAAGCTTAATGTATTGCTATTATTAAGGGGTAAGGGACGCCTTATAATGCATGCATTTTGTTTTATCATTGTTAAATCTTTAAGGATCTACAGAAATAAGGGTTTATCCCGAATTTACCACCTATATATTGCTATAGGTGGTTTTTTTTATATAAAAATTTGGAGGATTATGCTTATGGCGTGGAGGATCGTATATGTTAAGGAAGGAGACATGCTTAGGCTTCGATTAGATAATGTTGAAATTATTAAAAAAGAAGATAAGTTACATATTCCACTTTCAGATATTTCTATGGTTGTCCTAGAAGGTAATCGAACAACTGTTACTACTAAACTATTATCTAGTTTCAGTCAGAATAATATCGGCTTGGTTATTTGCGATGATAAGTATTTACCAGTCGGAATGTACTTACCATATGGACAATATCATCGCAATTCCAAGCGGGTATTAAAGCAATCTAATTGGACGCAATCACAAAAGGATAATATCTGGCAAAGAATCATCAAACAAAAAATGGATAATCAAATAGCCTTCGCTAGATTTTCGGGTATTGAACAGGAACGCCTTGAACTCATGGAAGACTTAGTTGACAACTTAATTGCTGGTGATAAGACAAATAGGGAGGGACATGTAGCTAAAGTCTACTTTGATTCTCTATACGGAAAATCTTTTACTAGGGATGAGGATTGTTTGACTAATGATGCCATGAACTTTGGATATGCAATTATTAGGTCATGCATGGCAAGGGTGGTGGTCGGCAGTGGATTGATCACAATGTTGGGTGTGTTTCATCGAAATGAATACAATAGCTTCAATTTAGCAGATGATTTGATGGAACCATATCGTCCGCTGATGGACTACTGGATCAATAAATACGTATTAGATAATAATGATTATTTAAGTTACGAATCTCGCCAGAATATCATTAGTTTCATGCATGAAAAAATAATAATAAATGGCAAGAAAATGACGATAGATAATTCTATGCAGGAATTTATCAATAGTTTTGTTTCGGCAATGGATTGTGACGAACCAGACTCTATTTTAAAAATTGAACTTAGAAATTTTATAGGTGAAGAAAGTTGAAATATCAAAATATGAGATTAATGTGTATGTTTGATTTACCAGTTGATACTCTTAGCGAAAAACGTCAATATAGAATTTTTAGAAAATGTTTGATCAAAAATGGTTTTGAAATGCTTCAATATTCAGTGTATTATCGTTCGATTCAAAATCGTGAAGCGGGTAAAAAATACATAGGTGCTATCAGTCCGTTTTTACCAGAACATGGAGAGGTCAGGTTGGTATCGGTTAGTGAAAAGCAATTTGATGATATGTCAATATTGGTCGGGAATCGTAGTAAACAGGAGACGATTGTCGGTAGTAAAGATTTGGTGATCATATGATATTAAAAATCGAGTTGGAGAGCCAAAACTTTTTGAATATTGATTTTGATAATTTGGCATATATTACTGGCAACAATTCAAGACAACTTTGGAAAGTATTTCGTAGTTTATATTATTATTTTAATAGAAGCCCCAGTTTGACAGAGAATATTTATGGAGAAAATAGAATTGAAATATCGTTAAATGATGACGTAGTTTCTAATAAAAATACGGATGTGTATTTCATTCATGATCGAGAAAGTATCTATAGTCAGATGCAATACAAGAAAGGGAGTTTGTTATTCGATAATTTAAATAGCCTAAGTGATGATATCGGGATAAATAGGATCATCGATAATATGAATGACGATAGTTTAAGGCTTGAATTAGCAGTTCAAGACTATTTAAAAGATTTTTCTAATAGTCTCAAAGTCAATTTTTGTGATATGAATTATATGGACATGCTTAAGAACTTTTTATTGTTAAATTATGAAGAAGACTCTTTGACGTATCCATTGGAATTGATGGATACTGAAAACTTACTAGATGAATTTTTAAACTTTTTAGAATTTAAATTATCTCATAATGGAAACCCTACTTGGATAGTTATCTATAACATTAGTAATATTATTTCTGGAGCAGACGAAAGTAGATTTATCGAATCACTGAAGAGGATGATCGATAGTTATGATTTAAAAATTATTTTTATTGGTAATAGTTTGAGAGATGTTCCAATTGATGAAACCGATATTAGTAATATTGTGATTTCTGCGGATGAGTTCCACCAATTACTTCCCGCTGATGAGATGTTGAAATCAGTTCAGATGCATTATCCTAATGAATTTGAATGCGATTTGAATGATTTTTCGGAATCTATTAAGAGGATCGTACATTTGGTAGGAAGTCGCGAAAAGGTATATATTTCGGGTAAAGATTTGGTATTATTAAAGGTAGTAAACGATATTTTGGGATATGAGACGTCATATTTACTAGATGATCATTTACTGACTAGTGCAGAAACCAAATTTTTGGAGAAATAGTTAGGATTTGTGATTTTTTCGGATTTGAGGTTTTTGTACCCTTAAAGATTTAGCAATGATAAAACAACTGATCCAAAAGAAATTGACAAAATCTGGTTTTTGTACCCTTAAAGATTTAGCAATGATAAAACAATAATAGCTGGTTACAAGCCGCAAGAAATGTTTTTGTACCCTTAAAGATTTAGCAATGATAAAACTTAAAAAAGGACTTAGTTATTAGCCAAGTCGTTTTTGTACCCTTAAAGATTTAGCAATGATAAAACCTGGTGTTAGCGAAAAAGAATATAATTCAAGTTTTTGTACCCTTAAAGATTTAGCAATGATAAAACGAGTATGCAGTTATCTTATATTTTCCAGATGTTTTTGTACCCTTAAAGATTTAGCAATGATAAAACCTACCGCATTTGGTACAGAAGCCCAAGCGGGTTTTTGTACCCTTAAAGATTTAGCAATGATAAAACAGTTGCTCAACGCTGTTAAGCTGCTTAGTAGTTTTTGTACCCTTAAAGATTTAGCAATGATAAAACGATTCACACAAATTTTGGTTACATGACCAGGTTTTTGTACCCTTAAAGATTTAGCAATGATAAAACAAATACCCAGTACCGAACCCATCTCTTTCTTACATTCAATCCCTAAAGTTTCAACAAAAAATACCGCCAAGGCAAGACCCAAAAGGTCAAACCAAAGCGGTATTTTTATCTCTCAAAAATACAAACATCAACGCTATCCCCAATATTCTTATCAATAGCTTTACGAATATCTTTTCTGATTCCAATAATATAACAAATGGATCCGTCATCGTTTTTGACACCCATATTTACGATGCTTCCATCATAATCGACACCATCGAAAGTGGCGTGAACTTTAACACGTCCCTTACCAAACTCTTGACGGATGTCGTATGGGAATTCCACATAAGCGCCGCCTTTGCCTATTTCGGCACTTTTGATCACGGAGCTATATTTATATTCCTTAGCCAAAGCATTCACCTACTTATATTTTTCTTCTAAGCTACTCATCCACAGTCCCAAGAGAGCCCCAAGCACGAACATGACGATGCTCAAGATAATTGTTCCACTACTGATACCAGCGTAAGAGATACTCTCAGAAGAGTAGGGGCTAGGCACAAGGATGAGTATGGTACTAGCAAGTACGATCCCTAGAATAAAATGATAAACTCGGGAATGGTGATTTTGGATCAAGTATTCCATTCCTTTGGAGAACAGTACCATTGCAACGGCGCCACCAATAGCAATTGGTAAGAAAACTCCAACGATATCAAAGTTTTTGAAGCCATTTAACATTGGTGTATATAATCCAAGTATCAATAACAAATTAGACGGGCTAAGTCCAGGGACCAACACTCCTAATGCTATCAACATCCCAGCAATCACGAATCCTAAGAAATTTGCGGGAATGGTACCGAATATTTTGCTCATAAAGAATAGGAACAGTCCACCGAAGATCAACATGAAAAAGAACCACATAACATCAACCATATCACGACGGCTACGTGAGGTAGAAGCGCGGATAAGGGATGGCATGGTACCGATGATTGCGCCAGCGAATCCCCATAGTACGATCACCTGATAATGTTCCAATAAAAACTCTAAGGGCTTAGACAATAAGCCGATTCCAATGATTCCACCAATACCAACTGGTAGAAAATATAAAAAATCAACCTTAAAATTCTCTCTAATATGTGCCATAAAATGTAGTAATCGTTCATAAATACCAAGTATGGCTGCCAAGACTCCTCCAGAGACACCGGGTAAAATAAACCCAAGGGCAATTATGACACCCTTAAACAACCGGATGAAAAAATTCTCTTGTCGTTTGTTCTGCATATTTTTCTCACAATTTTTTTATTTAGAAATTTCAGAGTATCAAAAATATTATGACATAGCAATTAAAATACTATTGCATGTCCTCAAGTTCCATCGATAATTCAGTCCAGTCATCCTCTAAACTACTTTGTTGTGACTTATTTTCTTCGAGTTCTTTTTGAAAGTCGGCTAGTTTAGTATACGATGACAAGTTCTCTTCTTTAGCCATTTCCAATTGAATCTGTTCATTACGCTTATCTAACTCAGAAATTTGATTTTCCAATTCTTCAACTTGACGTTTTAACTTACGTTCTTGTTTTTGTTGTTCCTTGGATTGTTGATACTTAACCTTCTTTTCACTGACAGTATTACTTTCTTTGACCTCATCAGTTGCTTCTTGCTTCTCAGTAGTCTTCTCGAGATAGTAGTCATAATCACCGAGATAAGTCGTACTTCCACTGGAGCCGATATCGATTACTCTATCGGCAAGTGTATTCAATAGGTAACGGTCATGTGATACGAATAAGACTGTTCCGGCAAAAGTACTCAGAGCGTCTTCCAAGACTTCCTTACTGTCGATATCCAAGTGGTTAGTCGGTTCGTCCATTACTAGAAAGTTGTCGTGTTCCATTGATAATTTGGTCAAAGTCAATCGGGCCTTTTCTCCCCCAGATAATCCGGCAACGGGTTTCAAAACGTCATCACCACTGAATAAGAAAGAACCTAAAGTATTGCGGATTACTTGCTCATCCAATAGGGGATAGTGATCCCAGATTTCATGCAAGACATCTTTTTGTGGATCGAGATTATTTAAGTTCTGATCGTAATATCCGATTTGAACATTGGCGCCAAACTGATAAGTTCCCTTTAATATCGGTATCTGACCGAGAATGGTTTTGAGCAAGGTAGACTTACCGATACCGTTAGGTCCGATGATACCAACCCGTTCACCTTTTTTGACATCCAAATTTATTGGTTCAGACATAACTTGATCTTTTTCATATCCGATGGCGGCGTCCTTGATCAATAGGACATCATTACCACTTTCCTTGTCGATCTGAAATGAGAAGTGAACCGAACCTTGATCAGAACCGGGGCGATCCATAATTTCCATTTTTTCCAACTTCTTACGGCGACTTTGGGCCATCTTGGTGGTTGAAGCACGGACAATATTTTTCTGGATATATTCCTCAGTCTTTTTGATCTCAGCTTGTTGTTCTTCATAATGTTTCCATTCTACTTCTTGGTTCTTTTTCTTTTCTTTCAAATAAAAAGTATAGTTACCAGAGTAGTGGATTGAGGAATGATGATTGATCTCAACAATCTCTGTCACGACTTTGTCCAAGAAATACTGATCATGGGAGATGATGACTAAGGCTCCACGATAGTTCTTCAGATATCCTTCTAACCACTCCACAGTATCAATATCCAAGTGGTTAGTTGGTTCATCAAGTAGCAATATATCATGATGTTCTAGCAACATCTTTGCCATTGCTAGTCGTGAACGTTCTCCACCAGATAGCGTAGATATTTTTTCTTGCCAGACTTCTTCCTCAAAGCCAAAACCTTTGAGAACACTTCTGATTTCGGATTGGTATCCGTATCCATTCTCTTGTCTAAAAGTATTTTGGAGTTGATCATATTGTTTTAAGATCTGGTCATAATCACTGACCGAGTTATCGGCTAATCTAGTTTCTAGCTCGTGCATTTGTTTTTCTTGCTTTTTGAGATATTCAAATACTTGTTCCATCTCATCAAAAATTTTATTGTCACTATTCAATCCTGAATCTTGAGCTAGGTAACCAATATTTGTGTCTTTTTTTAGGGCAATGTTGCCACTGTTATAATTTTCTTGATCGGAAATAATCTTCAATAGTGTTGATTTACCAACACCATTACGACCAACGAGTCCGATTCTACTGTTATCTTGAACTTCAAAACTTACGTTAGAAAAAAGTTTTTTCGTTCCGAAATTTTTGGTTATGCTTTGGGCTTGTAATAAAATCAAGTTAATAAACTCCTTTGTATATTCACAATTTTATCATTAATTAGAATTTTCTGCCTTTTCTAGCCGTAAGCTGTTGCGTTTTTTGTTAATATTAATTACTATTATAGTTAGTGAAACTACGCACATAACGGTGGGATAAATATGACAAAAACAACAGTACCAAACGCAACTATTAAGCGTTTACCAATTTATTATCGATACTTCCAATTCCTAAAGGATGAAGGTACCAAAAAAATCTCTTCAGGTGAACTATCTGAAGGTGTAAAAATTGACAGTGCAACTATTAGACGTGACTTTTCATATCTAGGTGCACTCGGTAAGAGAGGCTACGGCTACGATGTTAATGAACTAGTAGCTTTCTTCAAAAAACTCTTGAATCAAGATAAGAGAACCAACGTTGCCTTAGTCGGCGTTGGTAATTTGGGTAATGCCTTATTAAATTATAACTTTTCTCGTACTAATAATGTGAGAATTGCCGCAGCTTTTGATATTGATGAATCAATCGTCGGCACTGTTAAGAGCGGTGTGCCTGTTTATCATGTCAATGAATTGAAGGAACAGCTCAACTTGCAACAAATCGACGTCTGCATTCTAACTGTATCATCTAATGCAGCACAAACAACAGCTGATTTATTGACAGAGGCAGGAGTTAAGGGAATTCTTAACTTCACACCTGTGATCATTAATGTTCCTAACTCGATTCGTGTTCACTATGTTGATTTAGCGAACGAATTGCAAACGCTGATTTTCTTCTTAGATCGTGATAAGTCACTAGAGGAAGAACAGAGCGAGGATCAATAGAGGCAATACAAAATTGGAGGGTATTTGCATGAGTGAACCATTATTTTTAAAACCGGTTTTTCATAATAAGATTTGGGGCGGACGTCGTTTAGAAACTCAATTCGGCTATGACATCCCTGATGGTGATATTGGTGAGTGTTGGGCCATCTCCGGCCATCCTCATGGTCGCTCTGAAGTGAAGAACGGTGAATTTGCAGGTCAATCTGTGGAGGATTTGTGGAACAGTCATTCAGAATTATTTGGCAATCCCAAGGGAAGAGTTTTTCCTTTGCTCACAAAAATCCTAGATGCCAACGCTAGTCTTTCTGTTCAAGTGCACCCAGACAATGAATATGCTTGGAAACATGAACACGAATTAGGTAAGACTGAGTGCTGGTATATCATCGACGCTGAACCTAATTCATATTTAGTCTATGGACATCATGCAAAAACCAGAGAAGAACTAGACCAAATGATCGAGTCAGGCGACTGGGATCACTTATTGAGAAAAGTTCCTGTTAAGCCGGGTGAATTCTACTATGTACCGAGCGGGACTGTCCATGCCTTAAATAAAGGCATCATGGTACTTGAGACACAACAAAGCTCCGATACGACTTATCGTTTGTACGACTATGATCGTGTAGAAAAGAGCACAGGCAAGAAACGTGAATTACATATCAAACAGTCAGAGGATACTATCACAGTACCTAATGAAGATCCAAAACTAGATATTCAAAGCAAAACAGATGGTGAAAATAAATTTACTACTTTCGTTAAGCCACCAATATCACCCTACTTCTCAGTTTACCGTTGGGAAATAAAAGAACCAGTGACATTGCAACATGACATTGGTAAGTATACGTTGGTTTCAGTTCTCAATGGAGCAGGTCAAATCTCTGTTGATGGCACTGACTACGACTTGAAGAAGGGCGATCATTTGATCGTACCTGCGACAGTTGATTCATGGAATATCAGCGGAGATCTAGATATTATCGCTTCAGAATCTGGTGAAGATTAATAAAATACAGAGCACCTCGCTATTTACCTTATTCGTAAATAGCGAGGTGCTTTTATTGTCTAAAATAAATATAATTTTATTTAGTTGGTGGTTTTTCTGATGTGATTATATTTATATTTAAATTAATTTATCGAAAATTATTAATATTATTTTAATATGATTAAATTTACAAAAGTCTGCTATAATAAAAACCGACGTTTTAAGGGGGCATTAAATTGCAAAAGCAAAAGTTTTTTCGGCTTAGTCTAGGCTGGCAAATCATTATCGGTCTAATTCTAGGTATAGTTCTAGGACAGATTTTCTATCACAACAAGGGCGCTATAACAGTCATGCAAAACATCGGAACGATGTTCATCTCGCTGATCCAAATGATCGTCTTGCCTATTGTTATTTCATGTTTGACGGTTGGTATCGCCAATATGGGTGATATCAGAAAATTAGGCCGTATCGGTTTGAAGACTTTGGTGTACTTTGAAGTTATGACTACTTTGGCTATTATTATTGGTATTGTCGTTGCTAATATCACGCATCCGGGATCTTATATCAACATCCATGAATTGAAGGGTTCAAGCATTTCACAGTATACTGCCTCTGCCACCGCCGCAAAGCACTCAGGTATCTGGTCAGTCTTGATGAGTATCATCCCAACTAATATTTTTGCGGCAATGGGTAAAGGTGACATGTTACCAGTCATCTTCTTCTCAGTTTTATTCGGTTTAGGAACGGCATCACTCGGTAAGGAAGGTAAAATAATCACTGACTTACTGAATGCTGTCGCTAATGTAATGTTTAAAGTAACGAATTGGGTCATGCGTACGGCTCCGATCGGTGTCTGTGCGTTAATCGGTGTAACAGTCGCTGAGATGGGATTCGATTCTCTGAAGCCGTTAGCATTGTTTATCATTATTGCTTATGCAACTATGGCATTCTTCGTTTTCGTCATCATGTATTTTGTCGGTAGACTATTCCATGTAGATTTCTTTGAATTATTTAGAATCATCGAGAACGAATTTGTGCTAGCATTCACCACTGCCAGTTCTGAGGCCGCTCTACCTAAGATGATGGATAAGATGCAAAAATATGGAGCAAGTAAGGGTATCGTTTCATTTGTTATCCCTACTGGCTATACGTTCAACCTTGATGGTTCAGCTATTTATCAGTCGTTGGCAGCCTTGTTCTTGGCACAGGCATATCATATCAACTTATCGATCGGTCAACAGATCACGTTGATAGTTGTCTTGATGCTAACTTCAAAAGGTATGGCAGGTGTTCCAGGAGCTTCATTTGTCGTTCTCTTGGCCACTGTATCGACGATCGGTGTTCCTATGCAAGGATTAACATTTATCGCTGGTATCGACCGTCTAGTCGATATGGGACGTACCGCAGTTAACGTTGTTGGTAATTCACTCGCTACGATTATTATCGCTAAGAGTGAAAATGAATTCGATGACGATAAGCGGCAAAAATACGTTTCTGAATATAAGCGCGGAATGTAAAAAAAATAGTGAAAATCTCTTTAATGAGGTTTTCACTATTTTTTTATCTCATGCTGATCATAACTACTAAGGTATTCATCACAAGATGACTCCCGGCACTAACGTAAATATTTTTTGACTTGTAATAAATAAACGAGAACCATAATCCCATGGCGACGTAGACTAAGAATCTAGTATCTTGATGCATGAAGGCGAAGAAGAGCGCAGAGATCAATGCTGCCCAATAAATATTAGTCGGCTTGATCAGGTTGGAGAAAAAGACACGTCTAAAAATTATTTCCTCCATGATCGGTGCACAGATGAGGACGTAGGCTAAGTAATATGGATAGGCGTGAATCAGCGTCAGCATTTGTAGCGTATTAGCTGAATCTGTCGATGCATGGAAGAGCTGCTGATCAACGAAGCCAATGCCTAATTGGATGATCAAGGCTCCGACCGTACCGACGATGATCCACTGTAACTTGTGATTCAAGTCGGTAGGTTCTTCTAGTTCGTTTGGAGAACTTTTTTGAGTTAAAAAAATCATAGTTCCCGTAGCCAAAATTGCTGCCAAAGTCAAAATAATAAAATAGGCTGAACCGGTTAGCTTGATTAGTGACAAGAACGATCCAATAAAGAGCAGGACTACGTATGTGGCGAGTGTTAAAAATTGATTTGTTGAATATTTCATAATTTCTCCCGTTTTTTCTAAAGGTAAATACTTGCATGTTCACAATAAAATGTTAATATAAAACATGTGATTAGCACAACAGAACATGGAGTGCTAAATTTAAAATAAATATTAATCATCGGAGGCATTCAAATTGTTAAAACCACTTGGAGACAGAGTTATTGTAACAGTCGATAAAGAAGAAGAGAAGACAGTAGGTGGCATTGTTCTTGCAAACAACGCTAAAGAAAAGCCACAAACAGCTGAGGTTGTTGCTGTGGGTGAAGGCTCAATAACAGAAGATGGAAAGACATTACCAATGCACATCAAGGTTGGCGACAAAGTACTTTTTGATAAGTATGCTGGCTCAAATGTTAAGTTTGATGACACTGATTATTTAATCTTACACGAAAAAGACGTTATGGCAATTGTTGAAAAATAATAGAAACTAAATGAGAAGTTAAAAAAACAAAATTTATTGGAGTGTAAAAGTATGGCAAAAGAAATTAAGTTTTCAGAAGATGCACGTTCAAGAATGCTAGATGGTGTTAATAAACTAGCTGACACAGTTAAGACAACTATCGGACCTAAAGGTAGAAACGTTGTTCTTGAAAAGAGTTATGGTTCACCGGAGATCACAAATGATGGTGTTACTATTGCTAAGAGTATTGAGCTAGAAGATCATTTCGAAAATATGGGAGCAAAACTTGTTTCTGAAGTTGCTTCAAAGACAAATGATATCGCTGGTGATGGTACTACTACTGCTACTGTCTTGGCTCAAGCAATCATCAAAGAAGGTATGAAGAACGTTACTGCTGGTGCTAACCCAGTTGGTATCAGAACAGGTATCGAAAAGGCTACTGCAGCTGCTGTAGATGAATTACATAAGATTTCACACAAGGTTGCTGGTAAGTCAGATATCGCTCAAGTAGCCTCAGTTTCATCAACTAGTGAAGAAACTGGTAAATTGATCGCTGACGCTATGGAAAAAGTTGGTAATGATGGTGTTATTACTATCGAAGAATCAAAGGGTATTGATACAACACTTGATGTTGTTGAAGGTATGCAATTCGATCGTGGATATATTTCACAATACATGGTTACTGATAACGACAAGATGGAAGCAGACTTAGACAATCCATACTTATTGTTGACAGATAAGAAGATTTCAAATATTCAAGATATCTTGCCACTATTACAACAAATCGTTCAACAAGGTAAGTCATTGTTGATCGTAGCTGATGATATTGATGGTGAAGCATTACCAACACTTGTTTTGAACAAGATTCGTGGAACATTCAATGTTGTTGCTGTTAAGGCACCTGGCTTCGGTGATCGTCGTAAGGAACAATTACAAGATATCGCCACATTAACTGGTGGTACAGTGATTACTTCAGATCTTGGACTTGAACTAAAAGACACAACAATGGATCAATTAGGTCAAGCTGGTAAAGTTACAGTTACAAAGGACAGCACTACGATCGTTGAAGGAGCAGGCGACAAGGATGCTATCAACGAACGTGTTGAAACAATCAAGAAGCAAGTTGCTGAAACAACTTCAGACTTTGATCGTGACAAGTTGCAAGAACGTCTTGCTAAACTTGCTGGTGGTGTTGCTGTTGTCAAAGTCGGTGCTGCTACTGAAACAGAATTGAAAGAACGTAAGTACAGAATCGAAGATGCTCTCAATGCTACACGTGCTGCCGTTGAAGAAGGTTACGTTGCCGGTGGTGGTACAGCACTTATGAATGTTATCGAATCAGTTAAGGCTGTTAAGGGTGAAGGCGATGTACAAACTGGTATCAACATCGTAGTTAGAGCTCTTGAAGAACCAGTTCGTCAAATCGCTGAAAACGCTGGTCTTGAAGGTTCAGTAATCGTTGAACACTTGAAGCAACAAGACAATGAAGTTGGTTACAACGCTGCTACTAACAAGTGGGAAAACATGGTTGACGCCGGAATCATCGACCCAACTAAGGTTACACGTTCAGCTCTACAAAATGCTGCCAGTGTTGCTGCATTGTTGTTGACAACTGAAGCAGTCGTTGCTGACAAACCTGAACCAAAAGATGCTCAACCAGCTGCAGGCGCAAACCCAGCAGCCGGCGGTATGGGCGGTATGATGTAATCTAGCTTTACAGAACAAAGTTCCAAGCTTCAAAAAAACTTAAACAAACTACTAAAAGAGTTACTTAGACAATAACTTGAATATAAAAATGACCATCCCTATACCAACATGGGAGTGGTCATTTTTTTGTATGCTAAAATTAAGTTCAAAGTGAGGTAATAGCTATGAATCAATTGTTCACGATAGGACAGTTATCAAAATTGTTTAATATTAAGATCCCCACACTGCGTTACTATGACGAAGTTGGTTTATTGAAGCCGGCCAAAGTGGACGCCAAAACTCACTATCGCTATTATTCGACGGAACAATTTGAACGATTGAACGTCATCAAGTATTTTCGTGCCTTGAACTTATCGATTGAATCGATCAAAAAATTTTTTGATGCTAGAGATATATCTACTCTGGAGAATATTTTACGAGAGCAGCAGTCACGGGTTAACGAACAGATTCGGGTGTTGCAATCGGTCAATAAGCGAATCAATACCAGACTGACACAAGTTGAAAGTGCCGAACAAGCAGTACTGGATCAAGTGGAATTAGTCAATCTCCCAAAAATACCAGTGATATATTTGCGACAAGATTATCAATTGAGTGAAGATATTGAACTGCCATTAACGACGATGCGCAGACAATATGACTTAGACCAATCGATTTTTTTAGGTAAAATTGCCCTGACCATGAGCCGAGATAATTTGATGGCTAATAAATTTACTCAATACAGCGGTATATTGTTGATTTTGGAGTCTGGTGATGAAGGTGAAGCCACCGCCATGTTACCAGCTGGTTCCTACTTGCGGATCAGATTTCATGGGACTCACAATAATGCCGCTGAATCTTATCGTCGATTGATCAGTTTTTGTGAAGAGCACTTACTGACGATAATTGGTAATGCAGTGGAGACAGCTCTGATAGATTATGGTATTACCAACGATTATTCCAAATATGTTACGGAAATCCGTGTTCCCGTCCGATAGATGGTTGACCCTCTAGTTACTTGAGAGTTTATATTTTAATTATTGAATTTTTTATGTGAGGGATAACAATATTATGATAGGAACAATATTCAACGTAATAATGATTCTGGTAGGAAGTATCATTGGAAGATTTCTGCACAAGGGCATCAAACCAGAATATCAAAAAATTTTGACGCAGGGATTGGGTCTAGCTGCAATGGTGATTGGAGTAAATGCAGTAGTTCAGCATATGCCTTCCAGTAAATACCCAGTCTTATTCATTGTCAGTTTGGCAGTGGGCGGTTTATTCGGCCAGTGGGTGAACTTACAGGCTCACTTCGACCACTTAGTCGGTAAATTTTCAGGAGGTAACTTAGCAGAGGGATTAGCAACTGCGATTTTGCTGTATTGTATTGGTTCGCTGTCGATCTTAGGACCGATCGAAGCTGCCTTGAAGAAAGATTACACTTTCTTGTTTACTAATGGGATGTTAGATGGCATCACTTCGATCGTTTTGGCATCGACTTTTGGGCTAGGGATAGCTCTCGCAGCGATCGCTGTATTCGTTTGGCAAGGTAGTATCTATGCCATTGCATTTTTCCTACAAGGTGCCATCAATACTAGTATGATCAACGAATTAACCATCGTCGGTGGGATCTTGATTTTAGCTTCAGGATTAGGGTTGTTAGAGATTAAAAAAATCAGTGTCCTTAATCTACTCCCGTCATTATTGATTCCAATAATCGTTGTACCAATAATACAATTATTCTAATAATATAACTCGATGAAGACACCTTGTATAACTATTTTATTAAACTACGTTGACATTAATTAAAAAAAGACTAATATTATGTAACAATATAATATTGGAGGCGAAGTTTTATGAATTATGGAGTACTAGGTGCAGGAGCCATGGGCTTACGATATGGAGTTTTATTACAAGAAGCAGGATTCAATGTTGATTTTGTTGATATTTGGGATACACAAATTAACAAGGTCAAGGAACAAAATGGCGTTTTTGTTTCAAGAGATGGAAAAGACAAACACCTGGTGCCGATTAATATTTACTCTCCAGAAGAATATTCAGGTAATCCCGATGTTTGGATCGTATTCGTGAAACAAATGCAATTAGCTGACGCTTTGAAACGTGCCAGTCATTTGTTTACTAAGGAGCAATACGTTGTTGCCCCGATGAATGGTATGGGACACATTGAAAAATTAGACAATTACTTCGATACTGATAAAGTCATCAGTGGAACGGCAATGATTGCCACGGTCTTGAACGGCCCCGGCGATGTTGACTTTATGGGACCAGCTGGTTCTGGAAGTATGAAGATCGTTAATCAAAATGAAACACCAGATGAAACTACACATCAGATCGTAGAAGATTTCACTAAGGCTAATCTTAATCCAGATTTAACGACCAACTTCCAAGGTACGTTGATGGCCAAAGTTATTTTGAATTCAGTCTGCAACACATTGTGTACTATGTTCGGCATCAAGATGGGTGAATTTATTCAGGCCCCTACAACTGAGGCTTTGAGCAAACAATTGATCAACGAAGCCTTCGACGTATGCGAACGAGCAGGGATAAAATTACTCAACACTCGTGAGCAAGAGTGGGAGACGATTCAAGTAGCAGCTACCAAAGCCATGCCATTACATTACCCATCCATGTATCAGGATATGTCCAAAGGTCGACCAACGGAAGTGGATTACATCAACGGATATATTTATGAGTTAGGAGTTAAATATCATTATGAAGCTAGTACGCATGAGTTTTTGCGTAACTTAGTTCATCTATCTGAATTTGCACGAGATTTCGATCCTGATTCACTCTTAGCAACTGTCAAAGATTAATATCGCGAGAGTATGACAAACCCAGTTTGTTGTATTCTCGCTTTTTATTTATTGTGAGCACACTCGCTTTTTAATTCTTAACAATATTGATACAATATCATAGGTAAAGATGGGGGAATTTTAGATAATGAAAATACTTTTCGTTGGAGATGTTGTTGGCAATGTTGGTCTCAAGACTATTGAAAATTATTTGCCAAAGATTAAGCAGAAGGTTAAACCACAGTTGACCATCGTTAATGGTGAGAACGCCAATGGTGGTAAAGGTATCAAAGTTGACGACTATCAAAGGATTCAAGTTGCTGGAGCTGATGTCGTTACTGGTGGTAATCATATTTGGGATAAACGAGAAGTGTTAGATTTTATAGATGATCCTAAGAAGAATATTTTGCGTCCGTTTAACTTTTCGGGAGATAACGTCCCCGGACGTGGAATAATTGAAAAAAAAGTCAATCAAAAGAAAGTCTATATCATCAATATGCAAGGTACGGCCTTGATGCAGCCATTAGATAATCCTTTCTTAGCATTTGATAAGCTCTTACCAACTCTCGATCAAGATGCAGTCAAATTCGTTGATTTTCACGCTGAAACCACTAGTGAAAAAATCGCTGTCGCCAAGTATTTGACCGGTAGGGTGGCTGCTGTGATCGGTACACACACCCATGTTCAGACTAATGACGCACGAGTCTTTAATAAGCAGACGGCATACTTAACTGACGTCGGGATGACGGGTTCATATGATGGGATCTTGGGAGTAAAAGATGAACCGATAATTACACGTTTTCTCACGCAACGACCTACAAAATTCGATGTGGATGAAGATGGACGGATGCAGATCGGTTTTTGTGTGATCGACGTAAATGATCAAACAAATTATGCACGCAGTATCAAAAATTACGTAATAAGTCCTGATAATCAGAGCTTTTTAACATTCTAAATTAATAATCAAGTGGAGGGAATTTATGCCACAAAAAACTAAAGAGACACCAATGATGCAGCAATATCTGGATATGAAAGAAGAATATCCAGATGCTTTTTTGTTATACCGTGTTGGTGACTTCTATGAGATGTTCTATGACGATGCAATTAAGGGTTCGCAAATCCTTGAATTGACATTGACTTCGAGAAACAAAAAAGCCGATGAGGATATTCCAATGTGTGGCGTTCCTCATCATGCTATCCAAGGATATATTGATACACTTGTGGATAAAGGCTATAAAGTCGCTATTTGTGATCAATTAGAGGATCCAAAATTAGCACAAGGGATGGTCAAACGAGGAATTACTCGAGTAGTAACTCCCGGTACGATCATGGATGAATCAGCCAATCAAGCGACCGATAATAATTATATTACTGCCATCAATCGTCAAAATAACCGTTTCGGTCTAGCGTATGCTGACTTATCGACAGGTGAGGTGAAAGTAACATCAGTCGATAGTTCAATGGACTTGATCAATGAATTACAAAACTTAAACACCAAAGAGACGGTCGTTGACAGTAGTTTTCCACAGAAGTATTTAGACCCAATCAAAAAAATCGGTGTTTTGGTTTCTACTATCAGTAAGCTAGATGATAATTTTGCATTTGATTACAGTCATGTGACTGAAGATCTACAAGTCAGTACGGTAAAAACGCTGATCAGTTATTTGATCGAAACCCAAATGCGTTCGTTAGACCATTTGAAGGCTGCTGAAACATATAAGACAACTGCTTATTTAGCTATGGATCATACAGCTCAGAGCAATTTAGAGCTGTTCAAGAATCTGCGTACGAATAAAAAATCTGGAACTTTACTGTGGTTATTGGATGAGACTAAGACAGCTATGGGTGGACGTTTATTGAAGCAGTGGTTAGCAAGACCATTGCTCAATCAAGTTGAATTAGAAAAACGTCAACACATTGTGCAAGTATTCCTCGACAACTATTTTCAACGTTCCTCATTTCAAGATTATTTAACTAAAGTCTATGACTTGGAACGTTTGGCAGGTCGTGTGGCATACGGAACCGTCAATGGTCGAGACTTGATTCAGTTAAAGACCTCACTTGAGCAAGTACCAAAAATAAAACAAATCCTACTCGACATAGGAGACTATGACCTAGATGCTTATATTGAACAGATCGACGATGTCAATGATGTCCGTAAGTTGATTGATGAAGCAATCGTAGATGAACCACCGATATCCACGACCAATGGTGGTTTGATAAAGGAAGGTTACAATCAGCAGCTGGATAAGTATACTGATGCATCGAAGAATGGAAAAAAATGGATAGCCGAATTACGTGCTCAGGAACAAGAAGTAACTGGCATCAGTAATTTGAAGATTGGTTACAACAAAGTTTTTGGCTATTACATTGAAGTGACTAAGTCTAATATCGACAAAGTCCCAGAAGGACGCTATCAAAGAAAACAGACTCTGACTAACGCTGAAAGATATATCACGCCAGAACTAAAAGAAAAAGAAACGTTGATTTTAGAGGCTGAAGACAAATCTCAAGCCCTAGAACATCAATTGTTCGCTGATATTAGAAAAGCTGTTAAGGAACAAATTAGGCGGCTTCAAGCTTTAGCAAATGTTTTGTCACAGCTCGACGTCTTGCAGAGCTTCGCGGTAGTTAGCGAAACCTACCATTATGTTGTGCCTAGTTTTGTTGACGGTCATCAGTTAAAAATAGTCAATGGACGTCATCCGGTTGTGGAAAAAGTCTTGAGCAATAATAGTTATATCCCGAACGATGTCAATTTTGACAATGATACCGATATCCTGTTGATAACTGGACCTAACATGTCGGGTAAGAGTACTTACATGCGTCAGATGGCACTGACAGTTATCATGGCACAGATTGGATGTTTTGTCCCAGCTGAGTCAGCTGAGATGCCACTCTTTGATCACATTTTTACGAGGATCGGAGCAGCTGATGATTTGATATCTGGTGACAGTACCTTTATGGTAGAAATGCGTGAAGCTAATGATGCTTTGAAGAATGCAACCAAAAACAGCCTGATAATTTTCGATGAAATTGGACGTGGAACGGCAACCTATGATGGGATGGCGTTAGCTCAGGCTATCATCGAATATATTGATAAGAACGTTCAAGCTATGACGATGTTCTCAACTCATTACCATGAATTGACAGAGTTAGAAGGTCAACTTCCCGGCGTCAAAAATGTCCACGTTGATGCATCAGAAGAGAACGGTACGTTAGTATTTTTGCACAAGGTTTTACCCGGTCCTGCGGATAAGTCATATGGTATTCATGTAGCAAAATTGGCTGGATTACCGGATGAAGTTTTGAGCAGAGCTGATACGATTTTGAGTAGTCTAGAAGATACTGCACCTAAGGGTATCAAGGTAGATGCAGTGCCAGTCGAAAAATCAGAACCAAAAGTAGTAGAGACTGTGAAAGATTCTGATATGATCAGCGAACCGACTGACGCTCAACTGTCACTCTTCCCTGAATTAGACACTAAGCCAAAGGCTAAGCTGAATAAGGGTGAGAAAAAAGTGATGGATGAATTACAAAGTCAAGATTTGATGAGTGTTACGCCGATCGATGCTATTAACTTGTTGTATAAGTGGCAGAAAGAACTTAAATAATATTAAAAAAGAAGGTGGAAAAGTTGGGGTTGATTCATGAATTACCAGTTGAATTGAGTAATCAAATCGCAGCAGGTGAAGTTATTGAGAGACCGGCATCAGTGGTTAAGGAATTAGTTGAGAATTCAATTGATGCACACGCTACACAGGTTTTGATAACTGTTCAACAAGCTGGACTGAAGTCGATTGAAGTAAATGATAATGGCGCGGGAATTGCAGACGACGATGTTGAATTAGCATTTCAACCTCATACGACTAGTAAGATTTCTACCGATCATGATCTGTTTAATATTAAAACTTTGGGATTTCGTGGTGAGGCCTTAGCAAGTATCGCCTCGGTTTCGAGACTAACAGTAGTTACTAGTACTGATGGCAAGTCGGCTATCCGAGCTGAATTTGCCGGGAATACTTTGCTAAACAAAGAAACACATGCGCGCTCCGTTGGAACCACGATTACGGTTGAAGATTTGTTTTTTAATACTCCCGCACGACTCAAGTATGTAAAATCACTTCATACGGAATTGAATAAAATAGTCGATATCGTTGACCGCTTGGCAATGGGACATCCGGAAATATCCTTCAGACTGATCCATGATGGCAAAGACTTAGTGTGGACTTCTGGGAATGATAATTTGCAACAAACGATTGCAGGTATCTATGGGAGAACAATTGCTGGACACATGATGGAATTTGAAAATTCTGATGAGGATTATACAATAAAGGGTTACTTCTCAAAACCCGATACGACTCGTTCCAACCGTTCGTATATTTCCTTGATCTTAAATGGTCGATATATCAGAAATTATCAATTAGCTAATTCTGTAATCAAGGGCTATGGCTCCAAGTTAATGGTCGCTAGATTTCCGATTGCCGTGGTCGATATCGGACTGGATCCTAGTCTGGTGGACATCAATGTGCATCCCACAAAACAAGAAGTCCGTCTGACGAATGAGGGTCATATTGCTGACCTGATAAGTGAAGGTATTAAAAATAAGTTATCCACACAAAACTTGATACCAGACGCAGTCAAAAACTTGAATCGAAAAACAACTGTGGATCAAAAGCCAAAAATCAGTTATAAATCAGAACAGATAAGTTTTGATGATCTGGCTGTCATGGACAAGATCAGCGAACCACTGCCAACTAAATTACCGACCAAAAGAGAAACTGCAGTTTCGGCAGAAAAAGAGAGTGGAGAGCCAACATTTCCACAAGTGGAAAAAACACACGATCAACTGTTAGGTACGCCGATATTCAATGACCCTGAACATCTCAAATCTTGGGATGAGCGGATGAAACAAGAAAAAGAAATAAAAGTGATATCTGCCGATAAAAATGATAATCCACCAGTTAATAATTCTGACTTCCCTGATTTAAGATACATCGGTCAGATCCACGGAACTTATTTAGTTGCCGAAAGTCCGGACGGCTTTTATTTGATCGATCAACACGCGGCTCAAGAGCGTGTGAATTATGAGTATTATCGTAAAGAAATAGGAAAGGTCTCGAATGATCAACAACGATTATTAGTTCCGATTGTTTTGGATTATCCTAATTCAGAAAGTATCCTGATTCGTGCAAAAAAAGATATACTTGAGAGTATTGGTTTGTATTTGGAAGACTTCGGTCAAAACAGTTTCGTAGTCAATACGCATCCAACGTGGTTCGTCGCTGGTCAGGAGGAGTCAACTATTCGCGAGATGGTCGACTATGTCTTGAATGATTCGAAGATAAGCGTGGCCGCATTTAGAGAAAAAAATGCTATCATGATGAGTTGCAAACGTGCCATCAAAGCTAACCATCATTTGGATGAAGTACAAGCAATATCGCTCTTGAAGAATTTGACCAAAGCTGAGAATCCTTACAATTGTCCACATGGACGTCCAGTATTGGTGGAATTCAGTAACAAAGATCTTGAAAAAATGTTCAAGCGCATTCAAGATCCTCATGACACTAGAGAAAGTGAATAATTATGTTTGAATACTTAAATGGAGTAATTACTTATATAGATCCAACTTATGTAGTTGTCGATGTTGATGGGGTAGGATATAAGGTCCAAGTCGCAAATCCATACCGTTATCAACAAGGCGAGAAGGCTAAGGTTTACGTGGAGCAAATCGTTCGTGATAATGAACAATCGTTATATGGATTTTATGATGTCAATGAAAAACGAATTTTTCTACATCTTATCAGCGTATCTGGTATCGGACCAAAGAGTGCACTAGCGATTTTAGCTGGCCAAGACTTAAATGGATTGATCTCAGCTATTGAAAATAATGACGTCAAGTTCTTGACTAGGTTCCCTAAGATCGGCAAAAAGACTGCTCAACAGATCATCTTGGATCTGGGTGGTAAAATGTCTGCCCAAGGTCAAATGGTACTCGGTGAATCACCAACTCCATTAAGCTCAGCCAGTCAAGAATTAGAAGACGGGATGTTAGCATTAGAGTCATTGGGCTATACAGTCCGCGATATTTCACGTATCAAACCAAAACTTCAAAAAGAAAACTTAGATTCAGCCGACGCTTATCTACGTGCTGGACTTAAATTACTAACGAAATAATGAGGAGGTTAGTCAATGGAAAATGATAATGATCGCTTAACTGATGCCGATGCTTTGGATGAAGCGGAAGATATGGCTGAACAAACTATACGCCCGAAAACATTTGACCAGTATTTAGGTCAAGAAAAAGCAAAACGTGAGCTAGAAGTTTATATCAAAGCGGCTAAACAACGCCAACAAACGTTGGATCACGTTTTGTTATATGGACCTCCTGGGCTTGGTAAAACAACTTTAGCGATGATCATTGCTAATGAAATGGGCGTTAACATTCACACTACAACAGGGCCCTCGATCGAGAAGTCTGGTGATTTAGTCGCTGTTTTGGATGAGCTAGAGCCGGGTGACGTCTTGTTTATCGATGAAATTCACCGCATGCCTAGAGCCGTCGAAGAAGTATTGTATTCAGCTATGGAAGATTTTTATATTGATATTATCGTTGGACAGGGAACGGAATCTCGTTCACTTCATCATGAACTAGTACCATATACATTGATCGGAGCAACTACTACTTCTGGTAAATTATCTGCACCACTGCGTGACAGATTTGGAATAGATATTCATATGGAATATTATTCTGAAGAGGAATTGTCACGTATCGTTTTCAGAACCGCTGGTGTATTAAATATCAATGTTGACGAAGAAGGCGCACATGAAATTGCTCGGAGATCACGTGGCACACCGAGAATTGCGAACAGATTATTGAAGCGAGTTCGTGATTTTGCACAAGTTGCTGGCAAAAATATGATAGACTATGATATTGCTGAATCAGCACTTAATCAACTCCAAGTTGACGATGCTGGCTTGGATCGTTTGGACCGCCGTATTTTGTCGATGATGATCGAACTATATGGTGGTGGCCCCCTTGGTATCAAGGTGATCGCTGCTAATATTGGAGAAGATCAAGAAACAATTGAGTCAGTTTATGAACCATACTTGATGCAAAAAGGATTTTTGAAACGGACGGCTAGAGGTCGAATCGTGACCAAAAAAGGCTATGAGCATCTAGGATATCCATATCCTGAAGACAAGTCATAGCCTAGTGTAATTACCGCGTAAGGAAGAAAAGAGAGAATAAAGAATGACATTAACAACCGAAGATTTTGATTATAATTTACCAGAAGAACTGATTGCTCAAACACCGATCAAGGACCGTGACCACTCACGTTTGTTAGTTTTAGATCATGAAACGGGAGAGTATCAGGATAAACATTTTTACGATATCTTGGATTATTTGAATCCTGGGGATGCACTAGTGATGAATAATTCACGTGTTTTGCCCGCTCGTCTTTATGGTACTAAAGAAGATACAGATGGACATGAAGAAGTTTTATTATTGAATAATACCGAAGGTGACAAATGGGAAGTATTGATGAAACCCGCTCGCCGTGCCAAGGTCGGAACGAAAGTTCAATTTGGTGATGGACAGCTTGAGGCTACTGTTGTTGAGGAATTAGAACATGGTGGTAAAATCATCGAATTTCATTATGATGGTATTTTCTTAGAGATTTTGGAAAAATTAGGTGAAATGCCTCTTCCACCATATATCAAAGAAAAACTAGATGATCCAGATCGTTATCAAACAGTATATGCCAAAGAAAATGGTTCTGCTGCAGCCCCAACGGCTGGATTGCATTGGACTAAAGACCTCCTGAAAAAGGTTCAAGATAAAGGGGTCAAGTTAGTCTATTTGACACTCCATGTAGGTCTAGGAACATTTAGACCTGTAACAGAAACAGACATCAGTAAGCACATTATGCACTCAGAATTTTATCGACTTGATGAAGAATCAGCGCAAACGTTGAATGATGTTCGTAAAAATGGCGGTAAGATCGTTGCCACGGGAACAACTTCTATCCGTACGCTAGAAACGATCGGAACTAAGTTCGATGGTGAAATCAAAGCTGATAGCGGTTGGACAGATATATTTATAAAACCGGGCTACGAATGGAAGGTTGTTGATGAATTCATTACTAACTTTCATTTACCTAAGTCGACACTAGTCATGCTAGTTGCCGCATTTACTGGTAGAGAAAATATTTTGAACGCCTATGAACATGCTATCGAAGAGAAGTATCGTTTCTTCTCATTTGGCGATGCGATGTTTATCAAGTAGGAAATAAAAGGAGAATATATGGAACCGGCTGTTAAATATACTTTAATCAAAAAAGAAAAACATACTGGTGCAAGATTAGGAAAATTAGAAACACCACACGGTACTTTCGAAACACCAATGTTCATGCCAGTTGGAACAGAAGCATCCGTTAAGAACATGGCACCCGAAGATTTGGAAAAAATTGGTGCTAGCATTGTCTTAGCCAACACATATCACTTATGGCTCCGTCCCGGTGAGGATATCGTCAAAGAAGCAGGTGGCTTGCATAAGTTCATGAACTGGGACAAAGGTATCTTAACTGATTCTGGTGGCTTTCAAGTTTTCTCGCTAGCCAACACTCGTGATATTACTGAGGCTGGGGTTCATTTTAGGAATCATCTAAATGGACGTCGTGAGTTTTTGTCACCAGAAAAGGCGATCAAGATCGAGAATTATTTAGGACCAGACATCATGATGAGTTTAGATGAATGTCCACCATTCTTTGAAAGTTACGACTACATCAAGTCTTCAGTTGAACGTACGAGTAGATGGGCTGAACGTGGCTTAAAAGCACATCGTAATCCTGATTGGCAGGCACTATTCGGTATCGTTCAAGGTGCAGGTTTTGAAGATCTTCGTAAGCAAAGTGCAGCGGACTTAACGAGCATGGACTTCCCAGGTTATTCGATCGGTGGCTTGTCCGTTGGTGAGTCTAAGGAAGAAATGAACCATGTTCTAGACTTCACGACACCATTACTACCAGAGAATAAGCCAAGATATTTAATGGGTGTTGGTTCAACCGACGCTCTAATTGATGGTGTAATCCGTGGAATCGACATGTTTGACTGTGTCCTCCCAACTAGAATTGCCAGAAATGGTACATGTATGACTACAAAGGGACGTTTGGTTATCAAGAATGCCAAGTACGCACGTGATTTTCGTCCGCTAGATGAGAACTGCGATTGTTATGTTTGTCGCAATTACAGTAGAGCTTATATTCGTCATTTAATAAATGCTAACGAATTATTCGGGACTCACTTAACTAGTTATCATAACCTTTATTATTTACTAAACTTAATGAAGGGTGTACGTCAGGCAATCCGTGATGATAATTTATTAGAATTTAGAGAGCATGTTTTCGAAGAATATGGCTTAAATAAAGAAAATGCCCGTAATTTCTAATATTATTTTTAATTAAAAGCCAATGTATGTGGTTAGACCTTTAATTTTTTGATACCATATACTTATGTAAACAATTTAAGAGGTGGAAAATTTGAGTTATTTAACATTAGGCGCTGCAGCAGGTGGTTCATCATCAACTGTCTTCATAGTATTTATTATTATTATGTTTGTGGGTATGTATTTCATTTCAATTCGTCCACAAAAGAAACAACAACAAAAACGTCAGGAAATGCTACATAAAATGGATAAGGGTGACAAGGTTGTCACACTTGGTGGTATTAAGGGTACAATTGCATCTATTGACCGTGACAACAAAGAAGTTGTTGTTGACTGTGATGGTATTTACTTAACATTCGATCTTAACTTTATTCGTAAAGCTACTTCTAGCGATAAGGTTAAGGAATCAGACAATAAGAACAAGTCCGAAGCTAAGGAAGAATCAAAAGAGGCAAGCAAGCCAGAAGATAAGGCTGATGATGCTTCTAGTGAAGATAAATCAGAAGAAAAATCTGATGAAGCAAAGACTGATGAAACAGAAAAAATTGAAGAAGCTAAAACAGATGACAAGGCAGAAGCATCTGACGAAGCTGAATCAAAAGATACACCAGAAGAAAAATAGTTTTTTTGAGATTGGAATTTTAAATTTCAATCTTTTTTCTTGCCTTAAAGTATACTCTAAGGTTTATTATGGGTTTCGAGATAAAATAGAGTTTTAAAAGACAATATTACAGATGTTTAATTATACATGTTGTAAAATATAATTAATGACGTTATCTAAAATCTAAAGGGGTTTGGAAAATGGCAACAGAAAAATCGGCAATTTTTATTATATTTGGAGGTTCTGGTGATCTTGCTCACAGAAAACTTTACCCAGCATTGTATCGTATTTATAAGGCGGGAATGTTAAAAGATCACTTTGCGGTAATTGGAACTGCACGTCGCCCATGGAGTGACGAATATTTTCGCGGCACAGTGATGAAATCTTTAAAAGATATCGATGATGATACTCAAGAGATGGAGGCATTTGCTCAGCATTTTTATTATCAATCTCATAACGTCAATGATTCAGAACATTACATTGCTCTGAAGGAATTGGCAGCTAAGCTGGATGATAAGTTCGATGCAGGTCACAATCGAGTTTATTACATGGCAATCGCGCCCAGATTCTTCGGCACAGTGGCAGAGCACATTAAGTCAGAAGGATTGAAGACTGAAGATGGCTACAATCGTTTGGTTATCGAGAAGCCATTTGGTCGTGACCTTGAAAGTGCTACTGAATTGAACAACTCGCTATCTAGAGTATTCTCTGAGGACGAAGTATATCGAATCGATCATTATTTAGGCAAAAAAATGATTCAAGAAATACCAAATATTCGTTTGAAGAATCCTAAGTTTGAAGAGGCATTGAATAACAAGTATGTTTCAAATATTCAAGTTACCCTAGGCGAGTCCTTGGGGGTTGAAGATCGTGGTGGATATTACGAGACTTCGGGAGCATTGAGGGATATGCTCCAAAATCATATTATGCAAATAATCGGAACTATAGCGATGGACAAGCCTGAAGAGATGAGTGCTGAAGGAGTCCACAGTGTCAAAACCGATTTGTTTGCTAGTATGAAGCAACTACAACCTGAAGACGTTGATAAAGAATTTGTCCGTGGACAATACGATACTGATCGTTTAGGCCAACAAAAAGCCTATCGTGATGAAGATAATGTCGACGAAAATTCTAATATCGAAACATACGCAGCCGGTAAAATTGAGTTTGCAGATGATCGTTGGGATGGAACTCCATTTTATGTTCGTTCCGGCAAACGCATGCCAGCTAAATCTTCTCGAATCGATATAGTATTTAATGAAAAAATAGCAGATTTAGGTATCAATCCTAATACGACAGTTAGTTTCTTGATTGAGCCAGAACAAGGTCACAGTATCTTAGTTAATGGCATCGATTATTTAGAATCAAATCAAAAATTGATCAATTTCCCAGAGGAAAAAGCCTACTTTGATAATGCTCGTGAAGCTTATGAAAGTTTGATTATTGATATATTAGCAGGGGATCATGTTCACTTTACTTTGTGGGATGAACTTCAAAGTACTTGGAAGTTTATCGATACTGTTAGGGAACGATGGGACGATACACAACCTGATTTCCCTAATTACTTAAGTAATACGATGGGTCCAGAAGCTGCTGATACGTTACTTGAACGTGACGGGAATTCTTGGGTTTGGGACGAATAAATAGGACGGTCTGACACTATCGGATTTTTAAAAATACCAATTAGAATAGAAGAAAATAGAAAAATCATCCATGTCGACATGGATGCTTTTTTCGCTTCTGTGGAGGAACGAGAGCATCCGCAATATAAGAAAAAATGCTTGATAGTCGCACCTGATCCCCGTAAGAACCATCATCACGGTGTCGTTACAACAGCTAATTACAATGCTAGAAAGTATGGCGCTCATTCGGCAATGCCAGCACAACAAGCGATCGATTTGATTCCCAAAGAAAAACTGATCGTTGTGCCTCCTAATTTTGAGTTATACCGCGAGACTTCTAATTATATCCACAATATTTTTGGGGAAATAACTGACAACTACCAGTCAGTGGCGCTAGATGAGGCTTATCTGGATGTCACTGAAAACAAGTTGAACGAGCCGAATACTCTAAAGATTGCCAATTATATTCAACAACGGATCGTTAGAGAGACTAAGTTAACTTGTTCGGTAGGTATCTCATACAATAAATTTTTGGCAAAAATGGCCTCAGACTATCGTAAACCCTTTGGGAGAACTATAATATTAGGGCAGTACGCTGAAGACTTCTTGAAACCAATACCAGTAGAAAAATTCAACGGTATTGGCAAGGCCATGCAAAAGAAACTGCATGATATGAATATTTATACTGGTGAAGATTTACAAAATCTAGATCAAGATATCTTCATCAATACTTTTGGAAAAATGGGATATGTCATGTTTCGCAGAGTTCATGGTATTGATGACTCACCTGTTGACGGACATCGGGCTCGTAAATCAATTGGACGCGAAAGAACCTACAATCAGAACTTGGTATTAAACGAACAAGTTCATAAAGAATTGAACTATCTGGCTGAAATGGTCAGTAAGGATTTGAAAAAACGTCGACAACATGGTAAGACTGTCGTTTTAAAATTGCGTAATTCTGATTTTGAAACAGTCACCAAACGTATGACATTCCAAGATTATGTGCAAGACAAAGAGGAAATATATCGTATTGCTAAGGAGATTTATGATAAATTAGACATAAGTGATCAAAAGATCAGATTGCTTGGTATTACTGTTACGAACCTAGATCCCTTATCTTATGAAGAAGTTTCTTTAGACTTATCTATTACGGAGGAAGACCAATGAACAACTTTTCAGATATTATAGACACAATAAAAAAATATGATAAGATCGTTATTTTACGCCATCAAAATCCTGACCCTGATGCCTTGGGATCTCAAACAGGATTAGCATTAGCGCTACGCCAAGCCTATCCAGATAAAAAAATCTTGATAGGTGGTCATGATGCTGCGGGATTAAAGTGGCTCTCGACTATGGATCAAGTAACTGACGACGACTTCAAAGGTGCATTAGTTATTACCGTGGATACAGCTAATACACCACGAGTTGATGATGATCGCTTCAATGACGGTGATTTCTTGATCAAGATCGACCATCATCCCAATGATGAGGCATACGGTGATCAACTCTATGTCAATACGGAAGCTAGTTCGAGCGCAGAAATCATTGCTGATCTGATAGCTTCAACTGATGAGTTGACATTAACTAAATCCGTTGCATATTATTTATATGCTGGTATAGTAGGTGATACTGGTCGCTTTATGTATCCTGCTACTACGGAACATACGATGAATGTTTCTGGTGATTTCATTGGTCTAGGTATCGATTTCTCAGGGATCAACCAAAGCATGAATGAAATAACCTTAGCACAGGCTAAGTTACAAGGTGAATTGTTTAATAATTTGAACATTGATGAATCAGGAGCTGCATTAGCAATAATAGATTTGGAGCTAATGAAGAAACTAGGCATTAATCAAGAGAAGGCAAACTCGGTCGTTTCAACTCCGGGTCGCTTACACGAAGTAACATCATGGTTAGAAGCTGTTCAAAAAGATGATGGTACGTTTAGAATTCATTTACGTTCACAAGGTCCGGTTATCAATGGATTGGCTAAGGAGCACGACGGTGGTGGACATCCATTAGCAAGTGGAGCTAACGCCAAGGACTTGGATGAAGTAAACCAAATGTTTAAGGAATTGATTGAAATCGTCAAAGATTTCAAATTGAAAGGTGAATAGATGACTAAATTTTCACAGTATAATTTTAATGATGCGATCAACAAGTCGCTTAAGGAGATTAATTTTGATGAACCTACTCCGGTTCAAGAAGCAGTAATCTCTCTTGTTAATAAGAAGAAAGATATTATTGTTCAATCAGAAACAGGTTCGGGTAAGACACATGCGTTTTTGTTACCTATCTTGAATGCAATTACAAAAGGCCAAACGGTTCAGGCTCTAATCGCTACTCCTAGTAGAGAATTAGCCTACCAAATATACGAAGATACACAAGCGATTCTTAAGAACTATCCTGAAGAATACAATGCCTTCATCTATGTTGGTGGTGCTGATCGTGAGCGTCAAAAGCGCAAGTTGGAAGCACATCAACCTCAAATCGCTATCGGAACTCCCGGTAGATTATGGGATATGATCCGTGAGAATGACTTACATGTTGAGGATGTTCAACGTTTTGTTGTTGACGAAGCAGATATGACTTTGGACATGGGCTTCCTAGATGATATTGACCATATTGCAAGTAAGATGCCCGAAAATCACGAAATGATGGTGTTCTCAGCCACTATCCCGCAAAAGCTCGAACCTTTCTTGAAGAAGTACATGAAGGGTCCACAAAGAATTGAAATCAAAAATTCTAATGTTATAGCTAAGAACGTTGACAACTGGTTGATGTTTGCTCATGGCCGTGACAAAAAAGAATTCATATATCAATTGATGACTTTAGGATCTCCATATTTGGCGTTGATTTTTGCAAACACTAAAAAGTCAGTTGATGAAATTTATAACTATCTAAAATCTAAGGGCTTAAAAGTTGCAAGGATTCACGGTGGATTAACACCTCGTGAAAGAAAACGTGTTATGAAGCAAATTGAGAATATGGAATTTCAATTTGTAGTTGCAACAGACTTGGCTGCTCGTGGAATCGATATTAGTGGTATATCGCATGTTATCAATGCTGAGATTCCTGATGATTTGGACTTCTTCATACATCGTGTTGGTAGAACTGGCCGCAATAAGATGTCAGGTATCGCCATCACACTGTACAATCCTGGTGAAGAGAATAAAATTGCTGAATTGGAACATATGGGTATCAAATTCTCACCTAAAGACTTGAAGAATGGTGAGATCGTAGAAGCATATGATCGTGATCGTCGTACACAACGTCATGCTACTCAAGAAAAACTTGATACCAAGTTAGTTGGATTCGTTAAAAAACAAAAGACTAAGAAAAAGCCTGGATATAAGAAAAAGATTAGACAAGCTATTTCAACAGACAAGCGTCAAAAGAACCGAATTAAGAATCGTCAAGCTATGAAAGCTCAAAGAGATAAACGTCGCGGTAGTTAGTAGTTGACTTTTTTTACATCGGTAGTTAATATTTTTATTGGATATGTCTAACTGTCATTACCATCAGAGAGGGCTAATCGGTGTGAATGCCTAGGCGATTGATCGTTAGATGCTGCCAATTAAAATGTAAATAATAACTGTTGAGAGGCTAACGAAAATCGTTGCAAACAAGGTGGTACCGCGCAGTAGCGTCCTTGATTATGCAACGATTTTCTATTTTTAAGGGGAGTTTAGATGAAAAATTTATCAAGTGCTGAAATCAGAAAAATGTTTTTGGATTTCTTTCAAACAAAAGGTCACACGATTGAACCTAGTGCATCATTAGTACCAGTTAATGATCCTACATTATTATGGGTCAATTCAGGTGTTGCTACACTGAAGAAGTATTTTGATGGTACGGTGATCCCTAAGAATCCACGTATTACTAATGCTCAAAAATGTATTCGTACGAATGATATCGAAAATGTCGGTAAGACTGCTCGTCACCAAACATTCTTTGAAATGCTTGGTAACTTTTCTGTTGGTGATTACTTCAAAAAAGAAGCAATTCCTTGGGCATTGGAATTTCTAACAAGTCCTGATTGGTTGGATATGGATAAAGATCTGATTTATATCACTACTTATCCTAAGGATACTGAGACTCAAAAACTTTGGGCTGAAGCTGGGATTGCTTCAGATCATATTTTCAAAGTTGAAGATAATTTCTGGGACATTGGTGAAGGTCCTTGTGGTCCTGATTCAGAGATTTTTTATGACCGTGGTCAAAGCTTCAATAATCTTGAAGAAGACGATCCTGAGAATTATCCTGGTGGAGAAAACGAACGATATCTTGAAGTTTGGAATATTGTTTTCTCAGAATTGAATCACCTACCAAGCGGTAAGTATGTCGAACAACCACATAAAAACATTGATACGGGTATGGGATTAGAACGTCTCGTTTCTATTGTTCAAGGAACAAAAACTAACTTCGAAACCGACTTGTTCAAGCCAATCATCGATCATGTGGAGACACTTAGTGATGGTCGTAAGTACGGCATAAGTAAGGAAGATGATATCTCGTTCAAGATCATCGCAGATCATGTCAGAACTGTTTCTTTCGCTGTCGGTGATGGAGCACTGCCTTCAAATGAAGGCCGAGGTTATGTTATCAGACGTCTGATCAGACGTGCGGTTCTCAATGGTAAAAAGCTCGGTATCGATGGGCCTTTCTTATACAAATTGGTACCAATCGTTGGTCGTATTATGGAAAGTTACTACCCAGAAGTTAGTCAACAAAAAGAATTCATTGCTAAGACGATCGAGTTGGAAGAGAAGCGTTTTTCTGAAACACTAAATGATGGTTTATCATTATTGAATGGTATAATTGATTCTCTTCGTAAAAATAATGAAAAAATCATTGATGGCGCTGACGCATTTAAACTGTATGATACTTATGGTTTCCCACTGGAAATGACACGTGAGTACGCTCATGATGAAGGTCTTGAAGTGGATGAGGATGGCTTCAAGGTTAATATGGAAGAGCAAAAGCAACGTGCCCGTTCGGCCCGTGGAAACTTACAATCGATGGGTATGCAAGATGAAACCTTGATGGAAATCAAAACGCCAAGTGAATTTGTTGGTTATGATAATAATGAAATCAAGGCAACATTGAAGAACATAATTGTGAATGATTCTGAAGTTGAATCAGTTAATGAAGGTCAAGCACAGTTGGTCTTTGATGAGACACCTTTCTATGCTGAAATGGGTGGACAGGTCGCTGATATCGGTGGTATCTATGATGTCAATGGTAATCACGTTGCAGAAGTTACGGATGTTCAACATGCACCAAACGGTCAAAATATACATATCGTCACAGTTTCAAGTGAATTGAATACGAATGAAGAATATGAATTGAAGATCGACGGTGATTTCCGTGAGAAAGTACGTCATAATCACACAGCTACTCACTTGTTGGATCAAGCCTTACGTGATGTAGTCGGTCCAAGGACTCATCAAGCTGGTTCATTAGTTGAACCGGGATATTTAAGATTTGATTTTAATAGTAATGCAGCATTGACAAGTGCCCAAATCAGTCAATTAGAAAAAATCGTCAATAATAAGATTTGGGATGCAATTCCTGTCGAAACAGAAGTATTACCGATCGAAGAAGCTAAGAAGAAGGGTGCAATCGCCTTGTTCAGTGAGAAATACGGCGATGTAGTTCGTGTCGTAGAGATCGATGACTTCTCAACTGAATTTTGTGGTGGAACACATGCACGTAATACTTCAGAATTAGGATTATTCAAGATCACTTCAGAATCAGCTATTGGCTCAGGTATTCGTAGAGTTGAAGCTGTTACTGGCGAAGAAGCATTTGAATACCTAAGCGATCAATTGCAATTATTACAAGAAACAGCTAAGAACATGAAAGTTAATCAACTAAAAGATGTACCTGCTCGTGCAACTCAATTAGTTGAGGAAAACAAGACGTTGAATCGTGATAATCAAAACTTGAAGCTAAAGCTTACAAGTCAAAAATCATCAGAAGTATTCAACAAAGTCGAAGATATCAATGGCTTCAAGGTGATTTCGAATGCAATCTCAGCTGATATGGCATCTTTGAGACAACTTGCTGATAAGTGGAAAAATGATAATAGCTCTGACATCTTAGTGTTAGGCGGAAGTGCTGATCAAAAAGCTAGTCTTGTAGTTGCCGTTAATAAAGATGCTCAAGCTCGTGGTGTCAAGGCTGGGGATGTTATCAAGAAGATTGCAAAAGAGATCCAAGGTGGCGGCGGAGGTCGTCCTGATATGGCCCAAGCTGGTGGTAAAAATCCTGCTGGTCTTACAAATGCATTACAATTAGCCCAAGATGTTATTAAATCTTATTAAAGTGGGCTATAATTGTAATGAAACTTTCTGGTCACTTAAATTTTTGCTATATGGAGGTTTGCCATGAGTTCACTTGATAAAACAATGAGTTTTGATTTTAATGAAAACAAAGGCAAGGACGTCAAAGAAACATTGCAAAGCGTTTATCAATCACTAGAAGAAAAAGGATATAATCCAATTAATCAAATTGTTGGATACCTATTATCTGGTGACCCTGCCTATATTCCGCGTCATAATGATGCAAGAAATTTGATCCTAAAACACGAACGAGATGAGATAATTGAAGAATTAGTTAAGAGTTATCTCAATCAAGATAAATAATGCGCTTATTAGGATTAGACGTCGGCTCCAGAACTGTTGGTGTGTCCGCAAGTGACTTGCTCGGATGGACTGCGCAAGGTGTTGAAATAATTCGAATCAACGAAGACAAAGAAGAGTTCGGATTAGATAGACTAGGTGAGATCATCAAAGAAAAACAAGCGACAGGGATTGTTTTGGGCTTGCCTAAGAATATGAATAACACCGAAGGTCCGAGAGCTGAAAAGTCTCGGGAATATGGGAAAATGATAGTAGATAAGTTTGACTTGCCGATTGATTTTATTGATGAGAGATTAACAACCGTTCAAGCTGAGCGTATGTTAGTTGATGAAGCTAATGTTTCTCGCGGTAAAAGAAAAAAAGTTATCGACAAGATTGCAGCCGAGATGATTTTACAAAATTATCTTGATGCAAAAGGTAAATTAACAAAACAATAAGAAGTCTTAGGACTCGTTTGAGGTGATATTTATGAATGAGAATCCAGAATCACCAAAAGATTTGGATGAAGTTACACTAAGTGACGATCAAGGTAAGGAAGAAACGTATAAGATTCTCTTTACTTTTGATTCAGAGGATTATGGTAAGTCTTACGTCTTTCTATATCCCAAAGCAGATGAAGATTCTGATGAAATCGAACTTCAAGCTTACTCATTTGAACCAGATGAAAACGGCGATGTTACTGCCGGAGATCTCCTACCGATCGAAGATCCAGAGGAATGGGACATGGTTCAAGAAGTTTTGAATACTTTTACGTCAGATGACGGTCAAGATCAATAGTTTACAAAAAACCATGGATCGATAGTTTATTGATCCATGGTTTTTGGAACTTTTTATTTAAGGGGATATAATGCTGAGTCTGTTACTTATTTTATTTTTAGCCTATGGTTTTTACGTTGGAGCACGACGCGGATTGGCCATGCAAGCATTTTTTACAATTGGATATGCTATCTTTTTTGGTATCGCTTTGTTGTCCTTCAGAGTATTAGGACCAAAATTTGAAATGATTGTTCCTTATCCTTCTGCTAGTTTGGGAAGTGAATTTGCATTCTTTTCGACTAAAGTAGGAATGGAATTGGATGATGCATTTTATCGTGCCTTCGCTTTTATCTTTGTTTGTTTTATTGGATGGGTAATTGTGCGTTTCGTCGGACTTTATTTCAAACGTCTAACTTACTATCCAATGTTCAACGACATCAATTTATTGAGTGGTGGAATCTTAGGACTGATCGTAACTTATGTTTCAGTCTTCATGGTTCTTCTTATGATTGCCATGATTCCTGTTGGTGGGATCCAAGATACTTTACAACACTCATTTGTCGCTTCAACAATGATCAGAAGCACGCCAGTTTTAACTAAGTTATTAACTGGTTTATGGATATAAAAACAATAATTAAAGAAAAACTGGGACAAGACTTTGTTTTGTCCCAGTCTATTCGTTTGTAGATGTAGGGAGTAGATATGAATAATAAAGCTTTAACAGCGTTAGAATTTGACCGGATCAAAGCTGAGATCGGCAAATTTCTAATTACTTCACGCGGTGATACTCTCCTAAAAAAACTCATGCCAATGTCTGTTGAATCAATTGTGCAACGCTTAATTGATCAAACAAAAGATGGAATGGATATTGTACGTCTTAAAGGAGAAATTCCAGTTAGAAAATTAACTGATTTACATGATCAAGCTAACCGGTTAAAAAAAGATGGTAATCTTAATGGAACCGAATTGGCTTCTATTGGCGAAGTCTTAAAAAACACCAGTGAACTGAAAGATTTTTTTGATAAATTAAAAGACGATGAAGTGGAACTTCGTCGTTTATATGATTTGAATGATGGCTTAATTGATAATCCTAGTTTGACTACTAGGATCACAAAATCTGTTGATGATACTGGTAGAGTGTTGGATACGGCATCTGAGGACTTGAAGTATATTCGTGAACAGATCGGACGACTCAACGATGAGATCAGAAAGTCCATGGAGCGTTATACTCGGGGCAACAATACTAAGTATTTGACGGAGTCGATCGTGACTTTGCGTGACGATAGATTCGTTGTTCCAGTCAAAACTGAATATCGCTCAAAATTTGGCGGTGTAGTGCATGATCAAAGTGCTAGTGGACAAACACTCTATATCGAGCCAGAAGCTGTCGTAGGGCTTAATAATCGCTTGCACGATGCACAAACTTCAGAAAAGCTCGAAGAAATCCGAGTGCTGAATCATTTATCTGATTTAGTGCGTCCAGAAATTGACGATATCGTTAAAAATAATGAAGTCTTAGGTGAATTTGATTTGATCAATGCCAAGGCTAAGTATGCTAATCAGATCAAGGGAACTGAGCCTCTAATCTCAAAGGATAATATTGTTGATATTAAAGAGGCGAAACACCCACTGATTGCATCAGATCGAGTAGTTGCGAACGACATCAAGATCGGTGATGACTATAAGACGATGCTGATAACTGGACCTAATACTGGTGGTAAGACCATCACTATGAAGACACTAGGTTTAATTCAAGCGATGGCACAAGCGGGATTGTTTATTCCAGCACATGAAGAGAGTCAAGTTGCCGTATTTGATGAGATTTTCGTTGATATCGGTGATGAACAGTCAATTGAACAAAACCTAAGTACTTTCTCATCACATATGGATAATATAATCAATATTATGCATAAGGTTTCAGCACACAGTTTAGTGCTGATCGATGAACTAGGTGCTGGTACCGATCCACAAGAGGGTGCCGCAATTGCGATTGCTATCCTAGAAAAATTAGCAAAATCGAATTGTGTCATCATGGCAACTACTCACTATCCAGAATTGAAGGTCTTTGCATACAATACTGACGATACTATTAATGCTAGTATGGAATTCGACGAGAAGTCATTGAAACCGACTTATCGTTTGATGATCGGTATCCCAGGATCAAGTAATGCGTTTAATATTGCGGCTAGACTGGGGATGGATCGTGAGGTCGTTGATCGTGGACAAAGTTTGATGAGTGGCGAGAGCCAAGACTTGAACAACATGATCAAGGATCTTGAAAATCGTCGCAAAGACTTTGAAAAGAAAAACGAAGATTTAGATTCACAATTGTCTCGTAATAAACAAATCGAAGATGATTTCGAACAAAAACGTCTTCAATTGGATAATTCTAAAGAATCAGAGATTCAAGCTGCCAAAGTTCGTGCTAATCAGATTGTTTCTAAATCACGTAAAGAATCCGATAAGATCATTGATCGTTTACGTAAATTAGAACAAGATGGAGTTGCAGTCAAAGAGGATCAAATCATCTCCGCCAAAACGGGCTTGAAGAACTTGCATCAAGATGAAACTGTTAAGAAGAACAAAGTTCTTAGACGTAATAAACGTAAACAAGAACTCAAAGTCGGTGACGAAGTAAAGGCATTGACTTATGGTCAAATTGGAACAATTGTTCGTAAGGATAAGAATGGACAGTTTGAAGTTCAATTAGGTATTCTGAAGATGAAGTTCTCAGGTGATGATTTGGAAAAGACAGACTCCAAACCTGAAGAATCAGAAAAGAAACCAACGATGGTTAAAAGAACCAAGAGCACGGGGCTTTCAAGTAAGCTAGATCTCCGTGGCAAACGCTACGAAGAGGCCATGACGGAACTGGATCAATACATTGATTCGGCTCTGTTAGCAGGCTATAACCAAGTTACGATCGTGCATGGATTTGGTACTGGTGTCATTAGAAAAGGTGTGACAAAGTATTTGCAACGAAATCCACGTGTTAAGTCATTTGGATATGCGCCAGCTAGTTCTGGTGGGTCAGGTGCTACTATCGTAGATTTGTAATCTCGAAACAAAATGTTTTCTTGTAATGTGTTGTAGTGTTAATATTTTATGGACAGAGTATAGAAGGAGTGATCTCATGGTTGATGAACTAACAGATAAGGATTTTGAAGAAGAAACAAAAGATGGCGTTGTAATTACTGACTTTTGGGCAACTTGGTGTGGTCCTTGTCGTATGCAATCACCTGTAATTGAACAATTATCAGAAGAAAATGATGCTGTTAGATTTACAAAGATGGATGTCGATGCTAATCCTAAGACACCTGAAGAATTTGGAATCATGGCTATCCCAACGCTTGTTATCAAAAAAGATGGCGAAGTTGTTGAAAAACTAACTGGTTTTCACAGCAAGGCACAATTAGCTAAGATTTTGGATGGCTACACAGACTAAATTTTGTACAACTAAAAAAAAGATGCTCAGGCGATTTTTTGCCTAAGCATCTTTTTTGTTGTAAACTTTAGTTTCGATCAATTTGGATTTTAATTGAAACACTCTTTGCTTTGCTGTTGACGGTATAAGTACCTAAACAGAAAGCCTCAATAGTTTTTTCGACAGTTTCAGTAATTATCCCAGTTTCGAGTGAGAATTCTGGATTGTCATTATTAAGATTGAAGCGCTGCTCTACTTCAGGACCGGTCAAAGTATATTGATAACTATCTTTGGTTTGCTTGGTAATTTCTAATTTACCCAAAGCAGCTTTGGAGAACAGCTCTGGCAAGCTTGACATATCAAGTATCAGTTGTCTGCTTAGATTTTTACCAGCCCAGTACAGTAGCTCTACGGTATCTTTGTCCAACAGATCAGGAAGAACAAAATCGCGGAGTACTGAAACTGCAAAATAACTTTCAGCTAACTCATCTGTATTTTCACCATTTTTGTTAGGTTGTAAGACGTCAGGAATATCAGTTAACTTTTCTTCGGTGTTTTTTGAAGCGTTTTTAAATTTTGCGGCCATTATTTTTACTCCTTTTTATCGACAATTTATTATATCATTAGACTATTAGGTTTTTAAGCTATTGTATAACACCAAGCATAAGAATTTTAATTAATTAAAGAAATAAAAAAATAGAAGGTGCATTATGAGTGATAAAAGATCCATTGGTTTATTAGATTCAGGATTGGGTGGCTTAACTGTCACCAAAGAAGTTATCAAACAAATGCCTGGTGAAGATATTGTATTTATTGGTGATGAGGCTAGAATGCCATATGGTATCAAGACTAAAGAACAAATCACTGAATATACTCGAGAGTTAGTAAAGTACTTGATCTCACAAGATGTAAAAGTAATCATCTATGCATGTAACACTGCTACAGCTAATGCTCTGCCCACTTTAAAAAATGAATTTTCTATTCCAATGTTTGGAGTCATTCAACCGGGAGCAGTCGCTGCGAGTTTGAGCACTCAAACCGGTCAGGTCGGAGTTATTGGTACAGAGGCTACCATCAACTCTAAGAGCTATGACAAGGCAATTAAAGCGGCTGACCCTAAGATCGACGTCTTAGGTGTTGCTGCACAGAAATTTGTTTCTTTCGTTGAAAATGACCAAGCCGATTCGATAGGGGCTAAACAAAATATCGCTAAAACTTTGGAGCCATTTAAGGATTCTAGGTTTGATACTTTAGTATTGGGATGTACGCATTTTCCAATGTTGAGACCACAGATTCGTGAGGTCTTGGGTGACGAAATAAATCTCATAGATTCTGGAGTAGAAACGGTATCTTATGTCAGAGATTACTTGGACGCCAATCATTTATTAAATGATAAGATCTCACATGGAAGTATTGCGTTGCATGCGACAGGTGGTATCGACGAGTTTGAACGTTTGGCTAAGAAATGGTTGAACACGCCGATTGATGAAATTAGTCTAGTAAATGTGGGAGAAGATAAATGAAAGAAATAATAATCGCAACTAAGAATCCAAACAAGGCTGCAGAATTCAAGCATATTTTTGATGAATCTGAGGTTACTCTGAAGACCTTGTTAGATTTTCCTAGTTTCCCAGATGTTAAAGAAACTGGTTCATCTTTTGAAGAGAATGCTACGATAAAAGCTCATGCAGTCATGAAACAATTCAATTTACCGACGATTGCTGATGACTCCGGATTAGAAGTCGATGCGTTATTTGGTCAGCCGGGTATCTATTCTGCTCGCTATGCTGGTGACCACAATGATGCTGCTAATAATGCTAAGTTATTGGCAGAGTTAGGTGGTATTCCGATGGAAAAACGCACGGCTAGGTTTGTTAGTACACTAGTCTTCTCGAATCCGAAGAATGACGACGATCTTGTCGTTGAGGGTGAGGTTAAGGGATTGATAGCTACGTTGCCACAAGGTGATGATGGTTTTGGCTATGATCCGTTATTCTACGTACCAGAGCTGGATAAGACTATGGGGCAGATTTCGATGGATGAGAAGAATCAAATCAGTCATCGTGGGCGTGCCATCAGAAAACTAGAAGATGAGTGGCAAAGTTGGATTAATTGGTAATTAATTGCCGTAAAATTGTTATAATGCTAGTATAAAGTACGAGAATCAAAGAGAGCGCATACAGGAGGATTACATTATGACATTGGGACAAATTGCAGGTTTGATAGCTGCGTTGGCATTTGTAGTCTTGGTATTATATTTAGCCAAGACTCTTATTTCAACTGCTAAGTTGCTGAATGAGTTACAAGATACGATTAAGGAAACAACTAAGATGGTGGAAGTACTCTCAAAGAATACTGATGACATCATGCAACAAACAAATCAGCTAGTAGATAAGACAAATACGTTGATGGATGATGTTAACAGTAAGTCAGCCAAATTAAATCCATTATTTGATACAGTTGAAAACTTAGGTAAGAAGTCTGCTAACGCTACTGCTGAGAAGCCTAGTTCAGGTTTTGGATTACAAAATATTTTAACAGTTGGAAATGCAGCAACATTAGTTAAAGCAGTTGCCAAATTTATGCCAAGAAAGAAGAGATAATTATGAAAAATAATCAATTTTTACTTGGAGTAGTATTAGGTAGTGCAGCGGGATATGCCGCTTCTAAGTATCTCACTAGTGAATCAGGTCAACGTACTTTAGAAAATATCAAGACTATCCGCAGTGACTTTAATAACGGTGGAGTTGGATTCTCTGGAAAAAATGATTTAGTCAACAACTTTAATGAGAAGACTGATGCATTGAAGGAACAGATGTTAGCTACTGCTGATAAGATCCGTGAAGATGAAGATGCTTCTGACATTGTATTTGATGAAGGAGATCTTGAGGGTCAGGCTACTAAGGATGTAGGATCTGACGCAAATTCTGAAGAGGCAGATGCTACAAGTGGAGCATCTGAAAACTTCAATAATGATGAAGAAAATAACGAAGAAAAATAAAAACCATCTGACAATTGTCAGATGGCTTTTTTAGTTGATACTAGTCGATGTAAGTTAAGTCTTTAGATGTATGTGTGAATGGTTCGCAGCCATCTTCTGTGATGTATACACAGTCTTCGATTCTAACACCGGCAACGTGTGGAATATAGATTCCTGGTTCGATTGAGAAGCACATGCCTGGTCTAAGTTCCATATCATTACCTTCCATGATTGATGGGAATTCGTGTTCTGAAGTTCCCATACCATGTCCAAGTCTATGAATGAAGTATTCGCCATAGCCAGCTTTAGTGATGATATCACGTGCGATCTTATCTAGTTCTGCGGCTGTAACACCTGGTTTAGCAGCATCCATAGCAGCCAAGTTAGCTTCTAAGTCTACTTTGTAGATATCAAGTGACTTGTCATCAGGTTTGCCGAAGGCAACAGTTCTAGAAACATCACTGATGTAGCCTTGATGAACTGTACCTAAATCAAATAATACGAGTTCATTAGGTGTAAGAACGTTCTTCTCTGGTCCACCGTGAGGATTAGCAGCATTGTCGCCAGCTTGTACGATTGTGTCAAAACTCATATGCATGACACCTTTTCTCATCATTGCATATTCGATCTCAGCAACGATTTCTTGCTCTGTACGACCTTCTTTGATAGCACCGAATGCTACTTCAAGTGCATAGTCAGCTTCTTTACCGGCAGCCTTGAGTAATTCAATCTCTTCTGGAGTCTTGATCAATTTAGCAT
Source organism: Companilactobacillus sp. y65-5 (assembly GCF_057541095.1). Taxonomy (NCBI): domain Bacteria; kingdom Bacillati; phylum Bacillota; class Bacilli; order Lactobacillales; family Lactobacillaceae; genus Companilactobacillus; species Companilactobacillus sp. y65-5. Next base: position 125,979 of record NZ_BAAJOA010000009.1, read on the forward strand.
TTGCCATATATTTGGAGAGATTGTCTGGGAATGTAGCGTCTGGGAATTGGCTCTTGAGTGACTCTAACTTGTCAACTGAGAGATCATCCTTCTCGATTGACCATTTAGCAGGTGTGCCAGCGGCATCCTTGATGTGACCTGCCATTAGTTCGAATGGGTTCTCGTGATCTAGATAGCCAAAGACATCTTTATCCCAACCAGCTTTTTTAGCTGATTCAACCTCTAGTTGAGGTGCAAATAGGAATGGATCTTTGTCTGGGAAAACTAGAAGAGCTAAAATTCTTTCTGCTGGTTCACTAAAGAATCCAGTAAAATAGTTGATGTCTGTCGGATTAGATACATACGCAGCATCATAACCATTTTGAGCTAAGTAATTTTGTAGTTCAGTCAGTTGCTTCTTCATGAAAAAAACACTCCTTTTATTTATTTATATTAAGTATATCACTGAAAACGATTTTCTTTTTGAAAGAATATGAAAACTTATAATGATAATATGGAAACCGCTTGCAAAATGTGAAAACTTTTGATAAATTAGAGATATCTAAATGGAAATTTGTTTGAGAGAGTGAATATTAATGGAAAAAAAAGTAGTAACAATCTATGATGTAGCCGAGGCCGCTAATGTTTCCATGGCGACAATTTCTCGTGTTGTTAACGGAAACGCAAATGTAAAAGAAGAAACAAGGAAAAGAGTACTGGAAGTTATTGATCGTCTGAACTATCGTCCAAATGCGGTAGCTCGTGGTCTAGCTAGCAAGAAGAGTACAACTATTGGTGTTATCTTACCGGATATCACTGACTTGTACTACGCTTCGTTAGCTAAGGGTATCGACGACGTGGCCTCGATGTATAAGTACAATATTATCCTGACTAGCTTACAAGAATCAGTTGGCGATGAAGAACAAATTTTGAATAACTTGCTTTCAAAGCAAGTTGACGGTTTGATTTACATGGGTAAACAATTATCCAAAAAATTAAAACGCACATTGTCAAATTCTAAAACACCAATCGTTTTAGCAGGCTCAGTCGATAAAAATAATGAGACGGCAAGCGTAAATATCGATTTTGCAGACGCTGTCTGCAGTGTGGTAAATCAATTAGTCCAGAATGGTCATAAGAAGATTGCCTTTGTCGGAGGAAGCCTCGAGAACCCGATTGATGGCAAATTCCGCCTTGATGGATACAAGAAGGCTTTGAAGAAAGCCCACATCAACTTCTCATCAAACTTGGTATTTGAAGCAGAATACTCAGTTAGAGCTGGAGAGGCAATTTGGGATGCTGTTAAGAACAGTGGAGCAACGGCTGCATATGTAACAGAAGATCTGCTTGCTTCAGGCTTGTTGAATTCAGCAATCAAATCTGGAACTAAGATTCCAGAGGACTTTGAATTAGTCACTAGCAACGATACCGTTCTTTGTGAAGTAACTCGTCCTAAGATGAGTTCTATTGAAGAACCATTGTATGATATTGGTGCGGTTGCTATGCGTCTATTGACTAAGATGATGAATCAAGAATCAATCGACGATAATACCATCAAGCTACCATACTCAATCGTTAAACGTGAATCAACTAGATAGTAATTTAAAAAAAATCCCGTCACTTCAATTCGAAGTCTGACGGGATTTTTTTGTTATTTTTTATTGTTCGAACGCCGTTCTTTAACCGACCTGTAAATAAAAATAATGCAGACGATCATAAAGATCGTTGTGATAATTGTATTCATCGTTTCTAAGCCAGAAGAAATATTAACGAATCCGATAAATGTTGTGTAAATCGAGTAAACTACGATCAAGCTAAGTAGTAAAGTGTCGACTGTAAGTAGTTTTTCCTGCTTGTTCCATTTTGAAAATAGATAGATTGCATAAATAACAATCAATAAGACTGAAATAGCGATCGTGATAACGTCTTTTGCCAATACGGTAGGGCTAACGTTATTAAATGTGTTCATAGCATGTTTCCCCCAATAAAGTTTATTACTTATTATTCAATGTTTTTCTTTGTTTATGTAGTTCCCACAAAATTACTACGATATATCCAAATGCGATCAAAGATAGTCCACCAGTGATGACAGAATTGAGTTCGTATGGTAGATTAATGAACCCTTGAAGCAATGAATATAAGATATTGACCAATACAATTGTTGCTAGGGTGAATGATTTGTCCCACAGCTTGATATTGTGTCGGATTTTGTAAATAGATACGCCGATTACGAAGATGACCAGTAGGGCGGCAACTACGTACAGTGAGTTTTGTAAAAATTCTGGACTGAAATACATATAACTCTCCTTTTATTCTGACAATAAGAATAACGTTTTCATTCTATCATTATTAGTTTGTTAAATCGAACATTTATTAACTAGACTATCAAAAAAGCCGAGATGAAAATCTCAGCTTTTGATTTATTGACCACCTAATTCACCAGCGGCGTTACCAGTACCATTCTCAGTGCTACCAGTGTCACCAGTTGTGCCACTGCCAGTCCCGGTTGTAGAGCCAGGAGTGTCACCTGTGTTGGTAGTTGATGAACCAGTACCTGATCCACTACCCGCGCCAGTACCTGTTTCGCTGGTCCCGTTGTTGGTTGTTGAATTAGTTGTACGTGATGTCGAACTTGAAGTAGTCGTACCTGTTGTGACGTCTGAAGAGTCACTACTGTTAGTACTGTTGCTAAATCCTGAAGTACGTCCACTTCCATTTTCGGAAGCTAATTCGTCAGTTGACTTGGAATTATCGCCGACCTGAGTAACGACACCATAGCCATTGCTACGTCCGAAGTAGTTATTCCAGAACAACTTGTAATTCTTAGGTTTAGCACCAATTACGAAGTTGCTGTAGGACATCGACTTTGGACTACCTTTGTAGTATAGCGACGTTGCAGTGTGTTGGTTAATTTTGGTAGTTATACCATTATATTCGATCGTACCAGTATTAGTACCAGTCTCTTTGTCAACCTTGTAACTCTTAACGCCAGACGGTTTCTTGAACTTCTTATGGACATTCATGGCGTCAGGATCTTGTTCATAAACTGAATTTGCCATTCGTGCCCATAGTTCTTGGTTGATGTCGGTCGAATCACTTGAAAGGTTATAGTTGTTACCATAGTAATTACCATATCCAATCCAAGAGGCCAAGGTAACTCCATCGGTACTACCGATAAACCAATTATCACGATAGTCATTAGAAGTACCAGTTTTACCAAATAGATTCTTGGTGCTGAAGTTTGATTCATATGATAGTGCTGAAGCGGTACCTTTAGTGACAACACCGTGTAGCATGTTTTTGATAATGTATGATGTTTGTTTCGAGAAGACGTGCTTCTTAGCTGATTTATGAGCATAGATGGTCTTACCAGAAGGATCAGTCACTTTGGTAACAACATATGGATTAACGTGGACACCTTTATTGGCAAAGGTAGAGAAGGCACTAGCCTGTTGAAGGACGGTAACACCTTTTTCTGTACCACCAAGTGTGATACCTAATTGACTATATTCTTTATCAGTCAAGTTGATCCCCATCTTCGACATGTAGGTTGATGAGTCGACACCTCTTGAGATTAAGTAGTTATACAAGTTAACTGAAGGAATATTGTATGATTCTTCCAGAGTTTCACGGGCTGAAACAAAGCGGTTTTGGATTGTTTCACCATAATCAGTAGGTGAGTACTTCTTAAACTTAGTCTTGAAATCCGCCAGCATAGTTTGTGAACCGATCAAACCATTTTCGATAGCAGGGGCAAAAGTAATCAATGGTTTGATAGAGGATCCGGGTGATCTTTGTGTATCGAAGGCGTAATTCAACTGTGATTGCTTGAAGTTAACTCCTCCGACGAAGGATAAGACTTGACCAGTCTTATTATCTAGTAGGACTGAACCGTTCTGAACTGGTTCGGCGACCTTGATCGTCTTACCAGTGTTAGGATCTTGAGCTGTATCGGAGTGAGTCGTACCTAGATTGGACTTATAGGATTGGACTTGTTCATTCATCGCAACGTATAAGTCTTTGTTGATAGTGCTGTCAACACGATAGTGTTTATTGTGGAGTTCAGTATCAGCTTGTGTATAGTATTTCTCGTATAGATTTTGGTCTTTCTTGACATCGCTATATTTCAAGCCGTCATTTTTAGCCAAGCGTTTGATTAGGATAGTTCTAGCCTGTTCCGTGAGCAGATTGTAAATATATCCGTACTTAATAGTCTTATCTTTTGCTTTAGTAGGTTTTTGGAAATCAGACTTCAAGTCGAATGACTTAGCACTGTTATATTCAGACTCCGTGATTTGTTTGTCACGATACATCCGGTATAAAACGATATCCTTACGTTTCAAACCGAGACTATAATCATCTTTTAGTTTACCGTCTATATCATATGGAGTATAAATAGAAGGACTTTGTGGCAAACCAGCGATAAACGCCGATTCTGCTAAATTCAAATCTGAAGCGTTCTTTCCAAATAAACCCTTTGCGGCCGCTTGGACACCTTGGATGTTCTGCCCTTTATTATTTCGTCCAAAAGTAGCAGCATTCAAATAATCTTCAAGGATTTCATCTTTTGAGAAATACTTGTCAACGCGCATGGCTAAGAATATTTCCACAGCCTTACGTTTCCAAGTAGTTTCAGATGAAAGCATCTGCATCTTGACGGTCTGTTGTGTCAGAGTTGATCCACCAGTCTGGGCACCGATCCCTGTGATATCAGAGATGATGGCTCTAAAAATAGACTTGGGAACAACACCCTTGTGATGATAAAAATCGCTATCTTCTGTTGAAACGATAGCCTTCTTTAGGTAAGGGGACATCTCGTTTAGAGAAACACTCTTACCAACTAAGTCTTTTTTAAGATTTTCAACTTTTTGGTTGTTAGCGAAGTACAAAGCAGTTGAATTATTTACATCTCGTAATTCAGATCTCATTTCTTGTTTAGTAGGGACGTCTACTTGACTGGTTAATGCTGAAACATAACCCATGCCAAGTCCGATGGCTAAACTCATCAAAATAAAAATTCCAGCAATGATGTATAAAATGATCCTTCGAATTACTTCGATAGTTAAATTAGCTTTAGTAGCAAAGTCAGACCAACTTTTAATGCTTTTAAAGCTGTTGACTATACTATTCCATAAATTTTTCACTTTTAGATAAGCCCCTTTAAAAAGTTACATACACCAATTATATAATAAAATTTTATAATTGGTGCAAAAACAAAAAAGTTCTACGGAAAGAACCTTCCACAGAACTTTTGTTAGTTAACTATTTTATTAACCTATAAATTGCGTCAGCGTAGATTGCCGTTGCCTTGAATAGCTTATCTAAGTTGATGTATTCATTAGGTTGATGCATGACGTTTTCATCGTTTGGGAACATTGCACCGAAGGCAATTCCGTTCTTGAGGATTCGTCCGTATGTACCACCACCAACTGTATATGGTTCGGAATCATCACCAGTATGATCACGATATGCGCCAACTAATGCTTGAACCAATGGATCGTCTGCTGGCACATAGTGAGGTAATTGATTGTGTCCTTCGATCTCAGCAGTCACTCCATCAGGTAGAGCAGCGTTGATCTTTTCAGTTAGTGTTTCACCAGTATCACCCTTTGGATAACGAATGTTGAGTAGGACACTAGCTTCTGAACTATCGAAGTCAAAAATGTCAGGTGACATAGTTAGCTCACCCATAACTTCGTGGGTATTTTGAATGCCAAGCTTTGATCCTGCAAAATCTAAGTGTAAGTTGTCAGCGATGAATTCAAAGTATAATTTTTGACTGTCATTTAGGTCTAATTGATTTAATAATTTTGCTAAGTAAGTAGCAGCATTCACACCATTATGTGGTTCCATAGCGTGTGAGCCTTTACCAATGATAGTCAATGTAGCAATTTCATTATTGATATCAAGTTCACCTTTGACTTCTGGATGTTCGGCCAAGAAATCATTGAGAGCTGATTTGATAGTATCAATATCTCCGAATTCTAAGTTTAGTTCGGCTGTGGCATTTTGAGGAACCATGTTAGGTCTGATCCCAGCTTTGAAAGTTTTAACTAATCCAGCTTCGGAAACTGGGAAGTTAACTCTGAATGAGACGATACCTTTTTCACCATTGATAGCAGGGAATTGTGCATCTGGAGAAAAACCAGTTTCTGGCATTTTTTCCTTTTCCATGTAATGGTTCATTCCTACCCATTCGCTTTCTTCGTCAGTACCTAAGATCAGGTCGACTTTTTTGCTAGTAGGTAGCTTTAGTTCTTTGATGATCTTCAATGCATAGTAAGAAGCCAGACTTGGTCCTTTGTCATCACTAGCTCCACGAGCATAGAGGTTTCCATCTTTGATTACTGGTTCGAATGGATTAGTGTTCCAACCCGGACCTTCAGGAACAACGTCTACATGTCCCAAGATAGCGATTGTATCGTCACCTTCACCGAATTCGATTCTTCCGGCAAGATTATCCACGTTTTTAGTATTGAATCCGTCTCTATCTGCAAAACGTAAGAATGCTTGTAATGCTTTTGCAGGTCCGGGTCCTAATGGATAATCACTAGTTTTATTTTCAATATCCCTTTGGCTGTTGATGCTTACTAATTCAGATAAATCATTGATCAATTCATCTGAGCGATGTGCAACTTCTTTTTCCCAATCTATAGACATATATCTATAACCTCCACATGAAGTGTTTTAATTTATAAAATATTTTACCAAACGTTGCTGCTATTAGCCAATTGACTTAGATATGATTTAAGGAATCGCTCTCAGTATCAAATATAAATAGATTGATGGATTTTTGTAAATCCCTTATGAGAACGGTGTTATGAAGCTCTTTATAGTTATTCAGACTCCATGAATTTTCATATTTTAGTAAATCAATATTTCTGAATCTTTGACTGACGGGTAGTGCGTGATAGCTCAATTGACTGTTATTTCCGAGATAGTTCTCATCCGTTAATTGAATTAAGACGTACTTGGCTTGAATCCAACCACCGCTGAGTTTTAGCCAAGTGTTACCATTATTTTTTTCAACTGCTTTGATTCGTTCAGCCTTGTTAATATCGAGCCAATCAATAATCTTGGCAGTCTTCTTAGGCTCAGCATATAAATAATTATTCGGTTGTTGACTACGATAAACTGCCATCGCACCAAAGTATGGTCGTAATTCACTCAATTCATAGTCGGGATTGAATCCCTCCGCATTAGCGAATTTATTCTCACCCAGCTGAACGTATTGTTTGCCATTGAACTTGATGATATTGGTAATATGATAACCATCTAAGGGATGGACCGTTTTGTCAGTCTTGATCAATCTATAAGGATTTTCGTAAATAGGTTCGTCCTTACTACTCATATAATAGACGTTTTGGTTGATAGTCTGACTCTTGGATTTGTCCTTTAAGTTACGATATTCGTTACCAGTAGCAGGATAGTTTGTAACCACACCGTCAATTGGCATATTGATGACAGTATTCCATTTTTTTGGACTTTCATTCATTTCATCCCATATATAGACTGATTTTCCCATATAATGGAGAGTGTTGATTATTTCTGGGGTAATTATCTTAGACGACAGGTTGACACCAGTGACATATGATAAGACTTCGAAATTAACTCGCTTGACAGTCCCGGCAATAAAAATTCTAGGAATGTCAGGCATTAATTCGGCTTCATTTTGCAAACTTTTAGTTGAAAAACTGTGAAACATGACCCGATTTTGCATTCCATATTTGTCGATGCAAGTTTTCAAAAGTTCTTCCATATTTTGAGGATTACCTTTGCTAGTTTTCTTGGTTTCAATCAAGAATTTTGCGTTAGGATTGTCTTTGTAGTGTTCAAAAACTTCGTCCAAACTATGGATAGGTTCATCATTTTTTTGTGTTAACTGGCTTAGTTCTGAAAAATTATGTTGCGAAACTATGTATGAAGTTCCAGTTACACGTTCCAAATTTTTGTCGTGCGAGACTACTAAAACATTATCTTTGGAAACATGTAAATCTAATTCAACATAATCGGCGCCTTCCGAAAAAGCCGTATTGAAGCTTTCAAAAGTTTCTTCAGGTGCTTTGATAGGATCTCCACGATGTCCAATAACGGTAAAGCCACTAGCAAAGAAAAATATTAATCCAGCAATAAAAAAAGAAAAAAGAGCATTGTTTCTAGAATTCATAATTAACTCCCTATGGAACTGAATATTATATACTTAATAATAGTAATGATTGTGAGGTACTAAATAAATGGATAATGAACAACTGACGCTCGACATCATCGAGCAGATCACACGTAATGATGGCACAAAATATTATGAAATTGCAAATGTATTAATGAATGGTCGTGCGGAAAAGGCAGCTGAGCTAGGTTTGATCAAAGAAGTACGGATACTAAAACTTAATATCCCTCATTCCTCTGCTGTAGCGATCTATGAGGATTACGTTAACAAGAATTATACTGTACCACCGATGGAAATGTCGGAATGGGTCGAGTACAAAAAGCCTGAAGGTCGTATTCTTGATGCGTTTAATGATATTCTAAAAGCAAATAAAATTATTTCGAAGGAAGACCAAACTGAATAATGAATTACTTTATTGCAGATACACATTTTTATCATTATCAATTGTTAGAGCCCAATAACTTCGCTCCGAGACATTTTGGAGACGTTGATCAAATGAATCAAGCTATGATCGACGCTTGGAATACCCGTGTGGATGATAATGACACTGTTTATCACTTAGGCGACATCTCCATGCGTCCGCAGAATACACCAACTAATGAAGATACTTATGCAATGTTAAAACAATTAAATGGGCATATCGTCTTGATCAAGGGTAATCACGATTATCGAGAGCTGTTTAAATTTTTAGCCAAACGTAATCCAATCATGTCTGATGGTAAACCTAAGTATACATTTGAAGATGTTGGAGCACTATTGAAATTTGACCATAATCAATTTTATTGCACACATTATCCGTTATTGCTGGGTAAAGTCGATAAAATAATCAACTTACATGGTCATATCCATCATTACAGTGTACCGATTGCTGAGAATATCAATGTCGGTGTCGATGCTCCAGAACGAGATTACTTATCAGAGAATCTACCGTGGGGATCACCGTTGCGTGGTGAGGAAGTTTTGGAGATGTATGATAAGAAGAAAGTTGATTTAGCAAAATTAAATAGAAAGTAGGGGCTTGTATGGAAACTATAAAAATCATGCACACCAATGATCTACATTCTCATTTTGAAAATTTTCCAAAAATAAAACGCTACATTGACAATGCCAGAAAACAGCATACCGAAGACGAGTTCTTTTTGTTTGATATTGGGGATGCAATGGATCGGGCACATCCTTTGACTGAGGCGACGAATGGTCAGGCTAACATCGAATGGATGAACCAATTAAGCTATGATGCTGCGACTATTGGAAATAACGAAGGATTAGGTAATAGTCGTGTAGACCTAGATCACCTGTATGATAAGGCTAATTTTCCAGTGGTCGTCGGTAACTTGTACGATGATCAGACTCACGAATTAGCTCAATTTGCTAAGCCATATATTATTTTGGAAACCAAAGCGCATACTAAAATTGGTATTTTAGGATTTACAGCTCCATACATTCTGACCTATCCCTTATTAGGATGGGATATTCGATTGATACAGGAGACGTTACCCAAGTTATTAGATGAAGTAAAGGAACAATGTGATGTAGTGATTTTACTGTCGCACTTAGGAGTTTCGATGGATCGCTTGCTTGCTCAAAAATATCCTGACATAGACGTCATTATCGGTGCACATTCACATCATTTATTCAAAGATGGCGAAATGGATAATGGTGTTTTGTTGGCTGCCGCAGAAAAATACGGTCACTATATAGGCACGATTCATCTGAAACTGGACGACGGTCAAATAATTGCAAAAAATGCCACTACTCAAAAAACTTCGGAATTACCAGAACTACCCGAAGACAAAAAATGGGTCAGCGAACAATTTGAAAAGGGTGAAAAACTACTTAGTGCAAAGAAAATCGCTGATATTCCGCACAGTATGAGTCAGGACTTTGAGGCAGACAATGCTGTCATTCAAGAAGGACTAGACGCTGTCATGGACTACACGCAAGCAGATGCCGGTGTATTGAGTTCAGGATTATTTCTAGAAGGATTGCCACAAGGGGTAGTCACTGAAAAAGACATGCATGATATGTTGCCACATGCGATTCATGTGATGAAGACGACGATGCGTGGAGCTGATGTATGGCGACTAGTTATGGAAATGGAAAAAAATCGACCGTATTTACGAAATCATCATCAAAAAGGACAAGGTTTTCGTGGTAAGATATTTGGCGAGTTGGTTTATCGTGGAATCACGATCGATGAAAAACGAAATGTTTATATCAATGGGGAAGAATTACAGACAGATAAGGATTACAGTCTAGCTTTGCTAGATCACTATTTGTTTGTTCCATATTTTCCTTCAATCGAAATTGTCGGACAAAATAAAATTCTTTATCCTGAATTTTTAAGAAATGTTTTTGGAGAATACTTGAGTAAAAAATATCCATTGTGAAATGTGAGGTGAAATTATTGCAAGAACCTGAAGAAAAAGAAAATATTAAGCAAGCTGATGTTATCGTTCTAACTGATAATTTGATTACTATCAATGGTGAAAAATATGACATCGTTGAAGACCACGATAGTGGATTCGATCAGGAAAAGATCGAGGAACGTTATAATACGGTATTAGATAAATACGACTTTATCGTCGGTGATTGGGGTTATGATCAACTTCGATTCAAAGGGTTTTATGAAGACGGACGTAAAGAAAGTGGAATCGATAATCGTATTTCTCATTTAGAAGATTATTTATTAGAATACTGTAATTTCGGTTGTGCTTATTTTGTATTAGAAAAAGAAAAGAAGTCGCCGATGAACAAACGGCACCGCGAACAACGTGGTGTGCATAATCAAGGTAGCAAAGTTCATGCTAACCGTAATTCAAGTCACAAGAGGACTTCAAATGTACACGCGGCCAAGATTCATAAGAATAAAAAAAGAGCCGTTGCCAATCATACTAAGAAGCACGCTACTACTTCGAAGACTCGTAATTTTAAAATAAGAAAAATAGGTGAGAAAAGCTAATGAAAAAGTACCAAACATACTTAATTGATCTTGATGGAACTATGTACCGTGGAAAAGATAAAATTCCAGAAGCTAAGGTTTTTATCGACAATCTAAATGACAATGACTTAGATTATTATTTCTTAACTAACAACACGACGAAGACGCCACAACAAGTGGCCGACAATCTGATGAATAATCACCAAATTACTGCTAAAGCAGAACAGATCATCACACCATCACTTGCCACAGCTGCTTATGTCAAGGATATGTTTAATGATGACATAACGAATCACTCAGCTTATGTCGTAGGTGAATGTGGCTTGAAGAGTGCTGTTTTTGGAACTGGAATACATCTTAACGAGACAGATCCTGATGTAGTTATTGTTGGATTAGACTACGATGTTACTTATCATAAGTTTGAACTAGCTACTTTAGCTATCAAATGTGGTGCATTTTTCATCGGTACGAATGCTGATACTAATTTGCCTAATGAGCGTGGATTAGTACCTGGTGCGGGATCGGTTATTTCGTTAGTTGAAACTGCTACTCAACAAAAGGCCAAGTATATTGGTAAACCGGAACCTGATATCGTAGATTTTGCAATCGGTGCTAAGGGATTTGATCCTACGACGGCGATAATCGTCGGTGATAATTACAATACTGATATTAAATGTGGTTTGAGTGCGGGAGTGGATACACTTTTGGTTTACAGTGGCGTAAGCACTCATGCTGATATTGATGCAGAAACTAAAAAACCTACTTACCAAGTAGAAAGTCTCGATAAGTGGAATGTCTAATTTTCAAAGAGATACTATTTATACGATTATCTTAGCGTTCTTTGTTTTGACATTATCTATAACTGTGACGATATTTGCGAGCTATGGGATGTTTTATTTTAGTATTAGACAGTTCAACTTGGATCAAATATCTTATTTGAGTCCAGCTAGGGTCATGCATAATTACAATCAAATGATGAATTATCTAGTCAATCCGTTCCAAGGGGTCTTCAAATTGGATGACTTTCAGTCATCAGTTTCAGGTAGGGCACACTTTGCGGATTGTAAGAAACTGTTCATGTTGAATTTTGGAGTTTTCATTGTTTGCGGGTTATATTTGTGGATTCAACATGAGAAACGCGCTTTTTTCCCAAAAGTATTTAAGTATATTGCTATCGTTGGGATAGTCTTAGTAGGTTTGATGATGATCAACTTTGACGAATTCTTCACTGTCTTTCACGAGGTCTTATTTAGAAACAGTGACTGGTTATTTGATCCGGGGACTGACCCAGTGATCAATATCTTACCTGAAGAATTCTTTACGCAGTGTTTTGTCGTATTTTTCATGTTGTTTGAAGGAATAAGTTTTTGGAAATCTAGAGCAAAAAAAATAAGTTAGGCCCATGTGGCTTAACTTATTTTTGTATTATGCAGTTTTTTTTCTACGATTCTTTAAGGCTGTGATCAAAACTGGAATTAATGAAACTAATACGATTCCGAGGATGATCATTGAAAAATGCTCTTGAACTGCGGGGATGTTTCCGAAAAGGTGTCCAGCTAAGGAACAAATCAATACCCAAAGGAATGCTCCCATGACATTGAATTCGAGGAATTTTCTGTAATGCATCGTACCACTACCAGCAACGAATGGGACGAATGTTCTGATTAGAGGGATGAAACGTCCGATGGCGATGGTTTTACCACCATGCTTCTCAAAGAAGGCATGCGCTTCATCCAAATGGTCTTTGTTTATTAGTTTACTCAAGTACCTGTTTTCAGTCGCAAATTTTCCAAAATGCTCCCCAATCTCATAATTCATGGAATCGCCTATGACGGCTGCAAAAAAGAAGATGAAGAACAAACCAATACTCGTTAAGCCATATTTGGGATTAGCTGCTAAAGCCATTGCTGCAAATATTAATGAATCACCAGGTAGAAACGGAAGGATTACAACTCCAGTTTCAATGAATATAATCAAAAATAGTATAAGATACGTCCAAAGACCGAAGTTATTCACAATATTGACCATGTGACTATCAATGTGCAGAATAAAGTCGACTAGACTCATTATGTAACTCAATCAATCAACTCCAAAATTTTCAAATTAAACTACATTATAACAGGTTAGCTTAAAATAACTTTAAAAGGCATGAGAAAATTAAAATTATTTTTCAAATAATGAAGTACTGTGTGCAAAATAGTCTCTGCCTGGATATAGGTTACGTAAGGCTTTGGTAACAGCGGTTGGCCCTTCAGCAAAGGCAGTAGCAAGTAATTGTAATTTTCCGGGGTAGGTAACAATATCTCCGATTGCAAATACATTAGGTAGATTTGTTTCCATTTCTTGACTAACCTTGATGAAAGGCCCTTCTAATTCGATGTTCCAATCGCGTAATATCTTAGAATCAGAAATAAAGCCGTAATTAACTAGTAGTTTATCTACTGTAATGACTTTTGTTTCATCGGACTTGATCATTTTGAGTGTAACGTCGATTTTATCGTGATCGTCGGCATTGAATTGAACGTCTTTGATAATATATGGATTAAGTTGCTCGACAGTTGAAGCATTTAGTTCGTCAACGCTAGATTCCATAGCACGGTATCTGTTTCTTCTATGAATGATGGATGTATGAGTAGCTAACTCATTCAGATGGATCGCCCAGTCGACAGCAGAGTCACCACCTCCAGCAACGGCCAAGTTCATATCGCGGTATTCTTCAATATCATTTACGAAGTAACTGAGATTATGCTTTTCCAAATCCTTATCGTAGTCGAAGGTAAGTTTACGTGGTTTGAAGGCACCATTACCGATAGCAATAATAACTGACTTACTATAGATAGTTTCCTTGTTAGTTGATATCTCCCAAACATCATCTACTTGTTTAAGATCAGTAACTGAAGTTTCAAGATATTCATCGCAATTTAGAACGTGTAATTGTTCTATTAACTTGTCAGATACTTCTGTACCAGAGATTTTGGCATATGCGGGCACATCATAAATATCCTTTTGAGCATAGAGTGTTTCAGGTTGTCCACCTAATTTTGGTAGACTTTCTATCAATGCTACATTGAGCTTTCTTAGGCGTGCGTAGTATGCAGCGTAGATTCCTGCGGGACCTCCTCCTATTATTGCAATATCATAAGTTTCTTTATTCATATCGTCACCAGTTTCTGTTATATAATCTGTTACAATATATTGTTGCATAGATTGAATATAAAGTTAAAGGAAGAAATTATGAAAATTGGAGATAAAGTATCTGGAACTATTTCCGGAGTACAGCCGTATGGTGTTTTTGTCGACTTAGACAACGGAGAGCAAGGCTTGATTCATATTTCTGAGTTAAAGCACGGTTTTGTTACTAATATAGATAATACTTATAATATTGGAGATAAAATTAAAGTAATCGTGCTAGGTATAGACGAATACAACGGGAAAATCAGTTTGTCGATACGTGCTTTGGAAAAAAAGAAGATAGGTAGGCCCGTTTTACACAAGCATTTCTGGACAGATTACAAGAATAAGATTGGATATAAGACAATTCGTCGCCAAAAAGACCAGTGGATAAATGCCGCTATGACGGCGATTTCAAAAGAAAAACAAAAAAAATGAATTTTTTTTACAAAAACACTTGCATACATCAATTCTAATTGGTAATATATTACCTGTTGTTGCGACACAGCAACGGCGACAACGACTTGAGAGCTTTCTGCTTCTCATCTCGTTGAAA
>NZ_BAAJOA010000010.1:0-1423 GCF_057541095.1 Companilactobacillus sp. y65-5
GGACAGTTCTAATGAACACTTGTAATTCCTAGTATAGCACAGAAATAAAAAAGACCAATAGGGTATACCCTATTGGCCAGGTTCTTACTTATACAGGGGTCCCGAGCGCTTAGTGGGAATTTGTATCGATAAGGGGTACAAATTCCCACTAAACCAATGTTTCAAGGCCTATTTATTTTTTATATTCAATTCTCTTAAGTGTTTAGGAATAGATAACAAGTCAAATTTATACTCTCCAAGAAAAGTGATATGCTCCCAATTAATAGGAGATACATGCTTCATATACTTAGTTACTTCGGGATCTATTTTGACGAGATAATTATAAGCTGCTTGTAAGTAGACGGCGTTCCATATACTTATTGCATTTATTAACACATTAAGCGCACTAGCACTTTGAAGTTGTCGGCGAATATCGCGCTCCATAAATTTTCCGCGTCGCCCAAAAAATAGTTCTCTAGCTAAAGCATTAATCGCTTCTGTCGTAGTACCCCCCAGAAGTTGGTCGATTTTTTTCAAAATCTCCCCCAGAGTTTTTTTGTTTTCAACCTTTTTTTAACAAAAAACATCTAAAAACACTGTTATATCAGCATTTATTTAGTTATTATAAAAATGTAGTTGTTTCTATATAGTATCAAGACAAGAAGAAACTCGTTTTCAACTCGTTTCAAATTCCCAAGTTAGGAGGGATAAAATGAAAAATAATAATGTAACAGAAAAAGATTTATTTTATATTTTAGATTTATTTGAACACATGAAAGTAACTTATTGGTTAGATGGTGGCTGGGGGGTAGATGTATTAACTGGAAAACAACAAAGAGAACACAGAGATATAGATATAGATTTTGACGCTCAACACACTCAAAAAGTTATACAAAAATTAGAAGATATCGGATACAAAATAGAAGTTGATTGGATGCCTTCACGTATGGAACTTAAGCATGAAGAATATGGGTATTTAGATATTCATCCTATAAATCTAAATGATGATGGATCAATTACCCAAGCAAACCCAGAAGGTGGTAATTATGTTTTCCAAAATGACTGGTTTTCAGAAACTAATTACAAAGGTCGAAAAATACCATGTATTTCAAAAGAAGCTCAACTTCTTTTTCATTCTGGTTATGATTTAACAGAAAAAGACCATTTTGATATAAAAAATTTAAAATCAATAACATAATTGCTTTATTCCAATTGCTTTATTGACGTTGAGCCTCGGAACCCTTTTAAAAACCGTGGGCTTCCGCCCACACCTGACAAACGCAATGCGTTTGATCATGCCTCTGAAAAGTGAGTAAACAGTCATACCTGTTGGCTTTTCTGTCGGTTTACAAAAGCTAAATGACAACAAAAAAGCTGCAAGGGTAAATGCACTCACTACGTTCGCCCTTGCAGCTTTTTCTATTGCCATTTTTAACGCTTATGC
>NZ_BAAJOA010000011.1:0-30437 GCF_057541095.1 Companilactobacillus sp. y65-5
ATATCTTGGTGAATTAAAGTGACACGAATGTTCAGTTTTAATTTTTCTGACGATAAGTTGAATAGATGACTGTCTAACCCACTATACTTTACTTCGTAAAGGTGGGCTCGCCGAGGGGTCTTGCAGACGGCTTATTCGGCTCTTTTGAGCCGAGTATCAGCGCACCCTTATGGTGCAATTAGCTGATACAAAAAACAAAGAGTTGGCTCATGTAATCCAACTCTTAAAACACAAAAAAATAACCCCCTTGGCTTTTCAGCAGGGGGCATATTTTTTATTTAATTCCTCACTCTTTATAAACTTGGTTTTCTTTTTGCCAATTCGATTTTATGTACTCTTTTATAAAAAGAGTATTCCTCTCTGTTAGCAATTCGAACCAACCAGCAGGAGCTCGGTCAGACATACAATAATCAGCAAAATCTTTTAAATGCATAATATTGTTATCCGAAATAAAACCAAGCATTTCTTTTAACGCTTGTCTTTTATCACCAGTAGATAACGCTAAACAACTTTCAAGGTCAAATCCACCAAACACTTGTATTTCTGTATTATCGTATTGATACTTTTCAGGATTATCCATATGCGTTAAATATCTAACAGCACCAGTTAAACCACTTATTCTTTCAGGAATCGGTGCCCTTAAAGCTCTTGCCATTTCGTCCATTTGTTCAAATGATTTATTGCCCTTGTAATTAAAAACTATATGATAATGCGGCTTTTTCTTTGTTCCGTCTGCATTAACATCTTTATCATGTAATGGACTAATTGCCACAGGTTCAGTTGAAATAATCTCTTTCCAATTCTCTGGCAAACTTTCAGGATAAACAACAATCCACCAGTTACGACCTCGCTTATAAGGCTGTTTAGTTTTTGGATTTAAATTCTTTCTAGGCAATGTCCAATCTGTTCTATTTTCATTTTCCATATTTTTCTACACCTTCCTAGTTACTCTACTAGGAAAACAAGGGAAAATTTGATAAACTTGAGTTGCGAAATCAAAGAAAACCAAATCTTGCGAGCCCTTGCTATCTTCCTAGCAGGGCTTTTTTTATTTAAAAATAGTCCCCTTATCATCAGCTTGATTAATTAAAAATGTAACCAAACCTGATTTAGTCATTCCATATTTTTGTGCCATTTTTTCTAGTTTGTCATTCGATTCAACAGGTAAAGATAAAGTCACTTTTTTCTTCTCAACTTCAACCACAAAATACACCTCAATTCTCTTCAAAATCTCTTTTACACTGTAATTATATTATACATACGACAGGAATACAAGATTTTACAAAAAACTTTTTTTCACCTCGAAATAGGTGCTTAAAACGTTCATATAAAGGTATTTACAAGACATTTAATCTTTTTATCTATTTGGACAATGGACAATGGACACATGGGGGGTGTCGTAGTGCCCCCATGAGTTGGTCGATTTTTTCAAAATCTCCCCCCAGTTTGCTTCCCAATTCCTAAAAACTAATAAAACCGCGGGCGTTGCCCACACCCACAAACGCAATGCGTTTGATCATGCCTCTGAAAAGTAGCTAAACATTCACACCTGTTGGCTTTCCGTCGTCTATGCAAAAGCTAAATGACAACAAAAAAAGCTGCAAGGGTAAATGCACTCACTACGTTCGCCCTTGCAGCTTTTTCTATTGCCATTTTTAACGCTTATGCCGACGAAAAGACCAAACAGGTATAAATATACTCGAATTGATTTAAAACGCCTTAAAACGCAAATATGAGCTTCTAACGACTTAATTCATCTCTATCTCGTGTTCGAGTTTCATTTCTATGAATTTTTTCAAACTCTCCACCTTTTACAAACTCTTTAATTTCGCTCACAAGGTTATTCATGAGCTTTTTAGCTTGTCCAACAGTTGCACCAAGGGTATTTTCCATAAACTGATTAAAACCTCTGTAAATGCCCTTAATTTCGTTTTTAAGCGATTTATTCTCTTTCTCCAACGAATCAATTTTCTCTAAATTATTATTAAATCTATCTGCCAAATCATTGTAATCACGCACTACCTCTTTGTATTTGCCTTTTACGTAATCAATTCTTTTTGGTAAATCTGTTTCTGCATATTTTTTTAGTTGCTCATTCGATTTATATAAATCTTCATAATAATTTATCTACATTCCCTTTAGTAACGTGTAACTTTCCAAATTTACAAAAGCGACTCATAGAATTATTTCCTCCCGTTAAATAATAGATAACTATTAAAAATAGACAATACTTGCTCATAAGTAACGGTACTTAAATTGTTTACTTTGGCGTGTTTCATTGCTTGATGAAACTGATTTTTAGTAAACAGTTGACGATATTCTCGATTGACCCATTTTGAAACAAAGTACGTATATAGCTTCCAATATTTATCTGGAACATCTGTGGTATGGCGGGTAAGTTTTATTAAGACACTGTTTACTTTTGGTTTAGGATGAAAGCATTCCGCTGGCAGCTTAAGCAATTGCTGAATCGAGACTTGAGTGTGCAAGAGCAACCCTAGTGTTCGGTGAATATCCAAGGTACGCTTGTAGAATCCTTCTTCAACAATCAGATAGATGTCAGACGCATGGCTTTCAAAAACCACTTTTTTAATAATTTGTGTGCTTAAATGGTAAGGAATATTCCCAACAATTTTATACCTCTGTTTGTTAGGGAATTGAAACTGTAGAATATCTTGGTGAATTAAAGTGACACGAATGTTCAGTTTTAATTTTTCTGACGATAAGTTGAATAGATGACTGTCTAATTCAATAGACGTTACCTGTTTACTTATTTTAGCCAGTTTCGTCGTTAAATGCCCTTTACCTGTTCCAATTTCGTAAACGGTATCGGTTTCTTTTAAATTCAATTGTTTTATTATTTGGTTGAGTACTTTTTCACTCGTTAAAAAGTTTTGAGAATATTTTATATTTTTGTTCATGTAATCACTCCTGAAGTGATTACATCTATAAATAAATACAGAAGTTAAACGATTTGTTTGTAATTTTAGTTATCTGTTTAAAAAGTCATAAGATTAGTCACTGGTAGGAATTAATCTAACGTATTTATTTATCTGCGTAATCACTGTTTTTAGTCTGTTTCAAAACAGTAGATGTTTTATCTACATTACGCATTTGGAATACCAACATGACGAATCCCTCCTTCTTAATTACAAATTTTTAGCATCTAATTTAACTTCAATTCCTATTATACAAAATTTTAAGATAATGCACTATCAACACACTCTTAAGTTTGCTTCTAAGTCTTATTTCCATAACTTTAGGGTTAACCATACGCAAGACCAATCACTCTCGGACAATACTCATGATTTTAATGATAAAATCCATGTTAAACCCATAGATAAGAAATACACCTGCAATAACCGTTACCTGTTTGTGCCAATTTAAAAATGCACCACTTTTTTATAATTAAAACGGTTGAAAACTGTACCACTAATAACTCACAATAGAGAGATGTCACCGTCAAGTTAAATGTACAAAATAACAGCGAAATTTTTAAATCTATTTCTTATCGATACAAATTTCTCGTAGGCGCTCGGGACCCCTACACGACTTTAAAAGTTTCACAGATACATGGAATTCGATCTGTGAATACTTTTCCAGCCTGATAATATTCCTTTTCAAAAAAATCTTTATGAACCTTTCGCCAATATTCTAAGCTTCGATTTCCTTCACCTTCAAGGTAAGCATGATCGTTTATTTCCTGGTCAAAATCGTGCTAAAAGGTATCGAAAAAATAACGAATAAAAGAAGCTATTTCTGATATATAAAAATAAATAACCCCTAATATCTACATTATAGATATTGGGGGTTATTCTTTCAACGTTTTCGAGGGGCGATTTGATAATTATGGACCCTTATCTAGTGGATACTGAATATTTGTAAGTGCCTTGTTTTCATGGGAACCGTTCCGTTACTGTCGTATAATGAATGCAGAGGAATTTCCTGTTTTTGGCAGTTTCCCTTGCACTTGTCATCTCGTAACGGAGGATTTATCCATGGTTTATCGGCATACTGACGTTCAACTATCTTTCGAATCGTTTGATTGCGGCCTGGGCACATCACTCAGTCCTGATAACGAGTGGGTGAAGTTAGCCTCGCTCATTCCATGGCAGAAGCTGGATGAAGCATACCAATCTGTCTTTAATAAGAGTGCCGGACGTGCTGCAAAACCATTTCGCGAGTTGTACGGTGCCGAGCTGATCAAACAGCGGACACATTTATCAGACGCGAAGCTGGTGGAGGCCATTCGCGACACGCCAGCGTTTCAGTACTTCATGGGAAGAACACGTTACGAGGCCAAGATTCCTTTCAATGCCTCAACTTTGACCTACTTCCGCCGTCGAGCCTCTAAGATCTCCGACTTGATTCGCAACATCATCACTGATGAAGTCCGTGAGAAGCTAGAAGCGATTGTGCCCGGAGCTCACGTGCTGATTACTGATGCCACCGCCGTGCCGATCAAGATTCAGTTTCCTCAAGATGCCTCCTTACTAAACAAAGCTCGGCTGAACCTTGAGGAGATGGTGCTTAAGATGGCGCAAGGGCTACAAGTTGCAATCCCGCGGACTTATAAGCGCTTGGCTAAGGCAACATGGACTGAATATTCACGCCACCCTGGCCGTCAGGCCAAGGCCCGGCGCAAGCAGATTAAAGCCCAGCTGCAGTACATTCGGCGAGACCTGCGCTACGTGGATGAACTGTTGATCCAAGGCGGAGAAGCACATCTGACAGAATGGCAAATCAACCGGCTCGCAGTTGTCCGTAAGGTCTACGAGCAACAAAGATACATGTACGACAACAAGACTCATAGTGTTCCTGACCGGATTGTCAGCCTCAGTCAGCCGTATATTCACCCGATTGTTCGCGGTAAAGCTAAGGCACGCGTTGAGTTCGGGGCCAAGATTGACTGTTCAATTTTAGACGGGGTCATTGACGTTGAGCGTTTTGACTTCGAGAGCTTTAACGAAAGCACTGACCTGGCTGCAACCCTCGATCATTGTTGGGATACACTGGGGCAGTATCCCGATGAGGTACTAGCTGACACCCTGTACCGAACCCGAGCGAATATTGCATTGTGCAAGGAGCTGGGCATCAAACTGAGTGGGCCTAAGCTGGGCCGCCGGCCGAAGCATGTAGATGCCAAGCAGCGCAAGCTGGATACTGATGCGGAGAACAGACGCGGTGCGATTGAACGCAAGTTTGCCTTCTTGAAAGGCTCGCTTGGGCTTGATTTAGTGAACACAAGAACCGCTGAATCTCTGGTGGTCGAAGTTGATTCAGCTATTGTGTTGGCTAACCTCATGCTTCTTTTGGGTATTTTTTCTATACCAATTTCCGTCATTACCCACAGAGCCGGCAAAACATATCAAATTAACTATAAAGTCATCACTGAACGGTCAAAGTCAGCAGCCTAGTTCAGTACTGACTATCTAGTGAATGAATTTAATAATTATCGCAAGTATAATAATTATAAATATTGGCAGGTAAGACATTAAAAAAATAGGTCTAAACATACAACGCAAAAAAGTTTCTTTTGATTTAATGGGGTTCATTGAAAAATCAATGTTTTCTTCGTCTTTTTTTCTTACAATCTCATATAGACTTCGAAAGCATCGTTCTTCTCTAAGATAAAAAGTATCACTAATCCAAAATATTAGACAAAAAAAGAGACACAATAACAAAATCAAGTAACTCATAGGTTTATTAATATTTGCTAAATAGACGGTTATTAATCCTCCAAGGATAGTTAATGACCACCCCTTTATAAGGAATGAATTAGATGACATACGGTTTATAATATTTTCAATCATTTGAATGTGCAAACGTTTATTTTCACCATTTTTCATGTAAGATATGCTCCAATAAAATGAATTAGAATATTAAACTTCTTTACAAAGATTATATTCATCAATCTTGTCCCTCAAGGAAATTGATCGATCTACATAACTATCGATGTTTGATATAAAATCTTCCCACTCAACCGTAATAATATATGAACATTCCCCAAAATAAACAGTTCTCCCATCTATTTCTTCTGTAATAGGACTTTTTTGATTAAACATATTTTTCCTTATTATTTGAAAAGTATTATCTGTGTGTATTGTTCTTACTGTTTTTTCTTTTTGATCATCTTTGTCCTTGTAAGTCCAACTTGTAATGAAATATTCATAACTGTTAAATCTATCAGGAAGAACAACCGCAATGATAGCGTTCGGCAAACTTCTACTATTTGCTTTTGTTTGTGTGCGTAAAGAATATGCAACTTCCCAGGGAATCCACTGATCTTTTTCTAAATTATATTTTTCGACCATATTGGGGGAAATTAAAACTAAAGTAACTGATGAATCCCATATCTTATCCTTTAATTTTGTACGTATGGTTTCATCTTTAAATGCACTTAGGTCTTCGTCATCATTTTCAGCTTTATTTAGATCATCACCACTAAATTTGTTATCTTGAAGATAATCAACATAATCTCTTGCAGTTCCTTTGCTGTACCCTTCTAGAGGTGAAACGTCACTATCTTTGTATTTATATGAAACAAATACTTTATGTCCCATGATCATCCTCCTATTTATTTAATATTTTCAATTCAGTCATTTCTTGCTCAATATTTCTGCCATCATTATAAGTAAAGAATTTAACACCATAAAGCTTAACTTGATCATTCTCACCAACAAGTTCAATATTTTCAGGACGAATACTTTCTAAGAGTTCTTGTTTCCACTGATCCTGATCAAGCAATTGGGGTCCCTTAGGCTCAATATAAATTTGATAACAAAAATCTTTATTCTGTAAATAGAGGATAAAATCAGGCATGAAACCGGCATAATGAGTTGTCTGACCTTTAAATTGATGTAGCTTGAAATTAGTATTGCGTTCATCATTTCTAAATAAATAAATTTGACTATATTTTTGACTTAATCGGTCAACAAACGCGCCGATTAAGTCAACTAAAGACTTCTCCAGCTTATCAACAATGGCTTCTTCAAAAACAAACCAAGGTTTATTTTTCATTGAGTAGGGTAAGATCATTTCACTGACTGATTTATTAAAATGTTTGGCAACTTTCTTTTGGTAGTCTCTAATCAAGGATTTTATAGGAACTGGAATAAAGCGCTTGGTACCGCGTTGTCTTTGATAGTTATTAATAATCTGTTTTTGAACAAAAGTTAAATATTGTTCAACTGCTTTAAGTTGCTGCTTACGATTTAAGGCTGGTGAACCATTGCTGACACGAGCATACAAACGAATATTTCCCAACCAATTATCAGCTGTCATAAATTCATTTAAAGAATTCAAAGTAGGAATATATTGCTTCAGAGAGTTAAACCGATAGAACTTATTACGTGAGAAGGCTTTTTTAACTAAGATTACGGCATCTCGAAACTTAAACAAAAATCTAGTTTCTGTTAAAGGATCTTTCTCAATAGCAACAGCATTATAATTTGTTTCCCAAGTGCTCTCTACCAAATTGACTTCAGCCATTGTGGTGGTATTAACCCCATAACGGTCAAGACAATTAAATTCTTTATCTGGTACAGGTTCAACTTCGTTGTAGTAAAGATTACCTTGTTGATAAACTTTAGAGTTTTTAAAGGCCCGTTTAACATTAGTTTCAAAAACATCAAAATCACTATCATCTTCAACGGGTAGGTCCATCTTATCAAGTGACTTCTTAAGGTTATCTAGGTACTTAGGATCATTGATAGTGTGGTAATAAAGACTCTCTAATAACTGATATTTAGGATTCTGGTTGTCAAAACGACGTGTATAAGAGTTTTCGCCTTGATAAACAAAAGGATTATAGCGTGCTCCTCGACCAATCAACTGAGCTTCACTGTTTGTTTGGTTCAAGGTAGTGGATTGTTCACCAATCCGCACAATATCATAAAGGTTTAAAACGTCCCAGCCCTCACTTAACTTAGCGACGGCAAAAATAACCCGAAAGGGATTATCAGAACTTTCCAAGGTATTTAGATTATACAAGTCATTTAAATCGCCTAAAATTCCTTCTTTGGCACTATCGTTAACATTAATAGTATTCATAGCCTGAAAGTCACGTTTTAATTCAACAATTGCAGTACCCAAATCTTGCGATAACCAGTAATCATAAGCTTGTTTCAATGCTTGACTATGGCTAGTGTTTTGTTGATGTTTAAGAAAATCGGTTAGGTCCGTTATATTCAACTGTGAGATCATGCTTAAAAAAGTTTCTCTGGCATCTTTAGAAACCGCAATTTTATTAGATTTAAACAAGATTACTGGTTTAAAATCAGGTATTTTTAAGTCGTTGGCAATTCGCTTACGATACTGGCTAAGTAAAACAGCATTCAGCATTTTGTTCTCATCGTCGTTATTTGCTTGTAATCGATATACCCGTTTAGAATATCCTTGGTGAATAAAACGGCTTAAATCGTATCTATAAACAATCTTTTGACGATATTTTTGATAAATCGCTTCATTTTGCAAATCTAGAGTTGCAGTAAACTCAAATTGACGATTATGTTGATTAGCTTGACGAATACGATCCAGGACATATTCCCACGAACGTTCCTTTTTATCCTCTTTACTTTTAGTACCAGCGCTAAAATGATGAGCCTCGTCGGCTAAAACAACTAGTTTATGAGCCTTAAAATCATCATAAGTGAGGCTGTTTTCTTTGGTTTCACTTAACTCATTGGTCAAGGCTTGAATAGTTGCTAATCTTAAATAGATCACACCATCTTCTGGTGTACTAGGAAACCGAGTTACTGAGCGAAGCTCGATTCTTTGACCATGGATAGTCAAAGGTTGGGAAAAAAGATATTTAGGTGAAGCAGTATTTAATAAATTGTCATAAGTCTTAGCCACCACAGCATTTGTATTTACCACAAAAAGAAAGTTATGATAAGTAAATTCAGTATACAAATACAAGATCAGGGCAGCTAAAACGTCTGTTTTACCACTACCAGTGGCCATATTAAAAAGTAATTGATTATATTGGTAATCAGCTAATGGCTGTCGCTGTGTCCAGTCTAGATTAACTAAAGCTTGATTTTGGTAAGGTCGTAATTGGTGCTTTAAATTACCTTTAATATATTCTGGGATAATAAAGGGCTTTTCATTACTAAGAAGATCAATCTTACGTTTGTTTTCCAATAAATCGACCAGTGGGAGTTCAATTTTGCGCATAACTTTTTTTTTAGCCATTAGTTTAGTCCCTCTTTCCATAGAAGCTTTGATTAAATTGATAATCCTTATCGGAAATCAGGTCACGAACATCGGCATCATCGATATTATTGAAGTTGTAGTAAAGTTGATTCTTATCCAATAATTTAACTAATAACTGCTTTTGTTCTTCAAAAGGCAAAGCTTTACGTTCTGCATCATTTTCATATTTATCAAGATCCACTCGAAAGTCGAAATCTGCTCCCACTTTCATGCGTTTATATACAGCATCTAATTCATTTATATCTTTAGCCGCTAGCAGATCTTTTAAGTAGCCTTGATTCTTTTCCATCAACTCTGCATAAACAAAAGAGCCACCACCATGCCAGTCAACATCTTTAGAAATACCACCTTGTTCTCCCGCGATAACTTTTTGGAGACGTGGGACTGAAACAGTATTAATATAATCCATCTGTTCGATACCAATAAATCGCCGATGCATCTTCATGGCTACCGCTTGGGTAGTTGCAGAGCCCATATGAAAATCTAATACAGTATCACCAGTATTTGAGCCTATCTCAATAATTGTCTTGAGTAAGTTTTCTGGTTTTGGAAAGCTGAATACCTTACCATCAAATAATTTTTGAAGTTCCTCCGTACCACGACGATTGGAATACTTAGCATCTTGGAGAATAGTCCGCGGAATTTGTTTTTTAGGTCGCATTTTTTGGGCAATTCTAAACGATCCATCTGATTTCTGTTGACCAACTAGCTCGGTTTCACCAAGTTCTTGTCCCTTATTTCTTCCCCAACGCCAAACAAACTGAGTATCATCCGTTTTAGATTTCGGTGGAAATACTTCAATTGTATGTAAAGTATCTTTCTTAACTGAAACAGACCTATAACCCTTTTCATCTTCGCGTTCTGAAATATAAAATGGATAGTAAAGATTTGGGCGATTATCTTTACTAAATGCTGAATTACTGTTAAATAATGGGTGCAAGTAGAACTTACTAATTTCATCCTGCAGTTTAAACTTATCTTCAGAAACATCCAAAGTATTAGTTTTTACCATATCAATATTTTTCGCGTACACGTGAATATAGTCATGTGTTTGTGCAAAAGATCCGTAATCTCGACCATTAGGTGTAGAAACATTTATCATGGTTCCTAGATACGAGTTTTCGAACACCTCATCCATTAGTACTTTCAACTCAGCAAACTCATTACGATCAATGCTAACAAATATTACACCATCGTCCGTCAGTAGTTCCTTGGACACTTCAAGTCTATTTTTCATAAACGTCAACCAAGTAGATTCATTGAATTTGTCATTGTATGCAAACGAATCGGACCCAGTGTTATATGGTGGGTCTATATATATCATGTTTATTTTATTGGAGTACTTTTTCTTTAAACTATACAAGGCAATCAAATTATTCCCCTTAATAATTAAATTATCTTGATCAGAATAACTAGATGCGTTATGTTCACCGTTTTGATCATACTTTTTAGCATTAACAAATATTTTAGGCTCTAATATCTCATCAATTTCAGGTTTAGCAATGATTTCGTTTAAAAATGGTTCATCAGCAGATTCATCTTTATCCAGATCTTCTTTAGTCATACCAGCTTTTAAAACAGTATCTTTAAAGGGAAAATCCAAAACAACATCAGCAGATTCATCAATAAATTTTCCATTAGCTGTTAAACCAATTTTATTTGTATATTTTGTATAACTGTCTTCCCAAAATTCTTTATATTCAAACATTTCAACGAACTGGCTAAGTTTAAATACTTCGTTGTCAGCAATTTTTTCTACATAATTTTTATGTATTAAAGGATCTTTAAATAGTTTTGTCATCAGTACATGGTCGAATTTATCCAAGTCATTAATTACATTATTTCGTTTCAGAGAACCCTTACTAGTTAAATACTTGTTTCCAAACTCTCCTAAAATACTTTTGACTTGAGACATTATCTTAGGTTCTATTTGCATATCTATTCTCCTGTTAATGAATTTTCTTTTTCTTGAGTAACTGCTGTACTTGATAATTTCTTTGTAGTAATACATTACAACAAATTTTTGTGTAAACAGTCTTTGCCAACTGTTAGCACCATCGACTAGAACATCGCGAAGATCATTGGCATATAAGGCAATCATCGCACTGGCCCCGTCCCGATCAAAAACATTGGCTCGGGTAATATAAACGGCTTGTGGAAACCCGTTTATATCAACGGCTAGATGGCGCTTAATTCCCGATATTTTCTCTTACCAGTATCATAACCTTTATTTTCAGCAGTTGCAGTATTTTTACCGCTTTGACCAAGCACAATACTTAATTCACCTGTATAATAGATTACGCAGGAAGTTTTAAGGGCGGTGGCTGTCTTTTCCCTTGCGAGGTGAGGCCCATGGGAACATGGAATAATCTTCAGGAAGGTTTCACAGTCAATGAGCGTCTTCCAGACTCTCTCGTTGATGTTGCTGTTTGCAATGTTTATTTTAGCGTTGCTAACATACATCGACAAAAGGAACAAATAAAAAAGCCGCCCCGATTATAACTTTGGCGAGTTACGGGACGACAGTATCGTTTAGTTAACTAATGCCACCGCCTTTGAAGCGGCTTGCATGGGAAGTCTTGTTAGCGCAGGGCTTCCTTTTTCTGTCTCCATTATAGCATGCCCTTTAAAAACTGGCTAACGTTTCAGACTTTGATCAGATTCAGGATCAGGTTGTTTGATTCCCGGATTCTGTTCAGCAAATGCTTGTAGCTGCTTTTGCGTTCGCTTACTGATTTCCTGGTGTACATCATTTAACTTGTTCTTTAGTTCTGATTTTTTCTGAGGATTAGTCGCTTGCTGAACTTGTTGTTGCAAGCTTTGATAGGACTTATTAAGATCCTGGGCTGATAGCTTTTTTAAATCATGCTCAGGTTCTTTTTGTGCTTCTTGTAAGCCTAATTGTTTGGTTAACCCGTCACTAAGCTCAATCACTTTGTTGCTAACTTGCTGGATTTCACTTAAAGCACTATGGATCACGGCTTTATCTTTGGCCCAGGTAGCTACATACCCGAGGGAGTAGTTACTGGTATCAACCCCAATGTTTTGCATGGCAACATACGCAACCGCTTCGGCTTGGGTTTCCTGATAGGCTCGTGGCCGATCTTTAAAGGCTGATTTCAATCCGTGTAGCTGACTATGTGCATATTCGTGATATAACGTCTTTAATTTCAAGGCAATGTCGGGCTCATCGCCACCAATGACGATTTCATTAGTGCTGGGTTGAAAATACCCCTTAGCTCCATTTAGCGTTGCTAAAGGCACTTCACTGACTTTAAGGTCGGTTTGCTGGTTCAAATAGTCTTTGAACGCGTTATACAAGCTCGTTACATTCTGATGATCGGCTAAATTTTCTTTGACAAAATCCTTGGCACTTAACACTGGTTCACCGCTAGTTTGTGACACATCAAAGATGGGTAGATAACGATAACCGACAATGGCGCGCTCATCGGTGGTATTAAATCGCTTTTGCTCGGCTGGTGTTAACTTCTTAATAATCGGGGCCGCAATTCGAATGGACTTAGCGCCCTTATTAACGGTGCGGTTAAAATCTGTTTGCCATTGCTTAAAACCCGCAACTTGCGTGGCTTGCGGATTTTGCGCATAAATCAAGTCAATGTTTCTGGCGCTATAATGATGAAATTTAGCCAGGGTATTAAGATACTGTTTAAATCGGTCACTATCGGTTAATTTTAGGATTTGTTGTTCGGCTTGGGCGACTAATTGCGCTTTCCAGGCTTTAACGTCTGCTTTACTCGGCATTGTCTACCCCTCCTCATCTTCAAAAATATCATTCAGTATGGGAGCTACTTTGGCTTGAATCGGGGTCGTGCCATAAAGGGCAACGTAGCCATCGGCTAATTTTTGCCAGGCCACTTGATAATAAGCGCCGTTACCAGTGATTTCTTTTAAATACTTGTAGGTTCCTTTAGTCTGCAAAACGGGTAATTCACTCCCAATGACTGTTAATTCGTTATCCATATTTATGATCTCCCTTTCGTTGCTAATCTCACCCGTTGTTTAGGTTTACTTTTAGGGTTGTAAAAGTGAACCTAAATGACGGGTTCACCAACCGGAACGTAGTGTCGGGCGGTAGGCAGGTTCTAATCAAAATCAAAACTTAATTTATGGCCGTCAAGCTTTAACTTGGCGTCAAACGACTTTCCTTTTTTACTCTTGAACCCCTTTAGTTTGCTGGTTTCCCCCTTAGTGATTAAGGCTTTGATCGCAGTTTTACCGAGGGTTTTACTGCTCCATTTCTTGGGCAGGGTAAAGTCTTCGCCTTGCTTAGGCTTTACAATGTAAAAATTCTGTTTATTTAAAACGGTCGCTTGCGGTGTTTCTAAGAAGACCTCGGCGGCTTTTTGCGCTTGCTGTTGGTGATTGATTTGTTGCTTAATGGCTGCACTGCCAGTCAATTGCGCGGGGACCTCAGCAATCAATTTTTCCACGAACTTTTTGATTTGGTTCAAAAAGTTATCCGGGGTGCGTTCTTCGGTACTGATTTGTTGTAACGCTTGCTCCCATTTAGCCGTCATTTCTGGGCTAGTTAGCAAGGGTTCGAGTTCGACCGCTTTACATAAAGTAATCCCTGCTTCACTGACGTGTAACTTGTTCTTTTCAGTGACGAGATAGCCGCGCTTCTTTAACACTTCCAGCACATTTGCCCGGGTTGCACTTGTCCCAATACCTTGCACGTCTTTGAGAATCGCCTGGGCTTCTTCATCATCAAGCGTTTTACCGGCCGTCTTCATGGCTGTGATTAATGTCCCTTCGGTAAACGGTACTGGTGGGGTCGTTTCTTTTTGCGGTGTTTGCAGATTTGCTTTAACCTGATCGCCTCGGTGAACGAGCGGGAGGTTGGCTGCCACTTGCTGGTCGGCTTTGTGATCATCAAATAAAGCTTGCCAACCTTGCTTAGTTGGGACCTTACCCGTCGCTTTAAAATTGGCGTCACCAACTTGGGTGATAATGGTGGTTTCCTCGTACTCATACGGATCAGCAAACATCGCTAACGTCGTTCTTAAAACCAAATCATAGACCTGTTGCTGTAATTTAGGTAAGGCAGCTAATTGATCTTTAGTCGGGACGACTTTAGTCATGATAATGGCGTAGTGTTCTTCAACTTTTTTTCCATTGACATAACGCTGGTTTGGTGTGGTATTGGTTAAAGAGACTTGCGTAGAGACTAACCCCAGATACTTCGTCAGATTAGCCACTAAATAATCAAATTCTTCATTAGTGATATAAGCACAATCGGTTCGGGGATAGCTAAGGAATTTAGCTTCGTATAAACTCTGAATGGCCGCTAAGGTTTGGCTGGCACTGGCATGATACCGTTTATTCATCGCACTTTGCAGACTGGATAGCGAGAATAGTTGGGGACTGGCACTCTTTTTAGCCTGCTTTTGCACGTCCTTGATTAAACCGCCCTGTGAGCCTTTCTGAACGTGTTTAGCTTGCATGAATGTCATTAGCCCTGTTTCATCTTTAAACCGCTGATAGGGGTCTAATTTTGCGACGAATTTTTGCTGATTGGCTAAAATTTCCGCATTTAGTTCAAAATAGGGTTCCGGCTTAAAGTTTTTGATTGCCTGGTCTCTTTGATAGACCATATATAAGGTTGGCGTCTGTACTCGACCAATCGAATACACCCCGCGTACCCCATTTTGTCTTAATAACAAAGTATATAAAGGACTGCCATTCATACCAATTAACCAGTCACTAATTTGACGGGTTTGGGCTTCTTTATAAGCCAGATAGTCTTTGTGCCAATCACCAAGATTTTTAAAGCCGGTAATAATCGCGTCTTTTTCTAGGCTATTCAACCAAAGGCGCTTAATCGTTTTCGACTTAACATCAATATGCGCTTGGTTCATGATCGACCACGCGATATTTGACCCTTCTCGGTCGCTATCTGTGGCAACAATCACTGTATCTGCTTTCGTTAGTAAATCTTTGACGACTTTAAACTGCGTTTTCTTATCGGTTGGCACGATAAACTTGTATTTATCGGGGAAAATCGGTAAATTAGATAGCGCCCATTGCTTGTACTTTTGATCGTATTTTTCTGGTGTTGCTAATTCGACCAAATGGCCGAATCCATACGTGATTACAGTATTTTGGGGCAAAACAGGGTCACTAACCGTATAGTAACCCTGTTTTTTTGTATGCTGTTGAAATGCTTCTACGTATGAACGGGCTTGACTGGGTTTTTCAGCTAAGATAACAGTGGTCATGTTCGTTCACTCCTTACGATTCAGTTTCTGTTCTAATTCTTCTTTGCCTTGGTTCGCACTATCCAACCAGGCTTGTTTTCTAAGTGCTTGCATGTCCTCTTGTTTGACCTGCTCATAAGCCTGTTGACGTTCCTTTAAGCAATCTTTGTAAGCTTTATGTTCACTTTTAGCTCCGCTTCTTAGAATCATGACTAGGCCACTGCCACCCACTAGCAAAACGATTACTTCAAGCCACAGGCAAGCTAAAACTTCATATAGAACTAGCAAACCTCCCATAACGATGACGAACCATTCTAGTGATCGATACAGATAGTAGAAGATTAAGTGGTCAAGTGGAGCTCCTTTAAAAACATTGACATGCGAATCAACTCGCCACTTCGTTTTTATTTTTTCTCGCCACTTCATTTAAATAACCCCCCCTTTTGGCCTAATGCTTTATTCTATTTTTTAACATCCTCATAGCCCCTGCTAAACCGCCTTTAGTAGCACCAGTCGAACTCCAAAAGTCCTCGACAGCTTTCGGTGTATGCAATACTAGCCAACCCATACCAATCGATAAAGCAAAAGCTCCAATTCCGTTGCTAACCCAATGGGTAACTCCCCAAACACATAGGGTCATGGATAACACTTGTGAGAGCATAGAAGCGTTTAGGTAAATTAACTTCTTCCACCAAGTGCCACTATAATCCCAAGTCTCGGTTGCGATACTGATGGCCGCAAACGGGATTGTTAGATAGAACCAGGCTATATCAGCCATAAAGATACACATTTTGAAGAAGAAGAACACGGTCACTATCGCAAAGAATCCTAATAATATCAGTGACATAACCGATCCTATCGCCAATGTTCCACCAATATTTTTTGAACCGGTAATCATTGAAGCCGTATATTTACTATTCATTGAAAACATAAATTTACCGAGCGGAAACACGATTGCTTTCAGTAAAAATCCTTGTAAAAAGACCATGACCGGAATTGCGGCAGCTGATTTAAGACTGTCCATCACAATATTAGCCCAAGTAACATCAGTACTTTCATCGGCCTCTTTTAGCAAAGTTCCTACAATTCTTCCCAATACAACAACGACCACTAGGGACGTCGCAAAAGTAAGAAAGATTGCATACCATTGATCTAGGACGGTTTCATGTTGACCAATTTGATCGAAAATAGCTCTGCACCATGATGTTATACCATTCATGGCCCCACTAAAAACGCCTTTAAGCCATTCATTAATAGCACCCGAAATTTTATCGCCTAAGACACTTGCCAAAACTGGGTGGAAATAAAGACTTTTCATATTTTAGCCTCCTTTTTAATCATTAACCCAACATCTTTTTGTGCCTTACTTTTAAGTCTTGATCCATGCTATCCTGTAGATTTTCTTCTTCATCATCAGTTGTCTGATCAGCTTTTTTGACCTGGTGCTGTGCTTTAACTGTCTGATTCCACTTATCTACCTTATTCTTAAAGTTGGTTTCCTGGCTGGCTTCTGGTTGGCCTTGATAATCGTTCTGTGACAAGTTAACCAAATGATCAGCCCCCGGAAATAGTTTAAACTGGAACGCTTTTGTCGCTTTGACTGGTCGGGCATTACTAAAGATTAATAAGCTCTGATCTTCGGGCATACGCATAATTTCATCGGGCGTCATGAGCGAACGGCTCGTATAGCTGTAACTATCGCTCTTGCTGTGGCTTTCTTCCTTGCTATGACTGGTACTCTCACTACCGGTTTCCACTTTGACGGTTGATTTTCCTAACAGATCACTAAAGTATTTAGCGGTCACGTCATTAGCAGCATTTAAGCAAATTTTAACCGCGTGATTACCTAAGATACTTTCGGCCTTATCCTTGCCATACAAGGCTTGTAGCTGGGTTAAGGTCTGACAAATGGTCGTCACGCCAATACCGTACCCCCGGCACGTCGCTAGAAATTCTTCGTACTTAGGAAACTTCCCTAAATTGACAAATTCATCAAGGATAAAGTCAACTTGGTGGGGCAATTTAGCGTGATGATCGGCGGCTAATTTGTATAATTCATCAAACAATTGTGAGAAAAACAGATTGATGAAGCTTTCATAAGTGTTATCCATGACGGGGATAATCACGTATAGCACCACTTTGTCATTGCCAATCTCTTTTAAATCAAAATCCGAAAAGCTGGTAAAGTCGGCCACTTCTTGATCGACGAACTTCGAAATGGTCGCCAACAGGCTTTCAATAATGCTGGCTTTCATTTCCCCCTTGGCCTTTTTGAACCCTAACTCATAAGCGCGTCTTGCTGGATCAGTCATAGTTAGCTCAAGAAACAAGGTGTCTAACGGACTATCTGCGCCCTTTTCCTCGGCCTCCACATCGTTTTCTTGTAAGACTTGCGTTACACCGGCCAAATTCCTTTGGTCGGGCGCACGGTGGTTCATCACAAACAGGATTAGTGCCTTCAAAAGTTGCCGCTGGGTACTGAACCATACGTCTTTTTTGCCTTCGGCATTTTCACTCTGAACGATCTTCGTGGCGACGGTTTCAGCTTGAATATCCCGTTGAATATAATCAAAAGGATTGTAGCGATCACTGTGCGCCATGTTGGCAAAGTTGACGACATGCACTTGATAACCCTGGGCTAGTTTGATACCGGCCGTCTTTTCGTATAATTCACCTTTCGGGTCAGTTACCACAATGCTGTTCTCCGTTTCGTTAAACAGGTTGGTAATGACGACTGACTGGGTCTTATATGATCCCGGGCCACCAACCACGAAGATATTTCGATTCGGCTTGGTACTGTTATTCTGGTAAATAATCTGTTTATCCACGATCCCTAAAATGGTGCCATTCATGTTAATCTCCTCCCTTCGCTGACTTTTCTCGATCCACTAATGATTTGAGAATTTCGGCCTTGGTACTCTTGTTAAATGCTGTGGTGAGGTCTTTGGCATTGATACTAAAGTAATGGTCACTCAATTCTTTTAGATTACCCCAAGTCGCGCTCCCGTGGGTTTCAGTGTCTGCGGTTTCCCACGCTTTGTGCTTGCTATTGCGCTTCAAAGCAAAATAGATGGTGTATAGGACCACGGCGACACTGACAATAATTAGTACTGGGTTCTTTTGGCCCAAATACAAGTTGTAATAGTGCCAAGGGTGTAAGGCTAATTGTTTTAATACGGTTGGCATATGATCTGCAAATGCCAACTTATAGCGGGACAAGGCCATGACAGAACCAGCTAAAATCTCCGCTAAATACAAGCCAATGATTAGCGTTAGTAGATACGGCCAACTAGCTTTAACGCTGTTTAATAATTTGTCTTTCATCTAATCACCTACTATCTGTTTAATTCTTTGTTGGTTGGTGCCGGTGTACCGTTGCTTACCATGGATCAAGGTTGGTACTGACGTTAATTGATATTTTTGAATGTAATGCCGATTCTGCGGTTGATTCATGTTAATCAAGACGATGTTGTGACTGATTGCGTTGTGCCAATAAATTTGATGGAAAATAGACTGACAATCCGGGCAATCATCACGATAGAAGAACAACACTTTTTCAGGGTGCTTAGCCAGCGTCACAACTGGCCGCTGTTTTTCCACGTGGTTGACATATTGATGACTGGCAAACCCGCCAACGGCTAAAACCACCACGATTACCGCTAGGGCTTTACCAACCCGCTTAATTAAGGTCACTGGCTTTGAAGCTACTGCCTAAGTTTTGGACTGCGGTGATTCGATTCATGGTGGTATCGAAAGTCACTTGATAAAGCACCGTCGCCTTTTGCCAGTCATTGTCGCCACTCTTACTTTCATAACTGACGACGGCCAAGCCCTTCATGTTTTGCCCCTGCTTACTTTGTGTATACAGGTTCAGCTGATCTAATTTGGCTGAAACACTATTGCTATCACCATACGTGCCTTTATTTGAAAAGTATTGCTTGTACAATTTGTCGGAAATCAAGTCTTTAACGCCATCTTTACGCTGACCGTAGGTCTTGGGCTTGAAGTTATTCATGACGTCAAAGAACTTGGTGACCACCGTATTAAAGCTCAATTCAGCCTGACTTTTGTCCTTATTATTTTGGTAGGTCTTATAACTGTCAATTTGGGTGCTCAATAACTGCTTTTGTTGGTTGGTTTTAGTCAATTGCCGGCTGACTTGACGCTTTTGTTGTTGTAAGCGACTAATCTGTTGTTGTGCCTGCTTAATTTGGCTATGTTGATAGGCATTCGCCCCTAA
The DNA here is from genome assembly GCF_057541095.1 of Companilactobacillus sp. y65-5. Classification (NCBI taxonomy): domain Bacteria; kingdom Bacillati; phylum Bacillota; class Bacilli; order Lactobacillales; family Lactobacillaceae; genus Companilactobacillus; species Companilactobacillus sp. y65-5. The sequence goes on from NZ_BAAJOA010000011.1 coordinate 19,675, forward strand.
TGACATGATTAAGATCAAACTACCAATCGCAATACTTAAAACCATGCTGCGTTTCATTTGCTCGTCCTCCTTACTTCTTGATTGGCCGGGCTAACGTCACATCGCTACCGTTCAATAAGCTATAAAACGCGGTGCCAAATGTGCTTTCGTTAACCTTGTCGCCGACACCACCTTGCTCAATGATTTTGGTGGCTTTCCCTTGCCACTTGTCTAATAAGATTGCGGTGTGCCCATTGTTCCCGGCCCCGGCACCTTGATTAACAATCACAATATCGCCGGCTTTGGCGTCATTTTCACTGATCTGTTTCAGATATTGATGACTGCCTTTGGCGTCACTTGCCATCGTACCGGTAAACCAGCCCATGTTGGCCGGTACCTTGTAACCAGCTTTATTAAGCGCTAACCAGACAAAGCCCGAACAATCCGTCCCACCGGTTTTGTTAGGGTTCTTTAAATCGCTACCTAAATCGGGGCTGGGGTGGGTTTGCACATAGTAGAAGTCACCTTTCATACTTTCCGCATTTTTGACGATACTACCGCCGGAATAGCTCGGGTCACTATCACAACCTAGTTCGGTCAGATCGCCTGAACTTGCATTATCTAACGTATTACCGGCCACGGGATCACTTGCACCCAACACGGAATACCAATGATCGGCATACCCGTATCTTTGGCTTAAATACCATTGTTCCGGGTTCTTACTCATACCCTCGTAATCCATTAACCAAGATTTGGTCGCTTTATGCACGTCCGTATACTTAAAAATCTGCTTGTTTGACGCATAGTAACTACTGTTCAATTCTTGATCGAGATAGTCCAACTGCACGCCGAGATTAGTCGCTGGTTTGTTTTCTTTGTGGGCTAAATCTTCCAACTTATCCTTGCGACCACCTAACCACTGGGCTAAGCCCGTGGCACCGGAACTTGAATTAACCGAATTGGGATCAAGGCGACTTTCCAGTTGTAAGACCCCCAAGATTCCGGCGGCCGCTTGTGGGGTGGCGCCATACTTCTGTTTCCAGTGCGCATAGATATTTTTGGCATTTTCTGTCATGCTCTTACTATCCAATTGCGTCTCTGTGGTGGTTGAGTTATCACAACTGTTTTCTTGTAGCTGACCAGTAATCGCGGCAATCAGCAAGACGATTAGCAGAATGGCACCGCCCACAATATAAGCAATCAACTTCCACTTCTTTTTCTTATATTCAAGCGACAATATCTGCATTTAATCACCCACTTTGCGCTTGGCCTGATCAACTTGTTTTTGCGCTGCTGATTGGTCACTCTGCGCATTCTTTAAGTCCGACTTGGCTGAATCCACCTTCTTGTCTTTATCCTTATCTTTACTGCCATCAATCTTGTTGGCGTCATCTAACTTCTTTTGCGCGTCGCTAACTTCGTTCTTAGCGGAATTGAGACTTAATAGCGCTTTGAGATACTTGGCTTTAGGGCTGTTCACGCCGGCTAATTTGGTTTGGACAGTCTGGGCGTCTTGCGTATCGTTATGGGCTAGGAAGGCTTGTCCCATTCTCAATAAAACATCAGCGTTCGTCGTAAAGGATAATTGGTTGTTGAGCGTATTGGTGTCGTAGTTAACGATGGCTTTTTCCAGCGCCAATTGGTCTTTTTGCTTGCTTGTCGCCTTAGTTGGCAATTCCCACTTGGCAACCTGCCCGCTATCCTTGTTGGCATAAGCCGTGTTGACAACCTTATTCAACTGGCTTGGATCAACCTTTAAAGCTTGCTGGTACTGACCATGCTTTAAAAAGACATTGACTTGCTTAGTTGCAGGGTAGCCGGCCCGTTGCATATCTTTTTGCGCTTCTGACCACTTATGATCATTTAAAGCAGTTTGAATTTGGCCGCTATATTTTAATCGTGTGACCTGGGCTTGGTTCTGGTTAGCTAAGCTTTGATACTTTCGTTCGTCACTTTTATGGACTAAACCGACAGCCAAAACGGCCACAATCGCCACTCCGGCCACGCTCAACCATAAACGTTGTTTGGTTTTCTGTTGGGCCGTTTCAACTTCCTGCCATTCGTGATAACTTACAAAGTCCTCAATGCTGTTAACCACTTCCGTTAACTCATTTAACGACGTAGCTTTAGCTACTTGTTGTAAATAGTCATCAGGGTGTTTAGCTAGGGCTTCATTAGGATTGCTTAGTAGCCGTTCATAGGGCGTCCCCGTCAAACAAAATAGAATCAGCGCTTTGTATTTAGCTAAATTGCTATGTTTGTCATCATAAGGCATGAGTTCATTGGCGCGATAGGCGTACCAAACATGTTGCATGGGGTAATACCACAGATTAGCTGGATTTAACGCAATATGATACTGGCTATCAGCAACCACCTTTTGCGCCATAATTTTCTTGGCAATGGCTGCCCGGATCGCCTTATTTTCCTGCGGTAATTCCTTTAATGATCTGACCTTATCTGGCAAGATATAAGTTAAAACGACCTTCTGATCTTGCTCAACCACGTTAACCAACTGCAAGAAATTGGCATCAGCTTGCTTTAATTCGTTTAGCTCACTCAACTGATCGTATCGAAACTGATTGTGATTGAGTTCGAGAATTAACTTGTTCCCTTGTCGCTTGAACGTGCCGACCTCGATATTTAATAGCTGATTTGATTTACTCATTTAAAGTCCCTCCTTCCTCTTCGGTAGTGGTCAAGGCATCAATTTCACTTGGCGTCAGGATCACGCGCTTTTGATAATCCGGTTGAATAGCTGTCTCACGGTTGTATTTTTCTTGGTAAGCTTCGGGATCAATTAACCGCAATTCTTCTTCGGTCAACTCGACTTTCATAAAGGCGCGTTGGCTGCCGTAGATCATTAAGGCCTCGCCTTGTCTACGACGTTCTAGTAGCTTCTTTTCTTTATCCGAGAACGTCATTCTCAACTTAGTAATCACATCATCAACGCCTTTACCGTCTAACCCGAAAAAGACTTTCGTATAGGAGTTACCAATAATGGCTTCACCTATATTTTGACCGGTATCAGTTGTTCCTTCGATCACATCTTGAATTTGCTGCGTTCCGGCAATGGCTCCGGCATTGTACTTTCTAAACCGCTTGTATGCTTGGTGGAAAAAGGTGGCGGCCGCTTTATGCAAGGTTAAAAAGTGAAATTCATCAACAAACAATTTCTTGCGGCTATGCCGATCTTTGGTAATTTCGTCCCACAAATATTGGAAGGTATTTAGATAGGCGGCAGATTGGACTTCCTGTTCACTTTGCAGGGGTTTTAAATCAAAAGAAATGATCTTCCCCTTTAAGTTAACGTTGGTGTGGCCGTCAAATAGGCTGTTAGAGCCATGGGTATAACTACCTAAGATGTAGTAAAAGTCTTTAACCCGACTGAATTTGTCAGTGTTCTTATCTGCCAGTTTTTCCAACTCATCATAAACATTGGATAAGGTCGGCCACTGATCATCTTTAATTTCTTTTAAGCGGCTATATTTCAAAACGCCACTGTTGACGTAGGCTTGTTTAACGACATCATCAAGGATTGCCAGCTCAACTTGGGTAATCCCAGTTTTGAGGACTTCAAAGAATCCCTTTAATCGCTGGATTTTATCTTTAACTAGTAAATCAAGGTTCGTGACCGCTTCATCAGCGCTTAAGATTTCTTCGGAAAAGATTTGTAACGGATTAATTTTGTACTTAGCATTAGAAGTTAGGTGCAAGACTGCCCCACCCAGGGCTTCGACAATTTTGGTATATTCATTTTCTGGATCAATAATGTAGATTTGATAGTCTTGAATGGCGTAGCGTAGGATTTTCTGAATCATATAGGTGGTCTTGCCGACCCCCGAGGTCCCGATAATCACTTGATTTTGATTTAGGGTCTTGTTGCGATCCAGCATATCTACGGCAATTAAGCTGTTGGTATCTTTGTTAACCCCTTCAATATCGCTTCTCGGCTTTAAGTCCAGAATTTCAGCGTCATCAAAAGGAAACATGCTGCTGGCCACTTCGGTATTACTCTCTTTATAGGTGTAATCCCCCATAAGGTTCTCGTTAATTGGCATGGTTGACCAAAAAGCTTGAAAAGTCGCTTTAACGGGCACTAGGGGCTTCATTTGTAGTTTAATCAACGTATTCTTAACGTTTTCGGTTAAGTCATCTAAGTCTGCTAAACTGTTGGCCCGCAGATAAATGAGCATATGTTGATAGACAAATGTGGTAGAATTATCGAGGTATTTATCTAGTTGCATGTTGGCTGAATCAATATAATTTTGCAGAATCTTCTTTTTATACGGGTCGAACGTATTTAACTTCTGCGCTTCCTTATTTTGAATCGTCTTCTTGTAATAGGTAATCATTGAATTATTACTGGCGCTGTCGATATATTGCACAATATCGATAACGCCTTTTTTACGCTTTAATTCTGATAACCAGTTGCCATACACCCGCTTGGGATAGTCAGCAATCGCTAACACCCGAATAAAATTCTCCCCCGACTGGACGTAGGTGGGGTACTGTTCCCAGCTAAACGGGAATAGTGAATGCAAGCTATCGCGATCAATCAGTTTGGTAAAATCCTCAACCTCCTGTTTGGGCTTACTACCCGTTTGGTCGCTGTTGCCTTGGTTATGCTCTTTTTTAGTTGGCATAAATAAATCAATGACCTTATCACCAAAACTCATACTGTTGCCCCCTATCCATTAAAATTGATTAAGTTCTTTAAAATCTCTTGGACTTCTTGACTGGTCAAAACTTTGGCCGTCACATCAAAATCCGTTAACGCATTTTCAATGTCTCGTTTAACCTGTTCGATCTTTTCGTCTAAATGAGTGACGGCTAAGTTTAAGCTTTTAACGCTCTTGTCTTTAATCGGTACCTTAACGATTAGCAGGTGTTGCTTAGTTGTCATGTTTTTGGATTCCTGGACTTTAGTAAAGTGGTCCAAATAACTGGCTATGAGTTGGATTTTGAACTGTTGCTCCGGGTGATCTTTTTGTAGTGCGAGATACCGCCGTTTGAGACCATTGAGATAAGCCGTCATATTGACGGGAATCGTCGGTTCTAAGAACTGTAACGTGTCATCAACGCCTTCACCTAAGGTACTCATCAGAAACGCGCCATAGTCCTCAAAAACGTCCTGTTGTTCGGTTTCATTAAGTAGATCAAGGTTGATCCCACTAACTTCCAAAATGCCAACAAGATTACCCGTTTTGGTAACTTCGTAATTACCATACATACCCACCACCAAGCTCATGTCATCAATGGTCTCTTTGCCACCATTGATTTTAGGCGGTTGGTAATCCCAATCGAGCTTGGCTGTTTTATTGGCGGTTTTGCTCTTCTTCAAACGCATTTAGTTCGCCTCGCTTCTTCGGTTTTAAATAAAACAGTTTCTGACCATTGGCATAGCGACGTTTCAACTTAAAGTTATCCCGCACTTTAATATTCTTCCGCACCGCAACTGGCCGAATTGTTAAAATAGCCATGACAATCGTCATGGCTAAGACAACAATCACTATTTTTATCAGGACTAAAATCAGGCCATAGGGTGGGATCGCAATAAAAATTAAGCCCACTAGTCCTGCCAGCGCCGCATAGCCAAAATCCTTCAAGGTATAGTCTTTCCAGATCCCATAATCTTTATCTACGTTCTCTGGAAAGATAAATTCTTTTCCTTTCTTCATTTTGGCAGGCTCCTTTTTAAATTAAGTGAATAGGCTGTAAACCCAAGGTAATAGCCAGATAATCGCTGCCGCTAGGGCCACTAAACCAGCCACCCGACCAACCGCGTGATAAACCTCTGATTTCTCTCGTGGATCGTCTGCGTCAGGCATTCTTTTGATAATAATAAATAGCGCGACACAAATCCCAACTAAAACGACCAAGCCAGTTAAAATACCTTGAATCGTCTTACCAGCTTGAGTTAACTTGCTTTTAACTTCGCCGCCGTCCGCCGCCAAAACAACCTGGGCGTTCATCAGCCCTAAATAAATCGCAGTAGCTCCAGTGGTTGCTAGCGCTTTTACTTTGCTGAACTTCATGTTATTCCTCCTTTCCCTCGTCTTCTGATGACCGTAATTGAACTTGTTCTGCCTGGGTTTGCTCGGGTTCTCGCTGATAGAATTTGTCCAATTGCTCCTCGGCAATTTGCTGGCTTGGTAATGGGTCAGTAGCTAAATTAACGCAGCCATTTTCACTCGTGGCTAAGTAATACTCCTTTTCTGACTGACCTAGCTCTTGGGTCTCTAAGACATGCAAATTATGTTCGTAACGGCCTAAGGCGTTATCAACTTCTAAGCCATAGAAGCCTAAGAAGCCTTCTAAGAAGCTTTCACCAAAAAAGGTCATTTCGTTTTTGATCTGCTTATATTGATGGGTCGGTTTGTCACTCACCAATTTTTCAGTCTTTTTAGCATTGTGACTGTCTTGATGGCGATTAAACCAGCCCCTAAGTTTTAATGGCGGAGTTTTTAGCTGACGTTTAATGGTCTTCTTAATCATTGCTCGACGAACTTCATCGATTGGCTGGCCGTCTTGATCTAAAATTGCTTGTAACTGTTTTGGATCAGTCAATGCTTGGTCATCATCAACCACAATCGCCTTTTGATCATCATGAACTAGCTTGCCATTAATGCCTTGCCAGCTTTCTACTTTCATTGGATCACCTCCTTATGTTGTTTGTTGGGTTAGAAATATTAAACAACTAGCTTTCCCCTAACCCGCCCGGTAAAATGGATTATTAGGAGGGTAACACCTAGAAGGCGTATTTCTAGGTGCTGATCCCCGTTAGCAACTTCACTGCTTACGAGGACGCCCTCTTTTTTTATGTGGTTTTTAACCCACTCTATCCCTTCATCAGATATTAATTTATTGGTACCTGAACCAAGCAAAAATTGATCAGGGAACTCTGGATGTCGTTTGATCCAGTTGCTGACATAATTTCGGCCACGCCCCAGCTTATGATTAGCTTGCGTTAGGCTGTACCATTCCTGATTGCCTGTCACATGTAAGTTCTCCTTTCTTAATTTAGTCATAGTTTAGCACTAAAAGGTGTAACTTACACCATTTATTTTTTTACATTTAGGTTACAAATGCATGCCCCCATCTTCATGCCGGTTTCGAGTTTGGTGTTGCCGTTGCTTTTTCGTCATTTCCCACTCGGTCTCTTTTAGTCCACGTAGTTGCTGCTTTCTTAGATAGTCCGTATTTTTCGCATATAAAATGGTTATTAAGGCTTCGTCCAAAATATTCATCAGGTAATTTTTCGGGCTAGTTGGGTGGTAATTAATGGCCTGATAGTCCTTAACTTGAGCTTGCTTATATTGGTCAAACCGGGTTGCCTGTTGTTTCAAATGGGCTTGCACCATTTCAATTTGTTGGTGATCCAACTTAGGATCTTGGCCACATTCGCCGATAAACAGTTGCCGGGTGCCATCATGTTTTAAGACCCGTTGTAGCCGATGGTCCTGAATATCTTTTAATTCAATTTTGCCTAACAGGTAATTTAAACCGGCTTGGTGTTGCTGACTAGTAAAGACTACCGGTGGCTGCTGTTGTAATTGACTAAGATCATCGGCGCTTAATGGCTTTAATTCTGGGTCATAGTAAACCACAGCGGTATAGATTTGCTCCTTGTCAATCGTCTCTAGCTTATCGAGGTCACTGTCCGGAAAAGCAGTCGTTAGAATGCTGTCATATTGGGTTTGCACCACGGCTTTAACTTCCCGCATAACCCGTAAATCTTTCACCGCTTTAGAAATGAATTCGAGTTCGTTAGGTTCATAAGCGGCTAGCATGCCCCGATCAGTATGCTTCAAATCGTCTAACTGGTGACCATGTTTGGCTAGTACCGTGGTTAATTGCTTCTCAATCGTCTGGACTTGCTGATTAACTAACTGCCAGCTGGTATATGGCCGCTTGGTAAACGTCAATAATTGCTGGGTTAATAAGTCGTTTCGAATATCCGCTAACCGTTCTGCCAATTCGCTACCTTTAAAAATCGTTTGTTCGCTATTAGTCTCCTTAATTAGTTCCCGTCGTTCAGCCGCGGTTGTCTGTTCAAAATCAAGTTCTGGATATAATTTTTTAGTTGCTCGTTCCACCACTTTATTTAACAACTGATTAGCTTGTGCTAGTGATGTCGTTTGCTGGTCAATAGTCAGCAGTTGCTTAGTTACATCTTCACCAACGGCATGTTTAATTAATAAGCTGTTTTTCCAATTAAACAGCATGCGCTGTTTATCGTCTAAATGCTCTAAATCGACATAGGTTTTCAGTTGTTGACTTAGGTGGCTAATCGTGTGCTTTTCGGAAAATGATAACTCGTCAGTTAATGCGTCAAAATGTTCATGATTTCGGATCTTTTCGTTAATATTATGATACTTAGCTTGAGTGCTTCTTTGTGCTCTAACTTGTTGATTAAATGCTTTTCTGTTTTGTCGTTGACTGTTAATGCCTTCGTGTTGGGTAGGTGTCTCTTGAATTTCTTGATCGACAAATGATTTTTCGCTAATTCGATCGGGAATATTTTTTTGTGCTAAAGACTGATTAACACTTGTTGCCCAATTATGCCGCCACTCATTAATTTTTTCCTTTTTATCCCAATCAACTAACCAAATTTTTCTTTGTTTTGGGAACCCACTTTTAGTTAGAAGTTGCTTTCCATTTTCATCTTTAATGTACTGCGTTTTTGCCTTTAATCCCCAAGTACCATCGGGGTTAAAGGGCCGATTAGTTAACATCACATGAGCATGCGGATTATCCGGGTGATCACGATGAATTGCTACGTCAGCTACCATACCTTGATCGACAAAATTATCTTGCACGTATTTAGTTAATAATTCTTTCTGTTCATCTTCGCTTAATTCTACCGGTAAAGCTACGTTAAACTCTTTTGCATACCGTGAGTTTGATTTACGATCTTTCTTTTCAACTTCATTCCACAACTTCTCCCTATCATTCGCCCATTCCGGTGCATTTTTTGGCGTCAAAATAAAGCTTTCTGGCATTACCGATCGGGCATAGAAATATCGGCGACCTTCTTTATCATCAAATAATTTTTCACCACTTCGATAAGCAGCACTGGCAATGGCACTTCGTCCTTTTCCAGCACTAATATTACTAAAACTCATATGAAAAATTGCCATGTCGGTCACCACCTTTCTTTGGGTATATGGGCTTGACTTTGTTGTCGCCATCGGCGACTTCTAATACAGGTTTTTGGGGGTTAGCACAACATAGAATTCATTCTATGTGTAAGTGCGCATTGACCTCGTTTCACTCGGTCTGCTGATTCTCCTGAATTTACTTTTAGTGTATGCCTTCCGCTTCGCTATTTCAACTTTTATACTTTGACTTAACGTTTCCTATATGATATAGTTTCAGTGATTATTTCTAATATGATTGGAGGGATCGTTATGTCTCAAAGTAACTTAGAAAAACAAGAAGCTAAATTAAAAGCCCTTAATCAAAAAATTAAGGACGAAAAAAATAAGATTGAACAACGGCTAGGTAAACAAATCATCAGTCAAGCCAATTTAGATTATGCTAATTTGTCTAACGATCAGATTAAGCTTTTAGCTAAGCAATTTTCTGAATTTTTAAAGGTAAAGTCCGTAGATCATTAGCCATACGAGATGGGGAAATTCCATGTCTAATCAATATGAAAAACTAGTCGAGCAGCAAGCGCGTTTAAAACAAAAAATTGAGCGGGAAGATTTTAAATTACGGCAATCTAAATACTATGAAAGCCGACAAGACCGCAAAGCACGTTCTCGCCGATTAATTCAAAAAGGGGCTTTGCTAGAAAAATACTTTCAAGCTGATAACCTTTCGGTTGAACAAACCGAAGAACTTTTAAAAACATTTGCTGACTATGTTAACGCCCATAAACCAAATAAACTCAAAAACGATCAGCCTAATAACTAGGCCGATCGTTTTTATTTTCTGAATTATTCATGGGATTTCTAATTTTTAAATCTGGATTATTTTTAACAAAGTCATTTAGTTGTTTCTGTATAGCTGCCTCAAAGGTGATTTTGGGATTTATCCAAGGAAAGTTATGCAAATTATTTTTGATCACTTGGTCATGTTCTCGTCTGTAAACTGACACAAATTTTTGGCTATTATCGTAGATCACGACATTATCAGCTTTGAATGCAACTATTGCTAAATTATGATTTGATTGATTATAGCGTTTTTTAACAATTTCATCTGGTACTCCGTGCCCACCTTTTTTGACCCGTTCATGAACCCGATTAATTGCTACTCTTTCGTTTTTTTATGCCACGTATAAAAGCGTGACCTCAAAACCATTTTGGTGAGCCCGCTCGATTAAATTTAATTGTGCCTTTCCTTGGCCAGCTAAGGTTGTTTCAACATGAATACTCTGCCCGGTATCTAAAGCCGCGTGGGGTTGTTTTATTTCTTCGCGCATTGCCCTAACGTTATCACGATCTTTATGCCAATCGCCACCCATTTTTTGTAGGATTTCATCGGCATTTAATCGTTTGGAGTGAGTAAATAATTCGGGTCTCGCGCGATATAAAGTGCTTTTACCAGCACCGTTTATCCCAGCCACGATGATGTATCTCTTTAGCTCACTCATGTTAAATCACGAAATGCTTTTCGTTGATAATTTGCTCTTGGCGTTTATCTAAGAGGTAAGTGTGTAACGCGTCAAACAGCTTGCGTTTATCAGGATCTGGATTATGGGCTGCTTGCTCCCAAATGTCTTGAATATCGACTGCCCATGGGTCAGCCAACAATTGATCAATTGTTTCGACTTCTTT
>NZ_BAAJOA010000012.1:0-28986 GCF_057541095.1 Companilactobacillus sp. y65-5
GGACAGTTCTAATGAACACTTGTAATTCCTAGTATAGCACAGAAATAAAAAAGACCAATAGGGTATACCCTATTGGCTAGATTGGTTTAGTCAAACAAAAATCTTAATTGGTTCCTTATAAGAGCATATAATTCCATCATCACAACTGTCCTGCTATAATTATGGTAAAGGTGGTGGATCTCGACATTGTTGCTGAATACGGCATTGATATTTCTAAACTGTATGACAAGATCAAAAATGTTATCGTTCGGGAAGTAAAGAATATGACCGAATTAGAAGTAATTGAGGTAAATGTGAATGTTGTTGATGTCAAGACAAAGGAGCAACATGAAAAAGATTCGACTTCTCTGCAAGATCGCGTGAGCGATGCCACAGACAAAACGAAGGAAGCCGTCAGTAAGGGCGCAAAGAAATCGAAGGAAACATTAGGTGACAGCATTGATAAAGTAACGTCTGACAATAAATCTAGTCGTGTTAACTAAGGGAGTGAGTAAATATGGGACTTATATGGTCATTAATCGTCGGGGCAATCATTGGTGCCATTGCTGGCGCAATCACTAACCGTGGTGCTGCTATGGGCTGGATTGCAAATATCGTAGCTGGTTTAATCGGTGCGTGGATTGGCCAAGGGCTCCTTGGCACTTGGGGCCCTTCGTTAGCTGGCATGGCATTGATACCATCGATCATCGGGGCAATTATTTTAGTTCTGATTGTTTCATTAGTTGTTGGTCGAACCAGTAAAAAGTAAGGGGGAATTTTATGGACGTCTTGAAAAGTGTATTTAAGTTTATGATTGCTTCTACGCTCATTGTAGGTGGTGTCCTCATCGGTGGCACCGTCTTGGCTGCTAAGAAAGTAGATGGCATTGGTGATACATTGCAACAAAAATTACATGGATAATTAGCCAAATTTATCTGTATTAGGCTTCTTAGAACGTAAATGATTGAGCAATTGAAGATCAGTTAATCAATATTTAAATTTGCAATCTACCTTATAAGTGTCATTCACACTATCTCTTGTAGGATCTCCTTATTAGACAAGCAAATTAAAATGTGGAATAATACTGTTGTAACAAATACATTATGGGAGGTTATATTATGAGTCTAGATGACAAAATTGATAGCACCAAAGATAAGGTAAGTGGAAAAGCTAAAGAAGTTGAAGGCAAGGTTACGAACGACAAGGCCCGCGAAGCTGAAGGTAAGGGTCAAGGTATTCTAGGTAAGGCTAAAGATAAACTGTCAGATGCCAAAGATGCTGTTAAAGATACGGTTGATAACGTAAAGGAAAAGTTAGATAAAGACGATAAATAAATTATCATTTTTAAGAAGACCAAAATCTGGTCTTCTTTTATTTTTTCACGCTTGTTACCTTGTTTTTTCTCCACACTGTAATACGCGGCTTATGTGGTCGCTGCGGCTTTTTACGTTACCACCGTCCATCTTTAAGCTGATGTTCTAAGTCACCCAAGCAACGTGTCTCTGTGCGACTGACAAGGCCAAATCTGCTATTTACCATCTGGCCCATGCCGGCCACCTCCAAATTTTGGGCAAAATAAAAACGCCACGCTATTTAGCACGACGTCTATTATCCTTACACCATCTTATCGAGCCGAGCACCCGCCTGTGCCCACTCCGGAAACTCATACCCGTATTTACTATGAATTAATCATGATATCGCCACCTCCTGACCATATGCAAAAAAAACAGTGATTAGCTGAACTTTTCGATAAATCTATTAAAAGTTTCCGTAGTCCCATTTGCAATTAGTACAACTAAAGCTTCATAGCTAATTTATCAAATTCTTGTATATCAATACCCGTTGCTCCAATTAAATCAAGAATAATCTCCTTTGCTAAGTCTTTACTATAGGAATTTAATTGTTCTGTGAAATCTGGCTCTTCACTTTCATACAGGCCATTGAGCAGTGGAATAATGTAACTATAGATATACACTATTAGTGGATATTCGGTAGATTGCAAATTTAATCCGAATTTTTGGACAAATTTGTCAGCATAACCTGATACGGTGTTTGCCAGTCGAGTATTTTAAGCGGTCGCTGGTTAATTTGGAGTAACGTCGTCGTTAAATCTTGAGCACTAATGTGCTCAAAACGAGTCCCTTTAGGATAAAAATAACGTAAATTCCGATTAAAGCGTTCATTACTACCACGTTCAGCTGGAGTATAAGCATGGCAGTAATAGGTCTTAATACCATATTGTGATTCAAGTGATACTAGCCCACTAAACTCAGCGCCACGGTCCACAGTAAAGCTGTGCACCGGACCATTAAAAGTGGTTAGGAACTTAGTTAGTACTTCATTAACAGTCGCTGTCGTCCAATCTTTTAACCGGTATGCCCAAAGGAACCGTGATTTTCGATCGATTAAAGTTAATAAAACTGCCTTACTATGCCCACGAGGACCAACGACTGTATCTAGTTCAAAATCGCCGATGCGATTACGTTGATTAATCATCATGGGACGCTGTTCAATTGATCGCCCCAAAGATTGATTATATTTGGATCGTTGGTCAACGTTACGCCGTTGGCGTACGCCATGTTCAGGTAGATCATTCAAGGAGAAATCAATTCTCCCCTGATTTAGCCAATTATAAATAGATTTAGTAGCTAGTTTAAATTCGTGAGCAATCATTCCTGGTGACCAGCTTAGACGTAAATGGTTGAGAATTTTTTGCTTTAACTCATCGCTCAGCTTAGTTTTCCGACCACATCGTAATCGCTTGTATTCGGCATCTGTTTGTGCTAATTCAGCCTGATAAGGTTGACATCGAGATAATTCATAAGAAATTGTTGACGGTGATCGGTTCAGCCGAACGCCCATTTGGATATTGGACAGCCCTAGTTCACAAAAGGTTTCGATTTTAATTCGTTCGGAATAGGTTATACTAGACAAAAGATCAGCTCCTAAAAGATGGGTTTGTGGTAAACACCATTTTAAAGGAAGCTGATCTTTTTTTGTCCGAACAGCGTTCGGATTAATTTTACAATCTACCTTGTATGCAAATATTAATTGCCTATAATTAGATTTAGAAGGATGCAATTTAGATAATGGAGGATTTCATGCTAATAAAAAAATTTTTCTTTCTTATGACTACTCTATGTGCATTCTTAATAACACTCTCGTTAGGCGGAATTAATACTAAGGCCGATTATAAGAATATATCTCCTGTATATACAACGGATAGCAGTGGCACTTACCCTACGAATAATTGGCATCTTACTGATCACAATCAGACGGATGTCATTAATCCGCAGGGAGGAACCAGCGCAAATTGGGATAACAATACTAGTTGGAGCGGAGATCCTACGGATACCACCAACTCTTATATAAAATATGGTACAGACACAAGTAACCCAGATTTGGATATTCGTAAGTATGCAAAAGAAACGAATACACCTGGTCTTTATGATTTGTATCTAAATGTTCGTGGTAATCAAAAACAGACTATTAAACCAATAGACGTTGTACTTGTCGTTGATATGTCTGGGTCAATGGAGTCAAACAGATGGGGCATGAATCGAGCTGGTGCTGTTCGTACTGGCGTTAAGAATTTCTTGACTTCTATTCAAAACGCCGTTCTGGGTAATTACGTCAATGTTGGTTTAATTGGGTTTTCTAGTCCTGGTTATATCGGTGGCGAATCGGGTTATATTAGTGTCAAATTAGGCAAAGCAGGTAATGCCAGCCAGCAACAAGCGATTAATGGTGCATTGAGTCCAAGGTTTCATGGGGGTACGTATACGCAGATTGGTTTGCGGCAAGGATCAGCCATGCTGAATGCGGACACCAGTGGCAATAAAAAAATGATGATTTTGTTAACAGATGGTGTGCCGACTTTTTCTAACAAGGTGATAAATTCAGAGTGGATAAATGGCACATTGTATGGCACTAATTTTGGATCCAGAAGAGATAAACCAGGAAATACCGCACGACTTCGATGGCCATACATCGATAGTTCAGGTCATCATATATATGATACTTGGCCAGCAACATTGGGTGAGGCCAAGATAGCAAAGGATAGTGGTAATGAGGTGCACGCGTTAGGCATCCAACTGGGTCACGACGACGACTACATGACGAAAGAAAAAATACGCCAAAACATGCAGCTTATTACCAATTCACCGGATTTATACGAAGATGCTGATAGTGCCGATGCTGTTGAGGCTTATTTGAACAATCAGGCAAAGGACATTATCAAAAGCTTTAATACTGTCACCGACGGCACGATCACAGACCCGATTGGTACGCAATTTCAATATGCGAACAACCAGGCGACCGTTACGAGTGTCGGCAAGCAAACTGTGCCAGCAAGTGAGTTGCCAAGTGCGGCGATCCAAGATGGTCAATTGACAGTGAATCACATGAACTTGGGTAAGGATCAGGAAGTTCAAATCCATTATCAAGAGAGGATTAACACCGAGTCTAATAATTTTGTCCCTGATAAATGGTATCAAATGAATGGTGCAACTACTCTAACCCCGAATGGTGATGATCCTAGCAATCAAGTAGATTTTGGTATTCCTTCCGCTAAGGCACCGGGGACAACATTAACTATCAATAAAGTATGGAATATGCTTCCAAATGATAATAACATTCCTGATAGTATTGATTTTACAGTTAATCGAGGCAATACGACAGATAATAATGCTTGGACTCAGGCAACTGGTAGTTTGTCTAAAACTCAAAACTGGACAGGAACTTTTGACAAGTTAAGTCATAATAATTCGAATGTGTACCTACCTAAATTTAATGATCACGGGCAAGACTTTACTTATAATTTAAGCGAAGATAACGTTGCAGGATTTTCTTCATCAATTAACCAAGTATTAAATAATTTTACAATAACAAATAATGAACTGGGATTAGCCGTACAAAAATTTGATTCAGATGGTAATAGTTTAACTGGTTCACAATTTACACTAGTCAAAGATACTGATAATTGGCAAGCAACCGATAGTTCATTTACCCCTGAATCAATCAATGGTAATGATAATCCCATTCCAATCAAGCCTGGTTATTATGAATTAAAGGAAAATACCGCCCCAGTGGGTTATTCTTTGGATGCTTCAACCATTAAATTTCAAGTAACCGAAAATGGGCAATGGCTAGATCAGCAAGGAACTCCAATAAGCAATAATACATTACCCTTCAGTGATGGTTTCTATGTTAATAATCAAAATGGTAATGACATATTAACCTATGCTAAGCATGATAATATTAAGCCTTTTACTTTGACAGTTAATAAAATTGATAAAGTAACTAATCAGTCAGTTAAAGGTGCTGAATTTCAATTAACAAATTCTGATACTAATCAAACTATTCAACCTGATGAGTCTGGGGATACGGCTACTTTTACTTTTAATAATCTTCAGCCAGGTAACTATGTCCTCAGTGAAACTAAGGCTCCTACTGACTATGCCCCATTATCTAGTGGCATTAATTTTAGCATTGATAACACCGGTAAAGTTACTATACCAGATGGATATGATAGTAATTCTGAATTAACTGCTGGCAATAGTAATAATACTATAAGTTTAACCGTTCCTGATACTCCCACATCAGGCCAATTACCAGCAACGGGCGGTCCGGGAATCACTATTATATTAGTTACTGGTTTGATAATAATGATCACTACCGCTGCGGGAATAATATTCATCTCCCGTCGTAGATGGGAGGTGTAGAAATGATGAAGAAATTAATGTTTATAGTTATTACATTCTTAACCTTCCTTAGCATTTCGACAATTATCAAGCTCCCAGTTCAGGGAGCTAGCAATGTAAATAATGTTCAAATTGTTTTACATCATCGTATTAGTGAAGATGGTAATTTTGTTGAAGTAAATAACGATGGTAAAGAGCATTACTACAATGATGGAATGGTTGATGGTGTAAACACCACCTTTAGTGTTTATGATTTAACGACCAAATACACTGATTATTTAACACACAACCGCTCGCCTGAGAATTTATTTCAAAAAATTGGTGTGATGAGTCCTACTAAGATTCAAAAATTTATTATCGATAATAAACTGCATAAATTATTTAACGTCACTACAAACAATGCTGGGATTAGTACATTTGATGTTAATGGTAGCGATTATAAAGCTTATCTAATTGTACAGAATAATAACGATAATTATGGAACGCAATCATTTGCGATGCCAATTGCTATTAGTTTTCCATTTAGGGACACTAACACTGGGAAACCAATGTCAGTTATTCACATTTATACAAAAGCTAATAATCTTAGAAGGGCACCCTACTTCTTTAAATATGGTAAAGACAGTTGTGGTAATAAATTTCCCTTAGGGGGAGCTAAATTTGTATTTTATCGTTTTGCAGATAATCATCGCAAAGAATATTTAGGTATAAATAATGATTGGGTAACTTCCTCAGATCCTAAAAATGATTATCGGATTTTAAAATTATCCTCACATAAAAGTGGCTTGGTATTATTACGAAAGTATGATCTCACATTAGGAACATATTACTTTAGTGAAGTTCAGTCAGCCAAAGGCTTTAAAATTTCTAATTATGCTCATCATATACCTGTTTGGATACCGGGATCTTTGACCAACTTAGGATTTAGTAGGGACATTATTGTTAATCATTCTCGGATTCCACCTTTATCTGCTTATCAAGTTCCTTTGTCTGTTTACTATAACCGTGATTTACGAATTTATAATTGTCAAAGGAGATTCTCTTCTAACACCATAACAAATGATAAAAGTGGAGGGAATGGAAGTCACAGTAAAAATGGTGGTTTTCAACCCGGTTACGTTGATAAAGGTGGTGGTAATTACAAGACAAATAATGCTAATCGCAAAGGAATAAAGGGATTATTGCCTCAAACGGGGGAGCAACAATTAAAATTTTCTTTACTGGGAATAGCATTGATATTATTGGGAATAATTATTTACGTATTTAATCATAGAAGAGGAGAAATAAAGAATGAAAAGTAAATTAAAATCGTTAATTACAGGGTTAATTATGATCCTACCACTACTTTTGTTGTCATTTGCAACCCCACAAAAAGTATCCGCAGCAGACACTGATAATAGTGTTAAGGTCACTTTGCATAAGCGGGTATTTGACAGTGCTCAAGAAGCAAAGCAAAATACTGGTGAAATAATGAATGATTTTGGTGGCACTGGTTTAAATGGTGTTACCTTTAAAGCTTACAATGTAACTGATCATTATTTATCATTAAGAAAGAGCGGTGATTCTGCTCAAGATGCTGTCACTGCTATTAAATCTGATGCTAAAGATAGTGATAATCTGCCCTCATATGCAAGTAGTGCTGTTGCTACAGAAACAACTGCTACTTCTAAGGGTGAAGATGGTATTGCAGCTTTTGATAATTTGAATCTTAAAGATAGTGATGGCAATTATCAAACCTATTTGTTTGTCGAAACCGATTCACCTACAGATGTTACTCAACAAGCTGCACCAATTGTTTTGACAATGCCGATTTATAAAACGTCTGACACATCAGCTATTAATCATGATATCCAAATTTATCCTAAGAACGTTAAGAGTACCCCAATTACTAAGGATCTAGATGAAGCTTCTAAGAAGGACTTAGCAGTTACATTACCTGATGGATCTACCATTTACAACGCTCAATATGGTCAAAGCTTCGGCTATAATATCACAGTTAATGTTCCTTGGAATATTAAGGATAAAGACACTTTCAATGTTGTTGATAAGCCAGATACAGGCATTGATATAGATGCAAGTACTGTATCTATAGATGGTTTAACCAAAGGTACTGATTATACAGTTAACAAAAAAGATAATGGGTATCAAGTTGTCTTTAAGACCACTTCAGCAGCTGTGCAAGCCTTAGCCGGAAAATCATTAACCATTACCTATAAAGCTACTTTGACCAATAATGCTACTCCTGATACAGCGATCGGTAATACAGCTACACTAAATATTGGTAACGGTACAGATATAACTTCTACCCCGGCCAATGGGCCAAAAATTTATACCGGTGGAGCTCAATTTGTTAAGAAAGATTCTCAAAGTAATAAGACCTTAGCAGGTGCTAAATTTCAATTAGTAAAAGTAGATAGTAATGGTAATATAGTTTCTTATGCTACGCAGGCATCTGATGGTTCCTATACTTGGAGTGATTCTGCTACAGGTGCCACAACGTATACTTCAGATACAAATGGTTTGGTGGCACTTAAGGGATTATCATATTCAGATAAGCTTGATTCTGGTGAAAGTTATGCCTTATTAGAAATTCAAGCCCCTGATGGTTATGCGAAATTGGATAGCCCAGTTAAATTTAGTATCACTAAAGGCTCTTTCGACGATTCTAATAAGATCACAATCGATAACACTAAAGAAGGTCTTTTACCAAGTACCGGTGGTAAGGGAATTTATATCTTTTTAGCCATTGGTATTGTCATTATGATTGTTGCCTTTGGTGGTTACAAAGCCATTAAAAAACATGAAGAAATCTAATTATTATTTCTAGATCAAAGATGAAGGGACGCCAATAATTATTTGGCGTCCCTTCATCTTTATTAATAAGCGAATATTAATAAAGGACACCGACTATATGAATCATAAAAAGGCATCTAATAATTGGCTAAAAATTATTATGGTAATTATTTTTACTGTTGGAGTGATTATCGCATTATATCCCTTCTATGTAGAAGCCATTAATAATTATATTGACCAACAACGTATTAACAAAGTAGATAAAACTAATAGTGAGCTATCTGCTCAAAAAAGAAAAGCATTAGAAACTAGGAACCGAAGACTAGCTGAAAATGGTTTACACCCAGAAAATGATCCCTTTGCTGGTAGCAGCAAAAGAACTCAGGTTTCTCTCAAAAAGCATTTAATTGGCAGTATCAGTATTCCCAAGATAAAGGCAAATATGCCCCTTTTTGATACAACAAATGCGGAGACTTTGAATTATGGTGCTACAGTATTGCAAGGGACTTCATTTCCATTGGGAGGTAAAAACACGCATACGGTAATTGCTGCCCATCGTGGACTACCAAGTAGAAAACTATTTACAGATTTGAATTATGTTAAGAAGGGAAATATCTTTGTTCTAACAGTATACAAAAAGAAATTAGCTTATAAAGTTTATAAAATACAAGTTGTTAAGCCTAATCAGACATCAGTTTTAAAGATTATTCCTGGTAAAGATTTAGCTACCCTATTAACCTGCACCCCTTACATGATAAATTCACATCGTCTATTGGTAACTGGGTACCGCATTCCTTATACTCCTAAGATTGCAAAAGATGTAAACCATGCTAATAATGCAAATAATGCTAATCAGTTATTAATCCTAATAGCCATTATTTTATTATTATTAGCAATTCTAGGATATATAATTAAACTAATCCACCAAGGAATGTTAAGAAAGAACCGATTTAGTTTAATTTTTTATCGCTTAAGTCAACAAGGTGATGTTGTTAAAAATACTACCTATGCATTACAAACACGTGTATTACGAAGACCAATTTATCGAAACGGTAAAAAATTTATTGTCACAGCTGATAATGATGGCAAAGTTAACTTCAATAACTTGCCAGGAGGATTGTATCACGTTCAAGAAATTGTTCCTAATGATAAAATAGGGTGTACTGTTGGTATTAAAAAACTTCATCAGCAGACAGCTAAAATGTATTTAAAAGATAAAAATAGATCATTATTAAAACTTTATCACAATGATTAATCAATCAAAAAAAGGGAAATCTACCGAAACATTAGGCAGATTTCCCTTTTTTTGAAAACTAAATTCAGTGTTTCAGACTTTGATCCAGTTCGGATTTGGGTTGTTTGATTGATGGATTTCCTTCAGCAAATGCTTTCAGTTGTTTTTGTGTTCGCTTACTGATTTCTTGGTGAACATCAGTTAACTGATGTCTAAATTGTGATTTTTGCTGTGTATTAGTCGTTTGCTGAATTTGTTGTTGCAAGCTTTGGTAGGACTTATTAAGATCATGGGCTGATAACTTTTTTAGATCATGCTCAGGCTCTTTTTGGGCTTCTTGTAAGCCTAATTGTTTGGTTAACCCGTCGCTAAGCTCAATCACTTTGTTGCTAACTTGCTGGATTTCACTTAAAGCACTATGGATCACCGCTTTATCTTTGGCCCAGGTAGCCACATAACCAAGTGAGTAGTTACTGGTATCAACGCCAATATTTTGCATGGCAACATACGCAACCGCTTCGGCCTGGGTTTCCTGATAGGCTCGTGGTCGATCTTTAAAGGCTGATTTTAAGCCGTGTAGCTGGCTATGCGCATATTCGTGGTATAACGTCTTTAGTTTCAAAGCATTGTCGGGCTCATCGCCACCAATGACGATTTCATTAGTGCTGGGTTGAAAATACCCCTTAGCCCCCTTTAGCGTCGCTAAAGGCACTTCACTGACTTTAAGGTCGGTTTGCTGGTTTAAATAATCTTTGAACGCGTTATATAAGCTTGTCACATTCTGATGATCGGCCAAATTTTCTTTGACAAAGTCTTTAGCACTTAACACTGGTTCACCGCTAGTTTGTGCCACATCAAAGACGGGTAGATAGCGATAACCGACAATGGCGCGCTCATCGGTGGTATCAAGATGCTGCTGCTCGGCTGGTGTTAGCTTCTTAATGATCGGAGCCGCAATCCGAATCGCTTTTGCGCCCCGGTTGACGGTGCGGTTAAAAGCCTTCTGCCATTGCTTAAAACCGGCGACTTGAGTGGCTTGAGGATTTTGCGCATAAATTAAATCAATGTTTCTGGCGCTATAACGATGAAATTTAGCCAGGGTATTGAGATACTTTTTAAATTGGTCACTATCAGTTAATTTTAGGATTTGCTGTTCAGCCTGGGCGACTAATTGTGCTTTCCAAGCCTTAACATCTGCTTTATTTGGCATAAGTTACCCCTCCTCATCTTCAAAAATATCATTCAGTATGGGAGCCACTTTTGTTTGAATTGAGGTCGTGCCATAAAGGGCAACGTAACCGTCAGACAATTTTTGCCAAGCCACTTGATAATAGGCTCCGTTACCAGTGATTTCTTTTAGATACTTGTAGGTTCCTTTAGCCTGCAAAACTGGTAATTCACTCCCAATGACTGCTAATTTATTATCCATTTTATGATCTCCTTTGCTTTGCTAATCTCACCCGTTGTTTAGGTTTACTTTTGGCTTTATAAAAGTGAACCTAAATGACGGGTTCACCAACCGGAACGTAGTGCAGGGCGGTAGGTAGGTTCTAATCAAAATCAAAACTTAATTTATGGCCGTCAAGCTTTAACTTGGCGTCAAACGACTTTCCTTTTTTACTCTTGAAACCCTTTAATTTGCTCGTTTTCCCCTTGGTGACCAACGCTTTAATTGCGGTCTTACCGAGGGTCTTACTGCTCCATTTCTTGGGCAGGGTAAAGCTTTCGCCTTGCTTAGGCTTTACAATGTAAAACTTCTGTTTATTTAAAACGGTCGCTTGCGGTGTTTCTAAGAAGACCTCGTCGGACTTTTGTGCTTGCTGTTGGTGATTGATTTGTTGCTTAATGGCTGCATTGCCGGTTAATTGTGTGGGAACATCAGCGATTAACTTCGCCACAAACTTCTTAATTTGGCTCAAAAAATTATCCGGAGTGCGTTCTTCGGTACTGATTTGCTGTAACGCTTGCTCCCATTTAGCTGTCATTTCTGGACTAGTTAGCAATGGTTCGAGTTCGACTGCTTTACATAAAGTGATTCCGGCTTCACTGACGTGCAACTTATTCTTTTCAGTAACTAAGTAGCCGCGTTTCTTTAACACTTCCAGCACATTGGCCCGGGTCGCACTTGTCCCAATGCCTTGCACATCTTTGAGAATCGCCTGGGCTACTTCATCATCAAGCGTTTTGCCAGCGGTCTTCATGGCCGTAATTAATGTCCCTTCGGTAAAGGGTACCGGCGGGGTCGTTTCTTTTTGCGGTGTTTGCAGATTCACTTGAACTTGGTCGCCTTGGTGAACGATCGGTAGGGTGGCTGCCTCTTGCTGATCAGCTTTGTGATCATCAAATAAAGCTTGCCAACCTTGCTTAGTTGGGACCTTACCCGTTGCTTTAAAATTGGCGTCACCAACTTGGGTAATAATTGTAGTTTCCTCGTACTCGTACGGATCAGCAAACATCGCTAACGTCGTTCTTAAAACCAAGTCATAGACTTGTTGCTGTAATTTAGGTAAGGCAGCTAATTGATCTTTAGTCGGGACGATTTTAGTCATGATAATGGCGTAGTGTTCTTCAACCTTCTTTCCATTAACATAGCGCTTATTCGGGGCGGTATTGGTTAAAGCGACTTGCTTAGAGACTAAACCCAGATACTTCGTCAGATTAGCCACTAAATACTCAAATTCTTCATCAGTGATATAAGCACAATCGGTGCGGGGATAACTGAGTAGTTTGTCTTCGTATAAGCTTTGAATAGCCGCTAAGGTTTGGCTGGCGCTGGCGTGATAACGTTTATTCATGGCACTTTGGAGACTAGATAGCGAGAATAGTTGGGGACTAGCTCGTTTTTTGCCTTGCTTTTGGACGTCCTTGATTAAACCGGCCTGTGAGCCTTTCTGAACGTTTTTAGCTTGCATGAATGTTATTAGCCCTGTTTCGTCTTTAAATCGCTGATAGGGGTCTAATTTTGCGACGAATTTTTGCTGATTAGCAAGAATTTCAGCATTTAGTTCAAAATAGGGTTCCGGCTTAAAGTGTTTGATTGCCTGGTCTCTTTGATAGACCATATACAAGGTTGGCGTCTGCACGCGACCAATCGAGTACACCCCACGTACCCCGTTTTGTCTTAATAACAAAGTATATAAGGGACTACCATTCATGCCGATCAACCAATCGCTAATTTGACGAGTTTGGGCTTCTTTATAAGCCAAATAATCTTTGTGCCAATCACCAAGATTTTTGAATCCGGTAATAATGGCGTCTTTTTCTAGGCTATTCAACCATAGCCGCTTAATGGTCTTCTTTTTAACGTCAATCTGGGCTTGGCTCATGATTGACCACGCAATATTAGAGCCTTCCCGACCACTATCGGTGGCAACAATAATGGTATCGGCCTTCGTTAACAGGTCTTTGACGACCTTGAATTGATCTTTTTTACTAGCTGACACCACAAACTTGTATTTGTTGGGGAAAATCGGTAAATTAGATAAGGCCCATTGCTGGTATTTCTGATCATATTTATCCGGTGTGGCTAGTTCAACTAAATGTCCGAGACCATACGTCACAAGCGTATTTGCGGGCAAAACAGGGTCACTAACCGTATAGTAACCCTGTTTTTTTGTGCTCTTTTGAAAGGCTTGGACGTATGAACGGGCTTGACTGGGTTTTTCAGCTAAGATAACAGTGGTCATGTTCGTTCACTCCTTGTGATTAAGTTTTTGATCTAATTCTGTTTTACCTTGTTCAGCCGCTTTCAACCAAGTTTCACGTCGCAATTCTTGTTGTTGCTATATCGATTGTTGCTTCAAATAATGTTGATACCGGTTGATGGCTTTGAGATCTGCATAGGCTGACCAACGGAATAATAAGCCACCCAGCAGTAAAACTAAGGCCATTAGCGCAGTTCCTAAAAAATCGGTATGGTTCGCTGTAAAAAGCTCTTGGTATAAATCCATTAACATGAGGTAAATTCCCATTATATAGAAGACCATGCTAACTAAGTTATCAAAATAGTAAGACAACTTAGTCCGCCGTGAAGGTGTTGTAAAAGGATCGGTTCGCATATCTTTTTTGGCTTTTTCCAATAACCAGTGTGCGATTTTCTTCATAACTATTTTTCCTCCTAGTGGTTACGGAAATAATTTTGAAACATTCTCATGGCACCCATACCAGTACTCTTAGTCACACCGGTTGAAGCCCAAAAGTCTTTAACGGCGTCAGGTGTTTTGACCACCAGAAAACCGAATCCGATTGAAGCAATAAAAGCAATAAACCCGTATTTAGCCATATTAGTGAAACACCATACTGATAGTGACATACAAAGCACCTGGCTAATAATAGAAGCATTGTAATAAATGTACTTCTTCCACCACGTGCCACTGTAATCAAAGCTTTCGGTCGCCATGCTCATTGCAGCTAAAGGAATTGTCAGGTTATACCAAGCCATATCAGCCACAAACACACACATCTTGATAAAGAACACGACGGTTACGACAGTGAAGATTAGCAGAAACAAAATCTGTAAGGGTAGCGAAATGCCAACATCTTTTAGCCCAGGAACTTTATTCATGCCGGTAATTGATTTAGCAGTGAATTTCTGATCAGAACTAAACATATACTTTAGCAGGGGCAAGGTAATTGAACCTTGAATAAAGCCCTGTAAAAACACGAAAACCGGAATCACGGCCGCTGATTTAATCCCGTCCATGATGATATTAGCCCAAGTAACATCGGTACTTTCATCTGCCTCTTTTAGAATTGTCATCACAATGCGGCCAAGGACGACCACAACGACTAACGATGTCGCAAAGGACAGGAAGATGGCATACCACGTTTTAACAATTGGCAAGCTTTGATTGGCTTGGTCAATAATGGCCTTGCAGATGTTGAATAAACCGTCCAACAAACCAGATAATGCCCATTCAAAAAAGTGTGTAATAGCTGATTGAATGATATTTGTCATTTTAAATCCCTCCTTTGTCTATTTGGGAATAGGTGAGACTGTACCAGTATCACTTTTAGCTAGTGTGTTAATTGGTGTTAGTTTATATTTGTCTGATTGCTTCTTAATCTTAAACAGTCGTGTTTCTGTGCTACCTGAAACACTATTTTTACCAATGAACTTAATTTGTTCATTGCCCTTGCTTTCAAGCAACTTGTACTCATACACTTCACTAAATCCAGCTTGGGTAAGTGTTAGATTGCTTTTTGAAAACTTTGCAGTAGCGGCCATACCATTATCTTTGCTAGAAGCAAACGTCCACTGGTGACTTTGCAAATCCTGTGCTGTAGACTTCCCACAAGCGGTAAGACCAACAACCATCAGCAACACTGTCATCACAGCGATTATATATTTCCGATATTTTTTCATTAATATGTCCTCCATTAGCCAAGCATTTTCTTATGTCTGGACTCTAATTCTTGATCGATATTGTCCTGCAATTTGTCTTCTTCGTCATCGGTTGTTTGATAGTCTTTTTTTGCTTGGTGTTGTGCTTTAACCGTCTGATTCCACTTAGCTACCTTATTCTTAAAGTTGGTTTCTTGACTGGCTTCTGGTTGGCCTTGATACTCGTTTTGTGACAAGTTAACCAAATGATCGGCTCCCGGAAATAGTTTAAATTGGAACGCTTTTGTAGCTTTGACTGGTCGGGCATTACTAAAGATTAATAAGCTCTGATCTTCGGGCATCCGCATAATTTCATCGGGTGTCATCAGCGAACGGCTCGTATAGCTGTAACTATCGCTCTTACTGTGGCTCTCTTCCTTACTGTGACTAGTACTTTCACTTCCCGTTTCCACTTTCACCGTTGATTTTCCTAGTAAATCACTAAAGTATTTAGCAGTCACGTCATTAGCGGCATTCAAGCAAATTTTAACCGCATGATTACCTAAGATACTCTCGGCCTTATCCTTACCATACAAGGCTTGGAGCTGGGTTAAGGTCTGACAAATGGTCGTCACGCCAATACCGTACCCCCGACAGGTAGCTAAAAATTCTTCATATTTTGGGAATTTTCCTAAGTTGACAAATTCATCAAGGATAAAGTCGACTTGGTGGGGCAATTTAGCGTGATGATCGGCGGCTAATTTGTATAATTCATCAAACAATTGTGAGAAAAACAGATTGATGAAGCTTTCATAAGTGTTATCCATGACGGGGATAATTACATATAGCACAACTTTGGCTCTGCCAATCTCTTTTAAATCAAAATCCGAAAAACTGGTAAAATCGGCCACTTCTTTGTCGACGAACTTCGAAATGGTCGCCAACAGGCTTTCAATAATGCTGGCTTTCATTTCCCCTTTGGCCTTTTTGAAACCTAACTCATAAGCGCGTCTCGCTGGATCAGACATGGTTAGATCAAGAAATAAGGTGTCTAACGGACTATCTGCACCCTTTTCCTCGGCTTCGACATCATTTTCTTGTAAGACTTGCGTTACGCCCGCCAAATTTCGTTGCTCTGGTGGCCGGTGGTTCATGACAAACAGGATTAGTGCCTTCAAAAGTTGCCGTTGGGTACTGAACCACACATCTTTTTTGCCCTCGGCATTTTCACTCTGAACGATCTTTGTTGCCACGGTTTCGGCTTGAATATCGCGCTGAATATAATCAAAGGGATTGTAGCGGTCACTGTGCGCCATGTTGGCAAAATTGACGACATGTACTTGATAGCCTTGAGCTAGTTTGATACCGGCCGTCTTTTCGTATAATTCACCTTTCGGGTCGGTTACGACAATGCTGTTCTCCGTTTCGTTAAACAGGTTGGTAATCACGACTGATTGAGTCTTATACGATCCTGGGCCCCCAACCACAAAGATGTTCCGGTTGGGTTTGGTACTGTTATTTTGGTAAACAATTTGTTTATCCACGATCCCTAAAATCGTCCCATTCATGTTAATCTCCCCCTTTCGCTGACTTTTCTCGATCCACTAATGATTTGAGAATTTCTGCCTTGGTACTCTTGTTAAATGCTGTGGTGAGATCTTTGGCATTGATACTAAAGTAATGGTCGCTCAACTCTTTTAGATTGCCCCAAGTCGCACTCCCGTGGGTTTCAGTGTCCGCAGTTTCCCAAGCTTTATGCTTGCTGTTCCGTTTCAAGGCAAAATAGACGGTGTATATGATAACGGCGACACTGACAATAATTAATACCGGGTTCTTTTGGCCTAAATATAAGTTGTAATAATGCCAGGGGTGTAAGGCTAATTGTTTTAATACGGTTGGCATATGATCCGCAAAGGTTAGCTTATAACGGGACAAGGCCATGACAGCTCCAGCTAGGATCTCCGCTAAATACAAGCCAATGATTAGCGTTAGTAGGTACGGCCAACTGGCTTTAACGCTGTTTAATAATTTGTCTTTCATCTAATCACCTACTATCTGTTTAATTCTTTGTTGGTTGGTGCCGGTGTACCGTTGCTTGCCATGGATCAAGGTTGGTACTGACGTTAATTGATATTTTTGAATGTAATGCCGATTCTGCGGTTGGTTCATGTTAATCAAGACGATGTTGTGACTGATTGCGTTGTGCCAATAAATCTGATGAAAAATAGCTTGGCAATCCGGACAATCATCACGGTAAAAGAACAGAACTTTATCAGAATGCTTAGCCAGCGTCACGATTGATCGCTGCTTTTCTACGTGATTGACATATTGATGACCAGCAAACCCGCTAACGGCTAAAGCCACCACGATTACCGCTAGGGCTTTACCAACGCGTTTAATTAAGGTCACTGGCTTTAAAGCTACTACCTAAATTTTGGACTGCGGTGATTCGATCCGTGGTGGTATCGAAAGTCACTTGATAAAGTACCGTCGCCTTTTGCCAGTCGTTGTCGCCACTCCTACTTTCGTAACTGACAACGGCCAAGCCTTTCATATTTTGCCCCTGCTTACTTTGCGTATACAGGTTCAGTTGATTTAACTTAGCTGAAACACTATTGCTATCACCATACGTGCCCTTATTTGAAAAGTATTGCTGATATAGCTTGTCGGAAATCAAGTCTTTCACGCCATCTTTACGCTGTCCGTAGGTCTTGGGCTTAAAGTTGTTCATGACCTTAAAGAACTTGGTGACTACCGTATTAAAACTCAGTTCAGCCTGACTTTTATCTTTATTATTTTGGTAGGTCTTATAACTGTCAATTTGGGTGCTCAATAACTGCTTTTGTTGGTTGGTTTTAGTCAATTGCTGACTAACTTGTCGCTTTTGCTGTTGTAAGCGACTGATCTGTTGTTGCGCCTGCTTAACTTGGCTATGTTGATAGGCATTCGCCCCTAATGACATGATTAAGATCAAACTACCAATCGCAATACTTAAAACCATGCTGCGTTTCATTTACTCGTCCTCCTTACTTCTTGATTGGCCGGGCTAACGTTACATCGCTACCGTTCAATAAACTATAAAAAGCGGTGCCAAAAGTGCTTTCGTTAACTTTATCACCCGTACCACCTTGCTCAATAATCTTGGTGGCTTTACCTTGCCATTTATCTAGCAGAATGGCAGTGTGACCGTTGTTTCCGGCTCCCGCACCTTGATTGACGATGACAATATCGCCGGCCTTTGCGTCATTTTCACTGATCTGTTTCAGATATTGATGGCTGCCTTTGGCGTCACTGGCCATCGTGCCGGTAAACCAACCCATGTTGGCCGGTACCTTGTAACCAGCTTTATTAAGCGCTAACCAGACAAAGCCTGAACAATCTGTCCCACCGGTTTTGTTAGGATTCTTTAAATCGCTACCTAAATCGGGGCTAGGGTGGGTTTGAACATAATAGAAGTCGCCCTTCATACTTTCCGCGTTTTTAACAATGCTGCCACCGGAATAGCTCGGGTCACTATCACAACCTAGTTCGGTCAGATCGCCGGAACTTGCATTATCTAACGTATTACCGGCCACGGGATCACTTGCACCCAACACGGAATACCAATGATCGGCATAACCGTATCTTTGGCTTAAATACCATTGTTCCGGGTTCTTACTCATACCCTCGTAATCCATTAACCAGGCTTTGGTCGCTTTATGCACGTCCGTATATTTAAAAATCTGCTTGTTTGACGCATAGTAACTACTGTTCAATTCTTGGTCGAGATAATCCAACTGTACCCCGAGATTGGTCGCTGGTTTATTTTCTTTATGGGCTAAATCTTCCAGTTTATCTTTTCGACCACCTAACCACTGGGCTAAGCCCGTGGCCCCGGAACTGGAATTAACGGACTTGGGATCAAGGCGACTTTCTAGTTGTAAGACCCCCAAGATACCGGCGGCCGCTTGTGGGGTGGCACCATACTTTTGCTTCCAGTGCGCATAAATGTTTTTGGCATTTTCCGTCATGCTCTTACTATCTAATTGCGTTTCTGTGGTCGTTGAATTATCACAACTGTTTTCTTGCAATTGACCTGTTACTGCCGCAATTAACAAGATGATTAGCAGAATGGCGCCACCCACAATATAAGCGATCAACTTCCACTTCTTTTTCTTATATTCAAATGACAATACCTGCATTTAATCACCCACTTTGTGCTTGGCCTGATCGACCTTTTTTTGGGCCGCTTGCTGATTGTTTTGGGCATTCTTTAAATCAGACTTAGCCGAATCCACCTTCTTGTCTTTGTCCTTATCTTTACTGCCGTCAATCTTGTTGGCGTCATCTAACTTCTTTTGGGCGTCGCTAACTTCGTTCTTAGCGGCATTGAGACTTAACAAGGCTTTTAAATACTTAGCTTTAGGACTGTTCACGCCGGCTAACTTGGTTTGGACAGTCTGGGCGTCTTGCGTATCATTATGGGCGAGGAAAGCTTGTCCCATTCTCAATAAAACATCAGCGTTCGTCGTAAAGGATAATTGGTTATTAAGCGTATTGGTATCATAATTAACAATCGCTTTTTCGAGTTTCAATTGATCTTTTTGCTTACTCGTCGCCTTAGTTGGTAACTGCCAATCGGCCACTTGACTGCTATCTTGGTTGGCATAAGCCGCATTAACAACCTTGTTCAACTGACTTGGGTCAACGTTTAAGGCTTGCTGGTATTGACGATGCTTTAAAAAGACACTGACTTGCTTAGTTGAAGGATAGCCGGCCCGTTGCATATCTTTTTGCGCTTCTGACCACTTCTGATCATTTAAAGCGGTCTGAATTTGACCGCTATATTTTAATCGCGTGACCTGAGCTTGGTTCTGGTTAGCTAAGCTTTGATATTGCCGTTCATCACTTTTATGAACTAAGCCGACGGCCAAAACGGCCACAATCGCTACCCCAGCCACACTCAACCATAATCGTTGTTTGGTTTTCTGTTGGGCCGTTTCAACTTCCTGCCATTCGTGATAGCTCACAAAGTCCTCAATGCCGTTAACCACTTCCGTTAACTCATTTAGCGACGTAGCTTTAGCTACTTGTTGTAAATAGTCATCCGGGTGTTTAGCTAGGGCTTCTTTAGGATTGCTTAGTAGCCGTTCGTAGGGCGTCCCCGTCAAGCAAAACAGAATCAGTGCTTTGTATTTGGCTAAATTGCTATGCTTGTCATCATAAGGCATGAGCTCATTGGCCCGGTAGGCGTACCAAACATGTTGCATGGGGTAATACCACAGGTTAGCTGGGTTCAACGCAACGTGATACTGGCTATCGTTAACCACATGTTGCGCCATGATTTCCTTGGCAATCGCTGACCGGATTGCTTTATTTTCATGTGGTAATTCCTTTAATGATCTGACCTTATCCGGCAAGGTATAAGTTAAAACAACCTTCTGGTCTTGCTCAACTACGTTAACCAACTGTAAGAAATTGGCATCAGCTTGCTTTAATTCGTTTAGCTCACTCAACTGGTCGTATCGAAACTGATTGTGATTGAGTTCGAGAATTAACTGGTTTCCCTGTCGCTTGAAGGTGCCAACCTCGATATTCAATAATTGGTTTGGTTTACTCATTTAAAGTCCCTCCTTCCTCCTCGGTGGTAGTTAAAGCGTCAATCTCACTAGGTGTTAAGACCACGCGCTTTTGATAGTCCGGTTGCCCGGCTGTCTCACGGTGATATTTTTCTTGGTAAGCTTCTGGGTCAATTAGCCGTAGTTCTTCTTCGGTCAACTCGACACGCATAAAGGCGCGTTGGCTACCATAGATCATCAGGGCTTCACCTTGTCTACGACGTTCTAATAACTTCTTTTCTTTATCCGAGAACGTCATACGCAACTTGGTAATCACATCATCTACACCTTTTCCGTCAAGACCAAAGAATACTTTAGTATAGGAGTTACCGATAATTGCTTCCCCAATATTTTGCCCTGTATCAGTTGTTCCCTCAATCACATCTTGGATTTGCTGCGTTCCGGCGATCGCTCCAGCATTGTATTTTCTAAACCGTTTGTAGGCTTGATGGAAAAAGGTGGCAGCCGCTTTGTGTAAGGTTAAAAAGTGAAATTCATCAACAAACAATTTCTTGCGGCTATGCCGATCTTTGGTGATTTCGTCCCACAAATACTGGAAGGTATTCAGATAAGCCGCTGATTGGACTTCCTGTTCACTTTGTAGTGGTTTTAGATCAAAAGAAATGATCTTTCCCTTTAGGTTGACGTTGGTGTGCCCGTCAAATAGGCTGTTAGAACCATGGGTATAGCTGCCTAAGATGTAGTAGAAGTCTTTAACCCGATTAAATTTGTCGGCGTCCTTATCTGTCAATTTTTCCAACTCGTCATAGACATTGGATAAGGTCGGCCACTGATCGTCTTTAATTTCTTTTAAGCGGCTATATTTCAAAACGCCACTGTTGACGTAGGCCTGTTTAACGACATCATCAAGAATTGCCAGCTCAACTTGGGTAATCCCGGTTTTAAGGACTTCAAAGAATCCCTTTAATCGCTGGATTTTATCTTTAACTAGTAAATCAAGGTTCGTGACCGCCTCATCGGCGCTTAGGATTTCTTCGGAGAAAATTTGGAGCGGGTTAATTTTGTACTTAGCATTCGAGGTTAGGTGCAAGACTGCGCCACCCAGGGCTTCAACAATCTTGGTATATTCATTTTCTGGATCAATAATGTAGAGTTGATAGTCTTGAATGGCGTAGCGTAGGATTTTCTGAATCATATAGGTGGTCTTGCCGACCCCCGAGGTTCCGATAATCACTTGATTTTGATTTAGGGTCTTGTTGCGATCCAACATATCTACGGCAATTAAGCTGTTGGTGTCTTTGTTAACTCCTTCAATATCACTTCTCGGCTTTAAGTCCAGAATTTCGGCGTCATCAAAGGGAAACATACTGCTGGCCACTTCGGTATTACTCTCTTTATAGGTGTAATCCCCCATAAGGTTCTCGTTAATTGGCATGGTTGACCAAAAAGCCTGGAAGGTTGCTTTAACGGGCACAAGGGGCTTCATTTGTAGCTTAATCAATGTATTCTTAACATTTTCGGTTAAGTCATCTAATTCTGCTAAACTGTTGGCCCGCAGATAAATGAGCATATGTTGGTACACAAATGTGGTAGAATTATCGAGGTATTTATCTAGTTGCATGTTGGCTGAATCAATATAATTTTGCAGAATCTTCTTTTTATACGGGTCGAACGTATTGAGCTTCTGCGCTTCCTTATTTTGAATCGTCTTCTTGTAATAGGTAATCATTGAATTGTTACTGGCGCTGTCGATATATTGCACAATATCGATAACGCCTTTTTTGCGCTTCAATTCTGACAACCAGTTGCCATACACCCGCTTGGGATAGTCAGCAATCGCTAACACCCGAATAAAATTCTCACCCGACTGGACGTAGGTGGGGTACTGTTCCCAGCTAAACGGAAATAGTGAATGCAAGCTATCGCGATCAATCAACTTGGTAAAGTCTTCAATTTCCGATTTGGACTTACTACCCGTTTGGCCGCTATTGCCTTGATGTCTTTCTTTTTTAGTTGGCATAAATAAATCAATGACCTTATCACCAAAACTCATACTGTTGCCTCCTATCCATTAAAATTGATCAAGTTCTTTAAAATCTCTTGGACTTCCTGACTAGTCAAAACTTTGGCCGTCACATCAAAGTCCGTTAACGCATTTTCAATATCCCGTTTAACCTGTTCGATCTTTTCGTCTAAATGAGTGACCGCTATGTTTAAGCTCTTAACACTTTTGTCCTTAATTGGCACCTTAACGATTAGCAAATGTTGCTTAGTTGTCATGTTTTTGGATTCTTGGACTTTAGTAAAGTGATCCAAGTAACTGGCTATGAGCTGGATTTTGAACTGTTGCTCCGGGTGGTCTTTTTGTAAGGCGAGATACCGCCGTTTGAGACCATTGAGATAAGCCGTCATATTGACGGGAATCGTCGGTTCTAAGAACTGTAACGTGTCATCAACGCCTTCACCTAAGGCACTCATGAGAAACGCACCATAGTCCTCAAAAACGTCCTGTTGTTCGGTTTCATTAAGTAGATCAAGGTTGATCCCACTAACTTCCAAAATGCCAACGAGATTACCGGTTTTGGTAACTTCGTAATTACCATACATACCCACCACCAAGCTCATGTCATCAATGGTCTCTTTGCCACCATTGATTTTAGGCGGTTGATAATCCCAATCTAGCTTGGCTGTTTTATTGGCGGTTTTGCTCTTCTTCAAACGCATTTAGTTCACCTCGCTTCTTCGGTTTTAAATAAAACAGTTTCTGACCATTGGCATAGCGGCGTTTCAACTTAAAGTTATCCCGCACTTTAATATTCTTCCTCGCCGCAACTGGCCTAATTGTTAAAATAGCCATGACAATCGTCATGGCTAAGACAACAATCACTATTTTTATCAGGACTAAGATCAGACCATAGGGTGGGATTGCAATAAAAATTAAGCCCACTAGTCCTGCCAGCGCCGCATAGCCAAAATCCTTCAAGGTGTAGTCTTTCCAGATCCCGTAATCTTTATCTACGTTCTCTGGGAAGATAAATTCTTTTCCTTTCTTCATTTGGCAGGCTCCTTTTTAAATTAAGTGAATAGGCTGTAAACCCAAGGTAATAGCCAGATAATGGCTGCCGCTAAGGCCACTAAACCAGCCACCCGACCAACCGCGTGATAAACTTCAGATTTCTCTCGCGGATCGTCTGCGTCAGGCATTCTTTTGATAATAATAAATAGCGCCACACAAATCCCGACTAAAACGACCAACCCGGTTAAAATACCTTGAATTGTCTTACCAGCGCTGGTTAGCTTGCTTTTAACTTCGCCACCGTCCGCGGCAAAAACAACCTGAGCGTTCATCAATCCCAAGTAAATTGTGGTGGCTCCAGTAGTTGCTAACGCTTTTACTTTGCTGAACTTCATGTTATTCCTCCTTCCTATCGTCTTCTGATGTTCTTAATTGAATTTGTTCTGCCTGCGTTTCTTCTGGCTCACGCTGATAGAACTTGTTCATTTGTTCCTCGGCAATTTGCTGGCTTGGTAATGGATCGGTGGCTAATTTGACGCGGCCGTTTTCACTCGTGGCTAAGTAATACTCTTTTTCTGACTGGCCTAGTTCTTGGGTCTCTAAGACATGCAAATTATGTTCGTAACGGTCTAAGGCGTTATCAACTTCTAAGCCATAGAAACCTAAGAAACCTTCCAGGAAACTCTCACCAAAAAAGGTCATTTCATTTTTGATCTGCTTATATTGATGAGTCGGTTTATCACTTACCAATTTTTCGGCCTTTTTAGCATTTTGACTGTCTTCGTGGCGATTAAACCAACCACTAAGCTTTAACGGCTCAGTCTTCAACTGGCGTTTAACGGTCTTCTTAATCATTGCTTGCCGAACTTCATCGATTGGCTGACCGTCTTGATCTAATATCGCTTGTAGCTGCTTCTGGTCAGTTAGTGCTTGGTCGTCATCAACCACAATCGCCTTTTGGTCATCATGTAGTAACTTGCCATTAATGCCTTGCCAGCTTTCTACTTTCATTAAATCACCTCCTCAAAAAAAGCGCGTTAGGGTCGCTAAACAACTAGCTTTCCCCTAACCCGCCCGGTAAAATGGATTGTTAGGAGGGTGACACCCAGAATCGTAACTTCTAGGTGCTGATCCTCGTTAGCAACTTCACTGCTTACGAGGACGCCCTCTTTTTTTATGTGATTTTTAACCCACTCTATCCCTTCATCAGATATTAATTTATTGGTACCTGAACCAAGCAAAAATTGATCAGGAAACTCTGGATGTCGTTTGATCCAGTTGCTGACATAATTTCGGCCACGCCCCAGCTTGTGATTAGCTTGCGTTACGCTGTACCATTCCTGATTGCCTGTCACATGTAAGTTCTCCTTTCTTAATTTAGTCATAATTTAACATCAAAAGGTGTAACTTACACCATTTATTTTTTTACATTTAGGTTACAAGTGCCTGCCCCCATCTTCATGCCGGTTTCGAGTTTGGTGTTGCCGTTGCTTTTTCGTCATTTCCCACTCGGTCTCTTTTAAGCCACGTAGTTGCTGCTTTCTTAGATAGTCCGTGTTCTTCGCATATAAAATGGTTATTAAGGCTTCGTCCAAAATATTAGTCAGGTAGTTTTTCGGGCTAGTTGGGTAATAATTAATGGCCTGATAGTCCTTAATTTGGTCTTGCTTATATTGATCAAACCGTGTTGTCTGTTGTTTCAAAAGGGCTTGCACCATTTCAATTTGTTTGTGATCCAACTTAGGATCTTGGCCACATTCGCCGATAAACAGTTGCCGGGTGCCATCATGTTTTAAGACCCGTTGCAGTCGATGATCCTGAATATCTTTTAATTCCATTTTACCTAACAGGTAATTTAAACCGGCTTGGTGTTGCTGACTAGTAAAGACTACCGGTGGCTGCTGTTGTAATTGACTAAGATCCTCGGCGCTTAATGGCTTTAATTCTGGGTCATAGTAAACCACAGCGGTATAGATTTGCTCCTTATCAATCGTCTCTAGCTTATCCATGTCACTGTCCGGAAAAGCAGTCGTTAGAATGCTGTTGTATTGAGTTTGCACTACGGCTTTAACTTCCCGCATGACCCGTAAATTTTTCACCGCTTTAGAAATGAATTCGAGTTCGTTAGGTTGATAAGCGGCTAGCATGCCCCGATTAGTATGCTTCAAATCGTCTAACTGGTGACCATGTTTGGCTAGTACCGTGGTTAATTGCTTCTCAATTGTTTGGGCCTGCTGATTAACTAACTGCCAGCTGGTATATGGCCGCTTGGTAAACGTCAATAATTGCTGGGTTAATAAGTCGTTTCGAATATTCATTAAACGTTCGTTTAATTCACTGCCTTTGAAAATCGTTTGTTCACTATTAGTTTCTTTAATCAGTTCCCGTCGTTCAGCTGCGGTTGTCTGTTCAAAATTAAGTTCCGGATAAAGCTTTTTCGTTGCTCGTTCCACCACTTTATTTAACAACTGGTTAGCTTGTGCTAGTGATGTCGTTTGCTGGTCAATAGTCAGCAGTTGTTTAGTTACATCTTCACCAACCGCGTGTTTGATTAATAAGCTGTTCTTCCAATTAAATAGCATGCGCTGTTTATCGTCTAAATGTTCTAAATCGACATAGGTTTTCAATTGCTGACTTAGATGACTAATTGTGTGTTTTTCAGAGAACGATAGCTCGTCAGTTAACGCGTCAAAATGTTCATGATTTCTTATCTTTTCGTCAAGATTATGATATTTAGCTTGAGCGTTTCTTTGCGCTCTAACTTGTTGATTAAATGCTTTTCGATTTTTTCTTTGGCTGTTAATGCCTTCGTGTTGGGTAGGTGTCTCTTGAATCCCTTGATCGACAAACGATTTTTCACTAATCCGATCTGGAATATTTTTTTGTGCTAAGAACTGATTAACACTCAACGCCCAATTTTTTCGCCACTCATTAATTTTTTCCTTTTTATCCCAATCAACCAACCAAATTTTTCTTTGTTTTGGAAACCCGCTTTTGGTTAAAAGTTGCTTGCCATTTTCATCTTTAATGTACTGCGTCTTTGCTTTTAATCCCCAACTACCATCGGGGTTAAATGGGCGATTGGTTAACATCACATGTGCATGCGGATTGTCTGGGTGATCGCGATGAATTGCTACGTCAGCTACCATACCTTGATCGACAAAATCTTCTTGCACATATTTTGTCAGTAATTCTTTCTGTTCGGATTCACTTAATTCTACCGGTAAAGCCACGTTAAATTCTTTTGCATACCGTGAGTTTGATTTACGATCGTTCTTTTCAACTTCATTCCATAATTTTTCTCGATCACTGGCCCATTCTGGTGCATTTTTTGGGGTTAAAATAAAGCTTTCTGGAATTACCGATCGGGCATAGAAATATCGGCGACCTTCTTTATCATCAAATAATTTTTCACCACTTCGATAAGCCGCACTGGCAATCGCACTTCGTCCTTTTCCAGCACTAATATTACTAAAACTCATATGAAAAATTGCCATGTAAGTCACCTCTTTACTTTGATTCTATGGGTTTTCTTCTGTTGTCGACATCGGCGACTTCTAATACAGTTTTTTTGGGGGTTAGCACAACATAGAATTTATTCTATGTGTAAGTGCGCATTGACCTCATTTCACTCGTCCTGCTGATTCCCATAAATTTACTTATAGTGTATGCATTCCGCTTTGCTATTTCAACTTCTATCCTTTGATTTAACGTTCTCTGTATGATATAGTGTCGGTGATTATTTTTAATATGATTGGAGGAATCATTATGTCTCAAAGTAACTTAGAAAAACAAGAAGCTAAATTAAAACAGCTTAATCAAAAGATTAAAGCTGAAAAAAATAAAATTGAACAAAATCTCGGTAAGCAAATCATTAGATCAGCCAATTTGGATTATGGGACACTTACTACTCCACAGATTAAAATGATTGCTAAAAAAGTTGCCGCCTTTTTAAATCAAGCTCAAAATAACCGATAATAGTTAGGTGGTAATGACTATACCTAATCAATATGAAAAACTAGTTGAGCAACAAGCGCGTTTAAAACAAAAAATTGAGCGAGAAGATTTTAAATTACGGCAATCTAAATACTATGAAAATCGGCAAGCCCGCAAAGCCCGTTCTCGCCGATTAATTCAAAAAGGGGCTTTGCTAGAAAAATACTTTCAAGCTGATAATCTCTCGGTTGAACAAACCGAAGAGTTTTTAAAAATATTTGCCGATTACGTTAATGTCCATAAACCAAATAAACTCAAAAACGATCAACCTAATAACTAGGCCGATCGTTTTTATTTTCAGGATTATTTTTTGGCTTAACTTCTAGATTGTTTTTAGCAAAGTCTTTGAGATGGTTTTGGGTTCTTTTACTAATCTCGTCTTCAACTAATTTAAGTTCTAATTTATCCGTTTTTTTTAGTTGCTTGTACATCTGGTTTAATTCATTAGCACTTAATTTTTTTGTTTGCTCGAATTTGTAATCCTTGAATACCATTATCATATGTCCACTGTTTAATTTTAGTCATGTCATTAGTCTGATAATAATTGGCAATTAGTTCGTTCCATTGATCCCACTTATCTAACGGCACATTGATTAAGCCTGCACCACCGTCAATCATAATTTTATTAGCACTTAAAGTCGCCGTCCTTTTGTTCCCGTCCCAAAAGATTTGTTGGCGCATATTATGATACATGACAGTCAATGCTTTATCAGTAATCGTCGTTCGTGGATCAGCCAAGATTTTTTGTAAAAAGGATTGTTCTTGTTTTTCGTTAATTAAAGGCGGTTCAAAAAAGTCTTCACTACCTAAATCAACTCCTCCTTTCCCTTGCCGTAATTCTCCCGGTACTAAGGCGTCTTCCGCTGCCACAATCTTGTTGATTTGTTTTTCCATGGTTAACGTTAAAGTGGAATTTTGAGCAGTGATATATTGCCACCCACGCTTTAAATTAACAATCGTCAAAATATCCTCAACAGGTACTCCTGCTACGCTCATACCGTCCATAATAGTTTGTGTTTGTGGCAAAGTGGTATTAACGCCTTCAAAACGAGCATTAGTATGCACTAACTTGGTAAAGTTTGCTCGGGCAAACCGTTGGTTTTCTGCAGCTGTGAATTTATACTTGTCCATATATGTTCGAGTTTTAGCCATATTTTGTGCCTCCTTTCTATTTCAGTCACTGATTATTTGACCTGTCCATGTTAAATCACAAAATGCTTTTCGTTGATAATTTGCTCTTGGCGCTTATCTAAGAGGTAAGTGTGTAACGCGTCAAACAGCTTGCGTTTATCAGGATCTGGATTATGAGCTGCTTGCTCCCAAATGTCTTGAATATCGACTGCCCATGGGTCAGCCAACAATTGATCAATTGTTTCGACTTCTTT
>NZ_BAAJOA010000013.1:0-15779 GCF_057541095.1 Companilactobacillus sp. y65-5
AAAAACGCCTCACGGCGTTAATTATCAAGCATTCATCTACCTGATTACAATCAGGAGATTTCTGCCTCAATTTTTAATTAAACGATACAACATAAACAGCACTTCTCACAACTAATATTACATAACTAATCTGACTATTGCCATAGCGATTATGCCCACAATCACCGTCTTCATCAAGTCCTTTAACCATACCGCCGTTATGACAGTTGGCACCAAAGCAATGACCACGTCCCACTTAGGAGTAGCCACTGTCCCCGCCTTGGCATTGAAGACCGTCTCTAGCAATAAGGCACAGAGAATCGACAAAGGTAAATACTGTAAGAATCTCGTTACGATAGCTGGAAATTTGACCATTTTTCCTAAAATAAATGGTGTGATCCGTGGAATCCAAGTAACCAGTGCGCTTCCAATCAATATCAATAATATATTTTTACTTATCATATGAGATACCCCCTACTAAACAACCTAGTAAGGCTGAAATGATCACTGCTACTGACGAACTAACTAAGCCTAATAATACATACAAACTGATCACAACGGTGACCACTACCGCGATCGACTTCTTCATATTCTTCGATAATTCCCATTCGAATTGAGTAAGGAACAGACCAGCAAACATCGCTGTAAGGGCGAAGTCTAAGCCGAATTGTTCAGGATTACTAATAAAGTTCCCGACTAATCCACCTAGGAAAGTGGCAACGATCCAAGTAATATACGCTGTGATATTCAACCCTTCCATCCATCGCAACGAAAAATTCTTCTCTTGTGCAACGGTTGTTGAAAAGACGGCAAATGATTCATCAGTCAATAATGAACCAACTGACACATTGCTCAACAGTGACTCTTCACGGAAGTGCGGACTGGCGGTCATACTCATCAATAAATGTCTAAGGTTAACTAAGAATACCGTCATAACGATACCCGTAATCGAAGTATTAGCTAACAGTAGTCCACACATGACAAACTGCGAACTCCCTCCATATACGATTGCAGACATTAATGTGATTTCGAATAAGTTTAAATGTGAATTGATCCCAACGATCCCAAAAGAAAATCCAATACCTAAATACCCTAGAATTGTGGGCAGACAACTCTTCACTCCATCCCTAAATGTTGTATAACCAGTATCTGTCTTTACTTCCTCCATATAAGTCACCTCACTAAAAATTTCATTTAAAAAATAAAAAAAGCCCTGAGTGATAGCATATTCTCCATGCTACCAAACAAGACTCAATCAATAAATACTATTTAACTTCAACAAGATCATCAGCAACTAATCGTTCAGCGATTTGTACTGTATTCCAAGCGGCACCCTTCAATAAGTTGTCAGAAACAACCCACATATTGAATGCTCCTTGGTTCTCTAGATCTGGACGAATACGTCCCACAAACGTGTCACGTTTGCCTGTTGCATCAATTGGTTGTGGATAAACTTGGTGTTCAGGATCGTCTTGCAAAACTGCTCCCGGTGCTTCATCAATCAACTTACGGATTGCTTCAACACTTGCATTTTCTTTATCCTCAACTTCGATATAGATAGACTCCCCGTGACTGATTGGAACAGGTACACGTACACAGGTAGCTGTTACTTTGATCTTAGGATCATCCATATCCCCAAGCATAATCTTCTTCGTTTCATGAATCATCTTCCACTCTTCGTGTGAATAGAGATTTTCTTCCAGCACATCAATTTGTGGCAACAGGTTGAATGCCAATGGATAATGTTTCTTATCACCTTTAGTTGGCATGATCTCAGCAGTCATTTCCTTACCATCAAGGAAATCTTGAGCTTCACTATATAGTTCGTTCAAGGCACTTTGACCAGCACCTGATGCTGCTTGATATGTTGAAACGATAATTTGCTTCAAACCATAAGCTTTTCTAATCGGTTCAAGCGCAACCATCATTTGAATAGTGGAACAATTAGGATTAGCAATAATTCCATGATGATTATAAAGGGCTTGTTCATTAACTTCTGGTACAACCAATGGAACTTCTGGATCCATTCTGAATGCACTAGTGTTATCGACACAGACGGCGCCACGTTTAACTGCTTCGGGCAATAATTTCTTTGATACGGCTCCACCAGCTGATGCAAGAACAAGATCTACACCTTCAAATGACTCTGGTTTAGCTTCCTCAACAACCACGTCTTGACCCTTAAATTGAAGTGTTTTACCAGCCGAGCGGCTTGATGCCAACAATCTGATTTTTGATACAGGAATTGTTGATTGCTCCAATTGTTGAATTAGGCGAGTTCCTACGGCACCCGTTGCACCTAAAATAGCTACTTCATAACCTTCACTCATAATATTCATCCTTTTATATTTTTAATTTTCTAATGTTTCTGTGAATGCACGTAAACGTTTCATGGCTTCTTTAATATCTTCCATTGATGAAGCGTATGACATTCTAAAGTGTCCCTCTCCACCGTTACCAAAGGCTGAACCCGGTGTAACACCGACTTTTCCTTCTTCGGCAAGTTTTGTGGCGAATTCAACATCACTCAATCCAAATTTGTCAGGAATTGCTGAGAATGTATAGAAAGCACCTTCTGGTAGTAAGGTCTTATAACCAATATCATTTAATTGCTCAACGATATAGTCACGACGCTCTTTGTAGATTTTACGCATAGCGACTGGATCTTCGATACCATTTTCTAGAGCTTCTTGTGCGGCATATTGTGCTGGATTTGATGGAGCCGTTACAGTATATGCATGCATCTTACCCGCATTGACCACAAAGTCAGCTGGTGCAGCTACATAACCAATACGGTAACCCGTCATAGCGTGTGATTTTGACAATCCATTGATCAAGATAGTCTTACCAGGCATCAATTTAGCTAGACACACATGCTCACGACCGTATATCAATTCAGAATAGATTTCATCTGAGATAACGAACATTGATTTGTCTTTGACAACGTCAATGATTTCTTCAAGTTGATCTTGTGAATAAACAAAACCAGTTGGATTACCTGGGAAGTTCAAGATCAATGCTTTGACTTTGTCTGCGCCTTCTCGTTCGATTACTTCTGATAGTTTTTTACCAGTTAAACGAAAATCATCTGGTGTGGTATCGACTTGGACAGGGATTCCACCTAGCACTTTGATGATTGGCAAGTAAAGAGCAAATGTTGGTGTTGGAACAATGACCTTGTCACCGGGATTGATGATAGCTGCTAATGAAACGAAAACAGCTTCAGTTGCACCGATCGTTACGATTACTTCAGTCTCTGGATCATAATCAACATCATATTGTTTCTTTAAGTAACCTGATACAGCACTTCTCAGCTCGATCGTACCGCGTTGTTCTGTATAGTGAGATTTATTATCTTCGATACTCTTGATAGCTGCGGCCTTAACGTGTTCGGGTACATTAAAATCTGGTTCACCCAATGTCAATTTGATAATTCCAGGAATCTTTGAGAATTTTTGTGCAAAAAATCTAATCTGCGAAATTCCCATTGGTGCGATTGTTTCATTTACAACATTCTTAACAGATGAATCTAATTTTGGCATAACATACTCTCTCCTATTTTTTGTTTGTAACCTTCATTATA
This sequence comes from Companilactobacillus sp. y65-5, assembly GCF_057541095.1. NCBI lineage: Bacteria > Bacillati > Bacillota > Bacilli > Lactobacillales > Lactobacillaceae > Companilactobacillus > Companilactobacillus sp. y65-5. The sequence continues at coordinate 3,563 of NZ_BAAJOA010000013.1, forward strand.
ACAAAAATCCTTATTCAATTAGTTTTTTTGTAATAGTTTGTCAGTAAATTCTTCCAGACGCTTCATACCTTCTTTGATAGCGTCCATTGAAGTAGCATAAGAAATTCTGAAGTAACCTTCACCAGCATCACCGAATGCATCACCTGGGATAACGCCGACTTTTCCTTCCTTAGCTAATTTCAAACAGAAGTCATTTGAGTTGAGTTTGATTCCAGCAGGAATCTTAGGGAATACGTAGAATGCTCCATCAGGTTTGACTGTTTCATAACCCATATTGTTGAGGGCGTCGACGATGAAATCACGACGTTCTTTATATGTTTTACGCATTTCAACTGGGTCTTCGTGTCCATTCTTCAAGGCTTCTTCAGCTGCAAATTGAGCCGGGTTTGATGGACAAGTAACTGCGAATGAATGAACGTTAGCAGCTTGTTCAACGAAGCCTTTTGGTGCTGCAATGTAGCCGATACGGTAACCCGTCATAGCATGTGACTTACTCAATCCATTGATAAGAATTGTTTGTCCGGGTAGTACGCTGGCAAATGAAACGTGTTTTTCACCGTATACTAGTTGGCTGTAGATTTCATCAGAGATGACATATATGCCTTTGTCACGAACGACGTCAGCCAATGCTTCTAGCTCGTCCTTTGTGTATACCACACCAGTTGGATTACCGGGATAGTTGATGATCAATGCCTTAGCGGCTGGTCCTTCTTCGTCGATCACTTTAGCCAGTTTTTCAGGTGTGATCTTGAAACCATCTTTTGAAGTATCCACTTCAACCGGAACACCACCGACTAATTTAATATCATCCATGTACATTGAGAATGTAGGTGTTGGAACAATAACTTTTTCGCCAGGATTAAGGATAGTGTAGAGAGATGTAAAAATAGCCTCAGTTGCACCAATCGTTACGATAACTTCTGTATCAGGGTCATACTTTACACCGTAATCATTTGATAAGTAATCACTGATTGCTTGACGCAAACCGGGAATACCTTTTTGTGGTGTGTAATGTGATTGGTTGTCATTAATGCTCTTGATAGCGGCTTGTTTAGCGTGTTCAGGGACATTAAAATCTGGTTCACCTAAGGTCAATTTGACAATTCCGGGAATACCGGCAATTTTTGAATTGAAGGCAAGAATTTTGTTGTCTCCAAAAGGTTTTACTAATTCGTTTTCTATATTTTCTACACTTTTTGCTAATTCTGGCATATGAACATCTCCATTAAATAATTTTTTCTAATCCAATAATTAATTCATCACGTGACATAACTTCGTTTATGGCAAGGTGTACACCCTTCATAAATGACTCACGATCAGTCGTACTTTGTTTGATGACTAAATTCTCGCCCGTTCCACCAAAGACGACTTCTTCATCAGCGATAAATCCTGGCAGACGAATCGCATGAATCTTGATGCCGTGATAATCACCACCACGTGTACCTAGTGGATCAGTTTCTTTAGGGTTTTCGACTTGATCTTTTTGTTGAACTTCATAAATCAATCGAGCTGTATTTAGAGCTGTTCCTGAAGGGGAATCAAGCTTATCCTGATGATGTGTTTCAACGATTTCTGCTTGATCAAAGTATTTTGCCGCTACTTGAGCAAACTTCATCATCAATACAGCCGAGATACCAAAGTTAGATGCAATGATGCCACCGATTTTTTTGCTATCAGCCAATGATTTTAATTCACTAACTTGTGTTTCGCTCAGGCCACTAGTGCCGATAACTGGGCGATAACCGTGTTCGATTGCAAATTTTGTATTGTCAAACACTGCTGTTGGAATACTGAAATCGACCCATATATCAGCTTCAATGTCGATCTGTGACAAGTCATTGTATACTTTGACAGCGTCATCTAAGTCATAGTTTGCAGGCTCTAAGTCGGAGATGATGGGATTGAAAACTCCAACCAACTGAAAATCCTCAGTCTCATTAACCATCTTGACTGCCTTTTGGCCCATAGAACCATTGAATCCAGATATGATTACTTTTATCACTTGATTACCTCCTGAATATTCAACTTATTGAATAGCACGCTCTTCTCCTCATCATCCAATGGAGGAATTGGTAAACGGCATCCACCAACATGATACCCTATTTCATTCAATGCGGCTTTAGTTGGTGCAGGAGATGGATACATGAATAATGCTGCCATCTTTGGAGTTAGGTCACGTTGAATGGCGCCGGCGGCTTGGTAATTGCCACTGTCTAATTGCTTGTACATCTCACTGATCGATTCACCAAAAACATGAGCAGCAACTGAAATCAAGCCATTAGCACCGATTACCTTAGCGAAGAGTGCCTGTGCATCTTCACCACTGTAAATTGCGAAGTCATCAGCCGTATTTTCAACGATATATTCCAAGTCTTCAAGTGTATGACATTGCTTTACTCCGGCGATATTGGGATATTTTGATAATTCTACAACCGTTTCCTTTTGCATCAATACACCAGTTCTACCAGGGATATTGTAGATGATCACTGGTAATGAAGTAGCGTCAGCCACCGCTTCGAAGTGGGCGATCATCCCTTTTTGATTAGGCTTGTTGTAGTATGGAACGACTACCAATGCAGCATCGATACCTTTGATCTCAGCTACCTTTTTAGTCAAATCGATCGTCCCTTGTGTATTATTACTACCAACACCGGCGATCACTGGTACACGTCCAGCAACGATGTCAACAAAGCGTGAATACAGCTCGATTTTTTCATCATCCGTCAAAGTTGGCGTCTCACCAGTAGTTCCTCCGACGATAAATCCTTTAGTACCGGTATCTAACAAGTGATTTGCTAGTTTTTCCAGTGCACCAAAGTCGATTTCATTTGTATCATCTGTAAATGGGGTAACAATTGCGGTCATTAAGTCTACATTTTCTAACATCTATTTCTCCTCCGAGTCCATTCGGTTATTTAAAAAGCCAGTAAATGCTTTAATACCATCTTTAATTGCTGTTTCATTTGGTAAGAAATCTGCTGAATGTAAAGACCCCGGACTATCAACACCTAACCAAAACATCGTGCCGGGAATCTTATTCAATAAATATCCAAAATCTTCACCAGTCATTGCTGGAGCCATATCTTGATACTTATTGTCTGACTTCTTCATGAAGTCAATAAATCTAGTCGTTAATTCTGGATTATTCTCAACTGGATAATAACCACCTTGATTAAAATCCAGTTCTATCTTGGCATTGAAGGATAATTCCAATCCACGTGCCACTTCAATGATGCGTTCACGAATGAATTCGATTATATCTTGAGTCAATCCACGAATCGTACCTTCGATCCTTGCTGTACCTGCGATAATATTTCTGATCGTACCTGCGTCTAGTTTGCCAAATGTGATCACACCACACTTGGTTGGGTCGATATTTCTTGAAATGATCGTTTGTACTTGAGTGATGAAATTAGCCGCGATTACAACAGCATCGTTAGCATCGTGTGGATAGGCAGCGTGACCACTCGTTCCATGGATCGTCACATTGACCTCAGTCGTGCCTGCGAACAAAGTCCCATTCCGACATCCGATGACCCCAGATGGAAGATCCGCATTGTCATGCAATCCATAGAATTCATCGACTTGATATTCTCCCTCAAAAGCTCCCAAATCATAGGCCTGTCGCCCACCACTCTCACTCTCTTCAGCTGGCTGAAAGAAAAACACCAAGTTATCTTTAGGCTGATGTTCTGAGTAGTAATTCAATATCCCCAAGGCGACTGTCATGTGTAAGTCATGTCCACAAGCGTGCATTACTCCTGGATGCTTAGAAGCGTATTCCAAGCCATTATTTTCTGTCACTGGCAAGGCATCCATATCAGCTCGATAACCGATCGTGCGTTTAGGAGCACTACCAGTTACATGAACTAACAAAGCCGTTGGTAATTCTGGAAGTTCCTTTAGTTTCAGATAGGTTTGGGGAAATGTTGCAATGATCTGTTTCAAGTGCTCGTGTGTCTTTGTCTCATGTAATGCTAATTCTGGGATCTGATGAAATTCTCGTCTAATCTGAATTAGTTCCGCTTCAGTAAGAGTCATGATTACAACTTCCTTAAAGTACTTTCGATATGTGTTTTATCAGTTGTTTGTTGATCTTTGACTTTGATCACCTTTGCGGGAATACCAGCGACAACTTCATTCGGAGCAACATCTTTAGTAACGACCGCTCCAGCACCAACGACAGCATTATCACCGACTTGAACTCCTTCAAGTACTACGGCATTGGCACCGACAGTGACATTATCTCCGATTTTTACAGGATCAGCAGAAGCTGGTTCGATCACACCGGCTAACACCGCGTTAGCACCGATATGTGAGTTCTTACCGACGATAGCACGTCCACCCAGTACCGCTCCCATATCGATCATGCTTCCTGCACCGATCTCAGCTCCGATATTGATAACTGCTCCCATCATGATAACGGCGTTATCACCGATTTCAACTTGATCACGGATAATTGCCCCCGGTTCGATACGAGCATTGATACCCTTGATATCTAGCATTGGTACCGCAGAGTTTTGTGCTGCTGTCTCAATATAGTAATCGTCAACTTCACTTAGTAAGGGTTGAATCTCTGAGTAATCTCCGACTAATAAGCCGTTGGAGTCATTCAAAAAAGATTGAACACTAGCAGGAACGTTGAGTTTAGCAACATCACCTTTAACAAAAACCTTGACCGGCGTTACCTTCTTGGCGTTACCAATATAATTAATAATTTCTTCAGCATTCATCTTGCTCATCGTACTTCCTCCATTTTTTTCAACCTATTATATATGCATAATTACAATTCATTTTTATAAGTAATTCAAATCTAAGTGAGTTAGATCCTCGTATGTTTCTCGTTTGACCACTAACTTGGACTTTCCACCCTCAACGAAGACTACGGCTGGTCGTGGGTTACGATTATAGTTCGAAGCCATTGAATATCCATAGGCGCCTGTGTCTAACATTGCTAGGACATCCCCCGGTTGAACGTCAGGAAGTTTGACTGCATCGATCAAAATATCGCCTGATTCACAATACTTACCAGCTACGTGAACTTCTTGAGTAGGTTTTTCATCCATTTTATTGGCGATGACCGCATCGTATTTTGCTTGATACAAGGCAGGTCGGATGTTATCACCCATACCACCGTCAACATTGATGTAGGACTTTAGATTCGGGATATCCTTGTGTGAACCGATCGTATACAAGTTGTATCCAGCAGGACCAACTATTGAACGTCCTGGTTCGATCCAGATCTCCGGTAATGCCAAACCATCTTTTTTGGAATCCTCGGTAATAACCTCGGTAATTTGCTTGATGAAGACATCCGCACCGATCGGTTCATCATCAGCAGTATAACTGATTCCAAAACCTCCGCCAAGATTCAAAACCTGTGGCGTGAAATCATATTTTTGATGCCAGTCATTAGATATTTCTACCATCTTATGTGCTAACATCGTGAACCCTTCAACTCCAAAAATCTGTGAACCAATGTGAGCGTGGATTCCAATCAAATTCATATCTGAATTTTTCAAAACTAATTGCAACGCTTCTTCTGCTTGACCAGATTCAACATCAAATCCAAACTTACTGTCAACTTGACCCGTTTGATCGTATTTGTGAGTATGTGCTGAGATACCGGGTGTCAATCTCAACATCACATTGATCGAAGCCTGTTTTTCTTTTAATACTTTTTCTAATAATTCAATCTCGTAGAAATTATCGATGATAATAACACCGATGTGGTTATCTACTGCCAATTCTAATTCTTCTAATGATTTATTATTGCCGTGAAAACTGATTTTATCAGCTGGGAAACCGGCTTTTAATGCTGTAAATAATTCTCCTCCAGAAACAACATCAGTATGCAGATGTTCTTGTTTCAAAACCTGATACATTGCGACTGTGGCAAAGGCCTTACTTGCATAGCTGATTTGGTATTTGAATCCACTTTGTTCGAAGCTAGTACGAAAATCTTGGATAGTCTGACGAATTTGATCAACATCGTAAACGACTAACGGTGTTCCGTATTCCTTAGCCAATTCTATACTGTCAGCACCGCCGATAATCAGGTGTCCGTCAGAACTCTTTAATTCACTACTAATCATAATTTATAAACAACCTTTCCGGAGAGATGGGATAAAAAAAGACCCCTTTGCTCAAAACAAAGAGATCCAAAATCAAAATTATTCTGCATCATATTTGTCATAAGCTCACCGCAGCGACGTTTTACTGCGACAGTTCATGTCCTCTTATTGACATGTCCCAGCATACCGAATCCTGCAAATCCGGCGCTTCGGCAACCTTCCCTTTCAATAAGTTCAATGCCTTGCAGTGACTCCCTTATTTACTAATGTCAGTTGCGACCTCTTTTGTTTTGTTGCTTAAAAGATTATAACAGTTCTAATAATTCGTCAAGGTAAATTAACCACTTTCATGGTTTTTTTAATTTATTAAAAATTTATCTTGTTTTAACGCACAAAACTGCTAAACTTTTCATTAAAAATGTATTAATGTTTCAAATAATTAATGAGGTGATTGATGTGAAAGTCGTCAAATTTGGCGGTAGTTCGCTAGCAGATGGTGAACAGTTCCAAAAGGTAATAAATATTGTAAAGAGTGATAACGATCGAAAAGTTATCGTCACATCTGCACCTGGTAAACGTTTCAAAGGGGACATTAAAGTCACTGATCTTTTAATTAAATACGCAAATGAAGTCTTGAATGATGAAGACTATAAAGATACTTACAATAAAATAGTAACTAGATATAAAGAAATTTGTGATTATTATCAATTAAATGTCGAAACAATACAACTGATCGAAAAGAAATTGACCGATCTTGCTGATGAGAGCTTTTCAGATGACGACCATTTGATGGCCGCCTTCAAAGCACACGGTGAATACTTGAACGCTATCACGCTAGCTGCCGTCCTGAATCACGAAGGTATCAATGCTAAGTTCCTAGATCCCAAGGATGCTGGATTATTACTAGGTGGATCGCCCAACAATGCCGATATCCTACCCGAAACATATACTAATTTGGCTAAGTATACATTTGACGATGCCAAAATAGTCTTCCCAGGATTCTTTGGTTACAGCAAAGATGGATCGATCTATACCTTCACCCGTGGAGGTTCAGACATCACTGGCGCTATCTTGAGCCGTGGATTCAACGCCGATCTCTATGAGAATTTTACAGATGTAGATGCCATCTATGTTGCTAATAACCATGTGGTCGATCATCCACAAGCTATCAAAAAAATGTCTTATCGTGAAATGCGAGAGCTTTCTTATGCTGGTTTCTCAGTTTTTCAAGATGAAGCCATCATCCCTGCTGTTGAAGGACAAATCCCTGTTAACGTCAAAAACACTAACAACCCAACAGCTTCTGGAACTATGATCGTACCGTCACAGTTCTTATTCGATCCAGCCAATTTAATTACTGGCATCGCTAGTTCAAAACGTTTTTCAGCCTTATACTTGCATCGTTACTTATTGAATAAAGAAGTCGGATTTACACTTAAATTACTTCAGATTTTTTATAAGTACGGCATCTCTTACGAACACATGCCATCAGGTATCGATGACCTAACAGTGATCTTCGACAAGAGCAAATTAGACGATGAGACCGTTAAACATCTTTGTTCTGATATTAGAGAAACTATTAAACCAGATTACTTGGAATGGATCGATGATTATGCCATCATTATGGTAGTTGGCGAAGGAATCGCTCATAATATCAATACAATTGGATTGGTCATCGATTCACTGACGCAAAACAACATTGCCGTGCATATGATCAATCAAGGTGCGTCGCGTATATCCATCATGATTGGAACTCAGGCAAAAGATGCTGATAAAGCAGTTCAGAATATTTACGATACTTTCTTCGACTAAAAATTTAATGAGGTGAAAAGAATGGCTCAACTTCTAAAGGTTCATGGATCGGAAAATCAATTTTTCATCCTAGATCAAACCAAATTAGATCATGACTTATCCGATGGTGAACTGAAACAACTAGCTATCAAACTGTGTAATCCTAAAAATGACATCTTGGACGGTGCCGATGGCTTATTAGTGGTTAATGACTCTCGATACGATGATTGTTTAGGACAAATGCGTGTTATCAACGCCGATGGTAGTGAAGCAAAAATGTGCGGTAATGGACTACGTACCGTCAGCCGCTACCTATCTGAAAAATTCAATCAAGATTCATTCAAAGTCGAAACACTTGAAACTAACTTGAACGTAAAAAAATCAGACGATTTGTATCACAACGTACCAGCATTCAGTGTTGAGATATCCCCCATCTCCTTTGCTAAAGACGACTTGCCATTTGAATACAAAGGTAAGATGGAATTAGTCGATGAAGAAATACCTGAATTCATCGATGGTCAGACATTCAGCGCTGTTGCAGTACCTAATCCTCACCTGATCAGCTTCGTGGACGAAGTAGATGAAGATGACCTAGGAGAAGTGGGACAGGCTCTGAACGCACCTAATGCCTATTTCCCAGAAGGAGTTAACGTCAGCTTCTGTGAAGTTTTAGATGAGAATAAGTTGTTCGTACAGACATATGAACGTGGCGTAGGCTTCACCAACGCCTGTGGGACAGGAATGTCCGCAACCAGCCTCGTCTTTGCCCTGTTGAATGATAATTACTTCAATCCTGACGAAGACATTACCGTCTATAATCCTGGCGGTATGGTCAAGACTAATATTCAATTGTCAGCACACAAAGAAGATAGCAAGATACGTTTGATCGGTAATGCTACATTCACACATGAACTTGATATTAGTGAAGATGACTTACACTCCGCAACGATTGATGATATAGATATCACTGAAACTGGTGAAGAACTTAATTATCAGGAGTTTGTTAATTCAATTAATGAAGCATAAGATTTTATTTAAATACATCCATTGAGTTTGAGATATTCGAATTCTGGGGATGTATTTTTTGTTTCGTTCGAATTATACAAAGTCAATAAAGTTTCTATGGATCTAAAAAAGCCCTCAAATATATTTGAGGGCTTTTGTTGGGAATTGATTAACGTCCAAAGTCTTGAGCTACATAGAATGTTTTAGTTGACTTATCATAAGCGAAACCGAAGCCTACTCGGGTGAATCGTTGGTCTATCATTACTTTGAAATGACCGGGACTATTCTTGAGCCCAATCATGGCGCTTTTTACTTCATAAATATTGTTAGGATAGCCAGTAGGCCAATTTTTTATGATATTTTCAGAAGCAATGCCGGGAACTTGAGTAATGTAGACCCCGTCTGGTCTAGTATGACTGAATTGAGTAATCAACTCATTAGCTCGAACGTCAGCGAAGCTGATTAGACTAGAATCTAGGGTCAAAGGACCAGCACCATTTTCGGCACGAAGTTCGTTGATTTGCTTGAGCATTTCTTGGTTGAACTCAGCACTTGAATGGAAGACTGTGTCGTTGACATCGCCACTAGGGTCAGTATTAGTATTTGTATCAGAACCTGTATTAGTATCAGGTGTTTGATTATTATTCGAATCAGGATTAATCGTGTTTCCAGTAGTATTATTAGCAGTGTTCAAGTCGTTCGGTGAACCATCGTCTTGAGCATCAAAGATAGTTGACTCGATAGCATCACTGAAGACGTGAGCATATTTGGTGTCTTGCATCTTGACGTATTCGTGAGTCGAAACTTGGAAGAAGATTTTATTGTTCGAAGTGCGAATCATCTTGCCGACTGCCCAAGATGAGTTTGGACCAAGAGCACGGTTGCTAATCTTCTTACCAGTCAGATCACTATACAAGTTAGATGCGCCTGAGTCTTTAGTGACGATAATGCTCTTTTGAACGGGCTTATCTTCAGTATTGAGTGTTGCGTCGCCAGCTCTTAAATATTCGTTAGTCGAAACTTGGTAATAAGGCATATCGTTGATTTTAATCGTTTTGCCGACTCTCCAAGCTGAGTTAGGAGCTACGGCACGATTAGTTATCTTTTGACCAGTCTTTGTGTATAGTGTAGCTGTCCATGAATTGGTCGTAGCCACGACTCCAGTGTCAGCCTTAGTTGTGATTTGACTATTAAAAAGTGCGGTTGAACCCATTAACACAGCTAAACTCGCCATTGTCATTTTTTTGATTGAAGATGATTTTTTCACGATACTTAATCCCCTTAAATTTTATTTTATTAATAATCATGGAACTATTTTTTTACATCAGAAAATCCCTTAAAATATCCATAATTATCTTCAAAGATACGTTTTGATTTTAGTAAGTTTATTATCTAATCAAATCAAAAGAATCATAGTTCCATTGCCCTTATATTCAATATTTAGAGGCTACAATGCACTATAAACTGTACAAAAATCTATTCTTAACTATTTTACTCCCCTCTAAAAGTTCACTGCATCTAACCCCTTCATGGCTAAATATTAACCCCGTTAATGACCAATGTCAACGCAACTAGTTCTACATATTGAACTATGAATATTGAGCATAAGTTCAATGCAAAGTATAATCAAAATTGAAGGAATTATAAAAGGAGATAAACAGTATGGACAAAAAAGTCAGTACTGGCAAGCGTTTACGTCAGTTAATGTTAGAACGTAACTTAAAACAAGTTGACATCATTGATAGAACTATCCCCTTTCAAAGAAGGTATGGTATAACTTTGAAAAAGAACGATCTTAGCCAATACGTCAATGACAAAACCGAACCCAATCAGTATAGGTTATTTCTTTTAGCCAAAGCTTTAGATGTTGATGAGGCGTGGTTGATGGGATTCGATGTTCAAAGGAATATCAATACTAAAGAAATTCATCACAACTTGGGCAAATATAATTACTTTGACAAGGGTTTGTCGGTTTCGATTTTATCGGGAATCGACCCATTTAATACAGAAGAGGTAGAAACGATAACAATATCAGATGAGACCATGGGGATATATGCTGGTGATCCAGAAATATTCATATCTACGGTCCATGACGAAGCCTTGAATCGGATTATACCCAAAGGATCAATGATTGCAATCAAACGTTGCAATACGCTTTCTGAGCTAAAAAATGCCGATATGGTAGTCTTTCAAGATGGAAATCACATCTCCATTAGAAGATTTTATAATGATAGGCGAAGCAAGATAGTGACGTTTTCTCCCGATTCATTAAACAGCACTTATCAACCTATCAGTTACCGCTATGAATCGACTGATAAAATTGCAATAATTGGTAAAATCGTAGTTTACACCGTGAAGCTCTAAAAGATGCAATCTCATCTCAAGCTATGATATTGTTACGTTAGATTAGACTTAATATTGGTTTGAGAACAACAGTTATAAGGGGGCTTTTTCATGATTAAATTACTCTGGAAAGTATTTCTATTTATATTAAGCTTCATGATAATTTTAGCGACGTTATTCAATCCAAAAATGTTACCTTACACGATACCTACACTATTAGTCATCGGCGCCATAATCTATGGCATCTATAAATTCTCAGGCTCCATGATCAATAAGACCACTGACCTGCTAAAGAAAGATAATCCACAAAACAACGATCAAAAATACAGTAACATCCAGCAACAAGGTAAGACAATGAGCCGTGCGGAATTTAAAAAAAGAAATAGATAGGCCTAAGTTATAGGCTTATTTTTTATGAAAGACAAAAAAAGATGACCACAAGTGTGATCATCAATAGTTTAAAACAAGTTATGCGCCTAGTAGGAGTCGAACCTACAACCTTCTGATTCGTAGTCAGACACTCTATCCAATTGCGCTATAGGCGCATGTCAGTAATTAACTTACAAATAATATTGTACCATAATATTTGTATTTGTAAGTAGTTTTTTTGATTTTTTTTGATTTTTTAATTAACAAAACGATTCAGCGTATTTTGATATATTCATCGAAAAAAGCACTGTATCCATTAGATACAGTGCTTCTACACAAATATAAGTTACAGTAAATGGTTCTACGGAGAGTAGGGGATTTGAACCCCTGATACAGGCAATACCCGTATACATGATTTCCAATCATGCTCCTTCAGCCACTCGGACAACTCTCCATGATTAAGAAAAGTATTGGTGCACCCTATTCAATATACAAAAATACATCTAATTCTTACGAACTAGATGTATTTTTTTGTGCACCTAGGTTTTCCTAAGTATAATAACTCCGAATGTCAGACTCGAACTGACGACACCCTGATTAACAGTCAGATGCTCTACCAACTGAGCTAATTCGGA
>NZ_BAAJOA010000014.1:0-15577 GCF_057541095.1 Companilactobacillus sp. y65-5
CGCCGTTGCTGTGTCGCAACAACAGGTAATATATTACCAATTAGAATTGATGTATGCAAGTGTTTTTGTAAAAAAAAACAAATTAATTTGAAATATCAAATTGGTATTGGTGATTACCTATTAATATTACTACCTTTTACCCCGAATTGTCTAGACAAAAAAATGCCAAAGACTCAAAGTCTTCAGCATTATATTTATAATCTATTTGTCATCGCTCAGCTCTGGAGCGTCGGTAGTATACAGATCTACCATAGATTTATTATCGTTTTGAGCTAATAAGCTAGTACCATTCTTAGTTCTAGCGGCCTTTAAGGTCTTCAAAGCGGTGCTCTTCTTGTAAGAATAGTCCTTCTTATTGACCGTAGTGAATCCAGGCACCTTGTGGAATCTCAAGAGATCCCCGTTGATAACACGATCAGATAAGGATAGTTCTGTCGTGACTTTATTTGATAGTTTAGCTTTTTCGGCCGCAGATATACTCTTGTCTACTTTACCAGTTTTAGTATTGTAGTAAGTACTCCCGACCTTGGTTACAGTTGGCGTGACAAAGTCCGCGTTTCTGAATGCCACAGTCTGAGGGTGTTCTTTAGACAGTAAATCACTACCGAATTGAATCATGTTCTTATCGCTCACACCTAGTAAGTTCAAGAGCGTTGGTAGTACATCGATCTCACCACCATAAGTATGATTGATTCCACCCTTTAGACCGTCCATGTGTATCATGAATGGCACACGTTGGTATTGTGCATTGTCAAAATCATCAAAGTCCTTAGTACCAGTCAACTTCGCCATGGCCTTCTTATGGTTATCAGAAATACCATAATGGTCACCATAGAATACGACCATACTATTCTTGTCCAAGCCTGTTTCTTTGAGCCAATTCATAAATTCACCAACAGACTCATCCAAATATCTAGCCGTCTGGACATACCCATCGACGGTACTATCGCCTGTGTCAGTCTTAGATATACTTTGGTTCTGCTTATCCAAAGTATACGGATAGTGGTTTGTAACGGTAATCAATTTTGCGTAGAAAGGTTGAGGCAATTGTTCGATATACTTCGCCGAATCCCTGAGGAATATCTTATCCTTCATACCATAACCGATTTCGTAAGACTTCTTGATCTTGTAATACTCTGAACTAAAGAAGTAGTCGTATCCCCATGACTTGTAGGCATTATCACGATTCCAAAAACTTGGAACATCCCCGTGGAATGAAGCTGTCGTATAACCTTGTTGATCCAAAATAGCTGGTGCAGCTTGGAACGTATTGCTTGTACCATCAGTAACCATTGCTGATCCTTCCGGCAACCCAAAGAGTGAGTTTTCAAGCATTAACTCGGCATCCGCAGTCTTACCCTGTCCAACTTGATTGAAGAAATTATCAAAACTAAGAGTATTGTCTTCATGATAAAGTTTATTCAAATTAGGTGTGACTTCTTCACCATCCCACTTAAAGTCGATCATAAATTGTTGCAGACTCTCCAAGTGAATAATGAAGACATTCTTACCCTTGGCGACACCTGTATATTCGACATTTGGTGTCGCGTAGTTGTTCTTCATGTAATTTTCGATAGATTCGAGGTCAGAACTCTTAGCCTTAGCCTTAACAGCATTGGTTTGAGAGGTCTTGACTATATCATAAATATTAAAAACATTTAGTCCTAGATACTTGACGATATAGTTGTTATCAAATGTTCTAGTCAACAACTGTGACCGATCACTTTCAGCTAGTGTTAGGTTAGCGCCAAATAGAAGAACTGCCAGTGAACTGACCAAGACGGGTATGCGCCAGTTCAATCGCTTAATATCCACTTTGATCACATGAAATGCTAGTAATAATATTAGTATCAATACATCTAAGAACACCAAGAAATCAGTCGGTTTGACGATTCCTAGAATACTTTTTCCTAAGTTATTAGAGACTGATCCTGAGCCTTTGATCAAGATCATCGTCAGGAAATCTGAAAATTCACGGTAGTACAAAATGTTGGAGAAGAGCCAGACGGTATCCAAGAAATCGATTATTAATAGGAATACGTATGACTTTCTACCTTTCATGTACAGGGCAATACCAAATAGCAATAACATTATTGGTATTGGATTAATTATCATCAGGAAAACTTGAATTGATCCTTTAACCCCTAGGTTAAATTTGGTTTGATAGGCATAAACGGTTTTTATGGTATATAAAACCACCGCAAAGATAACAAAACCTAGCCTAGTATTTAAAAAATTTGAAGTACCTTTAACAATACGCTTCATTATTTACGCTCCATAGATTTACTAACAACTTTTACGATGTCTCGCTTTATTTTAGGCTTCTTTGAAACCGCAATAATCCCCAAAAACATCCCCAAATAATATGTAATAAATCTCCATAAAAACATACCAAGGATCAATCCTGAAGGTGAAGGAATGAACCCAGCAAACAGTGTTTTAAAACTAAATTCCGCACCACCTGAACCACCGGGGATAGGAAAAATGGATGTGATCATTACAATCATTATGTGCATCACTAAAACATCAACAATATTTACATGATCACAATTCAATGCAAGTAATACAAAATAAACCACAAAATAATACAAGAACAGTTGAACAATAGTTAGTAATGACGCTTTGAAAACTTTTTTCTTTTCATGTTTTAATACTAAACTCTCATTATAAAAGCTATCAATACCTTTAACAGTTGACTGTAAGATTTTATCACGTTTTTCTTCTTTTAGAAAAAATAAAACTGGTTTTAATACTACTTGAACCATTTTTTTAGTGAAATCATAATAATACATGATCATCAATAAGAATGAAATCGTAACCAAGTGGATTACCATTCCAAAGAGGATCAAAGTGGCAAGACCTGAAAAATGCTGTGCCACACTCTTAAAGCTCACTGCCATTGCAATGATAAAGTTGACTAATACCATGGCTTGATAAATAACGAACTTCATCAATAAGACCGAACTAGCTCGACCGGGATCGATCTTGGATTGCATCAAACCTACTAATTGTGCAGGTTGTCCACCAGATGAAAATGGAGTGATGGCGTTGAATAACGCTTGAATCAATGGGATACGATACATTTCCCACCAGCCAAACTTCCGGTCCTCTTCTTTTTTTAACAACGTATGTAATACTAACGCTTCCACTCCATAAGATAAGAGGATCGACAACACTGCTACGACTAACCAACTATAATTCAAGTTTTGGAAAGTCATAACTAATGACTTGAAATCAATCTTTCTGGCTTCCCACCAAAAGATACTCATTCCAAGTAATAGCATTACAAATAATGCAAATATGTTTTTTCTACTCATTATTTATCCCGTTTAGCAATTTTATATTGTTCAGTGTAGAAATCATACCAAATCTTACTCAAATTTTCTTCCGAGTATTGACTAGTAGCGTCTCTAGACTTCTTCTTGAATCCTTCCAATAACTCTCTATTATTAGCTGCTTTATTAATGAAATCATTCATCTCTGAATAATTTTTAGCTGGCTGATAATAACCATAAATTATAGCACGATATAAGTCCAAATCTCTCAGAAGAACAGGTGCTCCGCAAGCGAAGGCTTCCAAAACTGACATTGGGAATAACTCATCGTACGATGGCAACAAGAACAAGTCGCAGGCATTATAGTAATTGACTAATTCGTTACGGTCAACTATCCCTGTGAATTTCATATTCTTAGGCGCATTCTCGATCATATCCTTGTAACGGTCATAACCATCAGTGATTTTTCCAAACGAAAAGCCTCCTGCCCAAATGAATTGGATATCAGGATTACCCTTGGCTAATTTATAGAAATCATCAATTCCCTTACGTTCTTGCACTTGACCATCACCGAAAACGATAAACTTGTCATCAGGTATTCCGATTCTTTTACGGAATGCTTGGTTCTCTTCGGCTGACTTCTCGTAGAAGTTCTCAGTTGAAACAAAGTTAGGAATATACTTGATCTTCTTGCGATCAAGACCATGTGCGACTAACTTATCAATAAATGTAGGGTTAACGACAACGATTTGATCCATTCGCTTATAAAAGTTAATTACATATTTATAAAAAATCGACTTTGCTGGCTCAGGCAATTTGATACTACCCTCCAAAGTCTCTGGTAAAAAGTGCACGTAACCAATCTTGCGTCCACGTTTTTTGGAGAATGTTGAAAGATAGAATTGTGGATCGATCGTATGATAATGGCTCAAGTCGCTGCGACCATAATCGTTTATTTTGATTTCGAATTCATTACTTAGACGTTCTTTTAGCAGATTTATTAATTCTTTATAGGCACTGCCGACGCCTTGTCCCGCAACTTTATCCGCTGATGAAAACATAGTGATCTTAATCATTCGAATACTCCTCCGGATCTATTGATGAATCTGAAAGTTTCTCTCTGATAAAATACTCTTCTGAACGATGATAGAAGTTCAAAATCGAATTACCAAAACTATCAGAAGATATATTATAGAGGATCTTCTGTCGTGCATCGTGATCATCAAAGGAATTAGGATGATCAAGGTAGGCAATGATCCTCGGCACTAATTGGCTATCCTGAGAGAATGTTACACCAACTGATGGATCTGTCAAAAGTTGGTCTGTATAGGGTGCGCTTCTAACAACAATCTTCAAACCAGATGCAATTGCTTCAATATATGTTAATCCTTGTGATTCAGTATCGCTGGAAGACACAAAAATATTCGCCATATGATAATATGGTGAGATTTTGTCATGCTCTACTTCACCAGTGAAGATAACATTATCGCTGATACCTAGGTCTTCAGACATCTGAACTAATTCGTCCATATCTGGTCCATCACCTACGATAACTAATTTGATATCAGAATTATATCTCAATAATTCCGGCATTGACCTGAGCATGTGGTCGATCTTTTTTTCCAAAGCAATTCGACTTAGCATCAGAATCACTGGCGTATCCTCGTCAATCCCCAAACCTTCACGAACGACTGAGGCATTCACTGGCTTAGTGTATTCGGACAAATCTACACCCGTAGGAATAATTGAAATCGGTGCTGGCACTTCATAACGATCTAAGGTTGCTTTAACTTGTTTACTTGGAGCCACTACGCCCGAAGCATTTTTCAAGAACATTCGCGACATTTGTTTAACATGATATGGCTTCAACAAGTGTCCATTTAAAACATAATGTAAATAATCCTCATACATTGTGTGATAAGTATGAACGAAAGGTATCTTTAGTTGTTTTGCAACAAACTTACCCATTAATCCCATCGAAAATTCAGTTTGTGTGTGAACAATATCAAGCTTCAATTCCTTGGCTAGTTCCACCGCATGAAACATTCCTCGAATGGCGATCCTTCTATCTGTAAACGAGATAAATGGTACACTGCCTACACGAAAAATATTAGGTTCGATAGTCTTTTTAGATACATTAGGATCAGTCGTCGTAAAAATATAAACTGAGTTCCCTTTTCGTTCCAAATCGTTCTTCAATGTCTGGATCGATGTAGCTACTCCACTAACTTGAGGGAAGTATGTATCGGTAAAAATTCCGATATTCATAAAAACATCTCCTCACAATCTTTATAATGATGATTATAACAAAAAAAAGGAGGAATCACTTCCCCCCTTATATTCTTAATTAATTAATTTACTGAAATTACGATTTTTCAATAAGAAATAGAAAATTATAGCACCGATCGCAACAACGACTACTTCGCCTAATGCGACTGATCCAGCATTGATCCAGAATGGAATCTTTAACACTAGATGCAATTCGGCTCCTACAATAATACCATTCACAACCGCACAGATGACTGGGACCGTCCAGATCCACTTGATATCTGAAGGAATCAAGGTTATCAAGTAACAAGCTAACGCCGTAGCAAGTGTACCGAATAACAAATCGTAGGCTCCTAAAGATGCACTGAAAATATTGGCGATGAAACATCCAATGATCAACGACCAGCTATACTTGTGATTGAAAAATGGCAATAACATCAGGATCTCTGAAACTCTAAATTGAACTGGGCCGTATGAAAAAGCCGACAGTCCCGGTGCGATTGTTACCGCCACATATAAAGCCGCAATAATCGCTAATTGAGTTAGATCCCTAGTTTTTAATTTACTCATACAAAAAAATCCCCCACTGTTTTTATTTTCGACAGGTTACCAGAAAAACTGTCTCTACTAGGTTATCTTATTTCGCAATAGACATCAAACAAAAAAGAAGCCAAAGCTTCTTTTTTTTAATTAATTTGTGGCCACACGATATTTAGCTAATTCGGCGTCGATTTGACCCAAAACCTTGTGTAAATCATCTGGATTCTCCACAAAGTCGAACTTATCGCCATCGATCTTCATCTTAGGGCTGTAATCATAATTGTCGTACCAGCCATCGTAGCGACCCAACAAATTGTGGTAATACTCCACTAATGATGGATCTTGTTCTGGTTGTTCATAATCACGACCACGTTTTTCGATACGATTGATCATCGTATCATATGAAATATCAATATGTACTAGCAAGTCTGGAGCTTTTTTAGCAGCAGCGTATGGTAGTTCTTGCATCATATTGTCCAATAATTCATCGTAAACTTTGACTTCTTGAGGTGTGGCTCTTCCCATGTCAGCGTTCATATGGAAAAATAATGAATCCTCATAGATTGAGCGGTCCAAAACATTATTGTCATCAACCATTGCCTGTTTGATAGATTCAAAGCGCTTGTTTAAAAAGTAAATTTGTAATAGAAAAGCATATTTTTTAGGGTCAGCATAAAAAAGAGGTAAGACAGGATTGTCATCCACTTGTTCATAAAATGCCTCTGTGCCTAAATGTTTTGATAAGATAGTTGCCAATGAACTTTTTCCGGCTCCAATAGTGCCGCTCAATACGATCATCATTATTCTCCTCCAACTAATTCATTAAATAATCTGTAAAAAATCAACATTCACTATAATACCACTTCATGACTAGATATTGTATATAAAAATAAATCTCACCCATATATGGTAGTGTTTACACAACTTCGACCATTGATACACTAGGATTTTTATTCAAAAAAAAACCTAATCTCAAGTAAATATCATCATCAATGTTAAACTGGTTATGCAAAATGAGAGGAGTTAATAATGGCAATTAGACATAAAAACTATATTCCAGATAATATAGAGGTTCGTGGTGCAAATGCGAATAATTTAAAAGATTTGGACATCGATATTCCGCTCAATTCATTCGTAGCCATCACTGGTGTATCAGGCTCTGGTAAATCTTCCTTGGCTATGGACACTATTTATTCTGAAGGTGCTAGAAAATATCTCAACGCATTATCAACTTACACTCGACGAAGAATTACACAGATGGGGCGCTCTAATGTTAAAGAAATCAGAAATCTACCTTCAACTATTGCTCTGAGACAACGTCCGACTGTTCCCGGAGTTAGGTCTACCGTCGGCACGATGACTGAAAGCTTGAATATTCTCCGGCTGATGTTCTCTCGGCTAGCATCCGTGAAATGTCCCAACGGACATCGCTTGGATCCGACATTAAAAATATCCGAAGTGATGGACTTACCAACTTCGGATGAGAGTATGGGCTTATTGACCTGTCCTGTTTGTCAGGTCAAATTTTATACTTTTGGCGCTGAGGACTTCGCCTTTAATTCCACTGGTGCTTGTCCGACTTGCCAAGGTACTGGCTTCCTAAAGACAATTGAATTGGACAAAATAATTCCTGATAAAACACTGAGCATCTCTGAAGGTGCCATCCGTTCGTGGCGTCTCCCTGGTCGTTCGTTGCAAATCGAAGTCGTTCAACAACTAGGTGTCAGAGTAGATGTGCCTTTTGAAAATTTAACTGATCAAGAGAAGGATATCGTCATTAATGGTGAAGGCGTCAAGCGCGAAGTTATTGTCCCTACTTCAACTGGCAAATCATTCAAACTCAATGCGCTGTATGAAAATGCTATTGATGCAGTCAAGCACAGCCTAAAGAGTACCAAAAATGAAAATACTCTGAAACGATTAGGTAGATTCTACTCCGTCAAAGAGTGCCCTACTTGTTTAGGCAGTCGCTTCGATCCTAAACTATTTAATAATGAACTAGTAGGTAAGAACATCGCGCAAGTCTGTCAACTGAGTATCGATCAGTTGCAGGACTTTTGTACTGAAATCCTTAGCTGGATACCAGATGACATGCAGCGATTAGGTAATAATTTAACGGATGAATTATTGGAATTACTTCAACCGATCGATGATCTAGGCTTAAACTATTTGACTTTGACACGTTCTGGAAACACCTTGTCTACTGGAGAATTACAGCGAATCCAACTTGCCAGAACAATTCGTAATCAGATGACTGGTGTCTTATACGTTCTGGATGAACCGAGTGTCGGCTTGCATCCTGCAAACGTGAGCGGATTGATCAAGATTCTACATCAATTAGTCAAATTGGGTAATTCCTTGATCGTGGTTGATCATGACACCAGTATCATTGCGGCCGCTGATTACATCATTGAAATCGGACCTTCATCAGGTGCCAGTGGTGGACAGGTCATCGCACGGGGAACTCCGACCGAAATCAAAACTGACCCTAAATCTGTAATCGCACCATATCTCAATGGAGATGCTAATATTATTCAACATCAACCGATAACACCGTTTAGTAAAGGCACTATCAGCGTTGATATCGGTGACAGATTTAATATTCACGATTTAAGTGCAAAATTCAGCAAGGAATCACTGAATGTAGTTTCAGGCATGTCTGGTTCTGGAAAAACTACGCTAGTCTTTGACAGTTTTATTGAGGCATTGAACAATCAACTCAATGGAGAACCGCGACCTAGTTACGTAAAATCACTGGACAGTAGTGGTATAAAAAATGTTTTAACAGTTGATTCTACACCGATCGGAAAAAATGTTCGCTCAACTGTGGCGACTTATACCAAAATTCTAGATAAAGTTCGCAAGCTCTTCGCTTCAACTGAAGCGGCGCAAGCAAAACATTATACGGCTAGTTATTTCTCATACAACAATAATGAAGGAGCCTGCCCTAATTGTGGTGGAACTGGAGTTATCACGCTAGATATTCAATATCTTCCTGATATGGTAGAAACTTGCCCAGTTTGTCACGGCAATCGTTATAATAAAGATATTTTAGCAGTCACTTGGCACGACAAAAATGTCGCTGAAATTTTGAACATGTCGGTCACCGAGGCAAAGACATTTTTCAACACGGAAACAAATATTGCAGGAACTTTAAATACATTAGATGAGATCGGTCTCGACTATTTGAAATTAGGAGAAAGCACACCTACCCTCTCTGGTGGAGAAGCTCAAAGATTAAAATTAGTCACTTATATGAAACGTAGCCAAAAGAATCAACTTTTCGTCTTTGATGAACCCAGTGTCGGGCTACATCCAAAAGATGTTTCCGTCTTAATAAATGTTTTGAATAAGTTGATCGACAACCATGCGACTGTCATCGTGATCGAACATGACTTAGATATTATTGCCAATGCTGACTACATTAATGATCTGGGCCCCGAAGGTGGTATCAATGGTGGTAAAATCATAGCCAGAGGAACTCCTAAAGAAATCTGTGCTTCAAAGAGTATCACCGGGGAATATCTCAAAGAACATCTAAAACTATTTAATATTTAAGGGAATCGATTATGAAAAAAATACCTATCATCGCTACTTTAGTCACGTTAATGCTAAGTCTAACTGCTGGACTAACTAGTCTGACTATCGACGCCGCACCAAAAGCCAAAAATCTGACTTCGATCGCAACTAGTGTCAATCATGCTTCATCCAAGTCTCCATTGGTCTTCTCCCATCGTGGAAGTCCCTATAACCAACCAGAACATTCTTTTGCTGGTTATGATACTGCCATTAAAGATGGCAGTCAGTACATCGAACAAGATGTTTGGCTGAGCAAAGACGGTAAGTTGTATGTTTCTCATGACAATAACTTAAAACGTACTACTGGGAAAAATATCAAAATATCCGATTCAACCTCAGCACAATTATCAAAGATCAAATTGGTCAATGGCGAAAAACTACATCAACTCGGTGATGTCTTCAAAAAATACCAAAAGAATATCCACTACATAATAGAAGCAAAGAAAAATGCTGGTGATAATACCGATACTGAAAAGGCTCTGGCAAAGGCACTGAATCAATACAAAATGAACGACAACGTGATTATGCAAGATTCAAGTATCCCCGGTATCGAAGAATTTCATAGTAAAACCGCACAAAAAAATATTCCCATCTTGTGGTTATTAGATTCTGTAACAGAAAGGCAATACACCGAAGAAATCGACAACGCTCCGAAATATATTAAATTCATCTCGATCGATCAGGAACAGTGGACTAAAAAGTTAATAAAAAAAGCCCATAGCAATGGTTTCAAAACCAACGCTTGGACTTTGGATACTTATAATGATAACTACAATGCATTGAAGGTTTACCAGTTCGACAGTGTCTTCACTAATAACACTAAAGAAACTAATAAACTGATAGATAAGTGGGACTAAGGCTAGCCATTAGGTTGGCCTTTTTTGATGCTCAAGATTGGATCAAATATCTTCAAGCCGATACAATCGGTTGGTCCCAAATCAGTAATCGCTAAATCTGGGATGGCTGTGATCGGTAAGAATGTCATGTAGAACATTGGATCGTCCACCTCACTACCGAGTTCACGAGCTGCCTTCAAGATACTCTTCTCTTGTTTGACTAACTCCTCTGGCGTAGCTTCTGAAACGATTCCGGCAATCGGTAACGGTAGAAAACTTAATACTTGTTGATTTTTAACAACGATCTGACCGCCACCACGACTGATAAGTTCGTTAGCTGCAAATGCCATATCTTCAGCATCTACACCCATAACGATCAAGTTATTGTCATCTGGAGCAGCAGTTGATGCCATTGCCCCACTTTGGAGATTCCAACCCGAAGTGAATCCTAATGATTTATTCCCATTGATACCGAATCTTTCGATGACGGATACTAGTGCTACATCCTTGGCGGGGTCGATTTGAATCTCATGATCTTTGATTTCCAATTCAACATCACGACGTTTCCGAACGAACGGTCCAACACTCTTAATTGTTTCAACTTCGGCTAACCCATCTTCAGCATCTACTTTGTAAACAAAATCAGCGGCTGTTAACTGGTCAGCCTTGACTGAATTCATGATTTTGCCCGAATACTTAATCTCTGGAGTAGCTGTCTCACCAACTAACTTACCCTTAGAAATAACTTCTGAAATTTCAAATTTATACAAGTCTTCAACGAATAAAATATCAGCTTCACGATTAGGAGCAATCATTCCAATTTGATCGTCGATTCGATAAGCCTCGGCTGAATTGATCGTGGCCATTTGAATAGCGGTCAGTGGTGCAACTCCGGCCTTGATAGCTAAGCGAACTACATGATCCAAGTGTCCTAATTCAGCAATGTCAGTTGCCGTGACATCATCTGTACAGAAGCTGACGTGACGAGCAATGTTGGCAGTGTTTTCTGTGATAGCTCGGATATTTTCCTTTAAGAAATGTGTAACTGATGATTCACGCACGACAACGTTCATACCTTTACGAGCTTTTTCTAGTAGTTCTTGATGATCATAGCTCTCATGATCGACGCGAACGCCACTCATCAAATATTGATTGAGCTTTTTGCCACGAGCCATTGGAGAGCATCCCCAAACTGGTTTATGTGCTTCCTTAGCGTACAACATTGTCTTCAGGGTATCTTCATCTAACTCTTGAATATCTTCTCTAACCGTCTCCCAAACACCATAAACGTTAGCCTGTTTGAGCAATTCATGTTGCATGTCAGAGTTGATGTTTTCCACAATAGTTGACTGTGGGATCGTGTAAGGTGTCTTGAATGGTGCACCCCAGAACAATTTCAAGTCTGTTTGATCGATCTCATTAAAGATTTCTTTTAAGCCATCCAGACCAATGACTGAAATATATTCATCTAATCCTGAAATGATACTTGTCGTACCATGAGGAACAACTGCTTTCGCAAAACTAGGCATGCTCAGTTTGCTACATTCCACGTGGATGTGACCATCGATCATTCCGGGTACTAAGTATTTGCCCTTGGCATCAATTATCTTAGTTGATTCTCCAACATAATCAGAAACATCTTCGTCAACTGCGACTATCTTGTTTTTGTATACAGCCACTTGTGCTGGATATATCTCAGCCGTTGAAACGTTGACTAACTGTCCATTTTTAATTACCAAATCAGCAGGAATATCGGCAGCTCCAGCTTTGATCAAATCTTTGAATTCATTTAAGTCTAACAAAACATTTCCTCCTATTTAGGTAAGATATTAATTGTGTAAAGTAAGATGATGAAGACGAAGAACAAGATGTACATGATTGGATTGATTTCTTTACTTCTACCTGCAGCAATCATTGTTAGTGGGTATGCTAAGAATCCGAAGGCGATACCATAAGAAATGTTATAAGTAAGTGGCATCCCGACGATAGTGAGGAAAGCTGGCATGGCAATTTCAAACTTGCCCCAATCGATTTCTTTCATAGATTGTGCCATCAAAATACCAACGATGATCAATACTGGTGCTGTAACGTTAGAAGTAACGACTGTTAATAGTGGTGAGAAGAACATTGCTAATCCGAATAAAACACCGACGACCATTGATGTCAATCCTGTACGACCACCGATCGCGATACCGGCACTTGATTCAACGTAGGCAGCGGTTGGTGTTGTACCCATAACAGCACCACCAAGCATTGAGATAGAGTCGGCCATCAGTGCGCCACCGATACGAGGCATTTTATTGTCTTTCATAAATCCGGCTTGAGCAGCCAGACCGATCAAAGTACCTGCTGTATCGAAGAACGCAACTAATAGGAAGATAAGTACCACTGACCATAATTGTGGTTGGCTGATGTCGCCTAAGTGAGCAATACCAACACCAAATGTTGGCTTCATACTAGGAATACTAGAAATAATATGACTTGGTAGCGGAATTAGCTTTGTAACTAAGCCTAAGATAGTTGTTAAAACCATTCCGATAAAGATTGAACCGGGAACTTTCTTAGCCATCAAGAAAGCTGTGACAACTAAACCAAAAATCGTTAACCAAGTAGTAGGAACTGTCAATGAACCCATTGCAACAAGAGTTGACTTACTACCGGTGATAAGGCCACCACCTTGGAAACCAACAAAAGCGATGAAAATACCAATACCAGCCGCCATGGCTAGCTTCAAGTCATGGGGAATCGAGTCAATAACGATTTCACGCAACTTAACTAATGAAAGAATAAGGAACAAAATACTGGAGACGAATACTCCCGCCATCGCCGTTTGCCAAGGAATACCCATGGCTAAAACAACTGAGTAAGTGAAGAAGGCATTGTCACCTAAACCGGGGGCAATTGCGATAGGATAATTTGCTAATAATGCCATTAAGACTGAACCTAAAATTGCTGATAAAGCTGTAGCTGTAAAAACAGCTCCTTTATTCATGCCCGCATCCCCTAATACTTGCGGGTTAACGAATAAAATATAAGCCATTGAAACGAATGTAGTTAATCCGGCTAATACTTCACGTCTGACCGTTGTTCCATTCTCTTGTAAATGAAACAATTTTTCAATAAAACTTCTTTGATCCAATGAGGTATTCATTTATTTAATCTCCTTCTAATTAAGTACAAACCCCGTACTCTTTTACTCCAAGAGTATCTCAAATTTAAATAATAATATCAAGTAAAATACGATTATTTTTTATAATTATTTTTTTATCGTTCGTATTTAGAGAATACTTTTATTACAGATTTGGTTGATTAATAATAATATTCTTGTTATTCTTAACATTGTAAAACAAATAAAGATTAAGGAGCTAATCAACTTGTTACCTAAAACAATCACACGAGAATTCATTGAAGGATTACCAAAAGCTGAACTTCATTTGCACTTGGAAGGAACTCTAGAACCTGAGTTGAAATTGAAATTAGCACAAAAAAATGGTATCGATATTGGTCAAACTACTATAGAAGATGTTCGTAAATCATACGATTACGATTCATTAGCTTCATTCTTAGCTGTCTACTATCCAGGTATGAATGTTTTACAGACAGAAGATGACTTCTATCAACTAGCATTAGAATATTTGAAACGTGCCAAACAAAACGGTGTCCGTCACGTAGAGATGTTCTTCGACCCTCAAGCACATTTAACACGTGGCATTGCCTTTGAGACATTTATCAAGGGTTATCACCGTGCCTGTGTCGACGCTAGCTCATTCAATGTTGATGCACACTTGATCATGTGTTTCTTACGTGACATGCCTGCTAAATCAGCCAATGAAGTTTTAGAAATGGCTAAACCATACCGTGACATGATCCTTGGTGTAGGACTAGATTCAGATGAACATCACAATCCTCCATTGAAGTTTGCTCGTCCATACAGCGACGCAGCAGCTCAAGGCTACCATACAACTATGCACGCCGACATCGATCAAATCGACTCGATCGAACATATCAAACAAGCACTTGAAATAATCGAGGTTGAACGACTAGATCACGGTACTAACATCATCGAAAATCAAGACTTAGTAGACTGGGTCAATCAAAAGAAATTAGGTTTAACAAGTTGTCCACTCTCAAATGGATTCGTTACTAATGATATGAAGGGAAAAGAGATCGTCGAATTGATGAAACAAGGCGTCAAAGTTTCGATAAACTCGGATGACCCAGCATACTTCGGCGGTTATATCGCTGATAACTACGAAGCGCTAGCTGATAAATATGACCTGACCGCAGAACAATTAGTAACCTTCGCCAAGAATTCCTTCGAAACTTCTTGGATAAGTGATTTCCAAAAAGAAACATACTTAAAAGAAATCGACGACTTTGTTGAAAACTTCTAACTAGGCAAAATAAATAGACTTCTGACTTTAATCGTCGGAAGTCTATTTATTTTGCTTTTATAAGGTCGTCAATTGAGAAAACACGGTAATTCATTGCTGTGATGAATCAACGTCTTGGGCGACCATTGTTGTATTCTTTTAATTGATCCTCAATATATTTTTCTACTACGTCTTTAGAAATATTTCCTAAAGTACTCATGAAGAAACTGCTCGACCATAAGTGACCACCCCATAGTTTCTTTTTTGTTTCTGGATATTTTTTAAACCATGTTCTTGCCGACGTACCCTTAAACGACTTAACTATTGAAGACGGTGTCTTATTGGGTGGAAAACTAATTAATAGGTGTATATGATCGGGCATTACTTCCATCTTTTGTATTTCAACATCATTTTTAAGTGATATATCACTCGATAATCTGGCATTTGTGAAAATTGGTTTTCTATATTTTGTAACCCAAATAAGATGGAAGTTAAAATCATAAACATTAGTTCGTTGTTTCTTTAGCATACATACTCCTAAATATTATAATGTTATAATATTATTTTAGTTCAACACAAAAGGAGGTGACTAACAGATGACTTTAAAAGGACAGAAGCTAAGGATATATCCTAATCAATATCAACAAGAACTTATCGAATATAACTTTGGGGCGAATAGATTTGTCTGGAATCAAATGTTAGATAT
>NZ_BAAJOA010000015.1:0-13297 GCF_057541095.1 Companilactobacillus sp. y65-5
CTCATCGCTTCTTAGGGCATTAAAATAGCGTCTTAATGTTTTGGTCATCATTTTTTTTAAATCAGGGTCATCTAATAGAATCCATACGCCTAAATCCTTATGTTCTTTTTCAACAGCATATTTGGCGTTTAAGATAATGCCAATAAAGCGCCGCATTTGTTGTGGAGTTCGGCACCAGAAGCTAAGTAATTGCACGGCTTCTGGTTCTAAGAAAACCGGTAAGCCACTGTCTTCATCAGTTAAGAAGTCATTAGCATGGTTCACCAAATCCTGGTTTTGCTTTTGAATTTCTGCTGGTGAGAAATTGGCTGTGGAAAAGTCCAACTTTTGAGTATCTATATTGTATCTACTAGTATCTCTTTCTTTAAGTTCTTTATCTAGATCGTGTCCGATTTTCGGATTTTCGCTCGTAGCAAGGGTTTGCGGGGTGTTGTCAACGAACTTTCGCGAATGTCCGATTTTCGGATTTTCGCTCGTAGCAAGGGTTCCAACGGTCTCCCGCGAACGTCCGATTTTCGGATTTTCGCTCGTAGCAAGGGTTTGCGGCTCTTTTTGAGCATATTCACCGCGTAAATAGACGTCAGTTGACTGCATATCTAGTTCGGCCAGGTAAAGTCGATTGGGTTCGTTTTTGCCAGTTTTGGGATTGAAATGCATGGCTTTTTGATAAAGTAGTCCTGCACGTTCCAAGTCTTTTTTCACGGCTGCTAACTTATCATTTGAGCAGTCGAATAAATCTTTAAGTTCTTGATTGGTAAAAATAAAGTAGACGTGCCCTTCCTCATCAATCCAGTGATTGCGTAAAGAATACTCTAGCCGGTCTTTTAGTACCATGTAAGCTAGCTTAGCGGCATCACTTAAATGTTTGTATTGCTCGCCATACATTAATACCTTAGGGAACTGGAAAAACAAGGATCCATATACGCTATTGGCGTCATAGTAATTGAAATCTGTTGATTTTGTCATAATAAAAACTCCCTTTCTTGACTGACACACGCTGTCTCAAAAGAGAGTTGCTAAAACATTTGATTTGCTTTAAAATACAAATCTGATATGCTCTAACTGAATTACAAAGCGAACATTGGTCGTGATCGGCTTTGTAATTTACCAGCATGTGTCTGTTTGTGAGTTGCCCAGTCGGCAACTTTTTTTAATTTCTAACAACAAAAATGGACTAAGTAGTTATTACAAGCTACTTAGTCCATTGGTCTTATCTTCGTTTTAATTAGTTTACCTTTGCTTGCCCTTAAGGTTTGCTTGCGATATAATTAGCACGTAAACAAGATTACAATTTTTTCAAGCAATTTTAACTTGGCGGTGAAAATTGCTTGGACTGGGTAGCTGCAAGATAGCTACTTGTCAATACTGCAAAAATCCCAATCCCGAGTGGATTGGGATTTTTTGTTTATGAACAAAGCATATCATTCTGCAAAGGTTAAGTAAATAGTTTTATGGATATGATTTATGATTAATCATAAATCATATAAAATTTGTGATTAATCATAAATCATGGTAAAATATTTATGTAAAGGTAGGTGCTACTATGAATGGGAAAACACTATTAAACTTCAACTTTAAAGGTGGCGTTGGTAAGACCACCTTGACTGTAATGGAAACCTATTTATTGGGTCAAGAGGGGAAAAAAGTACTACTTATAGATTTCGATCCCCAGGGAAATGCAACTGAAATTATGAAGGAGACTTATAAAGCCGATTTAAAGCCGGAACTTTCATTATATGAGGGCCTTCTTGGAGGGAATTTGTCTAAATCTATTGTGTCTGTTACAAACCAAATTGATATGATTCCTACAGATTGGACATTGTCTTTATGGATTGGTGCTGTAGAAAAAGTTAGTCGGGTTAAACGTAATATTCTATTACCACAAATGCTTTCAAAGTTAAAACAAAATTACGATTATATTTTTATTGACGTACCACCAACAATAAATGTCTTTACTAATAACGCAATCATGGCTTCAGATTTCATCTCAATTGTCTTACAAACTCAAAAGCAGTCATATACAAGTTCTTTAAAAACAGCTACGCATTTAGGTGAACTACGTGAACAATACAATGGAAGTTTTCAGTTAGTTGGTGTCATATTGTACTTAATGAAGCCACGTGCAAAAGTTGATACTGAAATTTCTGCACAAGCAAAAGACTTTTTTGGCGAAGGGGTCTTTTCAAACTCAATTAGAACTCAAGAACGGGTTAAAACGTTTGCTAATGAAGGAATACGGAATAAAGACCATTGGGATAAAAGAGCAATCCAAATGTACCAAATGGTTCTTAATGAACAAATACTTAGAATTCAACAGTTAGAGGAGTAATTTATCATGGCAGAAGATTTTTTAAACAAAGTTAGTAAAAAGGCATCTGAACAACTTAAAAATCTAAAAAGTCCATACCAATTCGAAACAGAAAGAACTAAAACCGTTCAACTTCGCATGAGCACATATAAAGAAGTTAAACGCATCGCTTTTGAGAATGACGAAAAAATTGTTGATGTCTTAGAAAAAATTATTCGTGAAGGCCTTGCCAAACGTAAATAAGATTGAGCTTAACTTATGTATTACTGATTGTGTGATTTATGATAAAACATTAATCTTTTATCATAAATCACACAATCAATAAACTTCACTGTACAAGGTATATTTAAAATAAATTTGATTTAAACATACGTGGTAGATCGCAAACTTAGGGGTCTAGAATTTTTGGTGTTGGAAAGTATTTCCATTCCAAAAGTACTAGGCCCTTTTTGATAACAAAAAAAGGCATCTAAGCCTCCCTAGTGCTATGCTTTAAGCGACGAAACTCAAGATAAGCGGGGTAGGAATAGATGTCTCAACTAGATAATACACTTAGCTGTGGATACAATACGTTGCACCCTAACGGACACAAGCTCACTCATGTCCACATTTCAGGACCCATGGACCGGCCCGTAATTCTAGAGCTAAACAAGCAACGCTGGCGTTGTAGTAACTGCCATAGCACTTGTACGGCCACCACTCCAGTGGTATCAACCAACCACGCCATCGGTCACGGACTAGCGACTCATGTGCTGAAGCTAGCCAGTAAATCACTCCCGGCTAAGACTATCGCCAGTCTCACCGGTATTTCGACAAACTCAGTTCAGCGTATTTTGACGGCTAATATTCATCCACACGCGAGCCGCCGGTTACCGATTAATCTATGCTTTGATGAATTCCGTTCCACGCACGGCTCCATGTCGTTTATTTGCATTGACGCCGACACTCACAAATCAGTTAAAGTACTTAGCGACCGCCTTAATAGAACCATCAAACAGTTCTTTCTTAGTCAGTACAGCACCGCAGAACGGGCCGCGGTTCAACGCGTCATCATGGACATGAACGCCTCCTATCAGGCATTCGTGCACGAACTATTCCCTAACGCCGAACTCATTATTGATCGGTTCCACATTATTCAATTAATGGGCCGGACGATGGATACCATTCGCACTCAATGTTTAAAGCAACTCGACAAGCATTCGCGGGAATATAAAGTACTGAAATCACTATGGCGCCTATTCCACAAGGCCACCCCTGACGCACAAAAGAGCCGCTACCTCTTCGGCCTGAATGAGTACTCGACCGAACAGAACGCTATTGATATTGGAACCGATACGTTTCCGGCCTTCAAAACAGCTTATGAAACCTACATCGATCTCCACGATGCTTTGATGGGGCGTCACGCTGATGAACTCAAGAATATCATCACTAACTATCAGCCTAACGGCACGCCCCTAGATACGGCCATGCATACCCTACGAAAGAATCTTAATGGAGTAATTAATGCCGCCAAATCGTCCTACTCTAACGGACCGATAGAAGGCATCAACCGTAAGATCAAGGAGCTCAAACGTGCTTGTTATGGCTTCTCCAATCAGGCCAATATGTTCACACGCGTCTACCAGCTGATTGCCTAGATTATCTACCACAATAACGTCACGATGGTAGGCTTATTTGTTATGCCTTCAAGTACGATATTCAGACGACACACCAGATTAAACGCCGCAACTAATAAAAAAACAAAAAAGATCTCCCACACGAGGAGATCTCCAAAGGATAGAAACTATCCTTCAACACCATTTGACAAAGAGCCGTTAAAAACATGACTAGTTTTTATCTTTATAATTTATTTTTATTAACGATTAAATTAGAATCTTGCCATACCTAATGCATGTTGAGCAGCTAGGTTAAGCAAACTCCATTGACGGTCAAATCCTGGTTGGAAGAAGAAGTCTTGTTCAGCCAAGTCTTCCAAGCGCATCTTATGACTAATTGCCAAAGCTAAAACATTGCCTTGAGCAGTAATATCATACTTAGAAAGGACAGCACCGCCTAAGATTTGGTGAGTATATGGATTAAAGGTTAAGCTGACATATACCTTAGGATTATCTGCTTCTGGGACATAAGCTGGACGCATATGATCTTCATAGAAGCTAGTTTGATAATCAAGCTTATTCTTAGCAGCTGAAAACTTATTTAATCCCGCAGTAGCGAAGTGATAGTCAAAGACGCTAAGAGCTGAAGCACCGATAACACCCTTGAAAGCGCGATCTGGCTTATCTTCAAAGATATGATCAACCACATATTGTGCTTCTCTTCTAGCAGTAGTAGCTAAAGCAATTGGCATTGGCTTACCTGCTGGAATAGAAAGTGGCAAAATTGCATCTCCAATAGCGTAAACGTCTTTAACATTCGTTCTCAAGTATGGATCAGTCTTAATCCAGCCTCTTTGATCTAAATCAACTGTGCCCTTTATCCAATCAGTATTAGGAGTTACCCCTGCTGAAACAACAACCAAGTCAGCTGGTATATCGCCTTGATCGGTCTTGACGCTTTCAACTTTTTCATTACCGTTGAAGCCTTCAATTTTAACGCCCATCTTCAAGTCCATATTCTTCTTAAAGGTAGGTTCCAAAACATCAAGCAATTCAGGGTTCAAGTAAGTTCCTAATGGACGATCAATCATGTCCATTAAAGTTACATGCTTGCCAGCTTTAGCAAATACTTCACTAGCTTCAGTACCAATATAACCAGCACCAACAATAGCAACATTCTTAATTGCTGGATTGTTAACAGCACTCATTAACTTAGAAGCCCAATCACGTCCACGCATTAAATAGATATTCTTAAGATCATTGCCAGGTACTGGTAAAACCTTTGGCGTTACACCTGATGAAAGAATTAACTTATCATATTGAACTTCTTCTTCAGAATTATTGGTTAAATCCTTAACTGTTACTGTCTTATGTTCAGGATGAATCGCGGTTACTTCATGGTTGGCATAAACATGACCGCCCTTCTTTTCAACATCTTCAGGAGCAAAGTTTCTGACGTCATCTTCAGCCGTAACTTTATTTTCTAAGTATAATTGCATACCACAGGACATAAATGAAATAAAGTCGCCAGCTTCATAAACAGTTACATCTACATCATTATATTTATCCAACAGCTCAATTGCTGATTCATGACCACCATGTGAAGCACCAACAATTACAATTTTACGTTTATCCATAAAATCCTCCTAACACAATAGTTTCTTCATTACATTTTCAAGGGTAACACTTATTACTTAATGTCTATCATATTTTGCTCAATAAATTTGCTTCACTGCTTTCAGTGTTGCCCGATATTGATCAGTGACTAATCGATCAGGCCGACCATTGGTCGTCAAGAGACGCTTCAAAAAGTGATAGGATGCGGTATAATCGCGGTGTTTTCGTAGCTCAAAATCCATGGTCAAACCGTTACTGTCAATAGCGCGATACAAATAGGCCCAACGGCCTTTAACTCGAATATAGGTCTCATCGATTCGCCAACTTTTAGCGTGAGCTGTTTGATGCCGACGCCATAGAGCCTTAAAGATGGGGCCATAGTGATGAACCCAACGCATGACCGTGGTGTGATGAACAGTGATACCCCGATCCCGAAGCAATTCAACGATGTCACGATAGCTGAGACTGAATCTGAAATAGTAGCCAACGGCTACTAAGATGATGTCCTTTTGAAAGTGGCGTCCCTTAAAGTGATTCATGCGCGCAATCCCTCGTTTCTTGGCACCCAGTATACTAAAATCAAGTCAGCGAGGAAAATTTGCACCAGAACCGTTTTTTAGTATGTGCTGTATTTGTATCTATAACTCAATGCTCTCTCAATCATTGAAATATCAGCTGCATCAAATTCCTTTTTTGCCATCTGTACCGATGATAAGAAGTCTTTGTTTTTTTTAAAAGATTTAGCCAGCAACTTTTTATCCTTATCATCGAGCTTGATTTTATAAAGCAAGTTTGCCATCGAAATAATCATAGTTTTGTGAGCCTTAAAATAGCGTCTGTACAATTCGCTTTCAGATGCACACAACTTATCAAAATCCTGCTCTGAATATTTGGGTTGAAGCCCCAAAATTGGATTAACAAGTAGCGCGGTGGATGCTTCCATTAGATTGACATATGCACCCAACTCATACTGTTGAGCCTCCGTCATCTTGGTGTAGTCAGTTCCGAAGGTTTCTATCTTCACAATGGCTTCTCTTAATTTCTCAGATTCATCTATGATTCTTGTAATTCGCTTACTTAGTTCGACAATAGCAAGTTCGTATGATTTGATGTCACGGTTACTAATAAGCGTGTATGTATTCTCAAGTCTTTCCTTATCGCTGTTTGTCTTAAAAAACATCAGACCGCTTGCTACAATAGAAACGCCGGCAATCGTCCAGCCAACAGGTCCCGCAAGTGCTAAAAAGGCGTTGCCCGCAGCCATTCCACCGCCACCAGTAGCTAAAGCACCTCCACCTAACCATGCCAGCGCTGCATTTGTAAATGCTGCACCACTCAAAGCAGATATTGCTGTTCCGGTAGAAGCCGCTCCAAATGTGGTCGCAATACCCATAGCAGCTGTAGGGCCAAGCGCAGCAACAGCAACACCGGCACCAACACCGGCACCAACACCAGCAACGCCTTGACCAGCAGCTTTTACCTCCGCTTTCTTATATTCCAGTTCTATTTTCTCAGCCTGCTGTTTCCAGTTAACTCTGATTGTTTTTAACTTCTCATATTTCAGCATGTTTTTTTCCGGCACATTGCGAATGCGGTCAAATAACGACTGTATCGTGGTCAATGAGGTGTACAACGAACTGGTATATTTTCCCAGCTCATTTATTTTTTGATTCGTTTTCTGTGCAGCAACTTTTGCTTTCTGTTGCGCTTTTTTAAGTTTTGATGACTTCTTTGCCATATTATTTTCCTCCAAAGTACTTGTCGATGTCCGGCTTACTTTTCAGAATTCTATTTACGGGAACATTACGCACTTCTGCTAATGTTACTGATTTTCCAAAAGCCTCTATATAAGCATCGCTTTTTTCGAAGTCACTGATAAACATTAACAGGTGGTGGTCGTCGTACTGATGTGCCAGAATTTTCAGACCCTCTATGTAATTGCTAACAATAACGGTTTCCTTTGACGCAAAATCGAATTCTTTCTTTGCGTGATTATAGGAAATCTCTCTCCTCGTTTCACCATAGAGAGATATTGCAAATCGTCCGACTCCGACAACGTTAAGTCGTAAGACAAACTCTACCGCATTAAAAGTACCTCCACCAGCTATAAGCAATCTGCCCACTGCATCACCGACATCAACCAAACAGAATGTACCATGTGCAACCGTCAACATTCGCTTAACTGTAGGATTCGAGAATGGTTCACATTTCTTCCACATGAGCGCAAAGGAGCGTTCTGTCTTTGGAATTTCTGAAAAATATCTGAATAGACGGCGAATAGCATAAATGAGTCTAACAAGAAGCTCGTTCAAAAATACTGGTATAGCCTGAGCTGTCTGGAACCGAATATCATAGCCTTTTTCAAAAATGTTTAGAGCCAGCTCATTCATAGTTTTGTCCGTTTCAGTTACACTAAGTCCCAATTTAGCTTTTATGGCAATAATGTCATTGGTCCATGTCCACAATGGAGATGGAAGGCCCGTGCCGCGATTACCTTTGGCCGCACTTGACGATGAACCTGATACATCCGAAATAAGATGACCTATCCAGTTAGCAAATCCACAGAACAGCTTACTTGGAATATTTCCGCCTCGTAGTTCCCATTTTTCATCTGCCTGTTGCAAAGAAACAAGTTGACCGTCTGTAACAAAATGAGATGTATTGCTGAACTGGTCGAGTATCGAAAAGAACAGTCCCAACAAACTCGGATTGTGTGCAAGAGATTTGAAATGATGATTTTTGGCAGTCAAATCGAAAATGGTCTTTCCAGCGTCACCCAGTCCGGTCTGGTCATATGGAACCTTAAATTTCTTCTCCAAGAATCTCAATGCGGAATCAAGGCTATCAAAATTTTTCTTTTCCGGATTGCACAGTTTTGCAAAATCTATCGTTCTGGCTACAAACCATTTATCCGTAATATTACCTAAAGGTGACTCACCAGGCTTACCCACTAAAAAAATGTCGATGATACCACACAAGGCACCAGAACTTGTAGCCAAAATATAATCCAACTTATCACAGTCTGGTTTCAGACCTTTAATCGAATCTACCGTTTCATTCAAAACGACAAGCTCTGTTTCAACTTTCGCCATTGCATCAGCAATTGATGTAGAAAAATCAAAGCCCCCATCCTCAACGCTTAAATTAAGGAGAATATCCTTTTTTATGATTGCATTATCCATTTACGCACCTCACTCAAGATGATCATTATTCTGACCATGTCTTTTGATTTGATATTGTTGCACTCAAACTGGTTCTGGTGCAAAGTTCAATAAATGACTGAGTTCTACCCGTTTAACTGACACTGTTGGCTTCAGGCAGCTATTAGTTGTTGCAATTCAGTGATTACTGAAAACCTGGATTGAAGTCCATATTTGAGACGGATTTTAAGAGACATTCAGAACCGCGTTTACCTTCCACAGCTCAAATAAATCATTAATCGCGATTAATAACTTATTTGAACCCTGGAAAGCATTAAATCAGGCGGCCATTGCGATCTCGAGGAATGGTTAAGTTAAGTTGGCCGTATTTCGTATCAAACGAGCGCTCATAACTGCCGTTGCGGTTATTACCAGTGTTAATCCCAGCGTATGAGTAGCGTTCGTAACCCAAAAACTCTGCCAATTCGGTTTGAAGCAGCTGGTTAATCGCAATTTCGAGGTGGTGACGAAAAACTTCGTCCAAATCTTGCTTTTGGGCTAGTGCAGCGATAATTTCTGTGGTAAGTTCATTCATGGGGAATGCCTCCTGTGATGTTTTCTGTGGTTACTAAATATCATAAGGGAAGGCATTCCCTATTTCTATACAATTCAGAAATCTTTTATGCATTTACACAAGATATTTTACGCTCTCTCAGATTCGGTTTGTTGAGGTAATGATGGTTGTGATTGTTTGTGTGTAGTTAAATCTAATTGTTGTGCTTGATCGGCAATCCTATTAGTCGTTGCAATCTGTTCGTCCTTAACCTTTAACTGCTGTTTAAGTAGCTCAATAAAAGCTGATTGTTCTTTGGTTTGAGCCTGTAAAAAATTATTAACCGTCAAACCGTACCAAGAAATTTTCGTGATCGATATTAGTAACCAAGCCCATATTTCCCGGCGGACTTTTTACCGGAATTTCAAAAGCAAAGACGATGTGATTAATCAGTATGTTATTTCCTTACTAAAGAAATACACTGATTGGATCTTGCAAGTTAACCCCCAAACCTATAAAGAAGTCATCGATGACTTCTTTACTTACTGGCCAGCTCACTCAGCTAAATTGGCTTTGTTAGTTAAAGCTGGTTTAAGCTATAAGATCTTGGATAATGCTAACCAAACGATGCCGGTTTTCTTTCGGCGTTTCCATCTCCGCCACCCCAGTGTTGCTTGACACGTCGATGTCACTAACGATACCAAAGTTGAATATATGACCCGCATTGCCGTCGGTATTTTCTGGAATACTTTTTGCTTATGGTTAGCCCAGCCGACGTCGATCACCATTCAAAATTTAGCAATCCTCGTCAAACATGATTTAAAGCAACTGGGCAATTACTAGTGGCCGAGAAATGCTAAAATAGAGTTGAGTTAACAATTATGAAGGGAGGAGCGTCAATTGGATAGTGAAATTATTGCCCGGCCATTGGTGACCATCACCAACGTCATTTGGAGTTTTAATACTGAATTACACCGACCACAATTACTATTGATTAAGCGGGCAGATGAACCTCTAAAGGGACATTGGGCCCTCCCCGAAACCCTCTTGCGGAGTAAAGAGAGTGCCGACACGGCCTGCATTCGTCTAATTGACGATAAAATTGGCCTGCAAGTTCCGATGAATTCAACCGAACAACTGGCCACCTTTACAGATCCCAAGCGGGTTACGGGAACTCGGGCACTGGCACTCGCCTATATGACCTATTTACCATCAACCCCAAAATTGCATCCAGGGTATGGGGCCACAGATGCCCAATGGTTCGTGCTTGATAAAGATCAGGGCAACTATGTGATCACCCATGACCAACAGGAGATTATCCTAAGTCCCGCCGGTCACCTGGTCTTTGATCATATTCAAATCATTACCACCGCCATTAATCGGATTAAAAACAAGCTGGACTATCAACCCCAAATTCTTCGGATCTTAGGTAATACCTTTACCCTGCGCCAAGCGCGCGAAGTCTTTGCGGCTTTCTTAGGTACGACAATTGACAAGATTGATAATTCCAACTTTAAGAAAACTCACAACCACCTCTTCAAAGAAGTCGGGGCCGCCACTTTGAACCATTCTGGGCGGCCACCAAAGCTCTACCAACTTAACTAAAGGGCATCATTTGCATTTTGCTGCAAAGTATTTATACTAGACGTAAATAAAAGTTAACCATACTTTTATTTTTAGCCAAATTAAAGTAATTTTTACTTAAAAGGAAGTATTTAAGATGAATCTACAACTATTAACCGACTTATATGAATTTTCCATGGCCAATGGGTACTACGCTACCCTACCCCATGATCGACAAGCTCGCTTCGACGTCTTTTACCGCCGGGTTCCCGACAACGGTAGTTTTGTCATTGTCGCTGGTCTCCAGCAAGTGGTAGAACAAGTTCAAAATTGGCATTTCACTAAGGAGAATATTGAATACCTGACCTCCCTGAATGAATTTACTCCCGAGTTTTTGGATTACCTGAGCAAGATTAAAAATCACTGCTCGATTAAGGCTTTACCAGAAGGAACCCCTGTTTTCCCACGGGAACCAATTATTTCAATTAGTGGACCGTTGATTGAAGCCCAGCTGTTAGAAACCTTTATTCTAAACATCATTAACCATCAATCATTAATTGCGACGAAGTCTTGGCAAATCAACCATGCCGCTCAAGGCCGACCAATTATGGAATTTGGCGCGCGGCGGGCGCAAGGCCCTGATGCCGCCACGTATGGGGCGCGAGCCGCGGTGATCGGCGGTTGTACCAGCACGTCGAACTTACAAGCAGCCAGTAAATTTAATATTCCCGCGGCCGGCACAATGGCACATGCCTGGGTCGAAAGCTTCTCTGATGAATTAAGTGCCTTTCAAGCTTGGGCCAAGGTTTATCCTGACAAAGTTTCCTTGCTCGTTGATACTTATGATGTCTTGAAGTCAGGAGTGCCGAACGCGATTCGGGTCTTCAAGCAAGTTAGCGCTCAAGGGCACCAACCAGTCGGGATCCGGATCGATTCCGGTGACATTTCGCAATTAGCCATCAAAGCCCGGAAGATGCTCGATGATGCTGGCTTCCCCAAGGCAAAGATTACAGCTTCAGATGCCCTTGATGCGCATGTAGTTAAGTCGTTGTTGGATGAAGGAGCTCCAATTGATAACTTTGGGATTGGGGAACGTTTAATTACCAGTTCCTCCAGTCCGGTAT
Source organism: Companilactobacillus sp. y65-5 (assembly GCF_057541095.1). Lineage (NCBI taxonomy): Bacteria > Bacillati > Bacillota > Bacilli > Lactobacillales > Lactobacillaceae > Companilactobacillus > Companilactobacillus sp. y65-5. The sequence goes on from NZ_BAAJOA010000015.1 coordinate 11,901, forward strand.
TAAGTGGCGTTTATAAGCTCGCCGAAGAAAAGATTAATGATCAATGGATCCCAAAAATTAAGGTTAGTGATAGCAGAGAAAAGATCACCCTGCCTGGTAATAAGCAAGTTTACCGGATTTACCGGCAAGATAACCTTCATCAAGCGATCGCCGATGTGATTGCCCTGGCTGATGAGCACATCACGGCTCCATTGAAAGTGGTTAATGCTAATTCGGCAGCCACGCACGCCAGCCAAGTTCTGACTAACTTTAATGCTAAGCCATTGATGCAAGAATATCTGGGTTCCAATGCTTCCCCAATCGAAAATGATCTCTTTAAGATTCAGCAATTCTCAATGGATCAAGTAGCAGAATTACCAGAAGCCACAAAACGGTTAGTTAACCCCGATCGGTACCCAGTTTACTTAACAGCTACATTGGCTGAATTGCAAGAACAGTTAATTACTAAAGCTCAATTTACGGAGGAACATTAAGATGGCTAAAGCGCTCTTAATTATTGACTATACAAACGACTTTGTGGCTGATAAGGGATCACTAACGGTTGGCAAGCCAGCGCAGACGTTGGCCCCAGAAATTATGCGGTTAGCCGATCAATTCTTAAGCCAGCATGATTATGTGATCTTTCCCACTGATGGTCACCGGCTTAATGACCCATTCAATCCAGAAACCAAACTATATCCGGCCCATAATATTATTGGGACGACCGGTCAGAAACTATACGGCCAAGTCGGCAGCTGGTTTGATCGACATCATGACGATTCCCATGTCTACAAATTCAATAAGAACCGTTACTCCTCCTTCCAAAACACCAATTTGGATAACTACCTGCGGGAACGGCTGATTGATGAAGTCTGGATTGCTGGTGTCTGCACTGATATTTGTGTCCTCCACACCGCAATCAGTGCCTACAACCTGGATTACCACATTGTGATTCCACAAGCAGCCGTGGCCACGTTCTCACCAGCTGGTGCTGAATGGGCGATGAATCATTTTAAAAACGTATTAGGGGCCACAATTCGATAATTCACTTTCAAATGATTATCAAAAAAACCACGAATTAATTACAAAAAATTCCCTTTGCTAAATGCATTGGGAATTTTTCTTTTGGCGTTACCTTTCTAGGGTAAAAGGTAACATTTTATTTTCGAATACAATCTACCTTAACATTAAATTTCTTTCGATACCTTATAAAGGTTGTCCGTTTAATTCCTGTATTTCGGGACACATCAATGTCACTCATGCCTGCTCGATAAAGCTTAAAAGCATGTTGCAAGCGGGGATCGTCTTGGGTGTATTGGGGTTTGCGCCCATGATATTTATCCTGCTGCTTAGCTAAGGCAATCCCTTGCTGCTGGCGCTCAATGATTCGCTTACGTTCACTTTCGGCCTGATACTTA
>NZ_BAAJOA010000016.1:0-8928 GCF_057541095.1 Companilactobacillus sp. y65-5
ACTTGATAAACAGACAAAACCTACTTGATAAACAGACAAAACCTACTTGATAAACAGACAAAACCTACTTGATAAACTTCTATAAGCCTTGGGAGAGTAAGGTTCAAGAGGGGTCTAAAAGAGGTTTAAAAGAGGTTTATAAAAGAGGTATATAAGAGGCACCACTGTACGAGATCAAGACCTAAAATCAAAAACACAAAGGAGTGAGCCAAAAACCGGCTCACATTAAACTCCATTCGCTACGCTCTTTGCGCCTCACTTCGTTCGTTGCCTAAAAAGGTGTGGCAAGCCACATTTATACGGGCGCTGACGCCCCGCACCCCGTCAAGCTGAACCAGCTTGACCGTTTTTTCACTCGCCGTTAGGCAGGAAAGCAAAGTTTTATAGAAACTTTGGCTTTCGCCAATTCAGTGTTAAGACTGGTTTAGAGCTGTCAATTCCTTATGCTCCCACGCTTTGCTCGTCCGCTACCATTGACAGCAAACAGTTAGCTTTTCTAAAACATAATAAGAATTTAACTGCTATGTCCCTTTTAAGGCCTTTATTTTCAATTCTCAGCAGTTTTAAGCATATTTACATATAATTTATGCCAAAACAAAATAAAAAGCCCTCAGTGAGCTTTTAGAGGGCTAAATTACAAATCCTGGTCGATTAATAATATCTTCTTGTCTTTTTTGCAAAATGTAAGTGTACAAGGAATTATACAAATTCTGTTTGATCTCATCAGGTTCATGAACAAAAGCTTCAAACAATTCTTGAATATCAACTTGCCAAGGATCAGCAAGCATTTCATCAATTGGCTTTAATACTTTTTTTTCGTCCATCTGAGTTACTCCTAACATTAGCTAATTATTTCAGGTTTAAATTAAAGGCATCTTTTTATAGTTAGTTATTCAAAGATGGTAATTAAGTTTAGAAAGAAAAACGGTGTAAAGCAATTAAAAAGATTTGTTTGAGCGCAGCGAAATCTAATACAACTTTTTTTAGTATAAGCACAATCAACTTTAGTTGTTGTGTGTAAGTGCGCATTGAACTAAAAAACAACCTTTATTTCAATGATCAAGTTAGCTATTTTTTAGCGTCATTAAACGGAATGAAATGAGTTTAATGCGCACTTACACATAGAAAATCTATGTGAGTCCGCAAACTGAGCAAATCTCGGTCAAGGCGCACTTACACTCCACCAAAATTTAGTAGAGGTTTTGTGCTTAAAATCTGTCTCAGAAGTTGCCTTCGGCAACAACTAAAAAATAACCAATTCTAACCAAAATCAATTTGGTCTAACATAGTTTCGGTACTTGCTTGGTCCAAGCCTAAATAAGCTAAAGTCATCGCTTCACTTGAATGATTTAATAAGTACATAACCAAACCAATATTATAATTAGATTGCGTATAAACTCGATAAGCTCCAGTCTTGCGCATCGTATGGGTACCAAGGTAATTAATACTTAAAAGATCGCCAACTTTGCTCATGATTTTGTAGAACTGTTTTTCTGTGATATGTCGTTCGGGGTGTTGAATGGAAGGAAAGAGCCATTCAGATTGTAACTGATTATCAAGCAGCCATTGACGATACAACAAAAGGTCTGTTTGAACCGGTTTAAGATACAAGGTATTAGGTTTACCAGTTTTTTTATCATGAATAAACGCATTTTGTTTAATGGAACCGTTCGGATTAAAAATATTGGTCTGTTTTAAGCACATAACGTCACTGACTCTTAGTAGCGTAGCTTTACCAACTTGAAAAATTGTATAGTTACGACGGCCAGCTTTAAAATTATTGAGTAACGTATCTTGAACTTCTTTGAGAACATTTGAATCTTTGATGGGTAGGACAACTTGTTGCATAGTCTTTTCTCCTTTTCTTGAGATATTAAAGCAGTTATGTTATTATTTTTTGTAAGGAAAAAGTAAGGAGATGATATTGTGAGTGCAGGTAATGTAACTAAGGTTAGCTCAAAGATCACAAGTAAAAATCAGATTACAATTCCTAAAACAGTACGTGAACTGTTAAAGGTTCGGTCTACTGATACAATTGAATGGCAGATTGAACCAAATGGTAAAGTAATGATTGTTCGTAGTAAACCGGATCTATGGCAACTTGTTGATGAACAAGAAAAAAAGTTTGGAAATCTCAGTACAACAGAAGTTGATTGGGGTAAAGATGTGGAAAGCGAAGACTTTGATTAATGAAATTAAAACAAGGCGCTATTTTATGGATTAATTTAGATCCGGCTAAAGGCACTGAAACTAAGAAAAAGCGACCGTGTTTAGTTGTAAGCAACGATCACTATAATCGCTATTTTAATACGGTGCTAGTTGTGCCAATCAGTACCTCTGACAAATATCGTACCCAAGAAAAGTATGCTAAATCGCCGTTATTTATCAGGATAGATAACGGGAAAATTCACGGGACAGCGTTATTGCAACATGTCCGTGCTGTCGATCCAACAAAACGATCAGATGGCGAAGTTGTGTCCACTTTATCTCGGCAAGAAATTAGTTCAATTAGTACAAAGGTCCAACAATTTTTCTAAAAAGCAGATGTTATTTATTGATAAAAACAAAGAATAACCCCCAATATCTACATTATAGATATTGGGGGTTATTTTAACAATGTTTTCAAGGGGCTATTTGGTAAAAATGGGCCCTTAAAAATATATAGCTTACTTGATCTTCCCATTTTCCTGGAAGATCTTTTTTGTTCGAAAATAATCCGACAAAAATTTGTTTTCTTGTTTTTCTGTGCTAAAATTAAGCCGTCTACTCGAACGTGTGTTCGAATATTGAGCAAATAATTTTTAAGGAGGTTGAATCAGAAACTGCTTACTCATTTGATAGCTTGTTCGTTGTAGGCGCTTATGGTTGCTAAACAACACAGAAAGGACGATTTATGTATGGATGAAATGGTAAAAGAAACACAAGTCTGGCTCAACAAAACTTACGGTAAAGTTTCTGGCTTTGGTAAAGTACCCGAGGACGGTAATACTGGTTGGAACACAGTTTATGGGTTAACTAGAGCCCTGCAACACGAATTAGGTATCACAGATCTAGTTGATAATTTTGGCCCTTCAACTGCCGCTAAATGGGATACTCAATTTGCTAATAAAGTTAAAACTGGCTTTAAGCACAATGTTGTTAAAATAATCCAAGGTGGCTTTTGGTGTAAGGGTATCAACCCTGAAGAATTTACCGGAGAATTTACTACTAACACGGCTGCTGCTGTCGTTGAATTAAAAAAAGACGCCGGTATCAAAGACACCAGCGCCAATGTAAACTCGGATATTATGAAAGCCTTGTTGACAATGAGCGCGTTTGTTTTAGTTCCTGGTGGGGACGCTAAAATCCGTTCAATGCAACAACAGCTTAATCATGATTATCAAGCTTACACTGGTATTTTACCATGTGATGGAATTTATCAAAGGGATACGAACACTGCTTTGATTTATGCTTTGCAGTCAGTGGAAGGTATGGATACTGGAACTGCTAATGGTTATTATGGTCCTGGTACGATCAATAAAACACCAACTGTTAATTCTGGCGCAACTGGGGCAATCGTTAAAATTATTCAATATGGTCTTTACGTTAATGGTTTCTATTCAGGCGCCTTCAATGGCCAATTTACACAAAATGTTGCCGACGGTATAGTTTCCTTTAGAAAATTCATGAAGTTGCCTCCTTATACTTCAACTGCTGACCTAACTGTGATCAAAGGCTTATTAACTAGTAATGGTAACACTAACCGATCTTCAGATGGTGTCGACATGGCTACTCAAATCACATCAGCTGCTACGGCTAAATCACTGAAAGCAGCTGGCTATAACATTATCGGCCGTTATTTGACAGGAAGCGTCGGGACTGGTGCTGATAAACGAGCGAAAAGAAAAGAAGGAGAAACCAAAGAAATCTAAAAAACCGAGCAAGCAAAGAAAAGTTCCGATGATTAAAGTTGGCACGCATAAGAAATTAACCTTTGTTTTATGGGTTTTATTGATTGGTAGTGTCGGATTTGGAATCTATAAAAATTTTACTGCCATTGACACTCATACTGTCCGTGAAACAGAAATCATTAAACAGCAGATTGTCGATACCAACCAAGTAGAAAGTTTTGTGAAATCCTTTGCGAAAGACTACTTTTCGTGGCAACAATCCCAAGAAGCCATTGATAAACGAAATGAGAAATTGACCCATTATTTGACGGAAGAATTGCAGGTATTAAATGAAGAAATGATTCGTAAGGATATTCCTACTAGTTCTAGTGTGAACGATATACAGGTGTGGCAGGTTTCTCAAGTGAATGAGAACACCTTTGAGGTACTGTTTTCTGTTGAACAAGTTATTACCGAAGACAAAGACAAGGAAACTATATCGTCTAGCTTTCATGTGGTTGTCCATATAGATGAATCAGATAATATGGTTATTATCAAAAATCCGACAATGAGTAAGAAACCTCAAAAATCGGACTACCAACCCAAACAGCTAGAAAGTGACCATACAGTAGATACAGAAACGATGGACGAAATCATTAGCTTTTTAGAAACGTTCTTCCAGCTCTATCCTACCGCCACAGAAAAAGAATTGACTTACTATGTAAGTAATCATGTGTTACCTATGATTAACAAGGAATATGTTTTCGAGGAATTGGTGAATCCTATCTTTACCAGAAAAGATAACCAAGTAATCGTGAATGTCGCTGTGAAATATTTAGATCAAGAAACAAAGGCAACCCAAATCTCGCAATTTGAGTTGATATTAGAAAAACAAGATAATTGGAAGATTGTAAAATAACAAATATTGGTACATGATTACAGATACTTTGTAATCATGTACTCTTTTTGATAAAAAATTGGAGATTCCTTTACAAATATGCTCTTACGTGCTATTATTTAAGTGACTATTTAAAAGGAGTTAATAAATATGCGGCAAGGTATTCTTAAATAAACTGTCAATTTGATAGCGGGAACAAATAATTAGATGTCCTTTTTTAGGAGGGCTTAGTTTTTTGTACCCAGTTTAAGAATACCTTTATCATGTGATTCTAAAGTATCCAGAGAATATCTGTATGCTTTGTATACCTATGGTTATGCATAAAAATCCCAGTGATAAAAGTATTTATCACTGGGATTTTTATGCCCTTTTGGGTTTTTGAATGGAGGAAAATCACATGAAAATTATTAATATTGGAGTTTTAGCTCATGTTGATGCAGGAAAAACTACCTTAACAGAAAGCTTATTATATAACAGTGGAGCGATTACAGAATTAGGAAGCGTGGACAAAGGTACAACGAGGACGGATAATACGCTTTTAGAACGTCAGAGAGGAATTACAATTCAGACAGGAATAACCTCTTTTCAGTGGGAAAATACGAAGGTGAACATCATAGACACGCCAGGACATATGGATTTCTTAGCAGAAGTATATCGTTCATTATCAGTTTTAGATGGGGCAATTCTACTGATTTCTGCAAAAGATGGCGTACAAGCACAAACTCGTATATTATTTCATGCACTTAGGAAAATGGGGATTCCCACAATCTTTTTTATCAATAAGATTGACCAAAATGGAATTGATTTATCAACGGTTTATCAGGATATTAAAGAGAAACTTTCTGCCGAAATTGTAATCAAACAGAAGGTAGAACTGTATCCTAATATGTGTGTGACGAACTTTACCGAATCTGAACAATGGGATACGGTAATAGAGGGAAACGATGACCTTTTAGAGAAATATATGTCCGGTAAATCATTAGAAGCATTGGAACTCGAACAAGAGGAAAGCATAAGATTTCAGAATTGTTCTCTGTTCCCTCTTTATCATGGAAGTGCAAAAAGTAATATAGGGATTGATAACCTTATAGAAGTTATTACTAATAAATTTTATTCATCAACACATCGAGGTCCGTCTGAACTTTGCGGAAATGTTTTCAAAATTGAATATACAAAAAAAAGACAACGTCTTGCATATATACGCCTTTATAGTGGAGTACTACATTTACGAGATTCGGTTAGAGTATCAGAAAAAGAAAAAATAAAAGTTACAGAAATGTATACTTCAATAAATGGTGAATTATGTAAGATTGATAGAGCTTATTCTGGAGAAATTGTTATTTTGCAAAATGAGTTTTTGAAGTTAAATAGTGTTCTTGGAGATACAAAACTATTGCCACAGAGAAAAAAGATTGAAAATCCGCACCCTCTACTACAAACAACTGTTGAACCGAGTAAACCTGAACAGAGAGAAATGTTGCTTGATGCCCTTTTGGAAATCTCAGATAGTGATCCGCTTCTACGATATTACGTGGATTCTACGACACATGAAATTATACTTTCTTTCTTAGGGAAAGTACAAATGGAAGTGATTAGTGCACTGTTGCAAGAAAAGTATCATGTGGAGATAGAACTAAAAGAGCCTACAGTCATTTATATGGAGAGACCGTTAAAAAATGCAGAATATACCATTCACATCGAAGTGCCGCCAAATCCTTTCTGGGCTTCCATTGGTTTATCTGTATCACCGCTTCCGTTGGGAAGTGGAATGCAGTATGAGAGCTCGGTTTCTCTTGGATACTTAAATCAATCATTTCAAAATGCAGTTATGGAAGGGATACGCTATGGTTGCGAACAAGGATTATATGGTTGGAATGTGACGGATTGTAAAATCTGTTTTAAGTACGGTTTATACTATAGCCCTGTTAGTACTCCAGCAGATTTTCGGATGCTTACTCCTATTGTACTGGAGCAAGCCTTTAGAAAAGCTGGAACAGAATTGTTAGAGCCATATCTTAGTTTTAAAGTTTATGCACCACAGGAATATCTTTCACGGGCATATAACGATGCTCCCAAATATTGTGCAAATATCGTAAATACTCAACTGAAAAATAATGAGGTCATTATTATTGGAGAAATTCCTGCTCGATGTATTCAAGATTATCGCAATGATTTAACTTTTTTTACAAATGGGCTTAGTGTTTGTTTAGCAGAGCTAAAAGGATATCAGGTTACCACTGGCGAACCTGTTTGCCAGACCCGTCGTCTAAATAGTCGGATAGATAAAGTAAGATATATGTTCAATAAAATAACTTAGTGCGTTTTATGTTGTTATATAAATATGGTTTCTTATTAAATAAGATGAAATATTCTTTAATATGGTAGATTGTAAAATTAATCCGAACAGCGTTCGGATTAATTTTACAATCTACCCACCAGAATAATCTGTGGGACAGTCCCAGCCCTCACCCTTTAGCTTGGCAGCTACAGATTGTTCAAATTTATCTTCCGCTATTTAACTAGTCTTCTTTTCTTTTTTAGTTGTAACTATTTACCAAAACGCCACCACTTTTTAGGTTTAGGTTGTGACTCCGGGGTGCTATTTTCAGGTTCCGGTTGTTTGTCTGACGTCACTTCTTTTTCACTATTATCATGCGGTGCCATCGTTAAGGCTTTCAAGTCCTTAATTTCTGCCTTGTATTCTTCGAGCAGTTGTTTGTCCTGTAAGGCCAATCTTTGTTGCTGATCTAGTAACTTATGTAACTCTTTCTTTTCAGATTGAAATTCTGATACTAAATTTCGAAGGAATTTCACTTCATCTTGTCCATCAACCGCATCTTTTTTGTTGTCGTCAACATCATCTTTTTGTTGACGGTATCTTGTTGATGAATCGTTTGAGAACATTGCTTTAATAGCTTTTTGCCCATCAACATCAACGTAAACAGTATTGCCTTTTGTTGATGTAAATTGACGTAAATCGATTGACGCATCTCTTTTTATCTTTTGCCATATAGCCTGCTTTGAAACGCCCAATTCATCAGCAAGTTCTCTAATAGTTTTAGGCATGATTTCCAAACCCCTTTCGGAGTTCAGCAAGTGCTTCTTGTCTTGCTTGATCTCTTATTTTTTTATCGTGCTCGGCCTGTTTATCAGCCAATGCTTGTTTCTCAGTAGAGCCTAAAGTTAACCCCTTAACCTTGTCAATGGCGCGCCATTTTTCCTGCTCTGTTAATTCACCATTATGCTGAATATTAAAAAGCTTTTGACGCTCATCTTGTAATTGGCCTTGTGAGAAATCATTGGCATCTTTCTTTTCTGGTTTCCAGGTAAACGAATAGCCAATAACTGGTTTCCCACGCCCTTTACCATATTTTTTTCTAACCGTTAATCCTCTAAACAAAGGAGTTAATTCTTCTTTAATGGGTTTTATAACAAATTTATCGACGTTAGAGGGACTATTCCAGTAACTTTTGGGCATATCTAGTAATTCAAAAAAGTCTTCTTTAGAAAAATAAGCATATCCAGTGGTTCTGAACTGTTTTAGTAACCGAAACATTGTTTTTGCGTAACTACTTTTTAAATCTCTAAACTCTGCCAACGCATAACGAACCCAACTTTCAAGCTTGTTTAAAAGGGGTAAAGCACGTTCATAAACTTTTACGTCTACATAAGGTTCTTCTGCATCTCCATCAATTTTAAATTCTGTAAACAAAACAAAAAACTCTCGAGTTAATCCACTTTTACTTCGTCTACCAAAATGTAATCCCATCATTTTTTCATAAGTTCTCTGAATGTCATCTTCAAAACGGTTATTTGCAGTAGGTTTATAAGCACTTAGCTCTTTTAATTGATCAAAAGTAAAACGAATGGTCTGATCACTCTTATCACGCATACGAGAAATAATCGAAAAAAATAAATTCATTTCAACTGGAGTAAATTTTCGAAGTGGAATGGTATTTAACTCTGGATCATATTTAATAATTTCATTTCCCATGCTGTACCTCCTAATGATTACAAATTAATTTTAGATTATGTTTATCAAGTAGTCAACTTTATAGTTCTACTTGATAAACAGACAAAACCTACTTGATAAACAGACAAAACCTACTTGATAAACAGACAAAACCTACTTGATAAACAGACAAAACCTACTTGATAAAC
>NZ_BAAJOA010000017.1:0-7852 GCF_057541095.1 Companilactobacillus sp. y65-5
AGTCGATAAACAGACAAAATGTAGTCGATAAACAGACAAAATGTAGTCGATAAACAGACAAAATGTAGTCGATAAACTTCTGTACGCCCTGGGGGAGTAAGGCGCAATAGGGGTCTAAAAGAGGTTTAAAAGAGGTTTATAAAAGAGGTATATAAGAGGCACCACTGTACGAGATACAAACCTAAAACAAAAAAACACAAAGGAGTGAGCCCAAAAACAGGCTCACATTAAACTTCATTCGCTATGCTCCTTGCGCCTCACGCTGTTCGTTGCCTAAAAGGTGTGGCAAGCCACATTAATTCGGGCGCTGACGCCCCGAACCCCGTCCAAGCTGAGCCAGCTTGACCGCTTTTTCACTCGCCGTTAGGCAGGAAAGCAAGGTTTCTACAAAACTTTGGCTTTCGCCATTTCAGTGTTAAGACTGGTTAAGAGCTGTCAATTCCTTATGCTCCCACGCTTTGCTCGTCCGCTACCATTGACAGCAAATAGTTAGCTTTTCTAAAACTTGATAAAGATTTAACTGCTATGTCCCTTTTTAAGGGCCTTATTTTTTGTTCTCAGCGATTTTAAGGCTATTTATGTATATTTATACCAAAGCCAAAACAAAAAGCCCTCAGGGAGCTTTTAGAGGACTAAATAATGAAGCCTGGTCGATTAATAATATCTTCTTGTCTTTTTTGCAAAATGTAAGTATACACGGAATCATACAAATTCTTTTTAATCTCGTCAGGTTCATTGACAGAAGCTTTAAATAATTCTTGAATATCAACCTGCCAAGGATCAGAGAGAATTTCGTCAATGGGTTTTAATACTTTCTTTTCGTCCAGCTTAATTACTCCTAACATTAAAATAATGATTCCAGGTTAGATACGTAATTCTTGATAGTTAGTTATTAAAATTTTGGTTGAAAGCAACGGGATATGCAACAATTTTTAGCATTTAAAGCATAACAAACTCAGTTAAGTGTAAGCATAAATTGAATTAAGAATACATTCCATTCAACAACGGCAAAAACTGATTTCATGGTTATCAGTAGACCGAGTGAAACGAGGTCAATGCGCACTTACACATCACTCTAAAAACGAGTGATGTAATGGCTAAAAATCATGTATCAGAAGTTGCTTATCGCAACAACAAAATTTCATGCTAGTAGCGTCTCTTAAATGAGTGAGTCTTTGTTTAAATTTGTGATATATTTTTCTGATCCATCAATAACTTACTCAAATATAAAATGCCCCAGCGCTTATTAGTCAATCGCCCTTTGTCATTGATTTTGTAATAAGAATTGCGTCCTATTCGGTTACAATCCTCACAACAAAATGGACCATATAAAACCATAAATACTGCAAGCTATCACATTGTAATACAAAGCACTTCGTTCTTGTATTACAATGTGGCTTGAAAAGGGGGAAGTTTCACTTTCCCCTTTTATCCCCTTTGGATTGTGTCGATTTGCTTTACGCAAACGCCACCTACCCATTTTATAAAAATAAAATGGGCAAAATCTCTTCTTTTTTAATACTATTTTTTCTTACCACTAATAACTTTTGCCACAAACAGCGCCGCACTTGCTGCGGCAGGTACTGCAACTTTTTTCGCAGTACTCACAAATGACTCGAATACTCGAGTGTGCTCACGACAAAAGAAGGCTTTCTTATCAAAAGTTTCTTTATCACAGCTCGGCATCATGCATTTTTTCGGTTTCGATTCTCTCATAATCCTGCTCTCCACTCCTTTTATTTATCACTTCATCAACTAAATAGGTGATTCTGTCAGTCACATCTAGGGAAATTTCATCAAACTTTCCGTCCATACCTTTGTGCGCATTGTCAATCTGCCAGGCAAGCGTTCTTTCAGTATCACCAACTTCTTCAAGTAATGTTTGTCCTATGAACGACTTATAGTTCATTAGTGTTGCAATCAATGCTTGTTGCTCGCCTAATGCAGTGTGAGCAACAAGGTTTAATTGGACAGTTGAATTTAAATAACCAATTGAATTTTGAAGGTGATTATCGATTCGTTGTGCCTCTTTGGGTTTGATTTTGGTATCAATGAAGGCTAGTGCATCATGATGAATGGCTAGCATCAACTTCGCGATAGTGTCGTTATTTGTTTTGACGGCTGAAATCAACAATTCCTTTTTTACTGTCTCGTCATCTGCTGACAAGGCTTCCACGACCTGCTGTCGAGCACTAAAAAACCCAGCATATCTGTCATTATATTGTCCCTGTTCGACTCTTTCAACCAAGCGATTCAGACTCTCTATTTTCTCGACAATATCAGCCAACTGCCCTTGAATAGCAGATAATTCAGGCAAATTACCTAAATTCTGAACAACCTTTTTATCTAGAGTTACAAAGCTCTGGCTCTTCCCGGTTGAAACATCTTTAATGACTGCATAAGTTTCTCCTGTCTTCTTACGAATACCTAAGGTCCACTCACCCGATTTCAGCTTTTCCTTAGCATAATCAGACAGCTTTGCTACGTATTCGACCTCACCCTTGTTCGACAATTCTTCGATAAGTTTTGTCTCTGAAATGTGAGAAAAAACACTTTTTCGTATTTTCTCCGAAAGAGATAAACCAGCCGCTTTTTGCAGCGGAGCCAAAGAGTAAGAATTAAAGTCGTAGTTGTATAAACCTTGATTGGTAACGTCAATATCGGTGTCTTGATTGCTTGGTAATGCTATCTCAAATTCACTCATCCTAGACCTCCTTGTAGATCGATGATTCTATTTATATCATGCTTGATAGTATAGCTCCAGCTTCTTTCTTTCAAAACTATCCAAAATAGATATTATGACAACTGGATTGTTATTTATCAGCTAGATCATGATGAATTGATTTTGTTATTGGTTGCAACTGGCTCCCATGAAATCTTGAATCAATAGCTATAGTTTAGGGGCACTTATAAAAAAATAAATTAAAATAACCCCCGATATCTACATTATAGATATTGGGGGTTATTTTAACAATGTTTTCGAGGGTCTATTTGTATAAAATAGCCCCTGAAATTGCTTGTAGGATTATCACTTGGTGGTTCTCTATTCAGTTACTAACTGTTGGACAGTGTCAGATATGTGAATTTGTGTCTTATACTTCTTAAGGTCATGATTGTTAGTCGCTGTATTTCCCTTATGGTTTAACAAGGCATCTAGCGCTGCTAAGTTGCTAACATAAGTCTGATTAATGTAGGTGCGAGGCACAATACGTGCAACTTTAACATAGCTGCCCTTATGATACGCCATCACATAAGGATCTTTGACCCCAGGATTAAGCCCCGTCGTTAAGGTTAATTTGGTCCATTCATTACCCATCGTATTATCGGTGAACCAAGCGGTCCAGTAACCATTGGTCGCCTTATTGTTAGGAGAAATTTCCTTTTCACTAGGTAATTTAGTGTACCCGACTTTATAGGATAAAAACGGATCAAAGCGATCAATCGTCCCAATACCTTTATAATATCCCAAACATAAAATACCAATACTAATCAGTGCTAGTACGATCAAGCCACCTAAACCAAAAGTCCAACGACGATAACGACTTTTAAGCTTAACATCATGATCTATCTGGGTAGCCAAAGAGGGTTCTTTATCTTTTTTCATTGCAATCTCCTCGTTAAATAGAAGTTTTTCGAGTGAGATGTTAAACAATTGACTCAAAGCATGCATGGTCTCTAAACTTGGCATATTCTTGCCAGTTTCCCAAGTTGAGACCGTTTGACGGGTCACATGTAATTGTTGAGCTAACGCTTCTTGGGTTAAATTAGATTGCCTGCGCAAGGTCTTAATATCGTCTTTAAAGCTCAAATCTCACTCCTCCTAAATCATAATCAAGGATCTAAGGCAATCCTAGCAAGAATTACTAGCATTAGTCACGCAAATATTACTTGCACAACTGGATAGTTTGGTTAGTGTCGCCAATAAAGCATGGAATAGCCTTGTTTAACACAAAAAATAAGGCTATTCCTCAGACAAGAAAAATACTTTATGAGTTAAACGAGGGGAAAGTTGACATATGTGATAACATTTATTTTTGTGAGATCTAAAAAAATAAATAGCTCCACCCCTATAAAAAATACATAGGAATTTTGTTATATGATCAAAAAGGAGGCTATAGGGTGTTTATATTCCATTATAATTCTCTAGACTAATCAGGTACTTTGATCAGCTATTTAGTGAAGGGAGAAAAGCCTTGCAAGCATACACGGATAAAATAATTGAAAAAATAAATAAATATCTTCCCAAAAATGACGAAGAATGGCAGTTTCTCGGGTTTATAAATAAAAAAGAAGCTATATATGCTTTTGGAAATGATTCAAAAATCATTGGCCGGTTATTTGAAGTAATAGTAGTAGACGCCTTGATGAAGGCAGCAAAAGACTTAAACTACATATTACATGAATCTGAGAAACAGACAGTATACCCCGATTTTTATTTTGAAAAGTCAGATAGAAAGCGAATTGCTATTGATGTAAAAACAACATATAGAAAAAATGAAAATTCAAAATATGGTTTTACTGGAGGTAGTTTTACTAGCTTTATGAGAAATGGTACAAAAAATATTTCTGGAACCTATTCTGATTATGAAAAACATTATATCTTAGGAATTGTATATACTAGAGAAACAAAACCATTTAGGGGGAAAACGGAGCTTGAAAATTTAAAAACAATCACTCCTGCATACAAATATGTAGAATGTTTTGTGCAAGAAAAGTATCGTATTTGTGGTGATAAAAAAGGGAGTGGCAATACTGACAATATTGGTACAATTAAATATAATACGATTGCCCCCTTTGTTTATGGTGCTGGTCCATTTGCATTTTTAGGAAAAGAAGTGTTTTTGGATTATTGGACGCATCATCCAAAATATAAAGATAGTCTTCAGACACGAGCAGAGCTTTTTAACAGCTTACCTTCATATTTTTCTTGGATTGAAAAAAGGGATCCTCAAAGGGCTGCTATTTTGTCAAAAAAGTATTCCGAATATTTAAAATTTAGAAGAGAAAAAGACAAAAATGATTGGTGCTAAGTTATAGTTTCCATTGTTCTAAAAAGTGCGTTCAATTGTGGTATTTAAATACCACAATTGAACGCACTTTTTATTCTATTAAAATAATGATATTTCTTGAATTCTGCGTTTTTTAATTTCTTTATTATCATTAAAGTTTTTGCGGTTAACTATTAAGGCCTCAATCATAGCACCTCTATTTTTTTCTTTTGCTCCCAAGTAATAAAAGTGTTCCGTAGTTACCTTAATACCTTTTGACCACTGATCTAAATAATCATTTTTTCTGTACATATTTTCTGACCACATACTAAGAGCATATCCCGCTTTACTGCATTGAGTGATTTGAGCTAATAAATCAGCATTTTTTTCTCCCCAATTATCATAATATCCGTCATACCTTCCGATATATGGTGGATCTAAATATACGAAATCTCCTTCGCTCATCATTTCAAATGCCTTTGGGAAAGACATTTGTATGAATTTCCAGTCTTTTCCAATCATTAATTTTCTAACCCATGCTATTTGATTTACTATTTTTGTGATTAAAGCTTTTTTAAATCTTTCCGGCTTTCTACCGAAAGGAACATTATAATTTCCTTGGCTATTAAAACGCATCATACCATTAAAATTAGAACGTTGTAAAAACAAGAAATCCAAAGATGAATGTTCCTTGTTAAATCTATCTCTAACTTCGTAATAATATGAAGTTTTGTCTGGAGGCGTAGCAGACAATTTAACTGATTCTTTTTCTAAAAATTCTCTAGCTATTTTTTCATCTATTTTACCGGATTGCAAATCATTATAAAATTGAATTATATATGGGTTAGTATCACTAAAAATTGCTTTTCTGGGGGCTATATTAAAGCCCACAACTCCCGACCCCATAAATGGTTCAAAATATGTTCCCTGGCCATCCCAACTAATTGAGTTCATTATAAAAGGTACTAATTTTGTTTTTATCCCTTGAATCTTTAAGGGGGGAACACTTACTTTATCTATTTTATTTGGCAATAAGTCCATATTGATCCTCCTTAAAAAAATATTATTTGTTTTGGCATTTTTTGCCACCGTTTTCGGCTAACTATAAATAGAATTATTGTTATCCATAAACAGTAAAAAAACATATTGTAGTAATTTTTCAAAAACTGGCTAATATTTTTTTGGCCACGTTCTGAAGTTTTGTTTTTTGTAAAAGCTATAGAATTACTACCAAAAATGCCACCAGTGATAATTAGCCTTAATTTTATCAGCCCCATGACTATCCGAAAAGTCATTTTTATTGTCATTTACTAGTGGTTTATAAGACAGCTTAGAAGTTTCAAGTAAATCACTTAATTTGTGTACATGTTCTTTTAGTTCTTTGTTTTCTGTCACAGTTGTTAACTGAAGTTGTTGTTGCTGATCTATTAATTTGGTTAGATGATTAATTTGTCGGTCTTTGCTACTTATTTGCTGATCTTTGGTAGCAAGCTGTTTGTCCCGTTGAAACTTTAAATCTGCTACTTCTCTTCTTAGAGTAGCGATTAGCTCATTATTTTCTTTGCTAGTCTTTGTCGCTTTTTCGCTACCTGTTTGTTGGTTCTTTGCTACCAAGTTCTTTGCTACCTTGCCTCTAATAATCCTTTCAGCTGTAAGGCTGATCACGTTTTTACCTTGACTATCTTTTTGTCGGTTCTTTGTTGGTAGTCTTTGGTAGTGGTATTGAATAGTTTGTTTAGAGACCTTTAATTCATCAGCAAGTTCTCTAATAGTTTTAGGCATGTTTTCCAAACCCCTTTCGGAGTTCAGCAAGCATTTCTTGTCTTGCCTGATCTCTTATTGTTTTATCATGCTCAATCTGTCGTTCGGCTAAAATCTGTTTTTCAGTTGAGCCTAGTGGTAGGCCTTTAACTTTATCGGTAGCACGCCATTTTTCTTGTTCTGTTAATTCACCATTATTCTGGATATTAAAAAGTTTTTGACGCTCATCTTGGAACTTACCTTGAGAAAAGTCGTTTGCGTCTCTTCTTTCAGGCTTCCAAGTAAAAGTATAACCAACCACTGGTTTCCCACGACCTTTACCATATTTTTTTCGTATAGTTAGGCCTCTAAACAAAGGGGTTAGTTCTTCCTTGATTGGGCGAATAACCCTAGATTCAACGTTCGCAGGCTTACTCCAATAGCTTTGTGGAATATCTAGTAGTTCAAAGAAATCATTTTTAGAAAAATAAGCATAACCAGTGGTTCGGAATTGTTTAAGAATACGAAAAGTTGTTTTTGCGTAACTACTCTTTAAATCTCGGAACTCTGTCAAAGCATAACGAACCCAACTTTCGAGATTATTTAGAAGTTTCAACGCTTTGGGATAAATTTGAATATCAACATAAGGAACGTCTGCAGATCCCTTAATTTCAAATCGAGTGAACATGACAAACATCTCTCTATCAAGACCATCTTTACTTCGAGAGCCAAATCTAAGACCTAGTATTTTTTGATATGTACTTTGTATGTCATCAATAAACCGATTATTTGCGGTTGGCTTATAGGCACTTAACTCTTTTAACTGATCAAAGGTAAATCTAACAGTATCATCACCTTTATCACGCATTCTAGAAACTACAGAAAAGAACAAGTTCATTTCTACAGGAGTAAACCTTCGCAAGGGGATTGTATTTAATTCAGGGTCATATTTGACTAATTCATTGCTCATAAAATAACCTCCTTGAATAATACTACCTTATTTGAATACAGTAGTAAATAGATGTAGTCGATAAACAGACAAAATGTAGTCGATAAACAGACAAAATGTAGTCGATAAACAGACAAAATGTAGTCGATAAACAGACAAAATGTAGTCGATAAAC
>NZ_BAAJOA010000018.1:0-3191 GCF_057541095.1 Companilactobacillus sp. y65-5
GCGTGGCAGCTTCCTATCCTCGCGGGTAGTTTCCCACCAACTACTTTCGGCGTGAAGAAGCTTAACTTCTGTGTTCGGCATGGGAACAGGTGTATCCTTCTTGCCATCACCACCACACTATTCTGCTCGTACCTTCAAAACTAGATACTAATCAAATGAATTAAATCAACCGAAAACCACTTACTTGGTAAAGTCCTCGATCTATTAGTACTGCTCAGCTCCATGTATCGCTACACTTCCACCCGCAGCCTATCTACGTCATAATCTCTAACGGATCTTACTTCCTTAACGGAATGGGAAATCTCATCTCGAGGGGGGCTTCACACTTAGATGCTTTCAGCGTTTATCCCTTCCATACGTAGCTACCCAGCGATGCGCCTGGCGGCACAACTGGTACACCAGAGGTATGTCCATCCCGGTCCTCTCGTACTAAGGACAGCTCCTCTCAAATTTCCTACGCCCGCGACGGATAGGGACCGAACTGTCTCACGACGTTCTGAACCCAGCTCGCGTACCGCTTTAATGGGCGAACAGCCCAACCCTTGGGACCGACTACAGCCCCAGGATGCGATGAGCCGACATCGAGGTGCCAAACCTCCCCGTCGATGTGAACTCTTGGGGGAGATAAGCCTGTTATCCCCAGGGTAGCTTTTATCCGTTGAGCGATGGCCCTTCCATATGGTACCACCGGATCACTAAGTCCGACTTTCGTCCCTGCTCGACTTGTCAGTCTCGCAGTCAAGCTCTCTTGTGCCTTTACACTCTGCGAATGATTTCCAACCATTCTGAGAGAACCTTTGAGCGCCTCCGTTACATTTTAGGAGGCGACCGCCCCAGTCAAACTGCCCACCAGACACTGTACCTCACCACGCTAAATGGTGTAGGTTAGAGTTTTCATATAACAAGGGTAGTATCCCACCAATGCCTCGATCGAAACTAGCGTTCCGACTTCAACGGCTCCTACCTATCCTGTACATGTCACACAAAAACTCAATATCAAGCTACAGTAAAGCTCCATGGGGTCTTTCCGTCCTGTCGCGGGTAACCCGCATCTTCACGGGTATTATAATTTCACCGAGTCTCTCGTTGAGACAGTGCCCAAATCATTACGCCTTTCGTGCGGGTCGGAACTTACCCGACAAGGAATTTCGCTACCTTAGGACCGTTATAGTTACGGCCGCCGTTTACTGGGGCTTCAATTCTCAGCTTCGCTTACGCTAACTGATCCTCTTAACCTTCCAGCACCGGGCAGGCGTCAGCCCCTATACGTCATCTTACGATTTAGCAGAGACCTGTGTTTTTGATAAACAGTTGTTTGGGCCTATTCACTGCGGCTGGCTGTTACACCAGCACCCCTTCTCCCGAAGTTACGGGGTCATTTTGCCGAGTTCCTTAACGAGAGTTCACTCGCTGACCTTAGGATTCTCTCCTCGACTACCTGTGTCGGTTTGCGGTACGGGTAGTTTATTTCTAACTAGAAACTTTTCTCGGCAGTGTGAGTTACTGTGCTTCGCTACTTAAATTTCGCTCCTCATCACAGCTTGTCCTTAAAGGTAAAAGCATTTGACTCTTACCAAGACTTACTGCTTGAACACACTTTTCCAGCCGTGTGCACACATCATCCTCCTGCGTCCTTCCATCGTTCAAACAAAATAAACTAGTACGGGAATATCAACCCGTTATCCATCGATTACACCTCTCGGTCTCATCTTAGGCCCCGACTAACCCTGGGAGGACGAGCCTTCCCCAGGAAACCTTAGTCTTTCGGCCGATAGGATTCTCACCTATCTTTCGCTACTCATACCGGCATTCTCACTTCTAAGAACTCCACTGCTCCTCACGGTACAGCTTCAATGCTCTTACAACGCTCTCCTACCACGCATCTTACGATGCATCCACAGTTTCGGTATCATGCTTAGCCCCGGTACATTTTCGGCGCAGAATCACTCGACTAGTGAGCTATTACGCACTCTTTGAATGAATGGCTGCTTCTAAGCCAACATCCTAGTTGTCTATGCGTTTCCACATCCTTTTCCACTTAGCATGAATTTTGGGACCTTAACTGGTGATCTGGGCTGTTTCCCTTTCGACGGTGGATCTTATCACTCATCGTCTGACTCCCGGGTATAGATCAATGGTATTCGGAGTTTATCTGAATTCAGTAACCCAAGACGGGCCCCTAGTCCAAACAGTGCTCTACCTCCATGATCCTAATCCCCGAGGCTAACCCTAAAGCTATTTCGGAGAGAACCAGCTATCTCCAAGTTCGTTTGGAATTTCACCGCTACCCACACCTCATCCCAGCATTTTTCAACATACATGGGTTCGGCCCTCCGGTGTGTTTTACCACACTTTCAGCCTGGACATGGGTAGGTCACTTGGTTTCGGGTCTACGTCTACATACTAAAGCGCCCTATTCAGACTCGCTTTCGCTACGGCTCCGCATTTTCTGCTTAACCTCGCATGTAAACGTAACTCGCCGGTTCATTCTACAAAAGGCACGCCATCACCCCTTAACGGGCTTTGACTATTTGTAGGCACACGGTTTCAGGATCTATTTCACTCCCCTTCCGGGGTTCTTTTCACCTTTCCCTCACGGTACTGGTTCACTATCGGTCACTAGGTAGTATTTAGCCTTGGGAGATGGTCCTCCCAGATTCCGACGGGGTTTCTCGTGTCCCGCCGTACTCAGGATCCCGGCTAGAGTAGTTCGCATTTCGCTTACGAGGCTTTCACTCTCTTTGGCCAACTTTTCCAAGTTGTTCAGCTATACTCACTTTTTTCTCATATTGCCAGTCCTACAACCCCAAAGAGCAAGCTCTTTGGTTTGGGCTCTTCCCGTTTCGCTCGCCGCTACTCAGGGAATCGAATTTCTTTCTCTTCCTGCAACTACTTAGATGTTTCAGTTCATTGCGTCTTCCTCTTAATATGCTATGTATTCACATATAAGTAATCATCCATTACGATGATTGGGTTCCCCCATTCGGAAATCCCCGGATCAAAGCTTACTTACAGCTCCCCGAGGCGTATCGTCGTTAGTTACGTCCTTCATCGGCTCCTAGTGCCTAGGCATCCACCGTGCGCCCTTTATAACTTAACCTTGACAAACACCACTAAAGTGGTTTGTCGCGCAGTTTTCGGTGTTTCTTTAATTCATTAATTCTTAGTATCCAGTTTTCAAGGTACGAGTT
>NZ_BAAJOA010000019.1:0-1766 GCF_057541095.1 Companilactobacillus sp. y65-5
CCTCTCAAAACTAAACAAAGTTTTAACTTGTGTATTCCGTTGTGCTTTCGCACTTTTCCTTAGAAAGGAGGTGATCCAGCCGCAGGTTCTCCTACGGCTACCTTGTTACGACTTCACCCTAATCATTTGTCCCACCTTAGACGGCTAGCTCCTAAAAGGTTACCCCACCGGCTTTGGGTGTTACAAACTCTCATGGTGTGACGGGCGGTGTGTACAAGGCCCGGGAACGTATTCACCGCGGCATGCTGATCCGCGATTACTAGCGATTCCAGCTTCATGTAGGCGAGTTGCAGCCTACAATCCGAACTGAGATCGGTTTTAAGTGATTTGCTTACCCTCGCGAGTTCGCAGCACGTTGTACCGACCATTGTAGCACGTGTGTAGCCCAGGTCATAAGGGGCATGATGATTTGACGTCGTCCCCACCTTCCTCCGGTTTGTCACCGGCAGTCTCACTAGAGTGCCCAACTAAATGCTGGCAACTAGTAATAAGGGTTGCGCTCGTTGCGGGACTTAACCCAACATCTCACGACACGAGCTGACGACAACCATGCACCACCTGTATTCTTGTCCCCGAAGGGAAAAACTAATCTCTTAGTGTTTCAAGATATGTCAAGACCTGGTAAGGTTCTTCGCGTTGCTTCGAATTAAACCACATGCTCCACCGCTTGTGCGGGCCCCCGTCAATTCCTTTGAGTTTCAGCCTTGCGGCCGTACTCCCCAGGCGGAGTGCTTAATGCGTTAGCTGCAGCACTGAAGGGCGGAAACCCTCCAACACTTAGCACTCATCGTTTACGGCGTGGACTACCAGGGTATCTAATCCTGTTTGCTACCCACGCTTTCGAATCTCAGCGTCAGTTACAGACCAGAGAGCCGCCTTCGCCACTGGTGTTCTTCCATATATCTACGCATTCCACCGCTACACATGGAGTTCCACTCTCCTCTTCTGCACTCAAGTTAACCAGTTTCCGATGCACTTCCCCGGTTGAGCCGGGGGCTTTCACATCAGACTTAATAAACCGCCTACATTCTCTTTACGCCCAATAAATCCGGACAACGCTTGCCACCTACGTATTACCGCGGCTGCTGGCACGTAGTTAGCCGTGGCTTTCTGGTTGAATACCGTCAATACATGAACAGTTACTCTCACGCATGTTCTTCTTCAACAACAGAGTTTTACGATCCGAAAACCTTCTTCACTCACGCGGCGTTGCTCCATCAGACTTTCGTCCATTGTGGAAGATTCCCTACTGCTGCCTCCCGTAGGAGTTTGGGCCGTGTCTCAGTCCCAATGTGGCCGATTACCCTCTCAGGTCGGCTATGCATCATCGTCTTGGTGAGCCGTTACCTCACCAACAAACTAATGCACCGCGGGTCCATCCTAAAGCGATAGCAGAACCATCTTTCAAACATAAACCATGAGGTAAATGTTGTTATGCGGTATTAGCACCTGTTTCCAGATGTTATCCCCCACTTTAGGGCAGGTTACCCACGTGTTACTCACCCATCCGCCGCTCACTCAAATGTTTTATCATTTTGGTGCAAGCACCAAAAATCAAAAACCAGAGTTCGCTCGACTTGCATGTATTAGGCACGCCGCCAGCGTTCGTCCTGAGCCAGGATCAAACTCTCATATTAAAAGTTTGTGACTCATAAATACTAGCGAAAATTGACTTCGTCAATGTTTCAAAAAACTTTAAACCTTAATTAAAAGGCCTACACAATTGATTGTTAAAACTTTGTTCAGTTTTCAAAGGTCTACCGTTG
>NZ_BAAJOA010000020.1:0-3353 GCF_057541095.1 Companilactobacillus sp. y65-5
TAAGTATCAGGCCGAAAGTGAACGTAAGCGAATCATTGAGCGCCAGCAGCAAGGGATTGCCTTAGCTAAGCAGCAGGGTAAATATCATGGGCGCAAACCCCAATACACCCAAGACGATCCCCGCTTGCAACATGCTTTTAAGCTTTATCAGGCAGGCATGAGTGACATAGACGTTGCTCGGAATACCGGGATCAAGCGGACAACTTTTATTCGATATCGTAAAAAGCTTAATATCAAGAGATAGGACACTTAGCTAGTGTATACTAATCATTCATGAATATAAATCATATGTAACATTTGCAAATATACGTGCTACGCGCTATTATACATGTAGTGATATTTATTAAGCTTACTTAGCATGTATGAGGAGGGAAACTAATGGAAATTATTACATTTTCAGCTATAAAAGGCGGCGTTGGTAAAACTACCCTAGCTTTTAATTATGGTGAATGGTTAGCAAAAAATGGCAAGCATGTTTTATTTATTGACTTAGACCACCAAAGTAATTTAACCCAGACTTACAACATTTACGACAATCAAGACACCGTTGGCAACATTTTCTTAGATCGAGGGAAAGTCAAAATACATGAAATAAGTGCTTATATTAGTCTAATTGCCGGAGACATGCACCTTGACGATATTGAGCGGACCATTGAAAATAAGACTAACAAAAACATGTTCCTCTACATGTGGTTGTCAGATAATTATGAACGTTTAAATTTAGGAAAATTCGAGTATATTATTTTGGATTGTCACCCAGATTTTTCTACTGCTACCAAGAATGCAGTAATCATTAGTAATGCTATCCTTAGTCCAATCACACCTAGCGAACATGGGTATAATGCAAAATTTAACCTAGAAGAAAGAATTAACGAATTACGCAAAGAAGCCATTGATTACTCTACTAGAAAATCTTATGTCACGACAAAATTATTTTTTATCGCCAACATGATTAAACACAACACAAGATCATCTCGCGAGTTATTAAAAGCCTTAAAAGGCGATCCCAGTGTATTGGCTACAGTTCCAGAAAAGGAGCTATTCAATCGTTCAACGTTGGATAAAAAATCTCTTTCAAAAATGGCTGAAGACCACAAAACATATATTGATCAACATGAATTTTTTGATAGTATGGACAAAACATTTAATGAAATCACGGAAAAGTTATAAATGCTTTGTACACGTGTTAATCACATGTATATTCAATACGTATACATGTGAATTATAAAGGAGGACTACCTATGGCATTCGATCCAGAGAACAAAAACATAAAAAAGGCACTACAAAAAAATGAAACAGAACAGCAAACTGATACTAAAGATAAACTTGTTATTCCTGTTTTTAAAGATGAAGAGGAACGTACTAAGAACTATACCTTTTCACTTCAACCTAGTGCACGCAAAAGACTTGATGGTCTGGCTAAAGAACATAATTTTAAGTCTGCCTCCAAATTTTTAAATGAGCTTATAAAAAATATGTGATGTCACTTTAAGGGGGGGTTGTTATGGAAATTTCAATAAATGTTACATTTTTGCTTGCCAGCCTTATTGTCTTTTGGATAATTCCAGCCATTGGAATTGCCAAAAAGCACCTAGTAGATGACCGCTTTTTTATTCGCCAGTGGTTATTTCCAATGCAATATTGGTTACAACTTTTCTTTGAAAGAATCAGTGGTAATCGTCGTATTGTCGTAAGAATTTTACAAATAATGTCCCTGTTTATCACTTATTTCATCGGGTTACTTATGCTCCTTATATTTAGTGCTTTTGATATTAATACGGCCAAGCATTTTAGTGTCTTTATATTATTTGAGTATTTACTGGTATCTTCTATTGCTTACTGGTTTCAACCAAAAGCTGGCAAAGTATACAAGACTAAATAAAGTTGCTGCTAGGTAAGCGCTATGCTAGACTAAGACTAATTTAACAACCGAATACAAAGATCAAGCTAAACAGAAAAATCCCCGATTCACGAGGAATCAGGGATTTTAGGTTTAGCAAGTAGCTAACAGACAGCTACTTAGATTCAGACGATTTAGACCGGCAAGTTAAAATCGTCTGAACGTTGTTCTTAATTTGTAAGTTAATTATACCGCAAACCAGCCCGTAAGGACAAGTTAAGGATAGTTAAAAAACACAAATTAAAACCAATGGACTAAGTAGCTAACCGAAGCTATTTAGTCCATTTTTGTTGTTAGCAATTAAAAAAAGTTGCCGACTGGGCAACTCACAAATAGACACATGCTGGTAAATTACAAAGCATTCATTTAGCCGTGAGGCTTTGTAATTCAGTTAGAGCATATCAGATTTGTATTTTAAAGCAAATCAAATGTTTTAGCAACTCTCTTTTGAGACAGCGTGTGTCAGTCAAGAAAGGGAGTTTTAATTATGACAAAATCAACAAAGTTCAATTACTATGAAGCCGATAACGTATATGGAGCCTTATTTTTCCAATTTCCTAAAGTATTAATGTATGGCGATCAATACAAACATTTAAGCAATGACGCTAAATTAGCTTATATGGTCCTCAAAGACCGTTTAGAGTATTCTTTGCGCAATAACTGGGTTGATAGTGAGGGTCATGTTTACTTTATCTTTACCAACCAAGAACTAATGGACTTGTTTAATTGCTCAAAGGGAAAAGCCATCAAAACAAAAACAGAGCTGGAATCAATCGGATTACTCGTTCAGAAACAAATGGGTTTTAACCCGAAAACTAAAAAGAATGAACCGAACCGTTTATACCTTTCCAAACTTGATGTCAAAGCCACCGATGTCTATTTACGCGGTGAATATGGTCAAAATAGCCCGCAAACCCTTGCTACGAGCGGAAGTTCAAAAAATGAACTTCCGCGGGAGACCGTTGAAACCCTTGCTACGAGCGGAAGTTCAAAAAATGAACTTCCGCATAAGTTCGTTGACGACACCCCGCAAACCCTTGCTACGAGCGGAAGTTCAAAAAATGGACTTAATCTATATAAAGAACCTAAAGAAAAAGATAAAGATAGATACAATATAGATACTCAAAAGTTGGACTTTTCCACAGCTTATTTCTCACCAGCAGAACTAGAAAAACAAAACAAGGATTTGGTAACCCATGCTAATGAGTTCTTAACTGACGAAGATAATGGTTTGCCGGTCTTCTTAGAACCAGAAGCAGTGCAACTACTTAGCTTTTGGTGCCGTACCCCGCAACAAATGCGGCGCTTTATTGGCATTATCATAAACGCTAAATATGCTGTTGAAAAAGAACATAAGGATTTAGGCGTATGGATTATATTAGATGACCCTGATTTAAAAAAAATGATGACCAAAACATTAAGACGCTATTTTAATGCCCTAAGAAGCGATGAG
>NZ_BAAJOA010000021.1:0-2479 GCF_057541095.1 Companilactobacillus sp. y65-5
AGTAACACTTTTCTTACTTTTTTGTTGCTGAACAGTAAGAAAAGTGTTACTCTTATTTTGAAAAGATAAAAAAAGAAGGTGGTGGTCATTTTGGTAAGCAATGATAAAAAGAGAGTGATGTTAACTCTAACAAAAGAAGTTGCTGATGATTTAGAAAAAAATGCAAAAAGTATGGGGTTAAGTAAGTCTGCACTTATTACTTCTTGGATTAACGAAAATAGAAAGGAATCTGAACAAAAAAAATAAGCGATTTCCGCATTTTTTGAGAGAAACGGAAATCGCTATTCTTGCTTTTGTTTTGATAAGGTAATTATAGCATGGTTGAAAAAGATATTCAAAACGATGAAAAAGATAATCGTGTTAGGAATTGGAGTTGGATTGTATATCCTGAATCAGCTCCTGAAAATTGGAGACAATTGTTAGATGAAACAGGAGAAAAGTGGATAGAAAGCCCACTGCATGATAAAGATATAAACGAAACGACTGATGAAATAAAAAAACCTCACTGGCATATAATAATTTCGTTTACTAACAAAAAAAGCTATAAACAAGCGTTATATATCTCTGAAATGATGAATGCACCAGAACCAAAAAAAGTTGCTAGCTTACAAGGTTCAGTTCAATATTTGTGGCACAGAAACAATCCTGAAAAGTATCAGTATGATAAAAGTGAAGTTGTTGCTCATAATGGTTTTAAATATCGTCAATATTTAACAGATGTTGGAGTAGATACGGATGTCATTCTGCAAGAAATAGTGCAATGGATTCGTGAATCTAACTGTTATGAATATGGGGATTTAGTTGATTATGCTGTATCTGAAAAGTTCGATGATTGGTTTCCCACCGTTAGAAGTCAAACGATCTTTTTAACTGCTTATCTACGCTCTAATCGTCATAAGCCTTTTAAAAAAATAGATAGAGAAACTGGAGAGATATTGGAATGATGGATAGAGAAAAAGAATTACAAGCTGAAATTAAAGATTTAAAAAAAGAGAACGAAGAATTAAAAAAGCGAATTGAGAGATATAGGGAAATTGAAGTGGAATTATCAACGGAAGTTGATTTACTGAGTTATACTTTACATGGAAGTCCTACCGGAATAATAAAATGAGGATGTGATTTAATGATTTATGCAACAGGAATTAGTTTTAATGAGAATGATGTTCATGATCTAAAAAGTATTGTTCAAATTAAGTTAGAATCAACCGAAGATGAAACTTGGACAGTTGATCATGAAAAAATTCAGGGATGTTACAAAAAAGAAGCTATTCATATTTGGCTCAAATCAAAAGGAGAACAAGGATTTAAAATTAAAGTTAAATTATCTCCATATTCTGAGTTAGAAGCTGTCGAAAGTAATGGTGTTAAATATGTTCGCGCAGTAGCAGATGATACTGAAAAAAATAATTTGTTAAAATTGAAGGCTTATACTGAGCAGTAGTTTTTAATTTGGTATGTAGGGCGTAGCCCTGCATGAGCGAGAGCGAGCTACTAACTAGCCTTAAAGTTACGTAAAAAACAGCCAAAATTTTCGATAACGAGAGCGGAATTTTTCGTCAGAAAAATAAGCGGTGGGGTCTGTCCCACTGGCAAGGCGTCCCTCTGAAAGAGCTCACACTTTATAACATAAAGTATAGGTGAATTATACTTCGATGCCGTTTATCAGGAACGTAAGTACGGCAGAGAGGACATAAACAAAGAGACTGGTGAGATACAAAATTAATTATAAAATGGGAAGTGGGTGCTCAAAATGAGCGCCCTTTTTTGTTGTCGGATAGCCGACTTCTGATACATTTTTTAAGCACAAAAACCACCCAATTTTGGAGTGGTGTGTAAGTGCGCATTGTTCGAAAAATCGAACTCTGATTTATTTTTGCTGTGGTATTTATTTTTTATCTTTTGGGTTTTGGTTTTGTTTTTTTATTGCTATCGGAGTTTATTTGCTTTTTAATGGCTCTATTTTTCGTTCTAAGGCATTTTTATAATTTGACAATATAATTTATCGGTCGTTTATTAAAACGTCTCAAAATCGTTTCTGAGACGTTTTAGCGTTTATTTCGTTTAGTTGTCGGCATAATCGTTAAAACAGGCGTTATCGTAGCGGAAAAGCCCTTGAGCGTAGCGTGGCTTTGCAGTGAAGATGTTGGCTGTTAGATTATGAAAGCCGATAACTGAACGAAATAATAAGCGTAGCGCCCGTATATTTCGGCAGGAGGAGGCTCAAGGGAGTTTGAGGGAATGAAATTCCCTCATGGGTTTGAATTTTGGGTTTCCTTGGGGGGGGTACTACGACACCCCCCTATGTGGTCATTTGGTCATTTGGTCAAAATGGCTAGAAACGTTGATATGACAGGCTCAATTTTTGACCACAAAATTTGGTTTTTTTTGGTCATGGTCAAAAAAGTAACACTTTTCTTACTTTTTTGTTGCTGAACAGTAAGAAAAGTGTTACTCTTATTTTGAAAAGATAAAAAAAGAA
>NZ_BAAJOA010000022.1:0-511 GCF_057541095.1 Companilactobacillus sp. y65-5
CCTGCTGCTTAGCTAAGGCAATCCCTTGCTGCTGGCGCTCAATGATTCGCTTACGTTCACTTTCGGCCTGATACTTATAGAGTTCAATAATCAAATTGGTCATCAGTTGCCGTAAGTTAGGATCAGCGATTCCTGTCATGGACGGTAAATTCAATACATCTAGGGTGGCCCCCTTATTTTGAATGGAGTTCATGATCTTAGTCAAATCCTGGTTGTTTCTGCCTAAGCGATCTAATTCAGTGACCAGGACAATATCACCCTCACGAATATAGGCCAGCATTTTTTGCAGTTCTGGCCGATTAGTGTTAGCCCCACTTAATTTATCCGTAAATAATTTATCAACGCCTTTTAAAGCCGCTAATTGTCGATCTAAATGTTGCTCCTTGGAACTCACACGCGCATAACCGATTTTAGCCATTTCCAATTCCCCTTTTGGACAGTTCTAATGAACACTTGTAATTCCTAGTATAGCACAGAAATAAAAAAGACCAATAGGGTATACCCTATTGGC